>JBKGXV010000006.1:0-81136 GCA_046546375.1 Chitinispirillaceae bacterium | reverse complement strand
CTTCCCGTTCCCACTCTGGCGGATCTCTAGGAAGCCTTCTCATGAATCTGATCTGCCGTTTGGAGTGGATGTGGTGGATTGGGCTTTCACCACAGAGAACTGCAGGCGGTGAGAGTCAGATAAGGCTGTGAGAATTTTACCAGTAGCTTTTCGTATTCTCCACAGTCCATTTTCACTCTCATTTTCATACCGAACGACTGCAATATTATTTTAATCGTAAGCACAATACGTCTGTTCCAGAACCTCAAAAACCAAGGCAGACCCAAATGACCATAGATTTCTCTCCCCTTCAAAAGGCTCTCGCCCAGTTCAACAAAAGCCTCTCTTTCTACCACTCGGAACTGGCTCTGGACAATGAAGATCTCAAAGAACAGTTCCGGGCTGCAGTCATTCAGGCCTTCCAATACACCTATGAACTGGGAATCAAGATGATAAAGCGGCAGCTTGCCCAGATCGTGGCTAACCCTTCCGAACTCAAAGAGATGAATTTCATGGACCTCATCAGACTTGCCCAGGAAAGCGGGATTGTGAAGGAATCGCTGCCCTTTAAGGCCTATAGAGAGATGCGTAATATCACCAGCCATACCTATGATGAAGAAAAAGCCGAAGCTATTCTCTCCATTACTGATGATTTTCAGCAGGATATGCAATATGTTCTCAGCGAACTCGAACGCCGCAACAATTGATGACTCCGATGCAAATTGATATAAGCCTTCAGGAACTGAACCTGGTTAAACGAATCCTTCAGGAGCATGTACCGGAATATGAGGTACATGCCTTCGGATCACGTGTACAGGGAAGGACCGAAAGAAATTCCGATCTTGATCTGGTGATCATGACCGAAAAGCCGCTTCCCATTCTCACTCTGGCGGATCTCAAGGAAGCCTTTTCGGAATCTGATCTACCGTTTCGAGTGGATGTGGTGGATTGGGCTTCCACCACAGAGAACTTCAGGAAGATCATAGAAAAGCAGGCGGTGAGAGTCAGATAATGCGGTGAGAATTTTACCAGTTGCTTTTGAAAATGTTCGCGCTGATATACAAATAAGGAAAGAATGATCCCAAGACCGCCCCGAATCTGAAATCGGGACGGCCGTTTCAATACAAACATCTCGAATACGAGAAGAGTCCTTTGCGGCTAGCGTCAGCAAAGATCTACGGCAGAAGCCGCCTGATATTAATCTTGGGCTTCACCGTCTTGAGCTTCTTCTCACCCTTGCCCTTTCCGAACTTCTCCTGAAGATCCCTCGTTGTGGACTTCTTGGGTTCGGGCTTTTTGTGCTGCCCCTTTCTGGGCCTGGGTGCGCCACCGCCTTCGCCCTCGAGTTTCATGGAAAGAGCGATTCTTTTGAGCTGCGCATCCACACTCAATACCCGCACCTTCACCACCTGACCCACCTTCACCACCGTCCTGGGATCGGAAACAAAGGTGTTGGAAAGCTCCGAAATGTGCACAAGTCCGTCCTGGTGAACCCCGATATCCACAAACGCTCCGAAATTGGTGACATTGGTCACGGTTCCCTCAAGAAGCATCCCCTCCTTGAGATCGCTTATCTCGGTCACCTCCTCGTTAAAACGGGCGTAACGGAATTCGGCTCTGGGGTCCCTTCCCGGCTTCTCCAGCTCCGAAAGAATGTCCTCGATGGTGGGCAGCCCCACATCTTCGGAAACGAAATTCTTTTTATTGATGGAACGCAGAAGTGTGGCGTTACCGACGAGATCATGCACCGTGGCCTTGAGCTCCGATGCCATCTTCTGCACCAGATCGTATCTCTCCGGATGCACTGCCGAGTTGTCCAGAGGATTCTCACCGCCCGGGATCCGCAGAAAGCCCGCCGACAGCTGGAACTTCTTCTCCCCCAGCCCGGGGACCTTCAGAAGCTCCTTACGGGAAGAAAATGCGCCCTTTTCATTGCGGTAACTGACAATGTTCGCCGCGATAAGCCGGTTGAGACCTGAAACGTACTTGAGCAGCTCCTCGGATGCCAGGTTGATATCCACTCCCACCCGATTGACACAGCTCTCCACCACTTCATCAAGAGAATCCCTGAGCCTGGTCTGATTGACATCATGCTGGTACTGCCCCACCCCGATTGATTTGGGATCGATTTTCACCAGCTCGGAGAGAGGGTCCTGAAGACGGCGGGCGATGGAAATAGCCCCTCTCACAGTAAGGTCAAGATCAGGAAACTCCTTGATGGCGACATCACTTGCGCTGTACACGCTGGCCCCGGCCTCGTTGACAATAACACTCAACGGACGGTCCTCTTTGGGGATCTCCCTGATTGCCGAGCGCAGGAATTCATCCGTTTCCCGGCTGGCGGTTCCGTTTCCGGTGGCGATAAGCCGAATGTTGTGTTTTTTTACCAGATCAAGAATAATAGCACGGGATTTCCCCACCTCCTTCTGCGGTTCATGAGGGTAGATAGTGGTGTTCTCGACAAACTTCCCCGTGTCATCCACCACCACGACCTTGCATCCGGTCCTGAAGCCCGGGTCAACCCCGATAACCGGCTTTCTTCCCGCTGGAGGAGCGAGAAGCAGAGCCTCAAGGTTATCACCGAACACCTTGAAAGCTTCATCCTCTGCCCTGTCGCGGATCTCTTTGCGGATCTCGGTTTCGGTTGCGGGCAGAAGTAGCCTGTTATAAGAATCGGCGGCAGCCTCCCTGAGCAGCGGCGCTGCAGCGCTTTCGGGATGCTTCACAAGAATTGTATCGAGGCGGTTTATTACCGTCTCGGAAGGTATCTCCAGTGACAACCTGAGCACCTTTTCCCGCTCTCCTCTGAGCATGGCCAGTATCCGGTGGGAGGGAAGCGAGGTCACCTTCTCCCTGTATTCATAGTACATCTCGAATTTTGTCTTCTGCTTTTCGAAGTCCTTTTTGACCGCACTTACCAGTTCTCCTTCATCAGAAGCCAGCTCCCTCATCCACTTGCGGATATCGGCATCATCGGAAAGCCGCTCCGCTAAAATATCCTTGGCGCCCTGAATCGCCTTCTGAGGTGTATCGATACCTTTTTCGGAATTGAGAAACTCGTTTGCCTTGGCCAGAGGATCAGCTTGCGGTTCTGTGAGCTCATAGAGCCAATCGGCCAGAGGCTCAAGTCCCGCATCCTTGGCCTTGGTTGCACGAGTGGTGCGCTTGGGTTTATAGGGAAGGTAAAGGTCCTCCAGCTCAGTTTTGCTCAGCGTGTCCTTGATCTTCTTTTCCAGCTCGGGGGTGAGTTTTCCCTGCGAACGGATACTCTCGAGAATGGTTTCCCGGCGCTCCTCGAGTTCCTTATAGTAGGTATAACGGTGCTGAAGATCGCGGATCTGGATTTCATCCAGTGACCCCGTGCGCTCCTTGCGATAGCGGGCAATAAAGGGAACGGTGGCCCCCTCATCGAACAGTTCTAGTGTATTTTTGACTTGAAAGTCCTTAAGACTGAACTCGATTACAAGCTGTTGAGCAATATTCATTGGCATTGGTACTGTACACTCCGTATTTTTAGGTTACTGGTGAATGTAAGATAATAATTAGGGGTTTTGAATCCAATGATAACGTTTGGCAATGAAGCTAAGAGATGGGGGTTCAGCGTTCAGCGCCTGCTTTCAACTCTTCTGCGTTTTTTTTCTGTTCTGTTGTTTTTCTGTCTCCTGGTACCCTGGTCCACTGCGCATGCGGGTCCCGGTCAGGAGTTTCTGGATTCGCTTCACGGTAATTTTCATGTGGCCGAATGCTGTTCCACGACTCTTTCCAGGTGTGTCGAAAAAAAGCCCGACTGCGAAATAGCTGACCGGCTTATGAACTTCACTACCTGGATGAAGGGCTTGAGAAGAAGCAGTGATGAAAAAATAGCTGAAGCATTGAAGAAGAGGTATCTTTCTCTGACTTCAGACAGCACGTTCCAGATTGATACAGCCCGCTGGCCGACCTCGGGAGACCCGGATGCCCCGGTTATCATTACCGAGTACTATTCTGCAAACTGTCCCATGTGCAAGTTCACCTATAAAGAGCTTTACGCCGCAGTGACCGAAGGGCCGCTCAAGGGAAAAGCGAGACTGCTGGCGAAGCCGCTTACTACGGGAATCGGCGACAGGGCTCTTGAGGCAGCACACAGGATGGGCCGCTTTTCCGATTTTCTGCTGATTATGGAAAAGCAGCGCGGTCGTCCCACGGAAAAGAATATGACAGCCATCGCGGACAGTCTGGGTCTGGACAGGAAAAAATTCGGAAAACTGCTGGGTGATAAAGAACTTAAAGGCCGGATTTTAGAATCGCGCAGGGAAGCAAAGAGAAACGGTGTTCAGGTGACTCCCACGTTTTTCATACAAAACAAACGGTACAGGAGTCACAAAGCCTCCCGCTGGGTGATCGATGCTGCGGAGTTTTTTTATGAAAAAACCGGACAGAGCGGGAAGGGAAAGGAATCCAGGTAAACGGTACGTGTGGCCACGATCCCCCGGACCGTGTCTTGAACTGTTCATCTGTGATAAAGAGAACATGGTCGAGGCGACCATGCCACACACTTTTGCATTGTACCAAACGGGGAACAATCACTCACCTCTCGAACACTCCCCCGGATTGCGCCGCCGAGCGGAAAAGTGTTTCCACAGACCTCTCAAACGCCTGGAATCCCCCCGCCTGAAGATAATTGCGTGGTGTGATCTCCAAAACAACCGTTTCGTTGAAACCGGCGCGGATAAGCATTCTTAGCTTCTCCTCCCATCCGCTGGTATTGGCAAGCATGGGCCAGTGATCCCTCTTTTGCACATCATGACAATGCACATGGACTATTTTCTTTAAAAGTTCGGGGTCGGGGTCCTGAGGCATTCCGTAGCGCAGATGATTAAGGTATGCATGCCCGAAATCCCAGCACAACCCGCAGTCGCTTCTGGCCGCAATCTGCTCGAGTTCTGAAAAACTGTCACCAACTCTCACTACCGCATCCTGAGGAGCGGCCGCAATCTGCAGCTCGGCGGTAACCAGAACTGTGGGAGCATACTGCGCACACCACCCCACTGCCCAGGCGAAAAACCGCACCGACTGCTCCACAAGTGCCATGCGGGAAAGTGTTTTCAGATCGGCTGCGGGGTGGATATTCACCACGGAAACCCCTTTCTGATGAACCGAAGCCTCCAAGGCCAGAAAAAAAAGCTCCTCGTGAAAATGCCTGCAGGGATTCTGCTGAGAATCCTCAAAGCAGGAGGGGTTGTACTCTGTAGCCTCCGTATAGGGATGGATGGATACGGAAAACCCCGCATCGGTACACCGTCTTATATGTTCCGAAAGCAGCATACGATCCGTTCGGGGCCCCACCGGAACCTCAAGGGCCCGAATTCCTTTCTCCCAGAGAGTCTCCAGAATATCCAGATCACCGAACAGCTCCGAATACTGATCGCTGCTCCAGTAATCCGCATCCAGTTTGAACCCAGCTTTCATTTCCTGTCATCCCGAATTTTTACGATCATCTGTATCGTCCGTGTTCCCACACTGTGCCCATCATTACTCATGCTGCCGCCGTGGGCCAGATATAGGCTGCCGCGATCGCCAGTACCAGAATACCCACCAGAATCCAGAAAAACGCCCCAACCGGTTTGCCCAGCGCCGCCCTTGCTGGCTCGGAAGATTTCTCCTCGGTCTGGTACAGAGGGAAATAGGGATAAGCCGCTGCTGCCATGAGCAGAGCGATCACTACTCCCGCCACGAAAAAGGCCACCACATAAACTCCCTGGATCGGCGGCCCGATGGGGGTGAGCCACAAGCCTCCTGCCCATACGCCCAGAAACAGCAGAAAAAACAGAGAAATCACCACCCGCACCGCGGGACGGGATTTTCTGATTCCCGCAATAAGAATGCCGGTAATGAACAGCGCCACCAGTATGGCCCACAGGAATTCTATATAGAAGAACATAGCCGCTCCTCCTGCGTTTACGTGAGATTTCAAAGAGTATTCTCGAGTGATTCATCGCAAAAGATGTTCCGGCCGGAGAGCTACAGGCAGAAAAACAGAAAAACCTTTACACAAAAGTGCTCCCGAATGTTGCAACTCATGTATCCATATTAATATATTTCAATAAAAGTCTCCCCCTCAGATACTTAGATTATCAAACTTTTATTTAATGCGGAGGTCTTCTGTGAACAAAACATTCAAACTTCTATCAGTTCTGACTCTGTCGGTAGCCATTATAAGCATGGCCGGCTGTCAGAAAAAAGTAACGAAAGTGGAAGAGGAACCACCACCACCTCCACCACCTGTCGAGGAAGAGGAACCACCACCACCACCGCCACCGCCACCGCCACCGGCAATCGACTCGGCAGCCGAGGTGCGCAACGCGCTGGAAACGATCTATTTCGACTACGACAAGTCTGAACTCAGACCGGAAGCCATCAGTGCTCTGGAAGGTGCGGCAAGCGTAATGAGCGAGTATCCCACCGTGCGGGTAATGGCCGAAGGCCATGCGGATGAACGCGGAGGCGCCGAGTACAATATGGGTCTGGGTGAGGACCGCGCCAATGCGGCTAAAGAATATCTGTCTTCCTACGGAATTGAAGTCGAACGTCTGGAGACCACCTCTTACGGTAAGGAACGTCCGGTCAACCCCAACTGCGACGGGGATGATGAGTGCCACAGTCTCAACAGACGAGTGGAATGGCGCGTTCTCGACTAAACAGTCAACTGATTTTACGATAAAGGGGCCGCTTTGAAAGCGGCCCTGTTTTTTTTTCAGATTTTCCTCTTTTTAACTGATTCCCTGAGCAGCTCAACTCCCCTCTTCTGCTCCTGATACATCTCCTCCACTGCTTTACCGGCCCACCCCGCCATATCCCTGCTCAAAGCAGTACGGTAGGTATGTCCCACCATCTTCTCTCCGGTGAAAACCGACTCCATAATCCCCCCGTCACGGTCCATTTTCTCAAGTGAACCTCTGGGATTGGGAAAGAATCCCCGCATGTGGGAAAGCTGTCCCAGATTGACCTCGTATTCGGACAACAGCTGATCCAGTCTGCCCATGTTGCGGAAATGGACTTCCCGAACCTGATTTAATGCGGACCTGAGGCGCTGATCCTGAATACTTGAAATGCATTTGTCATAAGCCCCCAGCGCATCCTTTTCCAGCAGAAGCAGCGCTCCCAGCACATCTTCCGTCTTCTGTTTTTTCTTCATCCCCAAAACCTTCCACCAAAATGAGGGTGATACTCCTCAAAGGAAAGCAAGTTCCATTCCCCTTTAAGAGCGGTTTGCAAAGGTACGGCATTTGCTTTCACTCTCTTTACCGCAAAACGGGTTGAAGACCAGCGTGAAAGGAGTAAACATGGGTCAGGAACTGTTCGACCGCCTGCGCTCGGAACACGAGCAGATTAAAGATATTGTCTTCAAGATGAACGACACCTCCAAGGAAGCACTCAAGGCCAGGGAAAACCTTCTTTTGCAACTGCAGCAGATTCTCATTCCCCACATGAAAGCTGAAGAGTCGGTGTTCTACCCCGCACTCAAAGACAAAAGTCAGTCTCATGACATTGCTCTGGAAGCACTGGAGGAACATCATGTGGCTGACATGGTTTTTAAAGAGCTGCAGAACACAGATGCTTCTCACGATACCTGGAAACCCAAAGCGAAAGTCCTGATGGAGCTTCTGGAACACCACATAGAGGAAGAGGAGTCTGAAGTGTTCGAATCCGCAGAGGAGGTTTTCGCGGATGAACAGATGAAGGATATGTACAGAGCATTCCAGAGTCAGGAGGAGGTGATCCGGTCCCGTTCCGCAGCCTGATCTGCCGGACGGATACGGTCCCGGAGCCGGATAAGTCCGTCTGTCAAAGTACCGGGGTCGTATCCGCAACCGAACGCTCTTGAACTGTCAAGAGATACATCGGAAGGTCGGCGAGCAGGAGTCCGGACACTTTTCTGACACGACCCCCTCACCAGTTCCTTACGTAAACCAAACACATCCGTCAGCCTGAGCGCGAAATCATATCTGGAGATACGTTCCCGCCCCCCCAGATGAAGAACGCCGCTCTTTTCAGCTGCAAAGTCGAGAATTCCGCGGGCCGCGCAGGATGCTTCAACCGGAGTACGGAACTCATCAACAAACGCTTTCACTTCCCTCCCTTCCTGAAGCAACTGCACCCACCCCTGAATGAAACTTCGAGCCGAACCGTAACCGGCTCCGAAAAGAAGCGGAAGCCTGCATACAAGATTATCCCCGCTCTCATTGAGCACCATACGTTCCGCAAACACCTTGAGCTCCCCATAGTAATTGACTGGAATAACCTCATCCTCCTCCCTGTAGGGAGCGCAGCATCCGTCAAAGACCATATCAGATGAAATGAACACCAACTTGATATCTCTTGCCCGGCAGAGCCGTGCCAGTAAACCGCTAGCCCCTGCCAGAATTGTTTCTGCCTCTTGCCGTTTCTCCTCACACTTGTCAGGGGAAGACATGGCTGCGCAGTGTATCACGATTCCGGGCCTGAAATCATCCAGCAATGCCGAAACCTGATCTTGCGCATTCAGATCACAGCGGGATACTTCAAAGGGAACGCCGGAAAGAGGGGTGCTTAGAAATGTACCCCTTACAGAGAAGTAGCGTCTGTCTTTTACTGCCTCCCTGCACAGATTACCCCCCAAAAGCCCGCTGGCTCCTGTCACAAGCAGTTTTTCCATGCATCCCCTTTCGGTCCCGGTTCGCTTTTTAAGCTTTGAATATAAAATCTGCTTTCCAATCACTCGAAAAGCTTCTGATACTCCCCGTACCCCTCATCATCCATTTTTTCCCGTGGAATGAATCTAAGCGAAGCAGAGTTGATACAGTACCGTGTACCGAGCGGTGCTGGTCCATCAGGAAACACATGCCCCAGATGACTGTCAGAGCCGCTGCTTTTCACTTCCGTTCTGACCATTCCGTAGCTGCGATCCTCCTGAGATTTCACCTTGTTTTCATTTACAGGTTTGGTGAAACTGGGCCAGCCGGTTGTGCTATCGAACTTGTCTCTGGAAGAAAACAGCACATCCCCGGACACCACATCCACATAAATACCCTCTTTTTTATTATCCCAATACTCGTTACGGAAAGGAGGTTCGGTGGCACACTCCCGGGTAACCCTGTACTGCATATCGCTGAGTTTCTGCCGCAGCTGCTCCTCAGTTCCTTCTCTTCTGTTTTCCATATCTCCCTCCTACTCTTTCCAGTTGCTCTGAATAAAGGTCTCTCTTCCGGAACCCGTTTTGTAGAGCCTGTAATGTCCCGGATTTTTGAGATAATACTTCTGATGATACTCCTCGGCGGGATAAAACGTCTCTGCGGGGAGGATATCAGCGGCGACTGGTGCGCTGAAATGTCCTGAAGACTGAAGTTTTTCCTTTGATTTTTCAGCAGCTTTTTTCTGATCATCATCATGATAATAAACGGCAGTTTTATACTGTTCACCTCTGTCTGCGAACTGCCCCCCGGGATCAGTGGGATCGATCTGGCGCCAGAAAATCTCCAGAAGCGTTTCATAAGAGACTTCTCGTGGATCGAAAACCACCTGCACCGCTTCCCTGTGACCGGTACGCCCCGAGGTGACCTGTTCATATGTGGGATTCTCCACATGCCCTCCGGTGTAGCCGGCAGTCACCCTCTTCACTCCTTCAGTTTTTTCAAAGGGACCCTGAAGACACCAAAAACATCCTCCGGCGAATACCGCCACGTCTTGCGCTTTTTGAGGATCGACCATAGTGCACTCCTTTTTTTTCGATTGTACTCCTTATTGATTACGGATACAGACAGGGGAATATCCACTGGAAACCGGATGGAATGCTCTTTGCGGTTTAAAGTCCCAGAATCGAATACGAGAACGCTTCCGGGAGGTTTGGATGGCCAAGGATTATATGGATTTCAAGACACCGCCAGTGATGTTCGCAGCATGGCCAGGAATGGGAGATGTGGGACTGACTGCAATGGAATACATCCGCCAGGGGGTGGATGCGCACATGTTTGCGGAGCTGGATATGACCCCGTTCTACTCACCGGAGGAGGTTGTGGTATCCGAGGGGATGGTGAGTTTTCCGGAAATTCCCAAAAGCATTTTTCTTGAGCAGCACAACCCCGATGTGGTGTTTTTCGAAAGCACGCTTCAGATGGCCGGAGCGGATGCCATCACGGTCGCTCAGGCAGTTCTGGATGTGGCCCACAAGATCAAAGCCAAACGCATTTTCACCGCGGCCGCATTCCCCTATCCCATGAGCTATACTTCAGAGTCGAGAGTGTTCGCGGCTGCAAACAGTCAGAAGCTTCTCAGAAGTATGCGTGGATACGGAATAGAACCCATGCCTGAAGGTTTTATCAGCGGACTCAATGGTTTACTGCTGGGCATAGCTGCCTCCCGGGATATAGAAGCAGCCTGCATTCTGGCCACCATCCCCTCCTATGCAAGCGGCATCCTCTACCCCAAAGGTTCTCTGGCTATCGTGAAAACTCTGGCCCGGATTGCCGATCTGCAGATAGACACAAGCGAGCTGGAAAAGGAGAGTGAAGAATATGAGCAGTCCTATGCGGAAATAGAGGAACGGCTGAGACAGATCTTTCCCTCCATTGCGGAAGGTGACGAGGAATTCGGTTCTGAAAGCGGTATTCCCTTCCCTCCGGAACAAACCGAAGAAGAACAGGAGAGGGAGAAGATCCCCGAGTACGTGATGAACAGAATCGAACAGCTTTTCAATGAAGTGGCCAAGAGCAAAAACAGAGAACGGGCACGGGAGCTCAAAGCGGAACTGGACAAATGGGGCATTTTCGATCTCTATGAGAAACGTTTTCTTGATCTGTTCCGGGAAGAAGAGTAATTCCTCCCGAATGCCTAGAGGTGTACAATATGTCAAAACCGAGAGTAAACCTCAACAAAGCTTCATTCGAAGATATCGCAAAGCTTCCCGATGTGGGTGAAATCAGGGCAAAGGAGATAGTGGATCACCGCCCCTATCACAGCTGGAATGACCTGAAAAGGAAAGTGCCCAGCCTCACCCGAAGGGATTTCGACCTGCTCAAGGATGAATACGCCAGCGTCGAATGAAATCTCAGCCCCTCAATGCCCTTCCGGAATTGAGCACCGCCAGCACTGCAGTTCCCATATCTGCAAACACCGCCTCCCACATCGAAGCCAACCCCATTGCTCCCAGAGATACAAAAAGCAGTTTGATTCCCAATGCTAAAACGATGTTCTGCCATACTATACTCCTGGTTGTCCTGGCAGTCCGCATAGCCTCGGCCACTTTCAGAGGAGAATCTCCCATGATCACCACATCGGCAGTTTCTATGGCAGCATCGGCACCCAGGGTACCCATGGCGATTCCCACATCCGAACGGGCCAGCACAGGTGCATCGTTTATCCCGTCACCCACAAACGCAAGCTGACCTTCCCTTCTGTCCTGCATAATACTCTCCAGATACTCAACCTTCTGCTCCGGAAGAAGCGAAGCACGGAAATGATCAATTCCCAATTTTTCAGCTACAGTTTCGGCAGAATCCTTGTTATCACCTGTAAGCATCCACAGCTGCTCTACACCTGCTTCTTTAAGCTCTTTCACAGCTTGCGCAGAATCTTCTTTTATTTCATCCCCCACCACAAGATATCCCAGATAGCGCCTGTCCTCGGAAACGTACACCACTGCTCCTTTGTGAAGTTCAGGAATCTCTATACCTTCCCGCCCCATAAGCTTTTCGTTACCCGCGAGCACCTTATGCCCCCTGAAATTCACCTCTACTCCCATTCCCGCAATGTTATGATGTTCTCCCAGCTCATCGTGGTTTACACCGATCCCTTCCTGATCAGCCTTACTCTTTATAGACACAGCAACGGGGTGGTCGGAGTAAAACTCCGCAGCAGCAGCCTTCTGCAGAAGATCCTCACAAGACACGTCGGGAACAGGCTCCAATCTGTTGACCACGAAAACCCCCTTGGTAAGAGTTCCCGTTTTGTCGAAAACAACAGTTTTCAATAATGCCAGCCGCTCCAGAAAATGTGCCCCCTTTACTAAAATCCCCCTCTTGGAAGCACCTCCTATTCCACCGAAGAACCCCAGCGGAATACTTATCACCAATGCACAGGGACAGGAGATCACCAGTAATACCAACGCTCGATAAATCCATTCCGAAAAGGTCTGACCGGGAATGAACAAAGGCGGTATAAGAGCAAGAAGCGCAGCTGCCCCCACCACTGCAGGAGTGTAGTAATAGGCTATACGACTGATGAACTTTTCCGTTCTGGCCTTCCTGGCAGAGGCATTCTCCACCTGCTCCAGAAGCCGTACAATCGATGACTGTGAGAATGGACGGGTCACCCTGACTGTAAGCACACTGCTCACGTTTATCTCTCCCGCCAACACATTTTTGCCCTTCTGGGCAGTATACGGTTTCGGCTCGCCGGTAAGAGCGGAAGCATCCACATGTGAACTGCCCGAAACCACCTCTCCGTCAAGTGGAATCTTTTCTCCCGGACGAACCTTGACAACTTCCCCCGCCTTTACCTCATCGGGTGAAAGATCAACCAGCGCTCCCTCCTTTTGCACATGAGCAACATGGGGCCTGACCGCAAGCAGAGTACGAATGGAATTTCTTGAACGATGTACTGCCAGATTCTGGAAAAACTCACCCACTTTGAAAAAAATCATCACCCCTACAGCTTCAGAAAGCGCATCAATCGCAACCGCCCCCATAGTGGCGATGGTCATGAGAACATTCTCATCGAAAAACACACCCCTGCGGATCGTTCTGAAAGCTCCCCTGAGCACATTCCATCCGGCAAGAAAATAAGCCACTGCAGCAAGCACGTACTGCACCATATTCACATAAGGCCGTTCCCTGAAAAAGTTATCGATTACCAGCACACCCAGAAACATCACTCCGGCAATCACCATCACCGCCACCGTGCGCCGGACATGAAATTCCTTATGATCCTCGGCAAACTCATCCACTGTAGCGCTGGAAAGAGGAACAAGTTCGACCTCCGGTTCCACCTCTCTGACTTCTCCCCGGATTCTGTCCGGAGTATCCGTGTCCACAGTGAGAGTAAGAGAGGCGAAGTTCACATCCGCAGACCTGATACCCTCAACCCGTCTCAGGTGCTCCTCTATCTTCAGAGCGCAATCGACACAATCAAGATTCTTCACATGATACTTGGTAATCATCACTACTGCTTTCCCTCGTTTACGTGCTCGACACCACAGGAAAGAATCTGTTCAATGTGGCTGTCGTTTAAGGAATAATAGATACTCTTCCCCGCTCTTCTGCTTGAAACCAGTCTTGAGTGGCGCAGGGTGCGGAGCTGATGAGAAACAGCAGACTGATTCATCCCCAGCTTATAGGACAGATCACACACGCACCGCTCTCCCTCGAACAGAATTTCCAGAATCGAAAGCCGGGTGGGATCGGCAAACATCTTGAAAAAGTTCGCAAGCTTCTGTGCCTGCACATTGTCCAGAACCGTCTGCGGATTCATCTCGTGTTCTCCGGGTTGAATGTGAACATGTGAACATGTATTCATGTATTATACAAAACTACGTGCGTTAACGCAACTAAATTGTCCCGCTTATTTCTTCTCCTTCACCACTATCCGGTATACATCATTGGACACCACCACCACAGTGGCTCCCTTGGGGATATACTCACCCCTGGTGACCACATCCCTGCGCCTGCCTTCAATGAGTGCGGCTCCGGCCGGACGAAGATCACACAAGGTCAAACCCTCGGCACCGGCCAGCTGCGAGGAAGGTTCCACTCCATCACCCTTGTCCAGAGATTTTTTAAGGGAAAGAGGGGAATTGGAAAGAATTTTTATTCCGTACAGTACCAGAATCGGAATGATTATGATATCCGCCACCAGGAATAGTACCCCCGCGCTGATCGAAACTTCACTGAAAACCAGATAAAGAGAGTACCCGAAAGCGCCCAGCGCCAAAATGGTCAGAACACCTGCCGAGGGAAGAATGAATTCGGCGATAATGATTCCCACCCCCAAGAGCTGAAGAACAATCGGCAGAATCAGTTGCATGATCATGAAGCCACCTCTCTGTTCACCACGATTCTGTTTCCCTGGATTTGAGACACAACCACGGGGGCATCCTTGTCCAGAAACTCACCTTCCGCCACGACATCGTAGATTTCTCCATCCACGGAGACCTTGCCTGAAGGACGAAGAGAGGTGATTGTAACCCCTTTGTCACCCACATGGGGCATGTTGAGTGTTTCAGAATCGGCCCGGATACCTTCCAGGGAAGTTGCCAGATAGGGTCCTGAAACAACCCTGCCCAGACGCTCGAAAAAGTAACGGAAAAAAATGAAAATCAGTATTATTGCACCCAGAATACTGATCAGTACCCTCATAAGATTGTTGGTAAGTATTTCCATTTGCCAGGGGAATTCAGGCTGGGGTATGACAAAATTCTGAAACGACAATACCATCCCCACCACCATAAGCGCGATTCCCACAAATCCGGCAACACCAAACCCGGGGATTACAAAAAACTCGATCGCCAGGAAAATAATGCCGGCTACCAAAAACAGAAGTTCGGTATAGTCAGCCAGCCCCACCATATACTGTCCGAAAAAGACCAGGCCGAGGCAGACTATTCCGACGATGCCCGGTACTCCGAAACCGGGAGAACGCAGTTCGATATACAGAGCGGCAAACCCGATCATCATCAGAACGGAGGAAAGAGAACCGATCAATCTCACCAATGCTTCAGACCAGCTTTCCTCCATTCTGACCACTTCCGAATCGCCATACCCCATCTTTCCGAGCATTTCATCGAAATTGGAGACAGTCATTTTGGAAAAGCCGTATTCAGCGGCCTCGCTGTCGGTCATGGTGAGAAGCTCTCCTTCCCGCACAACTGTTCTGGTAGACACTATCTGTTCTTTAAGAGAGGGATCCAACTCTGCAAGCCTGGTTGAGTCCAGATACAGCACCGTATCGGGCAGTTTTACTTCGAAAACCTCCATCTGGGCGGTCACCATGGATTCGGTAAGAGCTTCAGAGTAACCGTTCTTGCGCGCAAGAGTTCTGAATTTCGCTCTAAGAGGAGACTGGTACTTTTCACCCAGCATTTCGGGGCCGTCATCGGACATGATAAGTGGTGCCACATCACCTATAGTGGTGTTGCTGCGCATCACAAGCTGATCGGCAGAAAGGGCAATCAAAGCTCCGGCACTGATTGCTTTAGACTGAACGTAGGCCACTGTGGAGGCGTTTTTCACTGCCACGACACTGTCCACAATACTGTATGCGGCATCGACCCGCCCCCCGAAAGTATTCATTTCAAGCACGATAAGCGGACTGTCATACTGCTCGGCAGCTTCTCTCAGAGTTCTGCCGATAAATGCCGCCATTCCCGGATCTACAGTACCGGAAACGGGTATAACCACTACGGCACGGTTCTCAACAGAAGCCGTATCAGCCGCACTGTCATCAACATCAGTCTGTGCGCTCAAAGAGGACAGAAGAAAGGTAATCAGCAGAATGAAAGTGCTTATTCTTAACATAATAAAAAAATCTTATTCGGCGAAAAACAAGTCAATATCAACGGGGGATATATCGAAGTTTCGGTGAAGTTTAAGGGAAAAAAGCTCTAGCCGGAAACCAACCTGCTGAGGGCTGCAAAAAACAACTCTGCAGAGCCGGTAATTTATTTACTTTCCATAAACACATAACAGGAAACAATCAATTCGGAGTGCCTTGCCAGGGCCTCTGTTTAGAAAGTATAATAAAAAGGTATGGCAAGACCTCCAATATTGTGAAGAGAATTATGAGTATCAAAACAGAAGCACTCTATTTCAGAGACTTAAAACGCTACGATGTCCTCGATGAAGAGGAGGAGCGTGAACTGATCAAACGGGTTCAGCAGAATGACCTGGAAGCCACAAACAAGCTGATTACCGCCAATCTGCGTTTTGTAGTGAGTATCGCCCAGCGCTACCGCGGACGTGGGCTGAGCTTTCTTGAACTTATCAATGAAGGCAACATGGGTCTGCTCAAGGCTGCCAAACGGTTCAAAAGAGATAAAGAGGTGAAATTCATCTCATATGCGGTATGGTGGATACGACAGGGCATACAGAAAGCTCTGTTTGAACAGTCGGGGACTGTACGTATACCTCCCAACAAAATAGCACTTGTGAACAAATTCAAGGCTGCATTGGACCGTAACTGCGGTGATTTCAAAACCACTATAGAGATGGATCAGTTCAAGGATCACGAAAACGATATTGTTGAAGTGATGGACAAGATGCGCGGTGTGTCTTTGGATGCTCCTCTTTCCAGTTCAGGTCAGGAGGATGACGGCGTAAAGACACTCCAGGATGTACTGGGTGAAGACCCTGATCAGGACGGAGAGAGTCAGCGCAAAGAGCTTGCCGCCGTGCTGGACACTGTTCTCCAGAATGTTTCAAGCAGAGAAGAACGGATTCTCAGGATGTACTACGGGCTGAACTTCTCAAAACAGTTCACGCTCGAGGAGATCGGCAGAGAGCTCAGACTCACCCGCGAAAGAGTCCGTCTTATCCGTGACCGCTCTCTGCGCAAACTGCTGCAGAATCCTCAATCCCGAGAAAAACTAGCCCATTTTTTCCATGATACAAAGCAGTGAATCTCACTGCTTTGTACTTTTTTCCATTCGCCTGAATTTTCTCTTGGCACACCCATACACCTGCAAGATATATTAAGAAAAGCTTTCCGATCTCTCTTTTCTCATATTCCGTTTTCCAAAATTTCACTTTCCGAAACACATATGTGCTGTTTTATTGCTTAGAGACGACAATTGCTTCGAAAAGGAGGTGCAACCATAACCTCCAAGGGGTGAAGATCTGTTCGGTAAACCAATAATGTACAATGTGAAAGATCCGTTCAAGAAACGGTATGTACACCTGGAAGAAGTACGGATGCGATATCAGAAAAAGACCTGGACGTACGCTGAAGGCAACCTGCAGGCTTCCGATTCTGGAAAGACGGCCGCTGAACTATTCAGCCTCCTGCACTTTGCGGAAGGGATATTTTGAAACATGAAGCTGACAGGAAACCATATACGCCATTCCAGACAATCAGAAACTGATTTCCCATAATCACAATATTTGATTTTTTTCTTTTGTCTTTTCCCTTGGTGAACGTATATTGTTTTTCATTGGACCAACACCCGGTCCCGGATAGGCGGCAGACATCCCTGGCATAATGGGAAGAAGAGATCAGGCCAAAAAATGAATGAGCCCGTTTCAAACACATGTATGCCTTTAAACAACGACGAACAGTGCGTCTGCAGTGCTGACCAAATCTCCTTCGGTGTCTGGAAATGTGATTACCAGGGAAAACTTCTTTACCTCAGCCCTTCATTTCTGGATTTTTTGGACCTTGAATGGGAAGATGCTCTGTGTTTCGGCTGGCTTGAGCATATAGAAACCAAAAGCGGATGTGAGATTCTTGAAAAATGGCAACAATGCATTTCGCTGGGTGTGGAATGGGAAGCTGAATTTTCCCTGAATGACAAAAACGGCACCGTCCGCCATGTAATCAGCAAGGGAAAGCCGGTGCGCAATGAAAAAGGTGATATAACCGAATGGAACGGAGTCAACCTGGATATCACCAATTCAAAAAAGCTTGATCACGAATTGAATGCACTCAAATGGCTTCTTACACATAAGCACAAATCCTTTCTCACCCATTCTGTTCCCTTTCAGCCCTATGGAGATCTTTCCCAACTTAATACCAAGGGGGAGATCCTCAACTCGGTGGGCAAGGAGATGCTTCTGGATATTGCAGGGGACTTTCTGGAACTTCTGTATACCTCCGCTGCTATTTTCGAAAGAAACGGCTCATATGCAGTGCGGATCACGTGTTCACCCTGGTGCCGTTTGCTTGACCGGGCATCCAGAGAAAACTGCCAGAGTGACTCCAATGCAGATGCAATGAACAGTGGTAAATGGCACTGCCACAATGCCTGTTGGAAAAACGCTCACAAAAGTATCGTTTCCGGTCAGGCTCACGAATCGATTTGTGAAGGTGGTATTCCCCTGTTTTCGACCCCGATCAAAGCTGGATCCGAAGCTATCGGAGCTGTAGTTATCGGCTTGGGCAATCCCCCTACTAATCCTAAAAAACTAAAGCATATTGCCCAGCTGTATGGAATTTCCTATGATGAGCTTCTCAAAACTGCAAACAACTATCACTTACGTCCCGAATTCATAGTTGATTTCAGCAAAAACCGGCTCTTTTTCAGTGCCCGCATGATCGGCACTATTGTGGAACGGAAAAGAGCTGAAGCAGCCTTTCACAAGGCTTTTGCTGAAGTGGAACGGCGAGTTGAATCCAGAACTGCCGCCCTGAGCCGCTCCTATGAGCTCCTCAGAGAGGAAACCCGCGAAAGAAAAAGAGCCGAGCAGGAACTTTTCCGGAAGCACGCGGCACTGGAGTCGGTCTACTCCATAGCCACCATAGTCTCCAACAGATTGGAGGAGCTGCATGACAGAGTCATTGAAGCAATCTCCAATATCCTCCAGATTCCCTATGTGGCATTGGGTATACTTAAGCAGAGTGAATTGAGCAGAATTTCCCAGATCTATCGCGGACAGCTAAGCAGTGTGAAAAACATATCTTCACACGATCATCCCTGCGGAGTTGCATTGAAGGAGAAAAAACCCTGCCAGTTCTCCGGCGACCTCAACCTTCTCTTTCCCGAACAGATGAACAGCTTTGTGGGACTCAAATCCTATATCGGTATTCCGATTCTGTCCAACAAAGGCGAACTGCTCGGTTCCATTTGCGCAATGGATCTGGAATGCCGGGTTTTTACCGAATACGAGTTCCACCAAATTGAAATCTTCAGCCGCTATATTGCCAGAGAAATTGAACAGCGCCAGCTTGAAAAGCAGCTCAGAGCCAATCAGGAAATGAGAATGCTGGGGCAGCTCACCTCCGGAGTGGCTCATGAAGTACGCAACCCGCTCAACGGCATTCTGGCCATAACCGAGGCGCTCAATGCGGACTTGGGAGAGGATTCAGAGTACAGCGATTTCATAAATCACATCCGCAACCAGGTCACCAGACTCTCCGACCTCATGCGAGACCTTCTGGATTTGGGAAGACCTGTAGAGAAAACAAATCTTCAGCCCAGCTCCGTACCCGGCCTCATCTCCAAAGCCCTTCTTTCCTGGAGCGCCTCCTCGAAATACAAAAACCGTTCCGTGGTACAGAATTTCTTTCCAGGAGCCGAAAGCTGCATTATTTCCGCAGACAGGGCCAAGATGCAGCAGGTCTTCATAAACCTTCTGGAAAACGCCTGTGAACACAGCTCCTCCTCCTCTGAAATTGTCATCGAGGTGGAGAACAGTCCGGACAACAATGCCGTGAGAATCAAGGTTATCGATCAGGGAGACGGTATCAAGGAAGAGTATCTCGAGCACCTCTTCGAGCCTTTCTTCACAACCCGCAAGAGCGGCACGGGGCTTGGGCTGGGGATAGTGAAGCGCATAATTGAAAGCCATGGCGGCAGTATACGACTGGAAAACAACACACCTCCCCCCGGCTGCACTGTCGAAATCTGCCTTCAGCGGATCGATGAGGATGTGGAGGTGGATGAGGAAACCAATATTATTCCCTACTGAAAAAAGGTCCACTGAAATCAGCGGACCCCTCAAACCCTGAAGCGAAAAAAAACTATTTCCACAGCTCGCGAATTTCTGAAGGCATCATGCCCTCTATATCATTTATTTCCCCTTCGGTTACTTTTCTTTTCATGACTCTGAAAACAGCCTTGGCCATCATATCCATCTTCACCTCACCGTCACCTCTGTAGTTTTCCTTTATATGATTGAGGAATTCATCCAGATGACGGTCTTTCACCGGAGTTCCTGACGGATCCCATTCATCATAATAGATTCCCCTTACCAGCAAAGGCAGCTGAGCACCCAGATCGGCGGCTTCATCCACGGGGAGACGATCCCTCAATGTGTGCAGCACAGCCCGAAGCGCCATATACGCGCGTTTTTTACTGTCAATCCCCATCTCCTGCATGACTTCCTTAAGCCATACATCAGCTTTCTGTACCGCGGTGTCGAATGTGTCCAGTCCTGTCATACTCATAGCATCCCCTCCTTGTTGTTACACTTACATATCCGGTTTGAAAGCCGGCGATAGCTCATAAAGCCACTTTCCGCTGAGAAACGGAAAAAACCTCCGCGGAACAATCATTTTGCTTTTCCCACGGCTGCATACCGTTCTCCGGAGCATCACAATGCAGCAGATACCCCTGATGCACCCCGGCGGCCGGTATTCCTCCCCGCTTCTGCTGCTGCAACAGCTCCGCTGCAGCACAAAGAATTTGCTCCCGGAGCACTGTGCTGTCTGCAACAGTACAGCCGGCGGCACTGAAGTGTCCGCCGCCACCGAATCTCTCCGCCAGGCGAGCCACATCGATCCCCTGCCTGGATCTGAAACTCACCCTCAGAGACACACCGTCTTTCTCCCTGAAGAGTACTGCAAGTTTCACGCCAACCATTGATCTGAGCTTCTCCACCACCGGATCCCCATCCGCCTCCCTGGCACCCACTCTCTGCAGATCGCGACGGGTAAGAGAGGAGTGCACCAACTGCCCGCAGGGTGAAAAACGGCAGCGGGAAAGACATATCCCCCCCAGAAGCTCAGTCTCCCTGCTGCTGACCCAGTATACCGACTCGGCCACCCGGGAGAATTCCACTCCCGTTCTGAGAAGCTGCGCACAGATCTCGAAAGTCTGAGACCGCAGCCCCGGGAGACGAAAAGAATTTGTTTCCACAATGATGGAAGTGAGAATGTTCTGAGCAATCTCGTCGGTCAGAGATACCCCCAGAGCCTCCAAAACGAAATACACCAGCTCGCCTGCACAGGAAGCCTCATCATCCACCAGGGAATAATCACCGAATGAAGTACGGCTGCTGTGATGGTCTATCTCGACAATACTGCCCGCGGAACTGAAAACCCTGAAGGCCGGTCCGATCATCTCCTTGCTCCCGCAGTCCACCGCTATTGCCAGATCCACCCTCCCGGGATCAGCAGACATCACTTTTTTGATACCGGGAAGATGAGCATAACGGGGAGGTATCTCATCCTCGCAGAGCATATACACCCTTTTGCCCATACTCTCAAGCCCCAACCCCAATGAAAGCATGGCCCCGATGGAATCACCATCGGGATTTTTATGCCCCGAAATAACTATGGATGAAGCACTCTCTATACACTCCCTTATTGATTCCAAATCCTTCAACGTCCATACCCGGCTGGCTAAAGTGATCATAGTAGCTGTCCCTCGAATCCAGATAAAATGCATGCAGCCAAGGACCCCCTGCCCCGTCTTTTTCAAACATCAGGCTGCCTGTACAGAGAGCTTACCCTGCAATACCGGTGCCATGTGCCGTCTTTGGAAACCCCGGTTATTCAAACGCTTAAAACGGTCTGCTCTGCCCAAGCCGCTGAACAGAAAAAACATCCCATTCCTAATTTGCGAAAACCTTTCCCCCTTCCGCGAAAAGATGGCCCGGTTTTTGTAGCAGATTATTCTGTCCACCTCTGTAAGGAGAAAACCCGTGATTGAAAACCCGGTCAGAACTGTCAGCTTCGCGCACAAATTATCCGGCCGAGTCTCCCTGAACTCACCTGTTCTGCGCTTCCCCCGCAACCCGATACTCACCCCCTCAGATGTCAACAGAATCTGGACCTCCCCCGCACTCAAGACCATCACTGTCCACAACGCCGCAGTCACCAAACACCACAACGCTTTCATCATGCTCTTCCGTTCACATACCCGCTGCGGCAGAAGCGTTCTGGGACTGGCCAGAAGTTCAAACGGTATCGATCAGTGGAATGTGCAACCGCATCCCGCACTGCTGCCGGCTCAGCCTCATGACACATTCGCTTCCGGAGTCGATGCACAAGAACAGATTGAGACCGAATCGGGAGGAGTGGAAGACCCGCGGATCACCAAAATCAACACCCTGTTTGCCGTTACCTACAGCGCATATCATCAACATGCTCCAAACAGAGTAAGAGTCTGTCTGGCCACCACGGAAGATTTCAAAAGATTCACCCGCCACGGCCCCATGCTGAAACAGGACATGCGCAACGTGGTCATTTTCCCCGAACCGATCAACAAACGCTTCGCGGCCCTGTTTCGCCCCAACGATATGACCCAAGGAGATACCGGAGGAATATTCACGGAAATACGATTGGGAACGAGTACCGACTGGAAAAGCGGAAACTGGAAGATAAAAAAGGAACCCGTCATGAAAACCGGAGCGGGTCCCGGCGCTTTTTCAGACAAAATCGGCCCGGGAGCGCCCCCGGTAAAAACAGAAAAAGGATGGCTCAATCTTTTTCACGGAGTGAGAAAAACAATGGACGGCAATCCCTATGTTCTGGGCGTTGCTCTTCACGATCTGGACAACCCGGCTCACGTCCGTATGGCAAGCATACCCATTCTCTTTCCCTCCAGAGCCGACTGCAGAATTGACCAAGAGGACTATGCCCATGTTCCCAACGTGGTATTTTCCTGTGCGATGCTTCGACAGGAAAACGGCACTCTGATCATCTACTATGGCGGAAACGACACGGTCATGAACTGCGCCGCCACTCATGAGGACATATTATCAGAACTGTGTATACGTTACGGACAGGATCCTAAAAGCGGAGAGTTGTTATACAGGCTGGAGTGAAAAGGGGAGCTTTCGCTCCCCCCTGTAATTTACTTATCATCATCATCGACGACTTCATAATCGGCATCAACCGCACCGTCTTCGCCGCCGCCTTTTTTCTGATCTCCCTGCTGCTGGGATTCAGAAGGGCCCTGCTGTGCACCGGCTGCACCGGCTGCACCGCCTTGCGCTCCGGCAGCACCGCCCTGAGCGTTTTTGTACATGGCCTCAGCCATGGTGTGCGACGCTTTGGTGAGAGCCTCGATACTGCCCTTTATAGCCTCGATGTCATTACCCTTTGCTTTTTCCTTGAGATCATCCAGTGCGGACTGGATTTTGGACTTCTGGTCATCGGAAATTTTACCGTCAAGCTCAGACATGGTCTTTTCGGTCTGATAGATGAGCTGATCGGCCTGATTTTTGACGTCAACACGCTCTTTTTCCTCTTTGTCCTTGGCGGCATTGGCCTCAGCCTCTTTCACCATCCGTTCGATATCGTTTTCATCAAGACCGCTTGAGGACTCGATTCTTATCTGCTGCTGCTTGCCGGTGCCCAGATCCTTTGCACTCACGTTGAGAATCCCGTTGGCATCGATATCGAATGCGACTTCGATCTGCGGCACACCGCGAGGAGCGGCAGGAATCCCGATCAGATCAAACTTTCCAAGAAGCCTGTTGTGTGCGGCCATCTCACGCTCACCCTGGTAGACCATAATAGTCACTGCAGTCTGATTGTCTGCAGCAGTTGAAAACACCTGGCTTTTCTTGGTGGGGATAGTGGTATTGCGCTCGATAAGCTTGGTCATCACACCTCCCAGAGTTTCTATACCCAGAGAAAGCGGAGTGACATCAAGCAGAAGCACATCCTTCACACTTTCATCACCACCCAGAATCGCTCCCTGGATACCGGCTCCTACAGCCACGACCTCGTCGGGGTTAACCCCTTTGTGAGGAGCCTTGCCGAAAATCTCCTCGACCTTGCGCTGCACGGCAGGCATACGGGTTGTACCTCCCACCAGAATAACCTCGTCGATGTCACGGGCGCTCAGATTGGCATCAGCCAAAGCCTTGTTGCATGGATCAACCGTACGCTCGACAAGATCACTGACAAGCTGCTCGAATTTGGTTCTTGTGATGTTCAGATCCAGATGACGGGGTCCGCTTGCATCAGC
This sequence comes from Chitinispirillaceae bacterium, assembly GCA_046546375.1. GTDB lineage: Bacteria > Fibrobacterota > Chitinivibrionia > Chitinivibrionales > Chitinispirillaceae > JAEZKC01. Next base: position 57,297 of record JBKGXV010000006.1, on the reverse strand, counting down.
GGTGATAAAGGGCAGATTGATATTGGTCTGCATAGCGGAGGACAACTCCACCTTTGCTTTTTCCGCAGCTTCCTTGAGACGCTGCAGAGCCATTCTGTCCTCTCTGAGATCGATACCGTCCGAAGCTTTGAATTCGCCGGCGATGTAATCTATAAGCACCTTGTCGAAATCATCACCACCCAGATGAGTATCGCCGTTGGTCGACTTCACTTCGAAGACACCTTCACCGATTTCCAGAATGGAGATATCGAACGTTCCTCCACCCAGATCGAAAACCGCAATTTTTTCGTTTTTCTTCTTTTCAAGTCCGTAGGCAAGAGACGCAGCGGTGGGCTCGTTTATTATTCTCTTCACATCCAGCCCAGCGATTCTTCCCGCATCCTTTGTGGCCTGACGCTGCGCATCATTGAAGTACGCCGGCACCGTGATGACCGCCTCAGTCACCTCTTCACCCAGGTACTCCTCAGCGGATTTCTTCAGATACTGAAGAATCATGGCTGAAATTTCGGGGGGTGTATACTCATGATCCTGAATCTTCACCTTAACCGGATCCTCCTTACCCCCGACAACCTGATAAGGAACTCTCGTTTCCTCGGATTCCACCTCGCTGTGCCTGCGTCCCATGAATCTTTTCACCGAATAAATGGTGTTTTCCGGATTGGTCACAGCCTGACGCTTTGCGATGGCTCCCACCAGACGATCGCCGGTTTTGGAGAATGCAACGATGGAGGGTGAGGTACGCCCGCCTTCGGGATTGGGGATCACCACTGGTTTACCCGCTTCCATTACCGCCACACAAGAGTTGGTGGTCCCAAGATCTATTCCGATTATTTTCCCCATAAGTATCCTCCTGAATGTTTATTTGTTAAAATTACTTTTTTTTCCGGAGGTTATTATGCAATCAAAATCCGTGCCAGACATGAATGGGCGTTTATGTAACAGCAGAAAGCATTATGAGTGACGCGGGTAAAAAGAAGGTATTCCATATTGAATCGTCTGTTTCATTATGAAACAGAAAGGCGGTTTTCGCGGAGGTGTGTTTCAGTGAGAACAGATAAGGAGCGGGGGCGGGTTTTCCGCCCCGCGAGGTCAGCTTGACTTTACAAGAGCCATTTTCTTCCCGAACTTGAGATCGATCGTTTCCGGCCTGCGGAAATGGACAATAGAGAGAATGCCCACAAAGAGAAAACCGGAAGCGTAAAGAGCAAGAAACGGCGAAACGAGAAAATTGGTGAACCCCATGAACATCTTTAAGCCTGCAAAGCAGTAGATTCCAAGCATTATCTCCACCAGACAGGTGATATCCTTGATGGGTTTGTATCCGATTTTGCTCTTGGCCTGCCCTTTTTTCGGAGTTCTGTGAAACGGCGAGTTTTTCTTCAGTATAGCCTCGATAACGGCCTTTCCGTTATTCACGGCCAACCCTGTACCAATGAGCATCATGGCAGGGATGAGAAAGAGCTGTTTCCGTATCTTGTTTCCTATGTAATGCTGAGAAACCATGTACATGGTAGAGGGGCCGCTGGTAGCCAGAATCATAGCGAATATCACACAGGCCATCCAGAAGGGAGCAAGTGATATTTTGACAAAAAACAATACCGGCATGGTCAAAAGAGCCAGCAGAAGCATCAGCGGATGCACCACATAATGGGTAAGATGCAGAACCGCCTGAATGAATTTGAAAGGTGAAATTTTCTTTTTCAGCAACAAAGGAATGATTTTGATCGCAGTCTGTATGGAGCCTTTGGCCCACCTGAACTGCTGATTTTTGAAAGCATTCACATCTTCGGGAATTTCCGCCGGCACGGCAAGCTCCGGAACGTATTCAGTCTGCCAACCCGCCAGCTGCATACGATAGGACAGGTCCATATCTTCGGTCAATGTATCATGCTGCCATCCCCCGCTGGTCTCTATTGCCTTGCGGCGGAATACTCCGGCAGTTCCGTTGAAATTCATGAACAGGTTGTTCCAGCTGCGGGCTGCCTGCTCGATCATGAAATGCCCGTCAATACCCATCGCCTGGCCACGGGTGATAAGAGATGAGTTTTTATTCAGATGAGTCCATCTGCCCTGTACCAGACCAAGCTCGGGCCTGCCGGCAAAAAAGGCCACCGCTTTTTTCAGAAAATCAACTGTAGGTACGAAATCGGCATCAAAAATAGCAACGAATTGCGCATCGGTATGGTCAAGCCCTTCCTGCAGTGCACCGGCTTTAAACCCGGTGCGATCCACCCGGCGCACCACCTGTATGTTGTACCCCTGCTTTTTGAGATTGTCCACAGTCTGATCAACATACTTTACTGTCTCATCCGTACTGTCATCAAGCACCTGTATCTGATGGCGCGAACGGGGATAATCCATAGCAGCTACAGCTTCAATCACCCTGCAGGCCACCATTTTTTCATTGAACATGGGCAGTTGAGTAACTACCTTCGGATAAGCAGTCTCATCCTCAATGGAGTAATAATATTTCATGGTTTCCCGTTGAGCCTGCAATTTTTCTTTCCTTTTTCTCAGAAAGAGATACGTGAGGATGTAACACTGCACACCGTAAGCAAGTAGGATTATCGAACAAATTACGTACAGAGCGCACAAGATAATGAGGGCGATCATAAATTCAACCTTTTTTGAGCACCGAAAGGACAACTCTTGTGAAAGTAAAAAATTGCGCCTTAAATATAATATCTGCAATAAGAAAGTACATTTTAAATACAATTTTCTTTGTAATTTCGCCCTGCCGAGTAATTTGATAAAGCGATTCTCTCATCCTCATCACCTGAACAGCGCTTCAATATCCTTGAGAATTTCTCTGAAAAGCGCCGCATCCTCCAGAATATCCGCAATGCGCAGATCATCCCATCCGGACTGACGGAAACCATCGACCTCCCCCGGCCCCCGATTGTGCAGATCCCATTCAGCCAGTTTGAAACCATCATGACACCCGCACAGATATTTCAACCTTTCAGACACCCTGCAATCCGCATTTGCCCCGGAAAGAAGAAAGCAGAAAGACTTCTTCTCTCCCCTTCCTACCCGCCCCCGGATCTGATGAAGCTGAGCCAAACCGAACCGCTCTGCATTCTCTATCACCATCACCGAAGCATCTCTCACATCCACACCTACTTCCACTATGCTGGTGCACACCAGAACGCCGGGTTCCCCTTTGCTGAAACGTCTCATCACCTCATCACGTTTCTCAAACGGCATCTGTCCATGCAGTTTCTCAATCGCAACGGCACCAAGCACCCCCCTGCCCAGCTCCGCCGCCACTTTGTCCACACTCTTTAACTGAGCGGCATTGTCCTCCGCTTCCATATCATCTATACGAGGAACAACATAGAACACACGTGAACCGGAACTGATCTGTTTGAGAATAAAAGCCTCCATATCCGACCGTTTACCTGAAGGTACCACATGAGTGCTGACAGGTTCACGTCTCGGAGGAGATTCGATTTCAACAATGTCCAGGTCACCATACAGTGTGCGTGCAAGCGTTTGGGGAATGGGAGTGGCAGACATGAGAAGGAAATCGGCTGAAGGGCCCTTTTCCTGAAGAGCGAGCCGTTGAGCGGCTCCGAATTTGTGCTGCTCATCGATAACAATCATTCCAAGCTTTCCAAACCTTACAGAAGGAATGAAAAGCGCATGCGTACCCACCACGAACTGAAGTTTGCCGGATGCAAGCTCCTTCAGAATTCTAGCCTTGTCCTTACCACTGGACGCCCCCAGAAACTCCACAGGAAAACCCAGCTTTTCAAGATACTTGCTCAATACCTGAAGAGTTTGCCTGGCGAGGACATCCGTGGGTGCCATCCATGCAACCTGACACCCCTCTTTAAGAGCCGGTAAACAGGCGAAAAGGGCAGTTACGGTTTTTCCTGATCCGACATCCCCTTGAAGGAGCCGGTGCATTCTGGACTTCGAAGCGGCATCTGAGAAAAGCGTACTTACCGCCGCTTCCTGGGAAGGAGTAAGCGCAAAGGGGAGAATATCTCTCAGCTGCCGTTCCAAATCTCCCGGAGACATGCTCCGGCCGGGAAGAGCGAATTTTTTCCTGTTCCAGCGCAAAGTCAATGCAAGCTTATACAACTCCTCGTATTTGAGCCTTGCTCTGTAGCTATCCAGTTGAGAAATATCATCGGGCTGATGGATTTTCTGCAGACACTCCTCAAGAGGGGGAAAACGGTACTTTTTCTCGATGTTTTGAGGAAGAACCCGGGGGAAATTTTTCAGATTCTTAAATACCCAACTCACAGATTTGTGCAGGATTTTCTGATTGAGTCCAGCTTCTTTCATCACCTCCTTCACCGAATAAACCGGATAAAACAGAAGCACAGACTTTTTTGAAGAGATTTTATCAACAAGAGGATGGACTATCTGGTAGTGACCGTAGAAGGTCACTTTTCCCGTGAGTATCAGCTGATCACCCTTTTTCAGAGTTTTGGAGATGTAGGTAACACCCTGAAACCACACCGCCTCCATCTGCCCCACATCATCGGCAACAGCTATTCTAAAACGGGATCTGCGCCCCCGTTCCAAACGGGTATGAGTCACAGTTCCAGTGACGGTAACGACAGTGTTTTTGAAATTCTTGATTTCATTTAAGGGTATTATCCTGGAACGATCCACATACCTTAAAGGATAATAATGAAGCAAATCCCCTATCGTTTTCAACCCTGCAGCTTGCAGAGCCTGCAGGCGCTTAGGTCCCAAACCGGGAACGGAATGCAGAGGAGAGAGGAAATCCAGTCTGGAGGTTTTTCTTGTTTCAGAAGTCATTCAGAAACATGGTTTTTCAGAGAAACATATTCATTCATCTGTGATTTTAAAATAGTATCGGAACAGGTGGGTATATATAGTGAATAAAAAATTGATGGATTTTCAGTCCGTACAGACCGAAAACCCATTACGGAGTCCATGTTTTTATTCGAGATTTTCCTTTGTAGGATCTTTCTCTGAACCAAGCTCACGAACCCTGCCTTCAATATCCTGCAGATGCACCTTTATATTTCCTTTTCCATCGGGAGTATACTCAACGGTTCCTACCTGTTTTCCTTCATAGTACACAGGTTGTTCCCCCTGAGTTTTCTCCGGGTAATTAGGTGAACCTGCAAGGTGGAAATATCCCACTACAGTTTCATAAGGTTCCATAATTCCACCTCCATCAAACATGGAAGACATATACAATTACTTGTAACCCCTTATAATATAACGGATATCAAACGGCTTATATTTGACGGGAAAATTATTTGTCCCGGAGAACTCAGAGAAGAACATTGACCAGGATGAGATTACTGATAAGCACCATTACCATCGCAGCAACAACTGCCTTTTTGGTGGAAGCTCCTACTCCCACAGCTCCCCCCTTGGCATAGTAACCGTAATAACAACCTGCCAGAGATATGACCAGACCGAACATAAACGATTTGGTCACACAGACCACCACATCCTGCACCTTGAAAAGTATCCTCACTCCTTGATAGAACGCGGTGAAACTAAGACCCAAAGCTACCTGGGAAAGCAACTGGGCGCTTATAATGGCAAAAAACACGGAAAAGATAGTCAGTACTGGAACCATCACACAGGAAGCGGTAAGTCGAGGTGCTAGAAGGTATGTGAAAGGATCGAGAGAAAGGCAGACCATTGCATCCACCTGCTCGGTGACTTTCATGGTACCCAGTTCTGCTGCAAGCTTCGCCCCCACTCTACCAGTGATCACCAAAGCGGTAAGAACAGGACCGAGCTCGGTCAAAACCGCCTTTGCCACCCCGGCTCCCAAATAAGTCAGAGGAATGGCGTCCCCGAAGATGTACTGGACCTGCCAGGCACTTACTGCTCCAACGAAAACCGAAGTCAGCAGCACGATAGGTATGGAGGCCACCCCCAGAAGCATCATCTGCTCTGTAATCAGATGAAAACGCTTGAATGAAGCTGGCAGAACCTGGACCATTTTGAGAAAAAACAGCGTGATAGAACCCATCCGCTCAACCGCTTCGCGTGCGGCGGCACCGAACGATTCGGCGACTCGGTCTAGGATATGTGCCATACCTGAAAATGCCTTCCAACTGAAATCATCTGCATGTGAACAGACTTATAAAACTACTTCCTGCCACTTGGCTCAGACGCGCTCTTCTTTCCATCTCTCTCCCCTCCGCGCCAAAGCCTGTAGGTACTCAGGTAGGGCATGGTGAAAAGCGCAACCATGAAAGGGGCCAGAATGCGGTACACGGAGGTGCGGAATCGGACTCTCGTTTCGAATTCAACCAGATCCTGCATGAAAACCGTCTCCATGGAAAGATCCACAGACCTGTTCCGCATCTCCAAAGCGGAACGGAATGCAGCCAAGTATCCATACAGTTTACCTAAAAGTGCTGGATCTTTCAAGCCCAGCCTGAAATGCAGCATGAAAAAATCAAATCGTATGAAGCGGCAGAAGCTTCTACCCACTCGCCCCAACCAGGCTACGATTTTCTTTCTCCACTTTTTATTCCTCGCAAATCGATACAACCTGCTTTTTCTGATTCTTTCAAAAAAAACGACTTTCTCACCCTCAAGCTCCCCTTCTTCTCCACTCGATTCATTTTCATCTTCGGCGTAATGTTCCAGAGAGGGTTCCTGCTCATCAGACACTTCCGCAACGCCCTCTTCACACTCTTCATTCTGCTCAGTAGCGGCATCGGACATTTCTTGCGCTGCAGCCTCCCGAGCGAGACTTTCTTCCTGCTCTTGTATTTCAGCTTCCGACCTTTTCATCAGTTTTCCGAAGATCCGTACACGAGGAGAAGCTTCCTTTGATGAATAGCAGAAAGAAAAGAGCAGAGGATGAAGGTAGGAAAAAAAGATCTCGGCATCACATTTGGTTTTTTCACATGTTGCAGCTAAGTCAAGACGCATGGGGGCCAGAAGAAAGAGCAGCACAAGCAGTGCGAAAGCGATCAGAATCCAAAGCAGAATGGTCCACATAGTAATCAGGCCCGGTGGTTTCCAAGAACAGAAACTCGAGAAAAGGGAGGTGGATTTTCCAATAACGGTCCATTTTCAGTAATAATCTGATCCATGGCAATATCATGTGAATCCGCCGGCAGATTTTCACTGCTGATCTGACATTCGAACGCCAGTCCTACAATTGGTATCTTCCCCTTCAGTAGACTAAGAAAGGAGTCATAGCAGGCTTTTCCCCGCCCCAGACGGTTACCATTATAATCAAAGGCAACACCGGGGCATACCACATATTCGATTTCAGTTAAGGAAACAGTGATTCGTGATACTTCTGGGGGTTGTACTGTACCATAGGGACCGCAGACCAGATCTCTTTTCGGATTTCTGATCTCGGCAGCACTCATCAACCGGCTCTCCGCACTGCAGCAGGGCACTGCTACCCTCTTTCCACCTGAAAGCATCGCACAAATCAGCTCATCAGTACGCACTTCCGAACCTATACTGCAGTAAATCATAATGGTACCTGATGATTTAAAGAGGGGTTGGGCTTTTACGTGCTGTGCAATTTTCGCAGATTTCTCCAGATGATCAGAAGTACTGATTTTTTTCCTTACAGAAAGATAATATCTTCTCAGCTGTGCTTTTTCCATTCCAACCATCAGTTCTCTCAGCTACTCGAAAATCCCTATACCCCGAATCATAACGGCTTACGCACTGAAAAACAAATATCACAGTTTCAACAAAGGCAAATATCTACGCCGGTTTATTGGAAGAAAGATAATTTATTGTCGAAAATGAGCGAAACCATTTGAATTTGCCCGGAAAAGCACCCAATCCATCAATTATCTTAGCTGTAATCAAGAAGCAGATTTCAAATACCGGAAAAGAGAATACAATGAAAACAGCTAGTCGAGATATTCCGATCTATGGCATACATGCAGTGAAAGAACTCTTAGCAAGCAGAAAACAGGATATCGAACATGTCTACTTCGATAAAGACAAGAAGAGTCAGGCCCTGTTCGATCTACTCAAACAGTGCAGAAAAGAACGCCTTTCATACAACCAGGTTCCGGAAGTGAAACTCAACTCTCTGGCCGGAACCACTAAGCATCAGGGAATCGTTGCATTCTGCAGCATAAGGCCCTATTCTACAACTGAACAACTGCATGAAATTACGAATTCGAAAAAAACACCTCTGCTATTGGTAGCGGCTTCCATAGAGGATCCGGGAAATCTGGGAGCCATAATCCGCTCCTGTGTCTGCTTCGGTGTAGATGCTCTGCTCCTGGAACGGAAAAACACAGTTCCTTTGAATGCGGCTGTAGCCAAAAGCTCTGCAGGTATGCTGGAGCACCTCTGTATAGTAAAACCGAGAAATCTTGAAGGACTAATAAGTGACTACGCCCGGGATGGGTTCAATATCGCCGGGGCGGTAATGGAAAACGGAGTTATTCCTTCAGAAACAAGCCTTTCGGGACCCACAATCCTTATTACCGGGGGTGAACATCGAGGAATCCCGCCATACCTGCAAAAACAATGCAGAGAGTTTCTCTCCGTGCCGATGGCACCCCACGCTCAGTCTCTGAACGCCTCTGTCGCGGCAGCTGTACTGATGTATGAATGCCTGCGACAGCGCGATTTCAAAGTGTCCTGAATCACAGACCGAAGAAGTTATCAATCGTATCTGCCACATCATCCCCCGTTATGGCAGTCCCGTCCTTGTTCTGATCAGGAGAAGAAGTTTTCTTCTGTTTGTCCGGGGTATTTTCCTGGTCGGATTGATTCGGCTTCATCTCGGCATTTTCCGCAGAAGGATTATCTCCCGACATCATCGGCCTTTCAAAACAGATAGTCTCTGTTAATATCTGATCTTCATCGCCGGAGGGAAAATTGAACCCTTCATAGGATTGCTCCATCTGAGCTGGTGATTCCTGGGGAACCTGCTGTTCCGTATTCTGTTCTGCAGAGACATCATACTTGTTCTGCTGCACTTGCTCAGGCGTGCTCTCTTCTGATTCGTGCTCTGAATCAGATTGGGATAGAGCGGCGGCACGTGATTTCTCCTCGACAGCAGCTTCAAACTGCGCGAATGATGCCTCGAAATCCTCAAACGAATCTTCAGACCATGTAGGTTCCTCAAATGTACCGGTCTCTTCGTCTGATTCCTCCTCCGTTTTTTCAAAAACAGCTTCCGGCTCCAAAGCCGACGGTTCACTGGATTTGGATTTTTCCGCTTCAAAAGAGGGTACAGATGTCTTCGTTTGCTCTGGATTTCCAGAGTCTGCAGGAGGAACCGCAGCTGCGGGTTCCGTGGGAATTTCAGGTTCTGCAGGAGGAATTGACGGTTCAGGTTTTCTGGGAATTTCAGGCTCTGAAGGCGTGGGTTCTGGTTCCGGAGGAGGAACCAATGGTGCAGGTTCTTCCGGAAATTCAGTTTCGGAAGAGGGTACGGACGCTGCAGGTTCCTCGGGAATTTCAGGTTCGAAAGAAGGTATGGACGCTGCAGGTTCCTCGGGAATTTCAGGTTCGGAAGAGGGCACGAATGCTGCAGGTTCCTCGGGAATTTCAGGTTCGGATAATACAACTTTTTCAGAAGTTCCAGATTCGGAACTGCCGGGTTGCTCTGCTCCGGCACCTTGTGACTGATGATTTTCGATACCGGCGAAAACCTGCTCCTCGAAACCGGGCTGGGTTACGGGTTCCGGAACTGTATCAGAAGCAGACTTAAGTGCGGGAGAAGCCAATCTTCTGCGTTCGGGATTTTCCAAAACCCGCTGATGCTCAATGATCTGCTGTTCAGCATACTTAACGAAGAACACATCAAGCATGTGCATATTGGTTCTGAAGAGCTTGGAGATGGAGTTCAGCTTCCCGTTCAACTCTCTGCGGAAGGTCTCAAAATCGATATTACCGCAGTGAAGATTTCCGGTGATTGCTTCGGCATCGGCCAGCAGTTCACCGATAGTGCTCATGATTTCTTCTTTGGCCTGCTGGCGTGATCGGTTCTGTTTTTTGCGAATAGAATTGACTAACGCCCAGATTACCGAAGCTGCGATTCCCCCGATGACAAAGCCCGCGATAAGAAAAAGAAGATTCTGAGTCATGCCAATCCCTTTCATTTATACGGTTAAGGCACTGATACCTTTTTAGATAGTTCAAGACAATTAAAGTATAGCTAATCGAAAGGTCAAAGTCAAATTGCAGAAGCCAACAAAAATCACCTCAACCGGTCATAAATATCCTCTGTAGGCTGCAGTTTCAAAAACTTTCTGATACTTTTCCACCGCATTTGCCCAGGAAAAACGCTTCACACATTCGGTTCCGTTCAGAATCATTTTTCCATAGGTTTCACCATCAGAATAGATGTTCAATGCATCGCAAAGAGCAAAATAAGCCGAGTCAATCATGGATCTATAAAGCGGGGACTCGACTCTCCGTGCTACGGGCAGAGACAAGCATTTTTTCCACTCTATTCGCGCAGACTGCTCCTGCACCTGCTCCCGATACAGAATCCCGGTGGCATTTTCTCCGGAACCGCTATTGGGGAACAGGGAGTGATAAAATGCGGGCGTGTTCACTCTGTTGCACGGTTTGATCTGAACCCAAAGCCCTCCGGTACCTCTTGCCAGTACAGGAGTAGCATGCAGGAAACCTTCGGTGGCAGCCCCGAATGGTTCATAAAGGGAAGGCATTAAAAGGAAACTGGAACCGAGCAGCAGAGACTTATAATCAGCCGAAGAAATCCTGAAGGGCCAGATAGCGATATCCCCCCTGCACTCTTTTTCAATACTGCAGAACAGATCCAACTCTTGAGATGAATTCCCATTTGAACTGCTGGGAGAGAAAAGCAGTTTCGCACTTCCTTTTGGAAGTCGCCTGAATGCTTGAAAAATCACATCAAAGCCTTTCTGCATCAGATCCATTCTTCCGGACATGAACAGAATCGGCGCTGAGCTTTGGGAAAGTTTCAGGTTTCCGGTGATCAAGGAATTTTTCTTCTTTTCAACAACCTCTGCCAGCCGCTCCCTGAAACCTTTTTTCTGTTTGAGAAGCAAAGTGAAATCACCGGAACGAGCCCGGGAGAGGGCTGTATAGGTAAATGGCGAGTGAGCACGTCCGAACATGCCGTTTTCAATACCGATGGGCGGATTCATAGAGAATATTTTCTGCAGATGATCAGTGAAAATTGTACACTGCAGCGGATCGAACCGCAGCTCAAGGGCAAAAGGTGTGCTTACTGTGGACAACGGGCCGTTGAGCAGTGGAATCACACACTGCAGCACGGTATGCCCCGGGATGTTTTTGCCGAAAAACCGCATTTTGGTTTTTACTGAAATACCACTGTCGAAGGAATTGTGCAAAGTAAGTACAGTTCTTGCATTTTGAAGTAAACCATCCACCACAGCCAGCTTGGAAGTGATTGCAACAGGAGCGGTTTCCCAATCATGAGCATGAAAGATGAGGTCATTACTGAAACCCAGACGCTCAAGAACAAACGGAACAGCTGCACAGAAGGACAGAGAATCCTCCAAAAGTTTTTCAGAATCGCTATAAACATAGGGATCGGGAGCTGCGTGGAATTTTCCTTCCACAGCAATAAAATATGAGGGTACCTGGGCCTCGGTATCCTCAAAACAGCTCACCTCTCCTTCATAACCGCAGAGATGGAAAACGACAGGGCCAAGCACTCTCCTCAGAACCCCATTTTGCAAAGCATCCCGTACTTTGGGATGATTAACGTGACAGGGAGTCACAATCTTCACATCTTCACCGAATTTCTTCAGATAGTGAGGCAAAAGGCGAGTCACGGCAGCCAATCCGCCAAGAGAAACCAACCTGTTTTCGAAAGAAAGAAAGAACACTTGACGCCTGTCGGGATTGAACGTGCGCTCGCTTCGACTCAGGGCATCAGTTTGACGCAATCCGAAAGCGTCAACAAAACCTTTTCTGAAAAAAGTCCATGAATCAAGTTTAGTAGTAAACAGGCTGTCAAATTCGTTGTAAGTATCATTATTCATATTGATTTTCCCGCAGAACGCGCGCTCTAGTTGTCTCATGTTGAATCTGCGGAGCTGCTTTTCTTCTTCTCTTTTCCAAGATTACCCAAAGGAGCCCGGCCAGTGCAGGTAGAAAAATATTAATTAGCATGATGAAAGTTGAAACTCCTGCAGAAGCGGCTTTGATATTTATGGAGGAAGCCACACCGCTCTGCTGCATGAACACGGTCATGGAATACTCCCTCACCCCTGCATTTGCCACGAAAAACGGCATGAAAATCATGAACGTATATGCCTGGGATACAGCCACAAAAGCTCTGAAAAAGCCTTCGTAACCGAACATGTTGAAAAGAAGCACAGTCTGCAGAAGCAACACGGCATGAGAAGCAAAGGTATGAAAAAGAATGCGTTTGCCCAGGGCTGATCCCAGAGCCGAAGGCAGATTTCCGTATCTGTCCTTTAATTTCCTGAGCGGTCCGGTTTTGCACAAGCCGCCATTTTTATAAGTCAAAACCGCAATCAGCAGCAGGCCGACAGCTACAAGTGCCAGAACGGGAAAAAGCAATCTTTTTTCAGGAGCTATACCGAAGATGAACACCTGAACCCCCATGCCCGCAGCTCCGCAAAGAAGAGTGAAAAGTATTGCATAGCAGCGATCTATAAGCGAGGCCAGCACAGCATCACCTTTTCTGTTCGAATCAAGCTTCAAACCCCGAAGCAGCTCGCCGGTGCGGCCCGGTGTTACAAAACCCAGAAGAATTCCCCACAACATCGTCTTCATAGCCATTGTTTCTGAAACTTTGAATTCGAGACACTGAAGCACTCTGTGCCATCTGAGCACCTGAAAGAGCAACCCGGAGAAACCAAGCAGAAGAGCGAAAGCGAGATGAGGGACTGAAACAAGGCCTGCAAGTTCTTTCAACTGATCCAGAGTAAGGGTTCTGTTGACCACATACAAAAAGAGTGCGGTAACAACCAGTTTGACTCCCCATCTGAACAGGGCTGATTTTGAAATGAACCATTTTCTGATCCTGCGGTATTCTGTAATCAAAAAATAAACTCCTAAAGCATGTTCACAGGATCCACATCGATGATGCACTTGTATGATGAGGGCAGTTCTTTTGCGATTTTTCTTACCCCGTAAAGAGCATTGCCCAGAGCCCGTGGAGAATGTGATTTGAGCATGAGGGTATATCTGAAGATGTTATCTATTCTGGACAAAACGGCAGGTGTTGGTCCCAGGACAGAAACTGCATCCCCTACCCCCCTGTGCAGCTCCCGGCTTACCTTCTGAAGAAAATCTCTCACTACCGGTTCCGAAGCTCCTTCCGCAACGATTCTGGCCAGTTTACCGAACGGCGGATAGAATAGATCACGTCTCGTTTCTATTTCGTGATTGTAAAAGGATTCATAATCATGAGTCATCGAACTTCTCACAGCCATTTCATCCGGATAGTATGTCTGGATAATTACTTCTCCGGGCAGTTCTGCCCTTCCAGCTCTTCCCGCCACCTGCGTAAGGAGCTGGAAGGTACGCTCGGAAGCTCTGAAATCGGGAAAGTGAAGCCCGGTATCAGCCTGAAGTACTCCGACCAGAGTGACTCTGGGAAAATTGAGTCCCTTGGCCACCATCTGAGTCCCGATAAGAATATCTGCTTCACCTTTGGCGAAAGCCTCCAGTATTGATACGTGAGCACCTTTGCGTCTGGTGGTATCCTGATCCATGCGAATCATTTTTACATCGGAAAATGTATCCCTCAGCAGTTCCTCTGCTTTCTGAATGCCGGTCCCCTTGTACTTGATCTTCTCACCTCTGCATTTAGGGCATCTGTCGGGAGCGGTTTCCTCATAACCGCACAGATGACATTTGAGTGTCGTATCAGCCTTGTGATACCGTAAGTTGACAGAACAGTTCGGGCAGACGTGAGTATAACCGCAGTCCTTGCACAAAAGAACAGGTGAAAAGCCCCTCCTGTTCAACAGAAGAATAATCTGGCGCTTCTGCTTCAGTTCCTCTTCTATTCTCTGAACAAGATAGCGGGACAGAGTGGTCCAGTTATTCTCTTTGTGCTCCTGGGCCATATCGACAATTTTCACTTCAGGCAGTTTTGAGCCGCCGAAACGCTGTGCAAGCCTGACCAGATGGTACTTGCCCTGCTGGGCATTGTGAAAACTTTCCACGCTGGGAGTTGCGCTCCCCAAAACAACAACCGCTTTCTGAATTTTACCCCTCACCACCGCCACATCCCGCGCATTGTACCGGGGATCCGTATCACTCTGTTTGTAACTTCCGTCATGCTCCTCGTCTACTATAATCAGACCCACATTATCCATGGGCGCCAAAAGCGCACTACGAACTCCGATAACAGCCCGTTTTCTGCCGGTCACAATATCTTGAATACTGTCGCGGCGTTCACCATCGGACATATGACTGTGAATCACCGTGATAGTGTTCCCTATTGCAGCTTTGAAACGCTGAATCGTCTGCGGGGTCAGGCTTATTTCCGGAACCAGAATAATAACACCTTTGCCCATATCCAGTACCCGCTTGGCCAAATCGGTATAGATATGAGTTTTTCCGCTTCCGGTTATCCCGTAGAGCAAAAAAGGCTTGTCCGGATTTTCAATCGAGCGGGAAATCCGCTCCACAGCGGCCTTTTGTTCTTCTGAAAGAACAACTCCTGTGTTCAATGACTCCATCAAAAGCTCATCGGCTTCCCTGAACACAACCCGCTTATCCTTGATTAAACACCCCTTTTTGAAAAGAGTTTTAACCGTGGATGCACTTATATTCAATCTGCTTTCCAGCTCCCTGGTGCTTAATGCCTGGCCACATTCTCTTATTTTCCCAAGAGCCTCTTTCTGATTTTCCCTCAGATTTTCAAACTCCCCCTCAGCCGGTCGATACACCAGCACCGTTTTGGCCTTGGTTTTCATGATCGATTTGCTGACCAGCGGTTTGAAAACTCTGCCCAGATCACACTGGTAGTATGAGGCCATCCATTCATAAAGCCTGAGAAGAGATTGATTGGAATCCGTCCACTGATCGGCCTTAATCTCCAGAACCTCTTTCAGTTGAGGAAATGCGGAAGATGTTTTGAGCTGGACAATGACCCCCCAGGTTTTTTTCCTTTTTACCTCGACCAGAACAGGAATACCCGGCCCTGCTTTCCCTCTGAATTGTTCAGGGATTTTGTAATCATATACTCCGGGAATAGCTACCGGGAAGGCTACACCTGCAACAGAGGCTTGTTTCGTATCCCTTGTTTGTTGTTGACCAGAGTGCTGTTCCATGGTATAACTATATAATAAGCGGTGCAGTTAAAATCATAAAATTAATGTGCTCTATAATTTAAAGTCAGATTTTGAGGAATGCCAGATAATTCTACAATCTCAAGAAAATATCCCGATTCCCAGCGCGCCCGATACTGGGAACTTAGAAAACTCGGTAAGATATTTGCCGAAAGAAGACAGGTGAATCATGACACTTGAAAGAAACTCATCACTATTCTCGGAAAATTATCAGGAATTCGTCTCCCTTACGGTTCATGTGTCCGAAGATGCGATGAGTGCCTGTTTGATTCTTGAACCGATTGAGGGAAAAGCAGGAACATTAAAGATTGAAGATTTAAAGAATGCACTCGCCCAAAATGGAGTTGTTAACGGAATAGATGAAAAAGCTCTTGAGGAAATCGCAGATAAGTGGAATGAAACGCCCAAATTCCTGGAATCCCCACCTGTTGCCAAAGGTTCCACTCCCGAAGCGGGCCAAAAAGGAAAACTCCACATTAAAGTCAAACACCTTACGAACCACAAAGATATTGAAAAAGCTAAAGAAGCAAGATGTTTTTGGGAGATCACCAGTCTTTCATCGAAGATTCAGAGGGTCGATCCCGGAACTGTTATTGCCGAAAAGGGAGCTGAACTTCCGGCAATTCCTGGCAAAAACGTATATGGAGAACTGATTTCACCCGATGACTCGGAAAATGAGAATGCGATAAATCCGGGAGAAGGAGTCAGTATCTCTGAAGACAAGAAGACGGTAAGCGCAACTGTAACAGGTATTGTAATCTGTGCAGAGGATATGCCGGAGGTGATTTCTCTGGATTTCAATGGTGCGGTGGAAGTCCAGACCAGCGCGGATAAAATGAAGGCAGAACTTGTGATTCAGCCAGCAGGCGAAAAGGGTAAGATGCCCTCATTAAAAGATGTTCAGGAACTGCTTAAGAAAAACGGGGTCGTAAAAGGGATAAACGAGCAGAAACTGACTCAGGCATGTGAGAATTTTAACCTGAGCAAGAAACGTTCGGAAATAATTCTTATTGCCGAAGGTCACGCTGCACAGAAGGGCGAAGATGGTAAAGTGGAGCTCCTTTTCGATTCAGAATCATCACTCAAACCCACCATCAACCCGAACGGTTCTGCAGATTACAAGAATGTAAGTATCATAAACCCGGTTTCAGCCGGAACCAAACTGGCCAAATTACACCCACCCCAAAAGGGCGTACCGGGCTATGATGTGAACGGCAACACTCTTCCTGCAAAAGATGGTACAGAAGCGAAACTCCCCGCTGGAACAAATACCACCGTATCAAAAGAAGAATCCTCCGTACTGATTGCTGCCATTGACGGTATAGTACGTTATAACGGTATCACTGTAGATGTCGATGAGGGATATCTGATACCCGGAAATGTCGACTTCTCAACAGGTAATGTGAAGTATGAAAAATCAGTTTTAATAGATGGTGATGTGAAATCCGGATTTGATGTGCAATGCGGCGGCGATCTTCAAGTAGGAGGGGTAATAGAAGACTGTCATATCAGCGTTAAAGGGAACCTGTTATGTAAATATGGTTTCATCGGGCAGGGAAACGGGTATATTGAAGCTAAGGGGGATGTGAATCTGGGGTTTATAAAAAATCAGACTGTACGTTGCAGAGGCAATGTCAATGTTGCCAAAGAGGTTCTCAACGGCACCATAATAGCCCGAAAATCCATAACAATTCATGGAAATCCGATTTCCGTTGCAGGAGGCACATTGACTTCCAACGAATCCATAGTCGTGGAGACCTCCGGAAATGCAAGCGGGGTAAAAACAATCCTTGAGATCGGTCCTGATTACACTCTCACGGAAGAGCTTCACAGAACAGAGCTGCAGATTCAGGAGCTGAATACAAATTTGAAAAAACTGGCCCAAACACTTGAAAGCAGCGACCCCAGAAAACAATCATCAAGTCAGTTGGAAGTACTGAAAAAGGTAAAACAGAAAATTGCCACTATCAGACAGCAGATAACCATTCTGGAACAGAGAAAGGAAGTCATAAACGAAAAATCAGACAAATTCGACGAGTGCTTCATAAACATAAAGCGTTCGGCACTTCCCGGAACAGTATTCAAATTCGGTCAGAGACATTACTTTGTGAAAGAAAAAATCACCGGCCCAAAAAACATTCGTCTGGTGAACCTTGAGATCAAAGTACTTTAAGCAAAAACACAACTTTCTTTTCACCGATTTTCTTGCTCTCTCCTACTTCTATCTCTTTTTTCGTGATATTTTCTACCCAGAATCCTGTTTCCCTTGGCATTGAAACTTACCTCATCCATATAATGTCTGATGAGAAAAATTCCCCTGCCATGATCCCTGTATCTGTACTCTGGTTCAAGAGGGTTGGGAAGATTGTTATAATCAAACCCCTCACCTTCGTCCAGCACACTGATCGTGACTGCTTCGGAATTCACCTTGAAATACACATAGACATTTTTGGAAAAATCTTCTCTGTTGCCGTGACGAATAGCATTGGATATCATTTCGTACACACAAATTTTCACCTGCTTGATAGACAGATCAGGAAAACCTCCATTATCCATTTCCCTCAGAATGGTTGATACCGCAAATCCCATATCGTCATAATTTTTGACAAGCAATGCTCTGGGCATCTCGATCTGTGCAAAACCGGCTTCCTTCAGCAAGTGCTTGGAACTCCCGAATTCTACAATGCTCAGCGAAAAAAAGTTTTTGCTTTCAGAACAGCTGCGAGTTTCAATAATCTTCTGCATCAGCTTATCAGGCCCACCCATCCCGTATTCTCCGATTATTCGCTCAAGCTCTTCATGACGAAAACCTGACGTGTACAGTATGAGTTTATCCTTCGAATCCAGAGAAAAACTCTGGCGTGAACTACCCGTAACAGGAGATAACGCCTGAGAGAGGATCGATTTCACCCGCTGAATATCACGAAATCTTTTTCGAAAGACAATCGGATCAAGACAATCAGAAAACGAACAGGTTATAACATTAGTCAAAGGGTCCCAGATCCCCAGAAATGCATTCACGGATGTGTCATCACCGATAAACCGGTCGAGTTGCCGATGAACATGACAGCAGATCTGCTGCGGGTCTTCATACTTCTCGACAAAAAGCCTGAAATACATCATGGCAACAGAACCGATTAAAGAGGCAGCGTAATCATTCCCGCTTATTTCATACAGCACAATCGCAGTTTTCTGAAACGGAGTCATAAAGATGTCACAAAAGCTGTTTCCCATTTCATTTTCGGGAAAAATCACCACGGAACTCTTCAGGTTTGGTATCTGAGGAAAACTCCTTGGAAGAACCCCATCAAACAGTTTTCTGACCACACTGTTTCGGGAATCTAATTCCTTTTGTGTTACAATCAGTTTTTCTCTTTGCAGACAGCAGATATCAAGCAGCCTGTAAACACGATTCCTGAGCTGATCGATTCTGCTTCTGCTTTCCATTCGGGGGTCACTTGAAGAGGTTGAAGGGCAGAATACCGCGTTTTTTCATACGCTCCTTGTTCGATCGAGAGGCCTGCTTGAGCATTTTTTTCTCTCTGGGGCTAAGAGACTCCATTCCTTCTTTGGCAATTTTGTCCAGTATGGGATCGATATTCTGCTCGAAGTGTTTCTTACTTTGAACTTCGCGGGATACCTCCTCGCGGCGCTTTCTTTCTTCCCAGGAATACCAAAGCCTCTGAAAGCGGATCTCGAATTTGGAATACAGTTTCAGGTAGGCAAAAGCCACCACTATCCCACCCAGGTGTGTAAGATGAGATACAACACCTCCGGGCTGGAATGAAAACAGTACCGAAACGACAGCGTAACCGATCACCAACAACCGCACATTCACGGGCAGAACGAAAAAGAGAAGCACCTGCCTGTGGGGATAATAGTAAGCATAAGCAGTAAGAACACCAAGCACCGCACCGGATGCTCCTATGACGGGAACAAACGGGGCAGTTATGAGACTGAACAGAGAAAAAAAGGCTGCTCCAACACCGCAGATGAAGTAGAATATCAGGAACTTTTTAGTGCCCCACAAGTTCTCCATCTCAGCACCGAACATCCAGAGCACCAGCATGTTGAAAAGGATGTGGAAAATTCCGTTGGAATCATGCAGAAACATATAGGTGAACGTGCGCCATAACTGCAGACCCGGGAAGGTTAATTCAGGAATAAGTGATCCAAAATAGGTAACGTAATTGCCTACAGTGGGAATCAGCTGCAGAACGAACAGTATTCCATTGGCGATTACCAGTCCCTTTATGGCCCGGGGTGCTGCTGATCCGAAGGAGTTCATGTCGAAAGTCCCATAGTTGAAAAGTATCTGATTTAGTTCTCTGCCTCAGGAATGAAGCTTTTTGAGCAGGTGCTTTTTGACCACATCCGGTACGAACGTTTCGATTTCACCTCCATGCCGGGCAATTTGTTTAACCAGCGTTGAGTTCAGATAAGTGAATTCAGCACTGGGCATAAGAAACACCGTTTCAGCACTGGAAAGCATATTCCTGTTGGTGAAAGCCATCTGGAATTCATAGTCGAAATCGGAAACAGCCCTAAGCCCCCGAATTATGGCGGTAGCGTTGTATTCCTTAAGACAGTTCACGATCAGACCGGAATAACTGATGACTTCGATCTGAGGAACGTCTAAGAGCGAACTTCGTACCAACTCCACTCTTTCCTTTGCGGAGAAGAGAGGGTTTTTGCGCGGATTATCGGCTACAACCGCAATTACTTTGCGAAATATTTTTGAAGCTCGTACGGCGATATCAATATGCCCGTAGGTGATAGGATCAAAAGTGCCCGGGTAGAGAGCGGTAGGCATAACTGTTCACATCTCCTTATTCTGCAGAGTATAGAATTCCACGACAGTATCTCCGAAAAGACGTGCATCAGAAAGCAATTCCTTTTCACCAAACTCAGGTGGTTTTTTTTCTTTCGGAAGCCGCCTGCGTTCGTATACCAGTATACCTTTCGGCACAAGCAAATCCAAAATTGAAGGAATTATCTCCTGAAGGTCGGCTCTGTCATAAGGGGGATCGTAAAAAACGACATCATACTGATGTTTTCGCATACGAAGAAATGTACGGACATCGTCAGTGAATACCCTGATGCGATCCTGCACATGCAGACGCTCGGCATTTTTCCTTATCTCCGAGGCCAGTTTTTTGTTCTGCTCAACGAAATCGGCTCTCAGAGCTCCTCTGCTGAGCATCTCGAAGCCAAAAGCACCACTTCCTGCACACAGATCAGCCACATAAGAGCCGCGCAGCCGCTTTTTGAGGATCTCTGCAACCGATTCTCTCGTACGTTCAAGTGTGGGACGGAAACGAGAACTGCCGGAAACCGAAAGATATCTCCCTTTCAGTTCACCGGATATGATTCGAAGCCTCATGATAAAGAGCTAGTTTTTGGTGGTGAACAGAACCTCAGCAACCACATTGACGGTAGTTCCGCTCTTTGCAGCAAGAGATATTTTCTTGAAAGCGCAGGGTACTTTCTCGTTGTAGAGAGCCAGGACGAATTGATTGAAATCCCTGTAGGTAGTCTGTCCTTCAGCTCTGTAGACTACTCGCCTGTAACTGCCAGTCCGTTCAACAGAGATCCTTCTCGGTGATGAGCGGAATTTGACATCGTTTTCTTTTGCGATACGCGAGAAATCCTCCAGATGAACAGAAAGCGCTTCTTTGAAGCCCAAATGATCAAGGGCCTGGAATGGGTCGGTTAGTTCACCCAATCCGAATTTGGGTTTGCAGGTAATCACAAATTTATACCCAATAGGGTCGTCCTTGATATAGGAAAGCGGCTGAGGCATAACCTCCACCTGTTCGGATTTGAAGTTGGTAAACATTTCACTTACCAGCTCCCTGCTTGATCCGAGTCCGTGAGCATAAATGGTCTTGAAATTTTCGACTTCCAACGTCTTAAGTTTGATTCCAGACAGCACAGAACGGCCAACCAATTCCAGTGCGTTGCGACCGAAAAGGACTTCGTAGTTGATCTTTTCGGCAACAGTCATGTCTTCGTAGGGAACATTGAGTTTTTTAACGGAACGATCACTGCCGACCTCCTTCACCACATTTTCAATCATATCAGTTCTAATATGAGAAGATGGCTTGGGTGCAGTCGAGTCAACCGGAGCAGAAGCGTTTACCTGTTGTTGGGAGGTGTCTTTTTTGAAAAACAGAAAAGCAGAAGTCGCGGCTCCGACTACCAATACCAGACTCACCACTGCAATCAGTACCTTTTGGGTCTTCTGATTGAAAGCACCTTTAGAGTTCGATTTTGCCAGATTTATTCTAATCATTTTTATTCAGCCTCATCTCCCCTCAAAGCAAGACCAACAGATACGGCCAGTTGGGAAGAATACGTCTTCAGCTGCTCATCGTCCACTCCGATAGAACAGGTAATCTTGCGGAAGGGATTCAGAAGTTCAGATTGAGAGATACTGTCCACTATTGAAGAGGAAAACTGCTGATTTGAGAAAAGTGAACCGGCAAAGAACGTTGTCACATTTCCATCCTCAAGCACATCAGCATTAACCGATACCAAGCGGTCTGATTCCTGCCGCAGTTTTTCACAGAAAAACGTTTCATCCTGTTCATCTGCATTGAAATCGAAAACACTGTAATCAATGAATGTTCCATTGGTTGTAAGCACGAGTCTCGTACAGTCGTCTTCCCCGTGTACCAGAACAGCAGTTTCGGATAGTCTTTCAGGATAATTTGCTTCAAAGGCATTGACCAGCGCAAAAAGATCCAGATCAATCACGAGAGGGTTAAGCTTCACCGATTTCACTGTTTTGCGAAGTTTGGCGACAGCTTCCATTCTCACTGCAGCTGCCAGATATCGTCTGTATTCATCCCCGAAACCTGAAGCGATTTCCTGGAAATCAAACGCATACTCGTCAGCCGAACCAACCAGATGCTGCCCCAGCTCCCAATTCAGGACGTCCTGCGGCTCAAGCTCATCACTTTCCACTTGCAAAGTCTTGATGACCGCCTGCTCAGAAAGCAAGGAGCAGACCACATCCGAAGTACCGAAGCGGAATATTTTCTTTATATTCTTGAGCTCCTCGGCAACCGATTCCCAAAAACCGCCTTCGAATTCATCAACAGACAAAGGCTGAATGGCCACCTGCAACACGGAGCTGTCAAGAGGTGCATACTGGGCTATACTTATGTAATTTTTCTGGATATCCAGACCATTGGTGCTGGCTGACATTTTCATATGATTCTGTTTACCGAAAACTGCTCTAACTGTTAAATTACAGGTTCTTAGGGGTCTCTAGTATATTAAATATCATATTCGAGCACAGAATGAGCAAATTGTTATAAGAAAAAAACTGTTGATTCTATTTCAAAAACAGATCTGCTGGCTGATTTTCTCCATTTTCACCGGTCCGATTCCCTTCACCTTCTGCAGATCATGTTTAGTTCTGAACTCCCCCTGCTTGAGACGATATTGCATGATTTTCTCTACCAGAACCGGTCCCACACCTTTAATCTTCTTGAGTTTCTGTGCATCTGCGCAGTTGATATTTATACAGGATGTATCTGATTCCACCTTTTCTTCATTTTCGTTTTCCTCAAGAGATGACTGCATGGAATCATCTCTTTTCCCCTCGCTTACAACCTCGATTTCTCCCTGAGCTACAAGCGAATCCAAAGAACAGGTGCCGCCCCCTGAATCGACGACCGTAACCGGTGCAGAATCGCTACCCCTCAACCCAGCATAAACAATCAGTCCAGCATTGAGTATCCAGATGAAAACGGCAATACCATTTCTAAGTTTCACTGCCCCATAATCTCCAAAAAAGCATCAACAACATTTGGGTCGAACTGCTTTCCTCTCTCCTTGAACAAAATTTCTAAAGCAAAGTCCATGGAAAGACTTTTGCGATAAGGACGATCTGAAGTCATTGCTTCATACGCATCGGAAACGCTCAGAACTCTGGAACCGAAAGGGATCTCCTCCCCACTCAACCCAAAGGGGTAGCCTGCTCCGTTGAAAAATTCGTGATGATGCAAAACAAGTGGAACCAAAGGCTTGAGAAAAGGAACATCGGAAATTATCTTGGCCCCTAATTCCGGATGTTTTTTGATAAGTTCGTATTCTTCGGAAGTGAGCCGTCCGGCTTTGTTGAGAATGTTCTCACAAATACCGATTTTGCCGATGTCGTGGAGTAAACCGGCATATTTCACCAACTCCAATTCCGAATCAGACATTCCAAGATATTTTCCAAGTACCATTGTATACTTCATCACATTTTCGGAATGTCCATGAGTATACTCATCTTTGGCCTCGACGGCAAGCGCAAATGCCCTGATTGTGCTAAGATAATTATTGCGGATATTTTCATACAATCTTACATTTTCAATTGAAATGCTGGCCTGGGATGAAAGTGTACTGATTGTCTCCAGATCAAGGTTGGAAAATGAGCCGTTATGGGTGTTACGCACCAGAAGCAGAACCCCGACAAACTTTTCGTTTGTTTTTAAAGGAAACAGAATACACGAGCGCAGATGCTCGGGAAGGGGCAGCAGACCGGCAGGAAGCTCTTCACTTCCGGATTCAACCACCAGGGATTCCTGATTGCGGGACACCCACTTACAAGCCCGAGTAAAGGGACGTGCACGCCAGTATTCCTGCTGCACATACTCCCCCACCGTTTCAGATATGATAAAGCGGGATGCGCTATCCAAAAGAAAAAGCGCTCCGCTATCCGCTTTGGAAAGCCGAAGTGAGTAATCAAGGAACGTTCTGTTCAATTCGGCCGGATCAAGTGTGGAAGCAAGCACTTTTGTGACTTCGTGAAGGGAAACCAGCTTTGAAAAAAGCAGATTCTCCTCCTCCATTCTCTTGCTGGCCAGTGCCCGCCTGATCTTTTCCGCAATTTCTTCAAGACGAAAAGGTTTGGTAAGATAATCCTGAGCACCATTTTTCAATGCTTCAATAGCAGTGTCCATGGTGGGGAAACCCGTAGTAATAAAAACGGGAATTTTCAGATCCGATTCTTTTATCCACTTGAGAAGCTCGACGCCGGATATCCCTTGAGGCATTTTGATATCAGTCACCACCAGATCAATAGGCCGGGACTTCAGAAGTTCCTGAGCCTCTTCACCGCTGAAAGCTTCGTGAACCGAATACCCCTTTTTTCTCAGAAACTGAGAGAGCAGTTCACAAATCGGCTGTTCGTCATCCACTACCAGAAGCTGTTCCGATTCGCCACCCATAGCAACCTGCATCCGTTCTATTCGTGCAGCTTTCTAAACTGCGCAAAATCCTCAGGAGTGTCAATCCCCTCAGATGTGAAATCCCTTACAAGGCATTTGATTTTCATACCATACTCCAGAGCCCGTAGCTGTTCAAGACTTTCCCGCAGCTCAAGGCTCCCCGGGGACAAACTGCAAAAATATCTCAAGCCCTCGCGAGTAAATCCGTAAATCCCGTGATGTTTGTAGAACGCACCTTGGTGAGCACCTCTGTCAAAGGGTATAAGAGCTCTGGAAAAATAGAGAGCATCCCCCCCGAATCCCAGGACAGCCTTTACCACATGAGGACTCTCAACTTCTCTAATTGTAGCATTGGAGACAAGAGTCAACAAGCTCGAATGATCTATTCTTTCAAGATCGGAAACAAAATCTCTGATTATCTCGACAGGAACATCCGGTTCATCGCCCTGGAGATTAACGATGTGAGTGCAGTCCACGCTATCTGCGGCGGCTTCATTAACCCGATCAGTCCCCCGCTTATGAGCAGGAGAAGTCATAACGGCCTTTCCTCCGAAACGTTCAACCGTTTCAGCTATTCTGGAATCATCGGTTGCCACACACACCCGATCAAAGACCGCTGACTCCAGAGCCCGGTTATAAGCCCACATAACCAGAGGTATTCCCTTTATTTCCAAAAGCGGTTTACCGGGAAGCCGGGTTGAGCCATACCTTGCGGGGATCACGCAAAGAACTTTGCTTTTCATTTGAAATCCGTTCGGAAAAGGAGAGTGGAATCAGCCGCCGATGACTTTGGGAACAGCAAAATGGTCTTTTTTCACACATGGACCATTTTTGAGTAGTTCCTGGTGATCAAGAGAGGGCATTTCTTTGTCATCACGCAAAGGGTCGTGAGATGGGGCCACGAAGCAGGTGGGCTCAACTCCGCAGATATCGGCAGTATTGAGCTGTTCAACATACTCCAGAATCGAACCGAGCTGATGAGTGAAGTTTTCGATTTCCTCTTCGGAAAGATTAAGCCGCGCAAGGCGGGCGATATGAAGCACGTGTTCTCTGTTGATCATGATTTCTCTACCTCGCTCAAGGATTTTCTAAATTCGCGAATTTGGCCATAAGCTTACGCCTGGCGCCATCATTGAAAAGAACAGTCAGTTTGGTATCATCTCCAAACCCACTCACATTCAGTATTCTTCCTCTTCCATATCTTTTATGATTCACATACTGTCCCATACGGAATTCAACCGTATCCTGATTGAATTCATCATAAGCCGGCTGCGGTGCGGGACGGGGCTGCGCAGATCTGGCTCTCTGAGCGGATGGTTTTCTACCGGCCGCAACCGCACCCACCGATTTGCGTTCAAGAGTAGGCAAACTGCCGAAAAACGAGGTACTGTCCTGAAAAGAAAACAGTTCCTTGGGGACATCTCTGAGAAAGCGAGAGGGTTCGCTGGGAAGAATATCCCCGAAACGCCGCCGCTGATCGACATAGGAACACTCCAGGCTTTCCATTGCCCTGGTAGATCCCACATAAAACAGACGGCGTTCCTCCTCTATTTTGTCATCATCATCCAAATTCTGGCGAGAGGGAATAATCCCATCCTCCACACCTACCAGAAATACGCTTTTGAACTCAAGGCCCTTGGCACAATGCATGGTCATGAAATTAACAGCATTATCTTTACGTGCCCAACCATCTACATCGGAAGCCAGGGAAACTTCCTCCAGAAATTCAGCAATGCCTTTATCCCCGTTTTCCTGTCCCCATACCGCAAGAGCATTGACAAGTTCATTTATGTTTTCTATACGCCCATTGCTTTCTTCGGAATCATCCTGTGACAGAGCATCCATATATCCGCTAAGCTGAAGTACTTCGTTGAGGACTTCATAAGGAGGAGTTCTGCTCTCAACGGAAACCCTGAGAAGCTCGAAAATTTCCTTAAGAGCATCGAAACCCTTTTTCGCCCGAGTCCCCAGTAAAGCCGTATCACAACTCATTAAAGTTTCAAGAAGAGATTTCCCCTTCTCTTTAGCAAGTTTGATGAGAGCTTCCCGTGATTTGTCACCAAGACCTCTGGCCGGCACGTTCATGATCCGCTCGAAACCCACATTGTCTTTTGGATTCACAAGAAGTCGCAAATAGGCGAGGCAGTTTTTAATTTCAGCTCTTTCGTAAAAACTGGTCCCTCCGACGAGTACATAGGGGATGCGTTTTCTGCGGAACGCTTCCTCGAACGCACGGGACTGGGCATTGGTTCTGAAAAGAACTGCGATTTCAGTTCCCCGCATTTTCTGAAGAAGAGCTGCACATTTTTGAGCAACCTGTTCAGCTTCCTGACGATCATCTCTAAAACGGCTGACCTGAACAGTAGAGCCGCCCCCCATGTCGGTCCAGAGCTGCTTGAGTGTCCTTTTAGAATTGACAGCTATCGCAGCATTGGCAAAATCGAGAATCGCTTTGGTGGAACGGTAATTCTGCTCAAGTTTGAATACTTTAGTCTGAGGAAACTTATCTTCAAAAGAGAGGATATTCTCAATCATCGCACCACGCCAGCCGTAGATACTCTGATCGTCGTCACCCACCGCGAAAATCTTCTGGTGATTTTTAGAAAGAAGATGGACCAGCTGAAACTGTGCTTTATTGGTATCCTGATACTCATCCACCAGTACATACTTGAACTGATCCTGGTATCTGGACAGCACACTTTCATTTCCCCGCAGCAGATAAACTGTATTGCTGAGGAGATCATCGAAGTCCATGGCCTGCTGATCCTTGAGAGCCTTCTGATATGCCCTGTAGAGTTTGGCGAATTCCCTGTCCCTGAACCCCTTGGCAGACATCTCGTACTCCTCGGGTGTAATACACGAAGACTTGCATGAGGATATCACCGCCAGAAGATATTTGGGAGGCATGGTCCGATCATCGATTTCAAACTGCTTGAGCAGTTTTTTGATGACGGAGAGCTGATCGTTTGAATCGTAAATAGTGAAATGAGGGGGAAATCCGGTAAAGGAAGACTCCCGTCTCAGAATCCTGGCACACATGGAATGAAATGTACCGATCCATAATCCATCCGCGGGCATACCAACAAGCCCTTCCACCCTCAAGCGCATCTCCCTGGCTGCTTTGTTGGTGAATGTGGCTGCAAATATTCTGGAAGGTTGAATACCCTGCTCTATAAGGTAAGCGATTTTGGCGGTCAGAACTCGTGTCTTCCCCGTCCCCGCGCCTGCAAAAACCAATTCTGGTCCATCTGTATATTTGACAGCCTGCTTTTGTACATTGTTGAGAATCAAACTGTCAAGAACTGCTGGTCTCCTAATCATCCTGTGTTGCCCCAAGCACCTGCTCAATTGTTGTCATACCTTCAAGAACTTTCTTCAAACCGTCACGTCGAAGCGTATCAAAATTACCGCGTTTCAAGCAGTAGTGACGAACCTGCTCGGCGGACTCACGCTGAATTACCATTCGGGTTACGGTCTCGTCAGGAACCAGAAACTCGAAAAGTCCCAAACGGCCCTTGAATCCCGTGTTGCTGCAGAACTTGCACCCTTTACCCTTATAGAACTTCAATCCAGGCCTCAAACCGAGCTTTGCAAGAAGCTTGGGATCGGGGTCATACTGCTCTTTACACTTGGAACAGACTCTGCGCACCAGACGCTGAGCCAGAATTCCTATTACCGTGGAAGTGATCAGAAACGGCTCAAGTCCCATATCGAGCAAACGGGTATATGCGCTGGCTGCATCATTGGTATGCAGTGTTGAAAACACCAGATGTCCGGTAAGCGCAGCCTGAATTGCCATCTGACATGTCTCCGCATCACGCATCTCACCGATCATTATGACATCAGGATCCTGTCGCAGAATGGACCGCATTCCGTCTGCAAAGCCAAAACCCGCTCTGGGATTAATCTGCCCCTGGGCGATTCCGTCCAGATGAAATTCCACAGGATCTTCCATGGTCACGATATTGAGCGTCACATTGTAAATTCTCTGAAGCGCGGCATACAGAGTGGAACTTTTCCCACTTCCTGTTGGCCCCGTAACCAAGACGATACCATCCGGCTTTTCGATAATCTCTTCAAACAAACTTTGAGTTTTAGGCAGGAATCCAAGCTGATCTACAGAAACTCCCATGGACTGGGGGTCGAGTATTCGCATGACTATCTTCTCATTCACCCCCCGCAGGCGAGTCATAACCGGATAGGTGGAAACACGAAGATCTATCTCCCGGCCTTCATGACGGATCTGAAAACGCCCATCCTGAGGTTTGCGTTTTTCGGCAATATCCATTCCTGACATGATTTTGAGACGAGAAGTTATCTGTGCCCTTAACTGAAGTGGAATCGGATTCTTCTCAACCAGATCCCCGTCTATTCTGTAGCGCAGCCGGGTATAGCCCTCCAATGGTTCAAGATGAATATCTGAAGCCCCCTCCAGAATCGCCTGATTAACCAGAAGATTAACCAGTTTAACGACCTGAGCCCCCTCCTCATCAGTCAAAGAGTCCTTTTTTTCGTCCTCGGCCTGAACGACATCGAGATCATCTTCAGCAGACGTTTCGCCAAGAATCTGAGTCATCTCCTCAAGACCCGCCGAGTAATTCTTTTCTATGGAATCCAGAATACTCTTCTCGGTGGCGATAACCGGATCAATATCCTTTCCGGTTTTGAATTTGAGATGATCAATGGTTCTCAGATCGGTAGGGTCAGCCATAGCCACTGTGAGTACCCCCTCCTGCTCGAAAAGAGGTATCACTTTGTATTTCCGGGCCATTTCTTCTGGAACATACCTGAGCAGATGACGAGCAAAATTGAAGTATTCCAGCACCACATGCTGAACATCAAGCTGAGCACTGAGCACATCCACCAGTTTATGCTCAGAGAGAAACCCAAGTTTCACCAGGCACTTTCCCAACTGCAGCCCGCACTTTTTCTGCTCCTCCAACCCCTTCTGGAGCTGCTCCGGGGTGATCAGTCCCTGATCTATCAGAACCTCCCCAATGCGCTTTCTTTGCCTGAGTTGGATCTGTTCACCCAGAACAGCAGTAAGATCCTCTTCGGTAATGAAGCCCATACGCACCAACACCGTACCTATGCTTACACCGGAGCGCTTATGCTCCTGTAACGCAATCAGCAACTGCTCTTCATTAACTAAACCCTGCGCCAGGAGTATTTCACCGAGCTTCTTGCGACGTTTTTCTACCATCATATTAGTTCGCTAAACCCTTTGAAAAATTAACGCGGCCGGAAATAAATTCGGTCGGAACAACTGCCCGACAGCTCGTAGTCAGGGCGGCGGGCTTCATAGGAATATAAACCGGATATGGGGAGTTTACAAGATTCTTTTAACATGATCCCAACTGCCGTACCCCAATTCCTTTGTTCCTCCGCCGGCCACAGACGTACGAACGCCCTCGAAATCGGAAGTAAAGAAGCCCAGCCTGCGGATATCAGCACTCTTGGCACAATCAAAAGAGCGAAGATCAAAATCCGGCTCAGCCGAGATGAGGAGTTCATATTCTTCACCGCCGTGAAAAAACCATGCTTTCCAGTTTTCATTCAACTCAGCAGCCAGTTGTTCCATCTCCTTTGAAGGAACGACAGCACCACACTCGAACAAAAAACCGACATTGTTTTCATAACAGAGAGTTGCAATATCTTTGGATAAACCATCTGAGAGATCCATCATGGCATGTACTCTATCCAGAGAAGTCATTGCTTTCCCCAGTTCGATCCGGGGACGAGGAATGATATGAGCTTCGACCAGTTTCGGGTAGAAAATAGAAGCTTTTTTACGACCCCATTGCTGCATAGCCCTCAAACCAGCGGCACTCGCCCCAGGTTTTCCACTTACCCAGAGAGCATCTCCCGCTTTGATCCCTCTACGCTTCAGCACCCTCTCTTCTGCAGCGAGCGCACCTATAAGCGTGATACCAATAGTCCATATTTTTCCCGAAGAAAGATCTCCCCCCACTATAGGAAAACGCCACCTTTCACACGCCCGGGCAAATCCTTTGTAGATGCTTTCCACAGATTTCACCAGATCATGACTGTTTTTGGGAAAAACCAGCTGCACCACAGCACTGTCGGGTAAAGCACCCATGGCAGCACAATCGCTCAAGTTACTTACCATAGCCCGATAGCCGATTTCCTCAAAAGTCATGGTTTGGAGGGTGAAATGAACATCCTGGACAGATATGTCGGTGGTCAGCACCAGTTTTTCTCCCGGGGTATTGTTTACCCTGACAGCGGCATCATCACCAATGGACTCCTGATAAGGGGACAAGGGAAATGAGGGAAGGATTTTTTGGATTTCGGATATGAGAAGAAATTCCTGGGAGGGCGGTTTGGCCATGGGGTCCTTTCCTTGACCCGGAGGTGACTAACAATGCAGCAGTCAGTCACCTCCGGGACGTCTGGTATGTGTTCATTCAGATCTATACGCTGAAACCTGGTTGCGCACACAAGCTTCGTAGCTGTACTTCTGAGCCGTCTGATAGGCCGCTAAACGAAATTTATTCAACAAACTGCGATCTTTTATCAGGCGAACCAAAGCCTTCTCAATAACTTCACTGTCGGCACACGGCACCAAAATACCATTTTCCCCGTCTTTCACAAATTCCATCGGCCCTGGAATTTCAGTAGCCACTGGAGCCAATCCGCATGCCATGGATTCAAGCAGCGTCAGCCCGAAACCTTCTGATAGACTTGCGAATAAGTGAACATGACAATCACGAATAAGTTCAGGTAACTTACTTTGATCATAGGAGGAGATTACGCTCACTTGCTCACGAGTACTGTTAGAGAAATCCGAAAGCACTTCCTGCTCTGATTTCCCAGTTCCAAGAAAAACGACTCTGAGCTGAGGAAAACGCGAAAGGAGGTTTTCAAGAGCCGGCACGGCATACCGAATGCCCTTGCGATGTATATAAGTACCGATGACAGTTACCTTCAGAGTGCTCAGTTCATTCTGAGCAGAGGGTTCAAAAGGTAATCCCAAAAACGATTCGGACAGCCCCAGAGCGATCAGATGGGTTTTCTCTCGTCCCATTTTCAGTTTTTCTACCGCAAACTCCAGCTCCTGCCGGTTAAGGAGAAACACCCTGTCGGCGCCTCGGAGCGTAAGTTCAACGAGTTTGAGCCTGATCCAACCATGGTAGATTTTGTATTTCCAACTTAACCTGAGAGACCCTTTTTTGACTTCCTGGAGTTTTTTGTGATGTGAATTATGCTCAAGACCATAACTTCGGGTTACCAGAAATGGTTTTTTTCCAAAAAACCATTTGCCAAGGATCCAGAGCCATGCGTCTCCGGTTGTAGCATCCACCACATCTACTTGGTTTTTAATGGTGTCTTTAAGAATTTTCAGATAAACGAAAAACGGGAACAAAAGCGACTTGGTCGTATATTTACATCGAAAGGGAATGTTATCAAAGGAAAAATACTGGACCTGATGACCCATTTTCTGAAGTTCTTTCCCCTGCAAGAGGGTAGCCCCGGCAATGCCTGTATTCGGGTCGAGGTAATGATGGACGGTGAGGAGGATTTTCATAGTCGGCATATTTAAGGGAAAAATTCAGGGGTCGAAAGGAAATATAGATTTTTGAGAGGTTTGGGGGCCAGTTTTGCCCTTTTGGTGAATCGCTTCGGGATCAACAGATCACAACCGAGACATCACTTTCTCTTTGCCCCCTCCCCCCCTCCCAATCTATTTTTCTTCTCTCAGGCAAATTTCCAACACTCAAAAAAAATCTCTGGAGCACAAATGATCATCCCGACTACCCAGCCCAATCGCAACAAAGTCGCTGCAATCGGATCTGCTCTCATGGATCTGTGCCTTCTTGAATCTGATGACTTTCTGCTCTCCTCCGGAGCACAAAAGGGCGGAATGGTGATCGCTGATCATACCCACATAACCAGTGTTCTTTCCAAATCCGGCAACAAGCCCAGCGTGGTACCCGGAGGATCAGCCTGCAATACTATTGTGGGGATCGGAAAGCTGGGAGGAAATGCCCGCTTCATCGGCAAAAGAGGTGATGATGAACTGGGACGAGAACTGGAACAGAGTCTTAAAAGCAGCAATGTGGAACCGTTTCTCCTTTCTTCAAAATCACCTACCGGACATGTACTCTCAATCGTGACCCCCGATGCCCAGCGATCAATGCTTACCTATCTGGGTGCTTCCTCGGAAACTCTCCCGGAGGAAATCTCGGCAGATCATTTCGAAGACTCTGTACTGGTTCACATCGAAGGCTATCTTCTTTTTAACCCCCAGCTTCTGAAAGCTTCTCTGAGAGCTGCCAAAAAGGCCGGCGCATTCGTTTCTCTGGATCTGGCCAGCTATACAATAGTGGAAGAGTCGCGAGAGCTTCTGGAAGAGATCATGAGTGATTATGTAGATATCCTCATAGCCAATGAGGATGAAGCCGCTGCATTTACCGGTTTCAGAAATAAAGACGAAGCCATCTCTTCACTGGCAAAGCAAGCCCAAATAGCTGTAGTGAAAGTGGGCAAAAAAGGCAGCCTAATTGCTCACAAAGGCAAAATTCACAAAATTGCCGCATGCGGCAGTGGTGAGGCGATAGACACTACCGGAGCAGGAGATCTGTGGGCTTCCGGTTTTCTCTACGGCTTGGTCAAAGGCTACGACATTGAAACCTGCGGCAATCTCGGCTCACAATGCGGCTATGAAGTGTGCCAGGTGCTTGGTGCGGATATTCCCGATGAGGGATGGGCACGGGTCAAAAAGCTGCTTCCAACAGATTCCCGCCTTTCAAGTTAAAACAGGAATAACTTTCAAAGAGAATGCAATAGAGCTGTTACCGAAACGGAATTCAGCTGCAGACACGCCAATCCGTCTGAACAACAGGTCTCATACCATTCACTTTACCCGGTGTACTTTGTGATTTCTTCTATCAAACTACTTCTGTCCAGCATTCGCGCTGCCGATGTCTTCGACATGGCAATAATTACCATTCTGCTCTATTTGATTCTCACCTGGCTCAAACGCCGCGCATCTCGATCCGTGATCATCGGCGTGATGGTGGTTCTTTCGGTTTTCGGACTTGCGCGTTTTCTGAATATGTATATGACATCAATGCTTTTTCATGCGGGACTCACGGCTGCCCTGATTGCACTTGTTCTGATCTTCCAGGATGATATCCGCATGGCCATAGAGAGACTTTCCAGAATAGGGAGCCTGAAATCGAAACACAACCTTCTAGCTTCAAACCGAACTCTGGAAAGTCTGGTGGACAGTATAAAACGCATGGCCTCGGAAAAAATCGGCGCACTCATCGTGCTTAAAGGAAAGGATTGTCTTGAGAGGCACCTGAGCGGAGGAATTTCCCTGAATGGAAGAATAAGTCCCTCGCTGCTATACAGCATTTTCCACCCGCTCACCCCCAACCATGACGGAGCGGTCATAGTGGAGGGTGAACGCATAGATAAATTCGGTGTCAGA
Organism: Chitinispirillaceae bacterium; assembly: GCA_046546375.1. GTDB lineage: Bacteria > Fibrobacterota > Chitinivibrionia > Chitinivibrionales > Chitinispirillaceae > JAEZKC01. The sequence goes on along the minus strand of JBKGXV010000006.1, from coordinate 23,365 downwards.
CTACCTCTGTCTCTGAACGATTCGGAGGTAGGCCAAAGCGGAACCCGTCATACCGCAGCCCTGGGTTTGTCCGAGCGAAGTGATGCCTGTGTCATTGCAGTTTCGGAAGAAAGGGGAACCATAACTCTTGCCCGAAGAGGAAAACTGGAGAAGATCAACCCATCTGAGCTGCAGAGAAAGTTGGAACTTTTCTACAGTGGTATTTTCCCCTCAGGTAATGGAAAGAAAAGGATTCTGTTCCGCAACCCGGGTCTGAAAATGACCGCCGCCGCGCTTTCTTTCGTAATCTGGTTCATGTTCGCCTATAGATCCGATACGGTCAACAGAAGTTTTACGATTCCGGTTGTTTACAAAAATGTCCCTTCAAACTGGATTATCGAGGAACCCAAAACAACTGAAGTAAAAGTCTCCCTGAGCGGATCTGAGCGGCTTTTTCTTTTTGACCAGGCTGCTTTGGCCGCTTCGGTGGACATGAGCAAACTGAATGAAGGAAAACAGACTGTGATCATCAGCGACAAGGATATAGATATTCCCTCCGGCCTCAGTGTCAGTCAAATCACCCCGCGTACGATTTCCATAACTGCCCAGAAGACCATCCCGGCACATATTCCGGTAAAAATCGAAACCGAAGGCAAACTCGACGAAGATCTTGTTTTGGAAAAGCTGGAGAGCCAGCCGGATTCGCTCAGGCTGATGTACCCTCAACATGGAAAATTCAAGCCTGCGTTTTTAAACACAGAGCCTCTTGATCTGTCCGATATCAAACGGAGTTCGACCGTTAAGCTGGCGGTGATTGCCCCACCGGGAGTGGTCCTGAGTGAAAAACAAGCCAGTGTAAAGGCTCATATCAGAGTGAAGAAACGGGGCGAATAGGCCCGTACATTTTCTCCTTAAAGGGGAATCACTGCTGAATTATTTTTTCACCGGAGCCCCCCAATTGGCCGCATTCTTGCTGGATTCCTCTTATCATAAAGGAGGAATTCTATGGAACAACGCTACAACACTCTGACCGCAACGGCCTCGGCCCTTACAGCTGAAGGCAAAGGCATTCTCGCTGCCGATGAAAGCACCGGTACCATTACCAAACGCTTTCAGAAAATCAATGTGGATTCCACCCCGGAAACCCGCAGAGAATACAGACGGATGCTCTTTTCCGCATCGGACCTCGAACATTTCATCTCCGGAGTTATTCTTTTTGACGAAACCATCCGCCAGAAAACCGAAGAGGGAAAAGCCTTAACCGCTTTTCTCACGGACCGGGGAATAATCCCCGGAATAAAGGTGGATAAGGGAACCAAGCCTCTCCCCTTCTTTTCGGGAGAAATGGTGACGGAGGGTCTGGACGGTTTGAGAGAACGGCTGGTGGAGTACAGAAGTCTGGGAGCACGTTTCGCCAAATGGCGGGCAGTCCTCTCCATCAGTGATAAAACGCCTTCCGACCTGTGCATTAAAGCCAACGCTGAAGCACTGGCCAGATACGCCGCGCTGTGTCAGGAAAATGAAATCGTTCCCATAGTGGAACCCGAAGTCCTCATGGATGGCAACCACGATATCAGTGCCTGCGAGAGAGCGACTGAAAAAACACTGGGAATTCTTTTCGAAATCCTGCGCGAACACAAAGTGTTTTTTGAAGGGCTGATACTTAAACCAAACATGGTGGTACCCGGAAAGAATTCAACCGTACAGTCAAATGCCGAGGAGGTGGCCAATGCCACTATTCGCACTCTGCGACGCACGGTACCTGCTGCCGTACCCGGCATTGCCTTTCTTTCAGGAGGACAGGAATCTGTTCACGCCACCCGTCATCTCAATGCGATGAACAGAATGGTGGGGAATCCTTGGAAACTGACCTTCTCCTTTTCCCGCGCTCTTCAGCAGCAGCCCATGGATATCTGGAAGGGGCGCAGAGAAAACGAACCGGAAGCTCAGAGTGTATTTGTTCACAGAGCCCGCTGCAACAGTGCAGCGAGCAGCGGCAGCTACATCGATTCCATGGAGAATGAATTCTCCTCATGAACAGGGGGGCGTATGCGATCTATCTGGTCAGGTGCAATCAGCTTCGGGCTGATCTACATCCCGGTTAAACTTTATGATGCCACAAAAACCCATAAAATCAATTTCGATATGCTGCGGCGCAGCGATCGCTGCAGAATAGGGTATGTAAGGGTATGCAAGGATACTGGGGAAGAAGTTCCTTTTGGAGATGTCGTGAAGGGATATCAGTACCGGAAAAACGATTATGTCGTGCTGGAAAAAGATGATTTCAAGCGGGCTAATGTCAAAAAGACCCAGACCATTGAAATTGTGGGGTTCACCAAGGGAGATGAAATAGATCAGAAATTTCTCGAGAAACCCTATTATCTGGAACCCGTGAGAGAGGCAAAAAAGGCATATGTGCTTCTGAGGGAAGCCATGCGTAAAAGCGGCAAGGTAGGAATCGCACGGTATGTGATGAAAACCAAGGAACATATGGCATTGGTAAAAGCTGAGGAGGATGTGATCATTTTGAATCAGATGCGTTTCGCAGATGAAATCCGTTCCAGTAAAGAACTTGACCTTCCCTCCAAAGGGGAGGAATCCGTTGCCCCGAAGGAGATGGAAATGGCGGTCAGTCTGATCGAACAGCTTTCCGAGCCCTGGAAACCTGAGCAGTACCACGACACTTATTATGAAGATCTCAAACGAATCATTCAGGAAAAGGTGGAGGGGAAGACACCCGAGCCGGTCAGGGAGGAACCGGTGCCTAGCGGCGTAACGGATCTGTTCTCAAGACTTTCTGAAAGCCTGGAAGTGGCTAAAAAGCAGAAAAATGCAGCTTGACGAATATAAAAAGAAAAGGGATTTCAGCAAAACCTCCGAACCCGCTCCGGGACAGAGCGGGAATTTTGAGGGAAAACCCCGCTTTGTCATTCAGAAACACCGTGCCAGTCATCTGCACTATGATCTGCGGCTGGAAGTAGATGGAGTACTTAAGAGCTGGGCTGTTCCCAAGGGACCGTCTCTTGACCCCGGACAGAAAAGACTCGCCATGATGGTGGAGGATCACCCATTTGACTACCGCAACTTCGAAGGCGTTATTCCTGAAGGAAGCTACGGTGCCGGAACTGTTATGATTTGGGACGAGGGATACTACTCCGTTCCGGGTAAAGAGGGCAAAGAGAATACAGAGAGGGCTTTCGCAAACGGGTTGTCCAAAGGGAATGCTGTATTCTCTCTTGAGGGAGAAAGACTCAAGGGAATGTTCCACCTGGTGAAGATGTCGGGGAAAGGGGAAAACAGCTGGTTGCTGCTCAAGAAAACAGATGAGTTCTCCAGTGAAAAAGAAGATGTGCTCAGAGAGAACCGATCCGCTCGAAGCGGGTTGTCCATGGAGGAGATTAAGATCGGTACAAAAAATTCCGATACGGCTGGATCAGTTCCGTTCCGGGAAGTGCTCGAAGATGCGCCGCGCAGCGATTTCACAGGACCGGTGCGTCCGATGCTTGCCCAACTCGTGGAGAAGCCATTCGATAAGGAGGGGTGGTTATTCGAAATAAAGTGGGATGGTTACAGAGCTGTTGCGGAATGTCTTCATGGTGCGGTCGGACTTTATTCAAGAAACGGAAAAAGTTTTATAGATCACTATCCTCCTGTGGCGCGGGACTTGGGAAATCTACAATTTGAGGCGGTATTTGACGGAGAAATAGTGGTACTGGACAGCGAAGGCAGATCGGATTTCGGGGCTCTTCAGAACTACCGGAGCAATCCCCGGGGAGTGCTGGTTTACTACGTTTTCGACCTCCTTTATTTCGAAGGGCACGATCTTACCGGCCTCCCCCTTCACAAAAGAAAGCGGCTTCTGCGATCAGTTCTTCCGGAACTCGATCACATAAAATATAACGCACATATAGAGAAAACTGGAAAAGCATTTTATGAGAGTGCGAAAAAGCTTGGTCTGGAAGGTATTGTAGCAAAAGAGAGCGGCAGTCCTTACATCACAAATTCCAGAAGCTGGCATTGGCGCAAAATCAAAATCGTGAAACAGCAGGAAGCTGTTATTGGCGGGTTTACCGAACCCAAGGGTGGCAGAAAGGGACTGGGATCGCTTGTCGTCGGTGTATATGAAAATGATCGACTTAACTACATAGGAAATGTGGGCGGTGGATTCTCTGATGCGCAACTCGTTGAGATCAGGGAAAAACTGAATGAAATGATTACAGGGCGTTGTCCATTCAAAGAGAAACTGCCCAGACAGGAACAGGTTCACTGGATTCGGCCAGAGCTTGTCTGTATGGTTAAATTTTCTGACTGGACAGACGATGGTATCATGAGACATCCCGTATTCCTGGGTTTCAGAGAGGATAAGAATCCACAATCGGTAGTCCGTGAAATACCTTCAAAACCCCAACCACGTTTTGCACCGATGACCAAAGAGCAGAAACTGAATATTGACAGCAAGCCGGTTTCGGTGACTAATGCGGATAAAGTTTATTGGCCGGATGAAAATATCACCAAAGGTGAGATGATCAATTACTACAGAACTGTTGCCGAATGGATTCTTCCTCATCTCAGGGATCGTCCCCAATCGCTGCATAGATTCCCGGACGGGATCAAAGGGAAACATTTCTTTCACAAAGATATGGAAACTGTACCGGAATGGGTTGAAACCGTGACAGTCGAATCCGGAGAGGGAAAGGATAACATCAGGTATCTGGTATGTCAGGATGAGGCGAGTCTGATATACATTGCCAACCTCGGAGCAATCGAAATAAATCCCTGGGTAAGCCGGATTTCAAGCCTCGACTACCCTGATGTGATGGTGATTGATCTGGACCCGCTTGAATGCCCTTTCTTTTATGTTGTGGAGGCTGCAAAAGCGGTGCATACGGTATTGAATCAAATCGACATCCCGCATTATGTCAAAACTTCCGGAGCTACAGGTCTTCATGTGTTCACCCCCCTCCAGGCGCGTTATACCTATGATCAATCACGCCAGTTTGCGATGCTTGTGTGTATGTTAGTTAACAAAGAACTGCCTTCCATTACCAGCCTGGAAAGACTGCCTTCAAAAAGAAAAGGGAAGGTGTATCTGGATTATCTCCAGAATACAAAAGGCAAAACGATGGCCAGTGCCTATTCTCTGCGCCCCCGCCCCGGTGCTCCCGTTTCTGCTCCACTGCACTGGGATGAAGTAAATAAGAATCTTGATCCTTTTAATTACAACATGCAAACCATGACTAAAAGGCTTGAAGAGCTAGGGGATCTCTGGAGGCCTGTTCTGGGCAAAGGAATAGATATGTCGGCGGCTCTGGAGAGACTGAAAAAACTGTTCAGCAACACGTAATTGGGAGAAACGCGATGCGGGAAATTGAAGCTCTCGTTTTAGCTGCGGACCAGGCCGGAGATTTGAGCAACGATGCTCAGATTACCCATTCGGCACTTGTTCCTCTGCATGGAAAGCCATTTCTTGACTGGGTCGTGGAGGCTCTTCAGGAGTCAAAATATATAAAGAGTATAAAGATAATAGGTCCGGATAAAGTGGATGAGCTTTTCAGCAAGCGGTTTATAACCAAAAGGATATCACCGTCAACGGCAACGCTTGAAAATATTGCCGGACTTTTCAGAAACACGGATACGCAGAGCAGCGGCCACCTGATAACACCTTGCGAAGCGGTTTTTCTGACACCCGGAATAATTGACAGAGCCTGTGAACTGTTCATGAAATCGCAAGCGGACATTGCTATTCCGCTGATTTCACCCCGAAGACTGAAATGTGGATTTCACCGCTCTGCAACTGTGGAATGGGAGAACAGAAAGATGATTCCGGGGGTGTTTGCATTCAGCAGAACCTCTGGGATGATTCCTGGTGCAATGCACAGACTCGGACAGTTGAACAAGGAAAAAGATCCGCTGTCTGATTCCGGAGTGATCTTTCCTGCTGTGGCAGCTGTGGAACAGAGTTTTATCGAAAGGAATCCTTCTCGGATCCGCTACTTTGAGCTCCCCTATCCTCAAGCGGCCTTCAGCATTCGTAACAGAAAAGATTTACAGTATGCAGAGAACATTCTACCCAACCCTTGGCATCCCAAGTTCAAGAAAATAAGACTCGTCATCAATCCTTACTCCGGTGCAGGGTTACAGCTTCCGGATTTTCTCAAGAAAGCGCTTGGAATCAGAACGCGTTCTCTAGATGTTTCCAAAGACAAAGTGAACTACACCGACACAATCACAGGCTATCTTAACGAATTCGGCATGTATCCGGAAATCAGTGAAACCAAAAGTCCACTCGAAGCAACGCAGACAGCCCGATTCTGCAGCGAACATGGATATGATCTGGTGATTGCTGCAGGGGGAGACGGAACCATTAATGCGGTTGTGAACGGGCTGGCCGGTTCCCGCACAGCTCTGGGGGTCATTCCTTTAGGAACAGTCAATGTATACGCGATAAACCTGAACATCCCCATGGAGATCCGATCCGCATGTCAATTGATTGCCAGAGGCGAAACCAGACGGATCGATCTGGGAAAAGCTTCAGACCGGTTTTTCACCTGTCTTGCAGGCGTGGGTTTCGATGCCTACATAGTCAACCAGGCCGATAAAGGGCTGAAAAAGGTGATGGGGGCTGCTGCCTATATTCTGATAGGTCTGAAAAATCTGATCCGCTACAGATTCGCACCCATCCGCTTAAGCATTGATGATCAGCCGGTAATCAGAAGCGGCTTTATCGTATTTATCGCAAACGGGAAATACTACAGCTCCAACATGACTCTTTCCTCAAATGCGAAACTGGATGACGGTTTACTCGATGTGATAATCATGAAAGACAGGCATCTGTTGAGTTTTCTGGGGTATGTATGGGGTTTTTACAAAGGCGACATCACCGACCATGCCAACGTGGACTACTTTCTGGGCAGACACGTAAAGGTATTCAGACAGGGGCGGCATTATGTCCACATTGATGGTGAACCATTCGGACGGAGTCCGATGGATTTCAGGGTGGTGCCGCAGGCGTTAACGGTTGTTTCGTAGAGAAAACCTGCTCAACGACTTCATAACTCATCTTGTAATCACAACATGGTCACAAAATTCGACATCACCACTTTTGGGCTGCAAAACGTATGTCCCCCGAGCAGGTGAAACCCTGTGCCATTTCAAAGAAAAAACGGTTTTTTTACGGATTGTATCATTTTCAGTCGGATTCTTCAAAACTGGAGCCGGCAAAAGCGCCCCCCGGGGGTGGTATGATTCTTGAAAGAGGTGATTATCTGCACCAGTTTCCAAGGAGGTGGCTAAATTGACAGAGTCAAAAAGAGCGGCTATTTTTGATCTGGACGGCACACTTATACCCCACACCAGTGCAGAGGGAACCTTCTTTTTCCACATGCTCAAAAGCGGGAATCTTAATTTCCTCAACATTCTTCAGATGGTGGTTGCCATATGGAGCGCCAGGGGAAACCTCCATGACATGCTGCGGGGCAACAAACGATATCTGCGACATAAATCGGTGGAAAAGATGGATCAGGTGGCCCGGCGCTATTTCGAGCCCCGGATAGACGACATCATTTTCCCTGAGATGCAGCAGATCATAGAAAAGCACAAAAGCCGGGGGGATCACCTCATTCTGCTCACCGGAACACTGGATGTGATCGCAAGATGTTTTGTGCGTCACCTTGGATTCAGCGGTTTCAAAGCAACTACCCTTGAGAGAAAAGACGGTTATTATACCGGCAGAGTAAGCGGAATCCTGCCTTATGGCATGGGGAAGCTGGAGGTACTGCGCGAACTCAAAGACCGTTTCGGTTTCAACCGCGACAGCAGCTGGCTTTACGCCAATATTTTCTCGGACCGCTATGTGCTCAATGCGGTGGAGCATCCTGTGGCAGTAAACCCCGATTCCAAACTCCGCGAATACGCCCGGCGCCTGAAATGGGAGATCATACAGCCCTCGGGGCCAAGGAAAAAATTCCCTTTTCGGTAAAAATTACCGATCAAGTACCATTTTTCCGACAATACCGGAAATGCACTTTCCTGTTTATTTACGCTGAAGTGCCGATTCTGAGGCAAACAGACGCGTTTTCATCTTTTGGCACAGGCGTTGCTCTAACTAAAAGGCAGGTGTAATGCCATGAAAATGGCAGATGTGTGTGATGATGATGGGTATCAGGCGCAAGCCTGAGGGAAAAAGAGCCTCCGGGCTCTTTTTCTTTTTATACCTCCACATCAGCTACTTTCCTCTCCTCGACCATCTCTTTTATCTCCAGCCGCACCCGCTGGCACAGATCATTCTTATTGTAACCCTCAAGCTCTTCTGCGGAAACAGGATCTCCGATCTCAAGCTCGACTTCTCCGGGGATTATGCCGAAACTGTTTCTGGGCAGTCGGTCTATGGCACCCTTTATACCCACCGGTACAAGACTGACCCCCGCCTTCAGAGCGAGTGTGAAGCTTGCAGATTTGAAATCCCCCACCAATCCGTTTCTGCTGCGGGTGCCTTCGGGAAAAAGAATGAGAGAGACATTTTCTTTTTTCAGCCTTCTTACGGCGCGCGCTATGGAAGCATGAGCCCTGCGGGCATTCTGACGATCTATCCATATATGACCCACCGCAGCCATGCCCCATCCGAAAACAGGAATCATGAACAGTTCCTTTTTGGCAATGAAACTGAGCTGTTCGCCTATTCCCGCATAGAGAATGGGAATATCGAGCGCGCTCTGGTGATTCGCCATGAACACATATCGCTCTGAAGGGTCCAGTTTTTCCTTACCCCTGACCTTCAGCTTCACCCCTCCCGTCGCCAGTACATGAAGATTCCACCAGCGGGCCACCTTCCGGCCCGCTCTGCGGTCAATGAGACACAGAAAGCTGGCCAATGCAGCATAGGTTACCGTACTGACCACCACCCACATCACGAAAATGCAGGTGTGCACGATGTTGCTTTTTCTCTTCACGATGCCGTTTTGGCTATCCATACGTTTTCCTTTCCCAACTGTTCCCGCAGCCCCTGGAGCATATCCACAGTGGGGGCAACCGTGACATTGCGGGCTCTTATCCTGTATTGATTCTGATTGCCAGTAATTAGATGAATGATCAGCGCACAGTTCCCCTGACTGCTGCTGCATTTGGTATGTATTCCCTGAATGAACTCATTTTCAAGCCCCTGGGAGGCGATCTTCACATGAACACTTCGGGTGAGTTTCTCCCTCGCTTCGGAAAGAGCCATACAGTTCTCAACCCGCAGCTTGGGTTTGTCATCCCCTCTCTTGCTCAGATTTCCATGAACCAGTATCATAGAATCCACCGCCAGCAGATGCCTGAATTTCTCGAACGCATCACCGAAGGCCAGCAGTTCCACACTCCCCTCAAAGGATTCAAGCTGCAGAAAGCCCATCTGCCGACCGTCTTTCTGGGTATAGGGTTTAAAAGAAGTGATCATTCCCCCCACCGTGACCGCCGCGCCATCTTTTACATCCTCAAAGCTCTCCGGGCTGAGGTCCATGGTGCAGAAGCCTCCGATTTCATCCCTGAAACGATCCAGTGGGTGGCCGCTGATATAAAACCCCAGTATCTCCTTTTCCTTCTGCAGCAGGTGGTTGTAGGCCCAGGGAGGGACATCCGGAAGCGGCGGAGCGGGAAGGGTGGCCGTTTGGGGGGATTCGCTTTGAGAAGCGGAAAGAAGATTCTCAAAAAGGTTCACCTGCCCCGAGATGCGGTCTTTCTGAAAACTGGCTCCGTATTCCACTGCTTTGTCAATGGCCTCGTGAAGCTGAGCCCTCGTTCCCTCCAGACTGTCAAGAGCCCCCGCACTCACCAGAGACTCCAGGCATTTTTTCCCGACCTGCCTCACATCCACAGATTTACACATGTCGAAAATGGTACTGAAACGCCCGGATTCCTCTCTGGTTGATATAATCGAGGCCGCCCCCTTGCCCACGTTTTTGATAGCCCCCATCCCCAGCCTGATGCAGCCGTTGTCGATACTGCATTCATCCTCGCTTACATTGACATCGGGGGGCAGAATTCTGATTCCCATTCGTTCCGCCTCGTTTTTCATCACCAGAAAGTTGTCGGTATTGCCCAGCCATGAAGTCAGGTTGGCGGTCATGTACTCCAGAGGGTAGTGTGCTTTAAGATAGGCAGCCTGATAGGAGACGTGAGCATAGACAGTGGCGTGTGCTTTGTTGAATCCATACTCGGCGAACTTCTTCATCAATTCGAACACATCCTGTGCGATTTTCTTGCTGATGCCCTGCTTTTCGGCACCCTCGACAAATTTGGCCCCCATCTTGTCCATAACTTCGATTTTCTTCTTACCCATGGCCTTTCGCAGAATATCGGCCTGCCCGAGAGTGAACCCGCCCATGTTCTGAGCGATACGCATCACCTGCTCCTGATAGATGATAACCCCGTAGGTCACATCCAGAATTTCCTCAAGCATGGGATGAAGATATTCGATTTTTTCCTTGCCGTGTTTACGACGGATAAACGTGTCGATATTGGCCATGGGCCCCGGACGGTAAAGGGCCGCCATGGCGATGAGATCCTCTATACAAGTGGGCTTGAGCTTTCGCAGATAGTCCTGCATTCCCTGGGATTCAAACTGGAAGACTCCGGTGGTTTCCCCTCTTCCGAACAGTTCGTAGGTCTCCTGATCCCCGTCCTCGAGTTTCCACAAATCAATATGCCTGCCGTGATATTTTCTTATCAGACGCAACGCTTCCTGAAGCACTGTCAGAGTTCTCAGCCCCAGAAAATCCATCTTGATCAGTCCGACTTTCTCCACGAAGTTCATATCGAACTGGGTCATCACTATATCGGAGCCGGGCTGTTTGAAAAGCGGAGCCCACTTGACCACCTCTCCGGGAGCAATTATAACCCCTCCCGCATGCATTCCCGCCTGACGGGCCAGTCCCTCCAGCACAGAAGCGTGCCGGAAGAGCTCCTTATACTGACTGTTGCTCTCTACAGCTTTGTCAAGCTCGCCGTTTGCCGCTCTGGACTTCTCCAGATTCTTCTCCGTGACCATGGCGGAAAGACGATTGGACTCGGCCACCGAAACCCCCATGGCCCTGGCCACATCCTTCACCACCATCTTGGCTTTCATCCGCCCGAAGTTTATAATCTGGCAGACAGCTTCCCTTCCGTATTTGTCTATGACATAATCGATCACCTTGTAGCGGTCCCGATCTGCAAAGTCGATATCGGCATCGGGCATGGAAACTCGCTCGGGATTGAGAAAACGTTCGAAAATCAGATCGAACTTGATAGGATCCACGCTGGTGATTCCGGTAACGTAGGCCACCAGACTTCCGGCCGCCGACCCCCTGCACCCGATCATGACTCCCATTTCATGAGCAGCCAGAACAAAATCCCGCACTATGAGAAAGTATCCTGCAAAACCCATTGAATTTATAATGTCAAGTTCATATTCAAGTCTCTGCTCAAGCCCGGGAGTGATATGGGAGTATTTTTCCCTCAGTCCGTTTTTGGCCAGACTCACCAGATACTCCTCCTGCTTTTCAAAACCTGCGGGCACCCCGGGACGAGGCAATTGAGGTTTTTCCAAAATGGAAACATTGCACCTCTCGGCTATCTCGACAGTGTTGGACATGGCCTCCGGGATTTCGGGAAAGAGTTGGGCCATTTCCTGAGGTGATTTGAAATAGATCTGGTCAGAGGAGAACCTGTAGCGGTTGGGATCATCCATTGTGGTCTGGGTCTGAATGCACAGAAGCACTTCGTGACTCTGAGAATCTTCACTGTTGAGATAGTGGGCATCATTGGCAACTATGAAAGGCACCCCCATTTCCCTCCCGAGCTTTATCAACCCCTCCGAGGCGATTATCTCATCGTCAATGCCGTGATTCTGAAGCTCAAGATAGAAATTTCCCTCTCCGAATATCGAGACGTGTTCCTCGATAAGCGCCCGAGCCTTGTCCATGTCCTTGTTCACGATCGCCTGGGGAATCGCTCCGGCCACGCAGGCCGATGTTCCGATCAGTCCCTCGCTGCATTCGCGGAGCACTTCCATATCGATACGGGGTTTGTAGTAGAAACCCTCCTGGTAGCCGATGCTTGAGAGGCGCATCAGATTTCTCCAGCCGGTATTGTCTTTTGCCAGAAGAATCAGATGGCAATAATTGCGCTCATCCTTGAGCAGAGTTTTCTCACGCCTTGACTTGGGAGCAACGTATGCTTCAAAACCCAGAACAGGCTTGATACCCTCCGCCATACAGGTTTCATAGAATTCCACGGCACCGAAAAGACCGCCATGATCCGTGATAGCCAGGGCGGGCATGTCAAACTCCTTTGCCCGCTTGACCATATCCTTTATTCTTATTGCGCCGTCAAGAAAACTGTATTCAGTATGATTGTGAAGAGAAACGAAACCGCAGCTCATTGCGAAACAACCCCGATCCTTGTGATTTTGCGAAGATAAAACTGTTTTCTGGTTCTGGTACGGGGTACTTCAGCTTCAATCATCGGCTCGACCCCTTTCTGGATATTCAAAGGTAGGATAGTGTAGAGATTCTGCTTTATGTAGGGGCTTCCCTCGTAATCGATAATTATTCTCTGACCGGTGAGAATGGCATAATCAATTACATGGACCATTTCATTGAGTTCCAGAGTCTTGAGCTCAGCTCCGTATTTGGTCCCCCGCATTGCAGGCTGTGCCTCTTCGCTGACATCCGCGGTTTCCGTGACCGGCTCCCATTCCATTTCGGGGAAAAGCACTTCGGAGGATTTCTCCTCACAATGCACCGTTTTTTTCTGCTCTCCCGGAGTGCGGGGATCAAATCCGAGATTCGCCAGCACATCCATCACCTTCTGTTCACTTCCCGGATGGATTCTGAAAACCGCGTGTGCCGAAACAGGTTCCAGATATTTACGCAGAGGTTCAAAAGAGGATACCTGCAGAGTGACTCGTTCGTCTGCGGAAACCAGGATGGAATTACTGCTTACATAAAGTCGGGAGAATTCCCTGATCCATTCCTGGACAGTGGTGATCACATTGGAGGGGGCTTGACGTTCCACAAGCCAGTCTCTGAGAAGCGTCGGTTCCACCCCTCTGCTCAGAGCATTGCAGATGGAAGCCTTGTCGATCACGCCCTTGTATATCTTGTCAAAATCAGAAAGTGTGCCCAGCCTGTAATAGCTGAATATTTCCGCAGGTGAACTTTCCTGAGGCAGGAGTGTGGAGAAATCCGGCATCACCATTATGGGTGGTTTATGCTGCTGTGCAAAAAGGTGTTCCGGACTCTCATCTGTCCGGGGAACCGCGGCAAAGCGGACATCCGAACCGCTTTTGCCTAAATCAAGCCAGCCCAGAAACTGAAATGCTTTGAGTGCGCCCAGAAAACCTTTACGGTCCGATTCCGGAATAAAGGAAAGGGAACACCAGTAGCCCCGGGACCTGGAGAGCAAATCCTTGAGAAGATCAGCTCTCAGGTAACCGGAAAAGGCCAGCGCATAATCATTCAGACTGCGCAGCTGCTCCTTGAGAGTTTTCAAACGCCAACTTTCATAACAGTGCGCATTGAGGCTGTATTCCGGCTCCTCCGCGGTCAGAAAGGCTTTTTTTAGAGCAAAACTTATGAGAAAACCCGCTGCGGTATCCCCCACTCCACTTCTGCTCCGGCCAGTCACAGTTGCATCATGAATCAGTTTTTTAAGGAGATTGAGCGCAGTGCGGGAAAGGCCACCGGTACGGCTTCTTGTAAGCTGCTTCTGAAATGCCATTCCACAAACCGCCGCCAAATCATTCAGGGGTCTCCAGGGAAGAACTGGAGGAATACGGGCATTGTCTTTTACCTTGGCGGCATCAGCCAGGACCTGTGACATATGGGCTCTCAGATAAGGTTCAAATTCATCGAAACCGAAATATTTCACAGTTCCCGACTGGTCTTTGGCTGCAAACACCAGAAACGATTTTATCAGGGGATCTTCTATACTGCCGAATTCCGCGGCGTTGAGTCCGCGCCCTCCCATAAGATAGACCAAGGAGCACTTGAGCTGCAGTTGCGGACTGAGCTCCAGAAAGCTCTGTGAAAGCGAAGCACGGGAGATGAACTTGCGTGCCGTTTCCTCTACCATGGAAGAGGACAGAATCCTTCTGGTTCCCTCTTCCTTTTTAATCAGATGATCCAGAACCCACTGATGAGGAAGCATTTTTACGTATTCCTGAAAATGCAGGGCCCCGGGCGTTTTCACACGTTCCATAAAATATCAGCTCTGACTTTGGTTTTGATTTCCCCGAATTCTCCAAACGAGGTCATGAAGATATAAAATATAAATAGCGGTCCGCTGCTTATGAAGGAAATAGAAGGGACGTTCAGTGTTCACCGTTCACCGATAAGGTACATTGGTTCAGAGTTTCAATATACCCCGAAGGTGATTCAGTGGAAACGTCGGCAGGTCCGCTGCTAATTTAGGAAAAGAAAAGCCGCAGATACAAAATACCTGCAGCTTTTTGGTCAGACTGATACTGAACAGATTTATTTAGTATTCAGTTTCAGTTCAGGTTTTCCGGCACTCTTGCTCTGTTTTGCGGAGGCGTTGTCTGCCTTTTCGTTTTCCACAACATCCAGAAGCTCGATTTCGAAAATGAGAGTCATGTTGGGCCCTACAGGAGGACGATGACCTCTTTCACCGTAGGCAAGTTCAGGCGGTACGTAGATTTTGTACTTTCCGCCCACCTTCATCATCTGAAGCGCCTCTGTCCAGCCTTTGATCACCCTGCCGACCGGAAACGTAACCGGTTTGCCTCTTTTTACAGAACTGTCGAACACTGTTCCGTCGATCAGAGTACCGTGGTAATGAACCTTTACCTGATCTTCTTTGGTAGGTGTGGCGCCGGTCCCTTCCTTGAGAACCTGGTACTGAAGACCGCTTTCGGTCTCCTCGACCCCGGGGATCTGCTTGTTTGCCTTTAGAAACTCCTCACCCTCTTTTTTATTTTCCTTCACATCCTTCTGAAGCTTGGCTTTTTTCTCGGATTGAAGCTTTTTGGTGAATTCGGATCTTACTTCGGAAAGCACCGAATCGGAAAGCTGAGAGGGTTGATCATCAAGGACCTCTTCAATAGCGGCAAAAACCACTTCTCTTTTGAGGTCAGTGTCCAGATCCTTGAGAGACTTACCGATATCTCTTCCCACCATGTAACTCACCTGATCTTCTGAATCGGTGAGGTCGCCAACTTTCTGATTTTTGGCCTTCACATCGCAGGAAACGAACGAAAAGGCCAGTAGTGCGGTAACGAGCACCGCGGCAATACCCTTCATGAAAACTCCTCTGGGTTGATTTGAGAAAAGAACACTTCCGGAATGGATGAACCAGACCGAGTACCAAATATAGCAAAAGCCACAAACTGCCGCAGAAAAGGACATCTTTCCTCTGCGGGAGAGACGGGCCTGAACAGTATTTGCGCTCTGGACAGAAAATTATTGTACGCTGCATTGGCTTTCAGTTTGCAGTCAAATAAACACTACCCCATTTTTTACCAAAAAAACAGGAGTTATATAATGGAAAACAAGGAAATCATCAAAAAACTGTCTTCTCTGATGAAACTGGATTACGATGCGACCCAGGCCTACGAAAAAGCGCTGGACAACATTTCAGATATGGATATCAAAGCACGGATCCGCAAATATCATGATGATCACATGCGCCATGTGGACAATCTGTCAGATATTATCACCGGCCTTGGCGGCACCCCGCCGGAGAGAAGTTCGGATATCAGAGGGCTTTTTCTCAGCGGTGTTGCTGCTCTTCAGGGAATCACCGGAACCGGCGGAGCGCTGAAGTCACTTCAATCCGGAGAAAAAATAACCAACAAATCCTACAATGATGCTGTTCACCAGGATTTCCCTCTTGATATAAAGAATGTTCTCGAGGGTAACTTCCGCGATGAGCAAATTCATATGGAGTACATAAACAGCATGCTCGAAACCAAACCCTATAAGGACTAGTCTTATAAGGCAGCTTCGGGGGTGACATTTTCACCTCCGGAGCAAACCTGAAAGGTTTCAGCTACTAAAAATATCTTGACCATTCATCCGTATTGCTATATTTTTATGATCTTCGCGAATGGTTGCGGCAGTGTGAAACCCACACCACCGCATGCCAGCAAAGCCATATCTGTATCATAAGCGCTTTGCTGGCTTTTTTTTTGCCAGAGAACTAAAAGATTAAACAATGCATAATCAATTACGAAAATAACGGGCTGGTGTTCTGCAAAGAACGTCGGCCCTGTTTTTCAACTCACGTTCTAGGAAAGAGAGACGCATGAGTACTATCAATCTGACTAAAGAATGGCAACGCATGAACATTCCTGAACCCGTTCAGGATATCTTCAAGAATTGCCGCAGTCTCGTATTTCCTGCAAGCCGCTCGGAGCTGCTCGAAATGGCCATGGGCGGGAAGGAAAAACATTTTGATGTTAATTACGAGGTTGAAGGCAAGGGGACAGTTACTGAAGCGACTGTTGAGCGGTGTAAAAACGGGCTTGCCATAAACTATAACGAACCCTATATGCGCCGTCGTGATCCGGACTGCATGGTGGTCGGTGATGAAAAACCTACGGACAAAGTCCGCTACAAGGAACGGTTCGGCGGCGAATTCGATCCTGTCCGCAACGAAACATTCGAATGGCTCAAGACACAGGATCTTTCAGTAACGGTTTTCACCCTGGGCGGATCCAACGGAAACCGTCACGGTGCAATAATGATTGCTCCCCAGAATGCCGGATTTTTCATCGGCGGCCTTGCCGATCTGCAGGGTATGTTCGATCCGGCCAATGTACCTGAAACCTTTGATCTACGCTGTATTCTATATATCGCTCCCCCGTTCCGTCATACTCATTTTGAAGGTAAACAGGTCGTGGTACACAACCGCCTTGACGGACTGCATGAGATTTTCTCCTACAATCTCTATCCGGGCCCCAGCGCCAAAAAGGGTGTGTATGGTGCACTGCTTACCATTGGTGAAGACGAAGAATGGCTCACACTTCACGCTTCAACCGTGCAGGTCGTGACACCTTACGACAACACCACCACTATTATGCATGAGGGTGCCAGCGGAAGTGGAAAAAGTGAAATGCTTGAGCAGGCACATCGCGAGGATGACGGTCGACTGGTCATGGGAGAACAAGTGGACACAGGTGAACGGCGTATGCTTTCACTGAACCAGACCTGTAGTCTTCACCCCGTTACCGATGACATGGCGATGTGCCCCCAGCAGGCACAGAACGATGACGGCTTCGTAATGACATGTGATGCCGAAGAGGCCTGGTTTGTGCGCCTCAACCATATCACCAAATACGGTACCGATCCTAATCTGGAAAAAATAACCGTTCACCCGAAAGAACCTCTGATTTTTCTTAATCTCGAAGGGGTGGCGGACTCATCGATTCTGATCTGGGAACACATCCAGGATGCGCCGGGCCAAGTTTGCCCCAACCCTCGAGTGATACTTCCCAGAAGAGTTGTTCCGGGCAGTGTTGAAGGACTCGTGGAAGTGAACATCCGCAATTTCGGTATCCGCACGCCTCCGTGTACCAGGGAAAAACCCACCTACGGCATTGTGGGATATCTTCATGTGCTTTCACCTGCACTCGCGTGGCTGTGGAGACTCGTATCACCCCGAGGCCATGACAACCCCAGCATCACCAAGGTGGATGCCATGACCAGTGAGGGTGTGGGATCATACTGGCCGTTTGCTACCGGACGTTATGTGGATCACGCCAATCTTCTTCTTCAGCAGATTGAAAGCTCTCCGCAAGTGAGATACACTCTTACTCCCAACCAGCATGTGGGTGCTTACAAGGTAAGCTTCATGCCTCAGTGGGTTTCGCGTGAATATCTTGCCCGCCGCGGTATGGCCAAGTTCAAGCCCGAACAGCTCACCGCATCCAGATGTCCTCTTCTGGGCTACACTCTCAACTCGATGCAGGTGGAGGGAACACCCATTCCTCATGATCTTCTGCGGGTTGATGAACAGCCGGAAGTGGGAACGGAAGGGTTCGATGCAGGTGCTGATATCCTGAAGGGCTTTTTCAAAAAGGAAATCGAAAAATTCCTGCAGCCTGACCTGAGTGCTTCCGGCCGCAAAATTATCGAGTGCTGCATGGATGACGGCAGCATCTCCGATTTCGAAGCGCTTGTGTGATATAAAAGCCACAGTCATCTACCAAGAGCCCTCCCGTTCGGGAGGGCTCTTTTTCTTTCCTCATTTTCACTTCAGTGCCTCGCTATTGTAAAACTTTCCTGCACACCACCCAAACCCTGGAACCTTTTTATCCACATCCTAGGTTCATATTTTATATTGTTTCCAAGAAGCTGATTCTCAGCCAAAAGCAGTGCACTCTAAAAGGAACTCCCTATGCCCCACACTCCTTTGCGCAAATCCTATGATGCAGTGATCATCGGAGCTGGTCCTGCGGGGCTTAATGCCGGGCTCCACCTTACAAACGCTGATCCGAACCTCTCCGTTCTTCTGCTCGACAAAGCAAAACCCTGGGAAAAACCGATCCCCTGTGCGGAAGGTGTGGGAAGTCTCGGGTTCGAAGAAGCGCTGGAAGTGGACCCCGCTTGGATCCGCCAGGTCATAAGCAAGGCCGTGTTCTATTCCCCGGACGGTTCCAGTGTCACCTATGGTGACAAAAGCAAAGGATACATTATTGACCGGGCCAAAATGCAGTACGACATCACCTGCAGATTGCAGAAAAGAGGTGTCCAGACCCAACTTGGTAGCAGAGTCACCTTCATAAGCCCGATTGAGGGAAATACAAGACAGGTCACAATTGATGATGAAACGACTGTTGAAGCCGGAGTGGTCATAGATGCTTCAGGGCCGGTATCACTTTTGGGCAGAAACGAGCCGATCTGCTGGAAACCCTACGATCTGGAACCGGCATATTTCGCAGTAGTCGAGAATGTGAATATCGATAATGAAGCAATTCAGATCCATACCGGCCATACTATTGCTCCCGGTGGGTATGCCTGGGTTTTTCCCCGCAGCCACAGTGCCGCCAACATCGGGATTGTCGTTGGCAGCCGATGTGTCAAAAAGAAAAATCTAAAAGAACTGCTTGAGGCTTTCCTCTCAAAGTACTACCCTCACGGAGAAATCCGCTCCAGATTCGCAGGAGCCTTACCCTGCGGATATCAGCGCAGAAAAATCGCCTTGCCCGGACTTATCAAGTGTGGTGATGCCGCAAACAGCATAAACCCCATCTCCAGAGCCGGGATTGTGGAAGCCCTCATGTCTGGTGGCCTGGCAGGAGATCATGCTTTCAGAATGCTTACCTCCGAACCCAGAAGACACCCCGGCATCTGCTCCAAATACGAAAAAGCCTGGTATGCGAAGCGTGGTGCCCGTCATCTGAAACTGGCCAGGGTAAAAAATTCCATGTTCAAAGTACCCGATGAGGACTACAACCGAGCCGCCCAGGCACTTCAATCCCTGAACCCCGAAGAAATAACCATGTCCAGGATATTCCGAGCCAGTTTGGGAAGATTTCCCCGTCTGGTGTGGGCACTGAGACATCTGATGTAGTAACTTATTCTCCTCACAACAATACCCCCTCTCCCGGCCCGAATAGCACGGAAGTGCATTTTTTATGCACAGATCGGCTGCAAAGTGTTAGAATAATCATACTTACAGTAACAGAAGCAGATGTCGGGACTTCAGCAATAAGAGATGAAACCAGCAATAATTCACGAATGGCTTGTAACTCTGGCAGGAGCAGAAAGTGTCCTGAAATCCATTTATTCGCTCTTTCCCGGGAAAATCTATACCCTTTTTCACAATCCCGATGAACTCACTGGTTCTGTTTTTGATAAAGCGGATGTACAAACATCATTTCTGCAGAACATCCCTTTCGGCAAAAAGCATCACCGCATATTTCTCCCCCTCTACCCCATGGCAGTGGAACAGTTCGATCTGCGCGAACACAAGGTGATCATCTCCTCATCCTACGCCGTAGCCAAGGGAGTGCTCAACTCATCCGACCAGCTTCATATATGCTATTGCCACTCCCCCATGCGCTACATCTGGGATTTGACTTTCGAGTATCTTGAAGCGGCAGGTCTGTCCAAAGGACTTAGAAGTTTTCTGGTTCGAAGCGTTCTGCATTACCTGCGCATGTGGGATATGGTGTCCTCGAACAGGGTAAATGAATTCGTCACCAACTCTCACTATATAGCTCACCGAATCAAAAAATGCTACAATCGTGAAGCCCGGGTAATCTATCCCCCAGTGGATGTGGACAAGTTCTATCTAAGCAGCAAAAAAGACAACTACTTCATCACCGTATCCCGGCTGGTTCCATATAAACGCCTGGATATTGTCATCAAAGCTTTCAACGAGCTCAAGCTACCCCTGCTCATTGTGGGCGATGGTCCCTGCCGCAAACAACTTGAGAAAATGGCAGGTCCCACCATCACCTTTTTGGGATACACCAGTAAAAAAGAGCTTTCCTCGCTTCTGAGCCACGCCAGAGCCTTCATATTTTCCGCCGAGGAAGATTTCGGCATCGTAAATGTGGAGGCACAAGCAGCCGGGCTGCCCGTGATCGCCTACGGCAAAGGCGGTGCACTGGAAACGGTGATCGACCAAAAAACCGGTCTCTTTTTCAACAAACAGACCCCTCAAAGTCTCGCAGAGAAAATAAGGGAGTTTCTAGCTAAAGAAGATTCCTTCGATCCGGCCGTAATCAGGCAGAATGCCGAGAAATTCCCCAGATCCCGCTTCGAAAGAGAATTCAGAGAATTCATTGAGGAAGCCTGGCAACGATTCCCTTACAAATGATTCCCACATTATAAATATCGCACTAATACTGCACGTAATACAGTGCCAGAGTCAGACGTCTCTGGACGTGGACAAACAAAATGGTATTCCGGACACGGGAAATCATGTATTTTCACCCGTCACAAAGCCCGAGAAACCAGCAACCTGGAGGTACAATGAATACGCTTAAAACCACATTTCTCCTGGCAGCCCTCACCGGACTGCTTGTCGTGTTCGGAAATATGCTGGGAGGCTCCCAAGGCGCCACAGTCGCTCTTCTGATAGCAGGCATTATGAATTTCGTGTCATTCTGGTTTTCCGACAAGATCGTTCTGGCCATGTACAAAGCCAAAGCCGTCGGTCCTCAGGATGCACCCAAACTCTACCGCATTGTGGAACGGCTGGCACAGAAGAACAATATGCCCATGCCCAAGGTGCACATAATCAATACCGAAACTCCCAACGCCTTCGCCACAGGCCGAAGCCCATCCCATGCCTCAGTGGCCGCAACCGTGGGGATTCTCAGGCTTCTGGATGAGGACGAACTGGAAGGAGTTATGGCCCACGAACTGGCTCATGTCAAAAACCGGGATACCCTTACCAGCACAGTCGCGGCAACCATTGCGGGAGCTATCACCTGGATAGCCACCATAGTGCGCTGGGGAGCACTTTTCGGTGGAATGAGATCCGATGACGAGGACAGCAACATCTTCGGTGCGCTTGCCATGGCCATTCTTGCCCCCATCGCGGCAATGCTCATTCAGATGGCGATCTCAAGAAGCCGGGAGTTCGCGGCGGATGAAACCGGCGCCCGGATGTGTGGCAAGCCTCTGGCGCTCGCCAACGCCCTCACCCGTCTTCATCAGGGTGCCAGAATGAGACCGCTTGCGGGAGGAAGCCCGGCCACCGCTCATATGTTCATAGTGAATCCGTTCAAAGGCGGACTGACATCCATTTTCAGCACCCATCCCCCCATGGAGCAACGGGTCCGCAAGCTGCAGGAAATGTCCCGTCAGATGGTGTAAGAGGGTCTAAAGGCGGCTTGGTCATCGCTAATTGATTTAAAAACAAACGGTTAACCGTATCCAGACACCAAAGCCCCGGAGGTGATATTTCCAAAAATCACCTCCGGGGCACCTCTTTGCGCCCTGCCCGAATCTCAGCCGAGCAGCTCCTTGAGCCTCCTGCAGTTCTTTACCGCAAACCCCTCAAGATCATTATTGAAATACCCGTAAACATCCTTACCCTCTGAATGCTGCTTCCGTATCCACGATGCCCACTCCTTAAGGACCGAATCGGGGTAATCTCCACCGTACAGATCAAAATATCCGTGAAAACGAAGATACACCGAATCAGCAGTCACAATCTTTTCGGTCTGCAGCTCGGGCATATCATGGATACAAAACGCCACCTTTTTGCGGGACAGAAGCTCGTAGATTTCATCATTGTACCAGGAAGTATTCCTGAACTCGACGGCATATCTCCCCTGAGGAAGCATATCCAGAAATTCCGCAAGCCTGCCCGGATCGTACTTGAGCGAAGGCGGAAGCTGAATGAGATACACGGCGACCTTCTTTTTCAAGGGCTCAAACGAGGAGAAAAACCACTCCAGTTCGTGTTCGCAGTTGCGCAGTTTTTTCACATGGGAGATCAGTCTGCTCACTTTCACCGCGAAACGGAACTTGTCGGGTGATTTATCAGCCCACCCCTGAGTTACCTTGGAAGTGGGTATCCGATAGAATGATGCATTGATCTCCACCGTATCGAAGTGACGGCTGAAATACTCAAACCAACGCTTTTTGGGTACATCTGAAGGATAGAACACTTCTTTCCAATGATCGTAGGTCCATCCGGAAGTTCCCAGCATCAGTGCCGGTGATTTCTCAGTCATCCTCATCGTCCTCTTCGTAGTCAAAAGGTGAAAAACGTACTCCGGGAACCGGGCGTTCATTCACACCGGGCCCCCTCCATCCCAGCTGAATATGACCGCCAAGCAGTCCCTGTTTGTACAACACTTCTATATAATAGACTTCATCAGCTTCCAGATGAATCTCTTCGGATCTGGGACAACCGTTCCACCTGTCAAGGCTATGGAAATACTTCTCCTCCACTATGAGTCTCTTTCCGTGAGGCGAATCATCTCTGCTCAGATACACCTGGGACTGATCATCCGAAACGAGAAAAAAGCGGTAATCGCCGCTTCGGGGCGGGTGAAGATACCCCCGGAAGCGGATACCACTGCTGTTATCCACATCCCTCACCTCAAAACTGTATAGTTCCTCGACCCGGGAAGGATTGTCCGGATAGGAATTGCTTCGAAGCATATCCTCGACCCTGAAGCCGAAAATTCCTTCATAGAATTCCGCGGTAAGCTTTCCCCTATCTCTATAGTCGTCATCATCATCATCGTCCGATTCTTCGACAATAACAGTGTCCCTGATTATCACCCTGACTGTGTCATTCAGTGTGTCTCTCACGAAAAGTGTCTCACTCAGAAACATAGTATCATACACCACCAGAGAATCACTGCGGTTTGGATCTATTACCCCGGGTTCGGTGTAGGGATTTTCATCCGGTGCACACAGGAGAAAGAAAAGAGCTG
>JBKGXV010000005.1:0-81293 GCA_046546375.1 Chitinispirillaceae bacterium | reverse complement strand
TTATCGATGCTATTGATAAGGAAGGTGTCGAAGGGTCGAGGATGCAGATACTCGAGGGGCTGCTGCGTTTGCGTCAGATATGCTGTCATCCCGCGATGGTGGATGAGACCTTTGCGGGCGACAGCGGTAAGTTCCGGCTGCTCGAGCAGTCGCTGGTTGATATCGTCTCGGAGGGACACCGGGTGCTGGTGTTTTCACAGTTTGTGAAAGCGCTTGAGCTTGTGAGGGGGCGGATCGCCCAGCAGGGAATTCAAAGCGAGATGCTTACAGGCGGGACGCGCGACAGGGGAGCGGTTGTGGACCGGTTCCAGAATAAAAGGAGCGCTCCCGTGTTTCTCATAAGTCTTAAGGCGGGCGGCACGGGCTTGAATCTCACCAGCGCGGATTACGTGATTCACCTTGACCCCTGGTGGAACCCCAGTGCCGAGAACCAGGCATCCGACAGGGCGTACAGGATCGGTCAGACCAGGACCGTGTTTGTCTACAAGGTGATAACCAAGGATTCCATCGAGGAGCGGGTCCTTGCGCTTCAGGACCAGAAAAAGCAGCTGGTTCAGTCGGTGATTCAGACAGAGTCGTCATTTTTCAAGCAGCTGAACCGTGATGATGTGCTGGGGTTGTTGGATTAAGGGCCTTTCATTTTTGATTTTATCTTGAGTTTGTCTGCTGCAGTTAGTTTGACAAAATGCTGCCTGTTTCCGCTCACCCTGCCTGTATTGAGTCGAAGGAGCGGCTTCGCCGCCATTGCAGGGCCGGCATAAATGCCGACCCTGAAGAATGAAAACCCCGGTTAATCGGGGTGAGGAACGGGAAGGGGTATTCTTTTAACATCTCTTTTCCCCTCTGCGCAGGGTTGCGAGCCGTGGTCAAGGGCGACCATTGCACACGCTCTTAAGGGCTTTTTTTCAGGTAAATCAGACCAATTTCCACACTCCAGACTCGGCACCATTTTTTCACCCCGGAGGGGTGGTCCCCTTTTTAGCCCAGCAATTTGAACAGCGAATGATGAACTATCGGTGCAATCCTCTCTCTTCACTTCCAAATTCGCCGTTCGCTGCTCGCTATTCTTTCCAGTTCCCAATATCCGTGGTGAGGAAACCTCCGGTCACTTTTCAGCAACCAACCCGCAATGCGGGAGGCGAGCTTGGCGTAACCGCAGAGGCGTCCTCGCCGTTAACCAAAAAAATCCTGAAACATCTCGACATGATAGGGTTGGATTGAGGGAAAAATGAATTTGTATCTTTTAAAGGGTGGCAAAATTTACCACCCCATATTTTTGAATCGCTTGGCACACGCTCCAAAGGACTTTTCTTCTGGTAAATCAGGCGCAACCATCACACTCCTACTCCATCACCACCATATTATCCCTGTGAATCACCTCACTGAACTTGATCGTCCCCAGCATCTTCTCTATCTCCGAACTTTTTCTGCCTTTTATCTGCTCGATTTCGGAGGTGTCGAAATTCACCATGCCCCTGGCGATCACATCGGCGCTGCTGTTGAGGATATCAACCATATCACCCGTTTTGAAAGTACCTTCCACGGAGACGACTCCCGCCGCAAGCAGGCTTTTGCCTCGTTTCTGTAGTGCGCGGGCGGCACCGTCATCCACCGTGACGCTTCCCGCGGACTGCCCGGAGAAGGCGATCCACCGGTGACGGGAGGACATTTTCTTTTCAGAGGGCATGAACAGGGTGGCGCAGGATTCATCCTTGAGTACGGTGAGAAGACGCTGGTTGAAACCATCCCCGATGAGTGCGAACGTTCCGGCGCGGGTCACCATATCGGCTGATTTGAGTTTGGTGGACATTCCGCCAACGCTGATATCGTTTTTCTTGTCGGATGCAAGTTTCTGGATGCCGGAGGACAACGACTGCACCACAGGAATATGTGTGGCGCTTTTGTCGGTACGGGGGTTTTTGTCATAGAGCCCGCTGACATCGGTGAGGTTCACGAAGAGATCGGCGTGGACCAGAAGGGATATCTGTGCTCCAAGGGTGTCGTTGTTTCCGAACTGGATTTCCTCAACACCCACCGAATCGTTTTCGTTCACAATAGGTACCGCATCGCATGCAAGCAGGTGAAAGAGGGTGTTGCGCAGGTTGAGATAGCGCTTTTTGCTGCGAAGGTCATCCCAGGTGAGGAGAACCTGTCCTATATGGATTCCGTATTTTTCGAAGATGCTCTGGTACATGTTCATAAGGCGGTTCTGGCCGATACTGGCCAAAGCCTGCTGCAGAGGGATGGTTTTGGGGCGTTTTTTGTAGCCCAGGCTTTTCATGCCGTGAGCGATGGCTCCGGATGAGACCAGCACCACTTTCACTCCGGCCTGGTGAAGTTTCGCCATGTCCTCCACAAGCCGCTTCACCCGGTTGATGTGTCCGTCGGCGGTGAGGATTCTGCTTCCGATTTTGACTACCAGAGTACGGATCTGGGGGAGTTCTTTGCGGAAAAGAGGAGTTTTCATGAGAGAATCGGTGATTTCCGTTATTAAGAGTATTAATGATTGTGAACGCTAGTAAAATACAAAATGCCGACGTCTGGTCCAGCGTTTGGAGGAGGCTGGGAGGCAGGGAGGTTTTGTATCAAATCGTAGTCGGTTTCATATCCGCTTGTCCCTTACCGTTCAGCGGGAGTTTTTTTTGCAGTCCGGTTCACCGGGCTTGATATCCTTCAGAAACGGCATTTATGCTATTTTCGGGCGGGAGAACGGGAAACTTGTGAACGTGAACGCCAAAACAAAAGGCCTGAAGAAATCTCCAGGCCTTTATCGTACTATTCTGAGATCCGGTATTTACATGGGTTGAACATTCTGAGCATTGGGACCTTTTGCACCATCCACAACTTCGAACTGCACATTCTGGCCTTCTTCCAGCTTTCTGAAACCATTGGCCTGGATGGCTGAAAAATGTACGAACACATCACGAGAACCGTCATCGGGTGAAATGAAGCCAAAACCTTTAGCCTCATTAAACCATTTTACTACACCTGTAGGCATACTACAAAACCTCTTTTAAAAGAAATGAAACATACCGGCTGGTTAACCGGTCTTTAAAGTAACATATACAAGATATATTGTTGCCGCGCAATAATAAAAGACTTTTTTTTACAAAAATGAAAGTTTAACAATTTCTAACCTTCAGATACCATTTTCCGGTCTGTTATCGGGTGATTTCGAGCACTTTTGGTCCTCTCAGAGCCCCAGACCAAGGCTGTCGAGGATTTTCTGCATGATCTGCTCCTGGGTGAAGGGTTTGGTAATATAGTTTTTCGCGCCCGCTTCGATCGCGCAGATCATTCTGTTTTTGCTCACTTCGGAGGTGACCATGATGACCGGAATATGCTTGATCTGAGAATCTGATTTGACTTGTTTGAGAAAATCCAGGCCATTCATGACAGGCATAATCCAATCAAGAAGAATAAGTCCGATCTGATCAACTTGATTTTCCAAAATATCCAGAGCCGCTTTCCCGTTTTCCGCTCCAAGGAATCCGTATCCCAGAACGTCTGCTGCTTTCTGGATAAAGTGCCGTACCGCAGCCGAATCATCTACGGATAAAATTACCATAACCACCTCATTTTACCTTGTAATACAATGCCCTCTGATGATTCAACATTTCAAAATCGGAGCTGTAATTTATAACCGATTCACTTGCTCCCACAAAGAGAAACCCTGAAGGGCGCAGGAGTTTGGCTAGACGGGAAAAAATATCCTTCTTGAACTGGTCTGAAAAGTAGATCATCACATTGCGGCAGAAGACAATGTCCATTTTTCCCATTTGAGCATAGCTGTCCTGAAGGTTGAGTTTTTTGAAGGTGACCATTTTTTTCACTTTGTCGTTTATGGTCCAAACTTTCCCGTCGAGAGTGAAATACCGTTGCTTAATATCGTCGGGAAGTCCTCTTGCAATCACTATCGCGTCATACCGTCCTGCTTTAGCCAGAAGCAATGCGGTGGGTGAGATGTCCGTGGCCACAATCTCGAACTGCTCCGGTCTGATTCTGCCGAACCGTTTCAGCTGTTCCAGAATGGTGATGCCTATGGAATAGGGCTCCTGGCCGGTCGAACAGGCAGCAGACCAGATACGCACTTTCTGGCGTTTGCCTTCCGCGAGTTCTTCCATGAATCGGGGAAGAAGTGTACTTTCCAGAACAGTGAAGGGGGATCTGTCCCTGAACCACAGTGTTTCGTTTGTGGTCATGGCATCGATTATTTTTTCGCGGAGAACATTGGAGCGATCCGCAATGGTTTTATGGTAAAATTCCGTATAGGTTCTGCACCCGTTTTCCACCATGAGAGCAGTAAGTCTGGTTTCGATCAGGTAAGTCTTCTGCTCATCGACTCGTATCCCGCAGTATTTTTCTATATAATTCCGCAGCAGGCGAAACTCGTTGGCTTCAATTTTCTGGGTCATAATCTGTGCTGATTTTCCACGGTTGAGATAGTGTTGGAAATTTCCCTGATCTTTTCTTCGTTGTCGATATCCGAGTTGATTATCTTCAGAACGGTTTCAAGGCGTCGCATACAGCAATTTAGCTTGATTTCAAGACTGGAGATGTCTTGTTGTGCTCCCGATTCGATCACTTCCTTTGCATGACGGAAATCCTCCATTTCCCTGCGATAGCTGACAACCGATTGCAGAACTGCGATTTTCTCTTTGACCAGTTCTGAGTGTATAGGTTTGACTATGAAATCAAATGCTCCGCATTTCATGGCCGATACGGCATCATTGATGGAGGCCTGGCCGGTGACGACAATTACCTCTGTTGAGGGGAAGTCGTGTTTCGTTTTTGAGAGAAGTTCCATGCCGGACATCCGCACCATTACCAGATCCACGAAAAGCAGATCGGCCGGATTGTTTCCCATGAGCTTGAGAGCTTCTTCTCCGCTTGCGGCTGTTTGAAATTCAGTGTCGGTTTCTTTTTTGAAGATGGCACGTACGGTTTTGAGAAATGTGACATCGTCATCAACCCAAATGATTCTCATAGTCAAAGGTGCTCCATGTGTGAAGTTTTAAGTCCGGATGGATTGCGGACAATCATATTCATTGCTTCAGCCATCTCTTCGATTTCAAAAGACCGGTCCGTCAGACCCGCTTCATCCACAGCACGAGGCATTCCATACACAACACAGGATGATGCCGATTGAGTGAGGCAGTAGCATTTTCTTCTTTTCAGAGCACGCACGCCGTTAAGTCCGTCATTTCCCATTCCGGTCAGAACAAGCGCCAGAATTCCCTGCTCGGGGTACTGGGCTGCAACAGAGCGGAAGAGAACGTCCACAGAAGGGCGGCAGCTGTTTTCTGGCGGCTCGTCATTCAATCCCAGAAATACTCCTTCGTTCTTTCTGCGTACTATCATGTGTTTGCCGCCCGGAGCTATGTAGGCAGTACCTTTTGCGATCTGGTCACCTTCCCCGGCTTCTGTTACGTGAAGTTTGGATTTCTTGTTCAAGCTGTCTGCCAGAGAACGGGTGAACATGGGGGGCATATGTTGTACGATGAGAACTGGGAGGGGAAAATCAAAAGGCAATGCGGGGATCAGTTTCCCCAAAGCCTCAGGACCTCCAGTGGAGATTCCTATCACGCAAATTGAAAATGAACTGGGAAGTAACGCCGTTTTTCTTACTGTCGGTATACTGGGAGGAGGGGGAGGTTTTACCCGATGAGTGCCAGAGGAGACCAAGACTGAAGACCTCAGACGGATTTTCACCAGATTCAGAACGGCCTTTATCTCCTTAGAAAGATAGTCTGTATTGTGTTTCTGGTCAGAACCGTCAGGTTTGCGTATAAAATCAACAGCTCCAAGCTGCAGTGCCTCAACCGTATCCGCTGTACTTCGGGAACTGATGCTGCTTATCATTACCACTGCTATGGAAGGGTACTGCTGCTGTATGCGGCGCAGCACTTCTACACCATCCATGCCGGGCATGTGAACGTCAAGAAACACCAGGTCGGGGACATTCAAGGCGATTTTCTTGAGTGCAATATCTCCGTTGGGTGCAGTACCCAAAAGAGTTATTTCCGGGAAAGCAGACAGTACTTCAGAAAGAATTTTTCTGTATACAACTGTATCGTCTACAATCAGGGTTTTCAGTTGAGGCATTTACAGTTTGACACCTTTCTTTTCTCACTTCTCCTGAAATGTCAACAACTCGTCTATTTTCAGAATAATCACGAGCTGATCCCCTCGTTTCACAA
The DNA here is from genome assembly GCA_046546375.1 of Chitinispirillaceae bacterium. Lineage (GTDB taxonomy): Bacteria > Fibrobacterota > Chitinivibrionia > Chitinivibrionales > Chitinispirillaceae > JAEZKC01. Next base: position 75,093 of record JBKGXV010000005.1, on the reverse strand, counting down.
CTCCCTGTATGAGCTCTCTGTGCACGGCTCCGACGTTGGCGGGAGGTTGTTCGATTTCATCTTTGGATACGGTCACCAGATCTCCCATGGAGTCGAAAAGAAGTGCCACCTGATCGTCACTGGTTTTCAGGTCTTCTGTGGCTTCCAGAATGCCGTTTGCAAGTTCTTCATTGCTTTTGAGAACTACGCATCTGGTTTTCTCCGAAACTTCTCTGGATTTGAATCCCAGCCGGACTCCGGGATCAATCACTGTGATGATTTGACCTCTGAGATTGAGAACTCCCGTAATGAAATCCGGTGCCAGAGCAACAGGTGTGATATCCCGGGCTCTGTTGACTTCGCGGATAAGCAGAACGTCGATGCCGAAACAGAGATCATCCAGGTAGACCGTGACAAATTGCAGGTTTTCCATATATCTTTCCACCTCTTATGCGTGTTCAAGTACCGGTTCAATGAGTGAGGGAAGATCCAGCATAACAGTCATTCTGTTGTTGATTACCATCGTTCCCTGAATGCCGGTTCCCTGAATACTGTTCTTGTCCAAATTAAGCTCCGAGGAGAACACATCATGCACCTTTTTTGCAATTATTCCTACTGGTCTTTGCGAGTTTTTGGGGATAATCGCATACATTTCAGATTCATCCTCTTCAGGTGAGGAAACAGGGAGAAATTCATGCAGTCTGATGATTGGAAACGTTACTGTGTCGCGTTTGAGAAACTGACGGGAGCCGACAGTTTCGATCTCCTGGGGCTTTACCTTTTCAATCCGCGCAACGTGAGAAAGATCAAGCCCGAAACACTCCTGTGTTCCGTTATCGAACACCAGCAGTTCACATTTGTCTTTGTTTTCAGAATTCTCCTTGTCTTTCTGGGAGGAAAGCTCCTTGAGGGCATTGAATTTGAGACCGGCTCTGTTGGCGATCCCTGCGGGATCAAGAATCATTGCCACTCTGCCGTCTCCCATTATGGTGGCTCCCGCGTAAATCTGGGTTGATTTGAGATACTCCGGAAGGGACTTCACCACTATCTCCTCGCTGTCTGAAACCGAATCAACCATGAGCCCGAATCGGTTTTCACCGATTTTCAGCACAATTACCCTGACCGCATTTCTCACATTCTGTCGTCTGTCCGGGCCTTGACGACGTTCATTTTCTCCCTTTTGTGAGGATGCCTTGATGGTATTTTGCGTGTTTTTGCGCCGGTCGCTCCATCGTTGCCTCTTATCCACCATGCGTTCTCCTGTAACCGGGTGGATGAAGGTGGCCTGGATTCCCAGAAGATCACTGAGCCTTACCAGAGGCAGTAAAGAGTCTCTCAAACGGATTACTTCACTGTCCTGAACCCGTTCGATTTTGTCCGTGATTTCAAATGATCTGATCCGTACCAGTTCCTCAACTGCCACCTGAGGAATGGCGTAGGCTCTGTCTTCGGAAGTGACAATGAGAGAGGGGATGATTGCAAGTGTCAGAGGCAGTTCCAATGTCAAACAGGTCCCTTGTCCCTGTTCAGAGCTGATATCAATGCTTCCGCCCAGCTTCTCGATATTCGATTTCACCACATCCATTCCCACACCCCGGCCCGAAACGTCTGACACTTTAGCCGCTGTAGAGAAACCGGGATGCATGATGAATTCCTGAATCTCCCGCACAGACATCTGCTGTGCGGTTTCTGCATTGATCAATCCTTTCTCGATCGCTTTCTGCTTTACCTTTTCTACATTTATTCCCGCACCGTTATCCTCTATCTGAATGAGCACCTTCCCGCCTTCATGGAAGGCTCTGAGCACGATTTTCCCTTTTTCATCCTTTCCTTTTTTCACACGCTCCGAAGGAATTTCCACACCGTGATCGACACTGTTGCGGATGAGGTGAGTGAGAGGGTCGGACAAAAGCTCTATTAGCGATTTGTCCAGCTCCACATCCTGACCGATTATCTCCAGATCGATTTTCTTTTCCAGCTTGCGGGCCAGATCCCTCACCACTCTGGGGAATTTGCTGAATACAACCGAGACCGGCTGCAGTCTGGTCTGCATTATGTTTTCCTGAAGCTGGCTTGTGACTGAATCTATGCTGCCAAGAGCCGTATTCACTCCGGGAAGATCACAAAGGCGCATGGAGAGAATCTGTCTGAAAGATTCTCTCATCTGCTGAAGTTCAGTATCAGCGGAATGTTTCAGCGTTTCCCTGTCCTGATCGCACTTGTCCATCAGGCTTGAGAATGCTCTGTTCACGATCATGTCGAAGGAGTTGAGCATTTTTTCAGCATCTGCCGCCTCAAGGAACTTCAGATTGAGTTTCTGAAGAAGCTGGTTTCTGCTGAGCACCAGCTCTCCGGCCAGGTTCATGAGGCTGTTGAGTAGATTCACCTTTACACGCAGTGCGTCCTCAATCAGCTTGCTGTCACCTGATGAAGAACCTGTTTTTTCCTTTCTGTTTTCATTTTTTTTCTCGTGTTGCTTTTCTACGGACTTGTTCAGAGTCTTTTTGAGGCGTGACAAGTCGATGTACTGGATTTTCTCATCTCCGACCTCAAGGCCAGCACCAATAAGATCCGGTTCCAGGACTGTGGCAAACACCAAGGAGCAGACAAACGGGTCCTGAGCACTGCCTTCAACAGAGTCGATCACTTCCCCAAGTGGTTCCCATTTCTCCTTGAGCTTTTCGGGAGTGGACTGAATCTGTTTTAATTCATCTTGGGAAAGAGTGATTTCATAGACATGTTTACCGTGGCGAAGCGCCTCTTCCAATTGTTTTTGAGTTATTTTGGGGTGACGCTTCTCTACATCCTCGCTGATATAGTTCTCTGACTGAATTTTCGGCTTTGCTTCAGCCGCATCTCCCGTAGTGAAAGGGGTGAGTTTTGAGAGCTCCTCCTCTATGCTGATCGAATCTGAATTCTCTATGTCATCAAGCAGTACCCGTAGCTTATCAATTCCCAGAAGAAGGGCATCGGTCTCTTCCGGACTCACAGACAGTTTTCGATCCCTTATCCGATCCATTATGTTTTCCATGCAATGGGATAGGTCAGTGACACTTTTCAGACCGAAAAAACCGAAACCACCCTTTATGCTGTGAACAGCTCTGAAAACTCTGTTTATCAGCTCCGAATCAACACCATCACCCACCTGTTCAAGTTCCAGAAGATCTGGTTCTATTGAACGAAGATGCTCTCGGGATTCAATAACCAGTTCATGGAGCAGTTCCTTGTCCTGCATCAGTGTACTCCTTAGCCCGCTCAAACGGATCTACTTTGATCATTTTAGATTGCAAAACCGTACTCGTTCTCTGATAAGAGTAATATCTTATCACCTAGGCTCAGAGGAGACAAGGAAAAACAGCATATGTTCAACAAAATGAATCCAGTAAGTGGATTTTTCTTAAGCACCGAACAGGAAACTATATTGTTTTCATACATCAAAGGAGAACTGTATGTCAGGCGTGTATTCATTTTTGTTTTTGATTGCTCTAATATTCCATTCGCAGGCTTCTGAGCCACTGCAGAGCACATCCGCAGACCGACAATCATTGCACGTTACCGTGTACAGCAATTCCGGACTGATCCGGGAGAACAGGAGTATAAAACTCCCAGTGGGTGAAGGTGAATTGAAATATACGGATATCGCCTCGCAGATCAATCCTGTTTCAGTCTATGTGAAATCCCTTTCAGACCCGGAAAAGCTTTCAGTCATTGAGCAGAACTATGTGTATGATCTGATTAGTGACAAAAAACTTCTGGAAAAGTATGAGGGAAAGAAGATAAAAATCATAGACTGGAATAAGTTTAAGGACCGTAAGGAGGTGGTCGACGCTGAACTGCTCAGCAGCGGCAGAGATGGTGAGATCTTACGAATCGATGATGAAATCTATCTGGGACATCCCGGCTACAAGGTTCTTCCCCAAATGCCTGATGACCTGGTGACTCGGCCTACTCTTTTCTGGAAATTCAGAAACAACCAGAAGAAGAATCAGAAGATCGAAGTATCCTATCTGACATCGGGGCTTAAATGGAATGCCGACTATACACTATTATTGTCTTCATCCGATGGGCGCAGTGAATTGTGCGGGTGGGTAACTGTGGACAACCGAAGCGGCGCTTCATATGACGATGCAGAGCTTAAACTTGTGGCGGGTGATCTCAATCGGGTTGCTCAGAACAGGCCGATGCGTCTGAGGAAACGTGAGATGATGGATTCCAGGATGGATCAGCCGGAGTTCTCACAGGAAAATCTTTTCGAGTATCACGCCTACGATCTCGGAGGAAAAACGACCCTGAAAAATAACCAGACAAAGCAGATCAGGCTTCTCGGTGCTCCCGATTTGAATATCAGCCGAGAATATGTGACTGTCGCTTCTGATAACCATTACTGGGGACGTCGTATTGAAGGAGAAGCTGAACAACCTGTACAGGTAAATCTTTCTTTCCTGAATAATAAGAAAAACGGTCTGGGGATTCCTCTTCCTTCCGGTACAGTACGGTTGTACACATCCGATTCTCAAGGTAAGCCGCAGTTCATCGGAGAGGACCTGATCGACCATACCTCAAAAAATGAAAGAGTGACTCTGAAATCCGGTAATGCGTTTGATATCGAGGCAAAGCGGGTGCAGACTGACTACACACGCAGAACTTCCCAGCTACATGAAAGCGAATGGACTGTCACTATAAAGAATCACAAAGAAAAAAAGGTGAAGGTGGGGGTTGTCGAAAGAGCCCGGGAGAACTGGGAAGTGGTGGAGGCTTCTCATGAGTATGAGAAGATCGATGCTGCCAGTTTCAGATTTGACGTGACTGTTCCAGAAAACGGGGAAGTGAAAGTAAAGTATAAACTGAGGGTTGGAATCTAAATTACCAACAAAGGATCGAAAATGGATTATGAATTATCTCCTGTTGAGCAGAGAGTAGTCGGGGCATTGATGGAGAAGGAGATGACTACTCCGGAATACTATCCGCTGACCCTGAATGCGCTTGTAAGCGCGTGTAATCAGAAATCAAACCGTGATCCCGTAATGAATCTGTCTCAAAGGGAAGTTGAAAATGTCCTTGAGAACCTCAAGGACAGACATTTTGTCTGGCAGATGAATCTTTCAGGCAGCCGTGTTCCCAAGTATGAGCATAATCTTCGAAGTCTCTTTCCGCTCAGTGAGCAGGAAGGGGCGGTTCTTTGCGTGCTTCTGCTGCGCGGGCCTCAGACACCGGGGGAGCTGCGGGGCAGAACGGAACGCATGACGCGTTTTTCTTCTCTGGATGAGGTGGAGTCGGTGCTGAAAGCTCTTTTAGAGCGTGAAGATCCTCTCGTTGTGGAACTTTCCCGCAGGCCGGGGCAGAAAGAGAAGCGCTTTGCGCATCTGTTCTCCGAACCGCCGGAACAGGATATCGAGTCCCCTTCTGCTGTTCAGGCTCAGTCCTCGGAGGGAGGTACTGGGAGATTGTCCGACAGGGTGAATGCCCTCGAGGAGGAGCTGGAGAGTGTTAAACAGGAGCTGAGGGATCTGAAAACGCAGTTTGCGGATTTTCGAAAGCAGTTCGAGTAATGTGGGGGAGAGATGGGTTGAGTCGTTGAAAAGAAAAGGGGTGAATAAAACGCAGTGGTCGCCAAGCTCGCAGAAAGAGGAAATTTATTTCTCCAGAATGAGTGTCACCGGTCCATCATTTGTCAGTTCAACTTTCATATCTGCGCCGAAAATACCGGTTTCCACTTTTCTGATCTGAGTTTTGAGCTGTTTTGCAAAATATTCATACAGTGAATTTCCCTTCTGCGGGGGGGCGGCTTCGATAAAGCTGGGCCTCCTTCCTTTCGCGCAGTCGCCCAGGAGGGTGAATTGAGAAATCACCAGCGCTTCACCATCAATATCCTTGAGAGAAAGATTCATCTTACCTTCACTATCCGGGAAAATGCGCAGTTCGGCACATTTTCTGGACAGAAAATCAGCAGCTTCCGTGGTATCATCCGCGTGAACACCTACTAAAAGCAGAAGACCTCTTCCTATTGCACCCACCGTGCGGCCGTCAACTTTCACCTTGGAATCGCTTACTCTCTGAGCTACTATTTTCATAAATATATTGTCCTCTCTATTGTGCGATGGTTCACCAGTTCAGCAAAATACGTCAGTGCTGGAAGCAAAAAAAGAGGGAGATCTCTTCGGGGGAATGAATACCGAACGTTACTCTTCATAAACATTGAATAAAGTGGATGAATTCCCGTCTGCGGATGTTCGGATTATGCTGAAACTGCCGTTTGTTTCCAGTACAACAGCTTCGACATGCTCAGGAGATTCAACTCCCTGGTTTCTCAAAGCCTGAAGCATCTCTTCTCTTTTCACCCGTTCCTTTTTCAGTGCTTTGTGGAGAAATTCGCCGCGGAAAAGCAGCAGTTTCGGTTCGGATTTAATCAGATTGCTGAACGGAGGGAATTTTACGGAAAAAAACGCCACAAGATACTGCAGGAAAATGAGCAGAAAAAAAGCAGTCAGCCCCTCGACCAGGGCCATGTCTTTTGTGAGCAGGACTGATGCGAACGTGGAGCCCAGCGCTACAGTCACCACGAAATCAAACGCATTCATCTGTGACAACGTGCGTTTTCCTGAAATGCGAAGCAGAAGTATGAGACCTGCTAGGCCGAGGTACCCACAACCAGAATGCGAACGATTGCAGTCCAGTTATCAAAAAGCATAATCACATTTCATAGAGAGTTTCGTCTCTCAGGGGTATATCTTTCTTTGAAGACAATCTGTTTTTCAGTTTGAACAGATCTGTTTCACTCAGTTCTCCCATTTCCTGTTCGATATTTTCGGGATCCTCACCGGCCTCCATGCGGCTCAAAGCCTCCTCCATTTTGTCTCCGAGCTGCAGTCCGGTCATATCCGAAAGCCTGCGCATCAGGTCGGCAGCCTGACGAGGATCGTTATCATCGATATTCTCCGCTTCGCTGGCAAGGCTTTCCATCGCTTTTTCCATTCTGGACTCGTCTATGGGAAGGTCAAATAACGGGTCTTCCTCTCCTTCCTCTTTTTTCTTGGCCATTCCGGTTACTGCGAAGCGGGAAATCATTTTCTGCAGGCTGTGTTCACCGTCTTTTGGGCAGGGTGGGGTCTTTTCGATGTTAATGGAACGGGAAAAGAAGGTGAAAATAGTGTTGCAGTCGCTGCAGTAGAATTCATACATCGGCATAGTAGTTCTCCATGCTGAATTTTATCTATAATTATCAGGAATTTTTAAGAAATGGAACAGATAAAAAATAATAATGCTGGAGATGAATAGGTGGTTTTTTTTTCCTATCTTTTCAACGCTCTCTGCGGTCTGCTGCAGTAGTTTTCTGCTTGAGTGTTTTATATGTGCTGCGGGATGAACAAATCGCAGAGGACTGCATCGGTAAGGGAATACATCAGGGTAGGGAGGAGCAGCAATGGGAAATGAATGCAGGATTCATTTCCCTTTTTAACGATTCCGGAGGAGGGCAGGTACTCATCTCACCCTCTGTCACTCAGCTTTTGGATCATCTTGTCGACCTTTTCCTTTTTGCCTCCCGCCCGGACGTACTTTTTGAAATACTTTTCCGCCTTTTCGTCATCTGCCAGCTTTGAATGGTATATTTGTCCGATCAGACGTAGCGCCTCGACATTTTCCCTTCGCCACCAGCTGCCGGTAGATTTCTCGTACGCATGGATCGCATTCCTGTACTGGCTTGTGCGGTGGTAAAGCCTTCCCAGTTCGAAACGGAGTTTGTTGTTTTTGGGATACATCTCAAGGCCGTTTTTGAGGTGATTTATCGCTGCGTGATACTCTCTCTGTTTTGTTTTAAGAGAAGCTATGGTCATATGTATGCCGGGATATTCGGGATAATATGAAACAACTGCCTCATAAAGATTGGATGCTTCTGTAAGCTGTCCCACTTTTTCATGGCATGTCGCTTTGTTCATCATAATCTCAACATTCTGGGGATCATGGCTGCGAGCGTATGCAAAATAGGTGATTGCCGAATCATGGGAATTGCGGTTCATCAGAAGACGTCCGAATCCCGCATTCACATGAGGGTTGTCCGGGTCTAGTCTGTGGGCAGCGGTGTAGGCGATCCAGGCAGCCGATGATCTTTCCTCCCTTTCGTAAATGCGACCCCGGGCAGCCTGCATCCAGGTCAGATTTTTTCGACTATCGAAACGCTCAAGAGTTGCTTTGGCCTTTTTAATGTTGCCGATTCTGCAGTATACATCGGTCAAACGGTACATAGCCTCTCCATGATCCGGATTCTTTCCGACCACTTTTTTGAAAAAGTCGGAGGCTTCTTTGTGTTTTCTGTCAAGAGTGAGCGCGACACCCAGCTTGAATGCTCTCTGGTTGCTGAATCCTCCACGTTCCCAGGCTTTTAAATAGTGCTTGCAAGCTTCCTTGAATTTCATCTCCTCGACAAGCAGATCGCCCATACTTTCTAAATATTGAGCATCTTTGGGTGATTTTTTCAGAGCCTGTTTCATAACCTGTTTGGCGTTTTCCTTCTGGCCGCTGCTTTGATTTATCAAACCGGTCAGGTATAGAACCTGCGGGTCTGAAGCATCTTCTCTCTGTGCAGCTGCAATCTTTTCCTGTGCAAGTTTGGTTTTGCCCAGTTTCAAAGCCGAGTAGGCATACAGCGCAAGGCAGTGGGCGTTCTCTGAGTTGAGAAGTGCCGCTGTTTCAAGCACCGAGTGTGCTTTGTTCAAATCATCTCTCTCAAGCAGTATGCGCCCGTATTCGAAATGAGCTCTGGCGTGGTTGGAGTTCAGTTCGATAGTTCTGACAAGGTGGGATTCTGCTTTTTTATCCTGCTTATTTCCGATATAGTAACGAGCCAGCTGGAAGTGATTGTCATAGTTGCGGGGTGCGTGATTGGATGCCGCCTCCAGGTGATAGAGGCGAAGCTTGTCTTTGTTCTGCTTTTCGTATGCCTGGGCCAGAAGGCGGTGAGTTATCTCCTCTGAGGGTCTCAGGTCACATGCCACATCAAGCACCTTGACAGCACTGGATATCTGTCTGTGGGCCAAATACAGCTCTCCCAGCTCCAGTCTGATATCGTAGCGCTTCATATCAAGGTCGCACCATCTCTTAAGCGTTCTCATCAGTTCGCTTGTGTTATCCAGCCTCCTGTGGCAAAACGCTATCTTTTCCAGAATTTGCGTATTGTTCCTATCAAGATCCAGCGCGTCTATTAAAAAAGCGAGGGCTTTTTTGTGCCTCCCCAGTTTTATAAGTGATTTGCCGATCATGAAGGGAATTTCCGCATCCTCAGAGAGGAAACTTTTGGCTTTGGACAGCGTGGAAACGGCTTGAGGGTGTTCGTCTTTTATGAAAAGAAGCGTTCCGTACTCTTTCCACACTTTACCGTTGTCCTTCTCTATGGAAAGATAATGGCTGTAGGCGAGGGAGGAAGCTTCGGTTTCGCCCAGAGCTCCAAGGGCACGTGCGAGCATCAGGTGAATGTACGATGGAGCCTTATCCAGTTTAGCAGCTTTCTGTAGAATCCCCTTTGCTTTTTCCCAGTTTTTCGACCTGAAATGGATTCTGGCCAGCTTGTCCAGACTTCTAAGATCTTTAGGGTTTTTGGCAAGGTTGGATTCGTAGTGACTGATTGCTTTTTTCTGGTTGTTTATCTTTTCATACAGTGTTCCCAAATGGTATGAATAATCGGCACTGTTTAGGTCATCTGAGACCTTCATGAATGTTTCATAAGTTCTTACGGCATTTCTGAGTTCTCCGCTTTTTTCATATGCAACGGCACACAGTTTCAGAGCGCGGGCGTGCTTCGGGTTTGATGATGTAAACGATTTAAGAAGCGGAAGAGCATTCTCGAACTGTCCCGCTTCGCTGTAGGCATGTCCCAGCATAAGTTTATGTTCGGGACTGAAATGAGAGCTCTTCTGTATGTTTTTCAGCAAAGAAACAACTTCATGATATTCTCTTTCTTTGTATAGAATTTTCGCCAGTGCGGCATTCACCGAGGCTTCTTTGTACCCTGTTTTGACAAATCTTTTGAAGGCTGTTTTCGCCTTATGGCTTTCGCCGAGTTTGTGATATATGTGGCCGGCCTCAGCCAGGTATTTGTAATTTGAGTTCGGATCTAGCTTGAAAAGATTTATATATGTCTGGGCACCGTCGCTGTCTTTTCCTGCTTTGAACTGTGCCGAGGCCAGTGCGAGAAGTGTTTGCTTTGAATCATTATCCAGTTGTAATGAACTCTGATAATGTTTTACCGCCTGATTGTACAGCTGGTTCTGGACATAAGCATTTCCGATCAGAAAATGGACTTTGGCGCTGCCTCTACCCAGTTTTTCAGCTTTCTCCAATCGGTTTTCGGCTCTGCTTCTCAATCCCCACCTTAAAGCGATCACGGTCAGGTAATAGTAGGGTTGAGCATCATCGGGTGCGATTTTCGCAAGTTTTCTGAATGCTGTTCTTGCCGCCTTGAGCTCGGAGCGGTCGTAGTGAATAAGAGCGATCTGCTTTTGAAGATAGGGGGTTGCACCGTAGTAATGTCTTTCATTTTTGTAATGAGTAAGTGCGCTTTTGGTTTGTTTTCTCATAAGATAGGCATCGGCCATGAGCTGGTGCGCATCTCGGGGTGGATTTTTCCTGAGGATCTTTCTCAGGTGCACCTGAGCCGTTGTGGGGTTCTTTTTTTCCAGATAACAACGGGCCAGATCGAGGCGGCATCTGTCACCCTCGTTTGTCAGGGGAAGGGCACGTTTGTACATTCTTACGGCTTTGTCATATTCTTTATCGTTACGGTAACAGTCCGCAAGTGTGAGAAGAGCTTCACCGTCGTTGTCAGATTTCGATATTGCTGTTTCAAGGTAGCTGCGGGCGGCTTTTATGTTGTCTATGCGAAACGCTATAAGGCCCAGAGTCTTTATGTAAGCGGCATTTTCTCTAAACTTCTTCTCCTGCTTTTTAAGATAGCTGTAGCTTTCAAGCAGCTTACCATCCGATTCGACTGCCTTGGCGGCTTCCAGACGGTAGTTCACATTCTTCGGGGCAAGCTTTGCGGCGGTTTCATACATTTCTGCCGCAGCTGAAAAGTTTTTCTGCCTTTTATACATTTCACCCAGAAGCACACTTGCACTTTCATTCCGGGGAAGGAGTTTCTGTGCTTTCTGGGCGGCTTTCAGGGCTTTTGCGGTCTGCCCCAGTCCCTGAAGACAACGGGCGTGTTCGTAGAATCCGATCCCGTTTTGGGGGTACAGCCTGGTTAGTTTGCTACTGTAGTTGTATGCTGTCTTGTAATGTCCGGCATTGTTGTAATGCATGGCCAGGCGGGTAAGGGAAGTGACTTCTTTTGGATTGATTTGGAGGATTCTGCGATACAGTTTCTTTGCTGCTGAAATCTTTTTCTGCCCCTCATGGGAAAGAGCTTTTTCCAGCATGAAATGAGTATCAATAATGTCCAGTTTTTTACACACGTTATAATGGGAGATGGCATTATCGTATTTTCCTGCAAGGCGAAGAGAGCGTATGAGCATCAGATTGAGTGTCGGGTGTTTGGGAGTGATATCAAGCAGTTTTTCAATGTGTGTGGCTGCCGCTGCGAATTGACCGGCTTTGTAGTGAGCACGGGCGCCAAGATAATATGCGAGCGTGAATTTGTGATCTCTGTGCAGGATTTTTTCATAACCTTCCGCATCCAAGCGGGCTTCTCTTCTGTTTCTGCCGGGCAGGAGCAGCTCTCCCATTTTTTTTACCTGCCGGAAATCGCCGCCCAGCGCCGCGATCCTGAAATGCTTCAGTTCAGCGCCTGAATTCACGCCGATTTTTTCAAGCATGGTGACCATGCATTTGTCCAGTTCGGGACCTAAACGGTCAAATGGAATGTTCTTCTCGAAAATGAACACTGATCTGCGGTCTTCAAGTGAAACCAGGTCTAGGTAGTAGTGAATCGTTTTGTCCTTTTTTCTGATCTCATATTTATGGCTCAGGATGTAGTCCGCATCTAGTTTCTTTGCAGCGCTTCTGTACCGGCTTTCATCGATTCTGCTGCTTTTTGCATACGCGGGAAGAACAGAGCTCACCTCTTCCATTGCTGGAAGTGAAACAGATTTGAGCGGTTCCAGTCTGAATCTCACCATTTCGTCTGCCAGAAGAGAAAACCAACTGTTTTCTTCACGTTTTGCTTTTTCACCCGCATCGACTGCTCTGGCAGGAAGAATGGTGCTTTCTTTTTTCGGAGCCGCACCGGCCGAAAGAATCAGAACTGCGAGAAATGCTGTCGTATACAGTAGCTGTCTTTTCATAGGAAATGCTCCTTTTAGGGCAAAAGCTTTTTTCTACCCTAATGGTACACACTGCATTTGGCGGATTTCAACAGCTTGAGGAGAAATATCTCCACATGTTTTTACAAGTGATATCTCCCGCTGCTGGTTCACGGGCACGCCATTTGCATCGGGTATTGAGCTAGTTACTGTCTTAAACCGTGGGGGGGGAGTATGAAAAGGGTGCTTGTGTTTTTGTGGGTGGTGATCGGATTGGTTTCCTGCGGCGGAAACGGGGGGCTTCCGGCAGATACGGCGGTGGTGGAGATGCATGATTCCGGATTTGTTCCCTCCAGGTTGGAGATAAATGTGGGAACAACAGTCCGATGGAGAAACACTACCGGAGTGGCTCACACTGTCACTGCAGACAGTATACAGGCTCGTGATCCGGAAAACGTGCTGCTTCCCGAGGGCGCCGAATCGTTCGATTCGGAAAGAATCGAGCCGGGAGGAGTTTTCGAATACACCTTTACTGTTCCCGGTACCTACAGGTATTTTTCTGTTCCCTACGAAGGGTTGGGCATGGTAGGGGAGCTTGTGGTTGAACCTGAAGATAAAAACGGACAGGAGTAGAACACGCAGCTATGAAGAAAAACATCCCTTTTGTTATTCTCCTCAGTGTGCTTTTCCTTTTTTCCTGTGCTGCGAATCAGCCGCCCTTTCCTGCCGTTGATCCGCCCGGTTTCTGGCTGGGGCTCTGGCACGGGTTCATCTCTCCCATAACTTTCATAATCAGTCTTTTCACTCAGGATGTGGAAATCTATGCCTTTCCCAATTCGGGCGGGTGGTATGACTTCGGTTTCATGCTGGGGATAGGCGGGTTTTCAGGGGGAATTTTCGCCGGATCCAGAAAGAAATAATCAGCGGATGATCAGGTCCGAAACGTGCAGAAAAGCTTCCGCGGCGATTCCGGCTGCCACAAGAATAGCTCCTCCCAGTAACTTCACTGCCAGTTTGAACACTTTGTACATATAGTTTTCACCATCAATCGCTCGGATCACCTCATCCATGGACTGAAAGCGTTTTTCCGGTTTTTTGGCCATCATCTTTTTTATAATGCGCACGGTTCTGAATGATATCCTGGGGTTGTATCTTCTGGGTGACACCCAGTTTCCCGATGACAGCCTCATTGCGACCTCCTGGGCACTTGCGCCTCTGTGGAGCGTGCGGCCGGTGAGCATCCAGTAGAGTGTGGCGCCAAGGGAGTAGATATCCGAGCGTCCGTCGATTTCCCGTGACCCCTCGACCTGCTCCGGAGATGCAAAGTGCACCGTCCCCACCATGAATCCCTCCCGGGTCAGGGTAAGGTGATCCTCATCCCGGTGCATGACTATGCCGAAATCGGTCACTTTGGGTGTTCCGATACCGTCTATGAGGATGTTTTCCGGTTTGACGTCTCTGTGAATGATGTCTCTTTTGTGGGCGAATCCGAGCGCTTCGGCGGTTCCACGGGTTATCCTCAGGGCCTCTTTTTCCGGCAGGCGTCCGTTTTCCTGCACATATGCGGCCAGGGATGGTCCATCGACCAGTTCCATGGTGAAGTAGTAGCGCCGTCCGCCTTTGCCCGCATCGAAGAGTGTGACGATATTGGGATGGTTGAGTTTGGCCAGAGCGCGGATTTCCTGGAAAAAACGGGTGGTGGTGGTTTCGTCCTTGGTGAATGTGGAATTGAGGATCTTGATGGCCACGTCTCTGAAGGTGAACTCATGCACCGCTCTGTAGACCTTGCCCATCCCGCCCTGTCCGATGAGTTTGCGCAGCCGGTAGCCGCCGTACATCTCACCACCTTCGCCCAGCTGGCTTATCTCTTTGAGCTCCTCGATCTGCTCCCGGGTGATGAAGCCCTGTTTGACCATCACCTCCTCTATGGTGGATTCCAGTCCGATGCGTTTGCTTTTTTTAACCAGTTCTCTGCATTTGAGGTGCTGGTCGTGGGAAATGAGCTTTCGTTCGACGGCAAGTTTTATGATCGGACTTTCGTAGCGTACTCTTGAGGGAGCCATGGAAAACACTCTCTGCGAAATATTGGAAAAGAGACCTCAGAAGCCAATATAAAAAGTGCAACGCAAGAGTTGGGTAATTTTGATTTTAGAAGCATGATTTTTGATTCCGGAACAGGCTGGGTGATTTTTGATGCAGGAACTATTTTTCTAAAGGAGAAATTTGGGAATTTGGAGGTGTTGTATAGATCAAATTAATTCCGATGCTGGTTAAGTTTGAAAAACAATAATTCTAAGGCATTTTCTGTCATGTTGAGAAATCTTTTAGTGCACCCAAAACTTCAAGTCAGGTTCAGCCTTGCTGTTTTGATGCTGTTTTCAAGTAGTTCTGGAAAATTGTGAGGTATTAAACCATGATCGGAAGCATCGCCGGTGATATCATCGGATCAATATACGAATTCCAGCCCATAAAGACCAAGGATTTTCCCCTTTTTGACTCGCAGTGCCGTTTCACCGATGACAGCGTGCTTACCGTGGCAATTGCAGATGCTATTCTTATGGGAAAGTCCTACTTGGATTCAGTACGCCGGATGGGCAGACGATACCCCGATGCCGGTTATGGCGGATCGTTCACTCGATGGCTCCACTCCACCGATGACAAACCGTATAACAGCTGGGGCAACGGATCGGCCATGAGGGTCAGTCCCGTAGGTTTTGCATTCACAACAGAGATGGAGGTTCTTGCTCAGGCGAAAGCCACGGCCGTGATCACTCACAGTCATCCCGAGGGGATCAAGGGGGCGCAAGCCGCCGCACTTGCCGTTTTTCTCGCCGCAAAGGGGAGCAGCAAGGAAAGCATCCGGTCCAGGATTGCCGGCTTGTTCGGTTACGATCTCGACCGCACCGTGGATGACATCCGTCCTGCATACACTTTCGATGTCTCCTGCCAGGGTTCGGTTCCGCAGGCAATCGTTGCGTTTCTTGATTCCACCTGTTATGAAGACGCGGTCCGGAACGCCGTATCGCTGGGAGGAGACAGCGACACTCTTGCCTGCATTACAGGCGCAATCGCGGAGGCGTTTTACGGCGGGGTGCCTCGGTTTGTCCGGGACAAAGTTGAAAACCTGCTGACTTCTGAGCTGTGGTCGGTAACGGAGGCGTTCTGCAGAAAATATGTGAAGGATTTCTGATTTCGGAGATTTTCCAGTAGAGCCTGGAGTTTCCTGCCCCGCTGCAGCGTGTTTACTACATTGCAACTATCGAAAATGAAAGGAGCATTCTTACCGCAACGCTAGCCACTCCTGAATCCTACAGGACGACGATTCAGGCACCTTTGCGCTATTTTCAGATTGTTCCAAATATCGTTAGTGTGGAAACGTATGTCCTTTTAGAAGGCAACATTGCCTGCAGTGTAGAACGGGAAAACACAAAACCCCTTATATTTTCACTTTCGGTAGGGTGGAAACTATCATAAAGATGAGCTATCGCTTTCGTTTGGTAATAGGTATCCTTGCGGTAATAGCCCCTATGTTGGTGCTGATGACAATGAACCGGATGTCGATGATCAGAAGTTTCATCTACGAAAGAGAATTGAACCGGCTGAATTCAATCGGTCAGCTTGTGGCAAATGAGGTCGAAGAGAATTTCGCCAGCGGTGCGCATGATGAAATAGCAGAGGTGCTTGCCCTTGCGGCGTTGCATTCCAGCGTTGTTCGGGTAAATGTTCTTGATTCCAAGAGACGGATTGTTTATTCAACCTACAGTAGCAGTAAAGGTCAGATGCCGTTGTATGAAGATACAAAAGATTTAAAAAACCTCAAGGATGAAATCTATGTACAGTCTTTTCTACTGAATTCACCCGAGGGTCAATACTCACTGCAGTTTTATTATTCCATGGCTGAAACGCACAGGGATTTCGCGGTTGCCTTTCGCTGGGCGATCATTTACGGTGCACTTGTTTTCGGTGCTGCTGCTACCATCGCATGGCTGGTGTCCGGGTATATGGAGCGGCCGGTGCGGGAGGCAACAGGGGCTGCACAGCGGATAGCAAAGGGCGATTTTGATGTCAGCCTTGAACCTAAAACAAAGGATGCTTACGGGCAACTTGTTGTGGCGCTTAGAGAGATGGCGGTGGATCTTCGTGAAAAGACATACGCGATGCGTAAAAAGATCGATGCAGCCACAGTGGAGTTGAGAGAAAAGAACCGACGGCTTGAAGAACTCGACCGGCTGAAATCAGAGTTCGTGGCTATGGCTTCCCATGAACTTCGTACCCCGCTTACATCCATAATCGGTTTTGCCCATACGTTGGGTCGGGTTCCAATGCCTGATAATGAGAAAAAGGAATGCCTGTCGATTATTGAAAAGGAAGGCAAGCACCTTTCGTTTCTTATTGAGGATTATCTTGATGTGTCCAAAATTGAAACAGAAAACTTTTCACTTACCTGCACACCTGTGGATATCGAGAGCATTATTGGTGGTGTTGTCGATGTCTTTCCGTCAAAGGAGAATGTCAGGCGTCATATCAGCAAGGGGCTTCCTGAGGTGTATGCTGACGCTCCTCGACTCAGGCGGGTTTTCAGGAATATTCTTGAGAATGCGGTGCGTCATGGTGGTAAGGATGTGATTATAGATGTTTGGGTCCGCTTAAAAGATGGTTGGATAGAGGTGTTGATAGGTGATAATGGTCCCGGAATACCACCTGATGTTCAAAAAAGAATATTCGATAAGTTCTTCCGCGCTGATACTAAACGAAGCGGCAGCGGGCTAGGACTGGCTATGGTAAAAGCAATCGTAGAGGCGCATGGAGGGAATGTGGAGTGTGTATCCGAGCTGGAACGGGGAACGACTTTTGTTGTACGGCTGCCGTTGACGCAGTCAGATGAAATCGGAGGGTAGTTATGACGAAGACGATTCTGGTAGTTGATGACGATACAAGCATTCGCAGACTTCTGGAAGTCAATTTGATGGCTGAGGGCTATGGTGTGGTGACTGCGGTCAATGGAGCTGAAGCTCTTTCTAAGCTGGCCGAAGGGGGTATTGATCTTGTTGTTCTTGATGTCATGATGCCGCTGAAGGACGGGTGGGAAGTTTGTAAAGCAATTCGTGACAATGAAGATGATTGTAGACAGAAGATTATCATGCTGACCGCACGTGATACTCCGCGCGACAAGATGATCGGAACGGATCTTCTGGGAGCTGACGAATACATAACCAAACCGTTTGATGTGGATGAGCTTATGGAGCTGATAGCCCGGATGTCATAATAGAAGTTTGAGAAATCTTTCACTGTAATCCTATTTTCGTTCCTCAGTTTCCCTCAAGCTCTTTAATCAGCTCCTTCATCATGGTGATTTCCCGGCGCTGGGTTTCGATTATCTCTTCGGACAATTTCTTGACTCTGGGGTCGCTGATTTCGGCACGCTTGCTGGTGAGAATCGCGATGGAGTGGTGGGGAATCATCGCTTTCATGTAGCTTACGTCCTGAACTGTAGTCTGGGTGCGGAGCAGTACCAGGGCCACTACGAACAAAACTGCGCTGCCTGTATAGATTGCCAGATTCCAAAATTTTTTCGTGAGCATCGGCAGCATGAAGGACAACATGACTACCGCCATCATGGAGGTCATGGTCAGAGTCATATAAACCCGTTGTTCGCTGAAGAACACGTGATCCCACGCGAAGGTGTTCAGATAGGTGAAAGTGTACATCAAAACGCTTGCGGTGGCGATCATGCCTGCATAGCGGATGTACATAATGCTGCCTCCATGACTGCTTTTTTGATGTTTCATCTGTTGTCTCCATTCCTTTTCATCTCCGTTCGATATCCGTTCAATCTCCGTGCCAGTTGCTTTGAAGGGAGACGGGAAAATCGGATGTCATATCCCGCAGCAGTGTTTGTTTCTGAGATAAGGACAATCGAATAACGGGAGCGTATGCTTCGACAAACTCAGTATGAACGGGCCGGTCTGGCGGACAACGGAAGTTCAGTGACTGGCGCCGCTTTCATGAAAACTGTAGGCCAGCATATACATGAATACTACTCCGCCGAAAAGACATAAGAAGTGCAGAAGAGCGGCCGTGATTTTTTTTTCGGATTTGATTTCCGGTATGAGGTCAGAAGCTGCAATATAAACGAAGTTTCCTGCCGCAAAAAGTACCAGCCCTGAAAGCTGAATATATGCATAGGCCCAGTAGGCCAGTAGGGCGCCTGCGGGGAACGCCAGTGCGGATATGAAATTCCAGAAAAGTGCCGAACGTCTGGACCAGCCACCGTGTATCAAAACTCCGAAATCCCCCAGTTCCTGAGGCAGTTCGTGCGCAGCGGCGGCAAACCATGCTACTATTCCCGCCCGGGGGTCAAGAAGAAAGGTGCTGGCGATTCCCAGGCCTCCCAAAAAGTTGTGAAGGCCGTCGCCTATAAGAATCAGATAGGTTACAGGCTGCTTGTTTCGGTCGGTTTTATCCGCGTGCCGATGCCAGTGCAGAAACTGCTCCAGTGCCAGAAATATGATGAATCCTGCCATAAACCAGATCCCCGCCCTGAGAGCTTCAAGCGACCGGATACCTTCCGGTATCATATGGAATACTGCACCGCCCAGGAGAGTGCCTGCAGCCAGCGCTACCAGGGGAAGTATAAGTCTTTCCATGAACTGACGGTTGAATATGGCGGTTGCTCCCCCCACAAGCGCAATCGCGCTCATGAGAAACCCTCCGGTAATGATCCATAAAATAGTCGGCATAAATAATTCCCGGGGTTGAAATGTATTAGCAAGAAAATCGGGCTACTGTTTTTTTTTGACCGGCAACGGCAGTTTTGAAACCTTACTCATCATGAAATGTTTGAAGCACTGCAAAACGTATGCCGTTGGCTGGCGGTGAAGCTGACCGCTTCGGCATTTCAGGAAAAAAGAGAAAGTCATATAATTTTTTGCTGACTTTTGTTTCAGTTTCATAAGGAATCTTTTACTTTTATCCTTTGGCGAACTGCACTGTTGTTGTTAACATGAATTGAGTCCATATTTTCCGGAATTCTCAGCTTGTTTCAATTCAATAATGATGAGGAGTCCCATGCCGCAGAACTCAAAGACAGCTAAAGATCAACAGCCCGATATGTCACAGGGCGCAGTTGGGTCTGCTGCCGCACCTGAAATGAAAAAATTTTCCACTTTCGCAGGTGTGTTCACCCCTTCTATTCTTACTATCCTGGGTGTGGTGATGTTCATGCGCGCCGGTTTTGTGGTGGGGCATGCGGGAATCTATGGCGCTTTGGTTATCCTGGGACTCTCAAAGCTTATCTCCATTTTTACCGCTCTTTCCATTTCCGCTATTGCTACCAATACGGATGTGAGAGGTGGGGGGGCTTATTTTCTCATTTCCCGTACATTGGGACCCGAATTCGGGGCTACGATTGGTCTGACCCTCTTTTTGGCTCAGACTCTGTCAGTACCTTTCTACATACTGGGTTTTTCAGAAGCGCTGGTACGCACAGTTCCCTCTTTTCAGCCTTTTTTTGTCGTGATCGCTTTTGTTATGCTTATAGTTCTTTTTCTCATAACACTCAGGGGTGCGGATTGGGCTATAAAGGCCCAGTATGTGATTATGGGTATTTTGGGGTTATCGATACTTGCCTTCTTGAGCGGTTTTATTCTCAAATTCGATTCAAGTCAATTTTGGGCTAACACAACACCGTTGGAGGGAGGCGGAATTTCTTTCTGGGCTCTTTTCGCTCTGTATTTCCCTGCCGCAACGGGTATCATGACGGGTGTAAACATGTCTGGAGATCTCAAAAATCCTACTAAATCTATTCCTCGGGGAACGCTGGCTGCGATCGGGGCGGCTATATTGGTCTACGCCTCGCAGATTTTGCTTGGCGGAGGCGCCATTTCGCGCCAGGAGCTTATTGAAAACCCTTATCATAGCCTTATTTCAGCCGCACCGTTTCATACCGGTTTACTTGTTGTCCTGGGAGTTTTCTGCGCCACCCTTTCAAGTGCTCTGGGGTCGCTTCTGGGAGCACCTCGGGTACTCCAGTCTCTTGGTCAGGATAAAATCTTAAAGCCGATAAATTCCTTTGCCAAGATTACTGCCGCCGGGGAGCCTCGCAGAGCTCTGTTTTTGACCTTGGTTATCTGCTTGTTTGTTCTCTTTTTTGCCCGCAACGGAGGGGATGGCGGGGCTCTCAATATGGTTGCTTCAGTGGTGACCATGTTCTTTCTCTGGACCTATGGAATCACCAATTTGGCCGCTTTCGTCGAATCCTTCAGCGGTAATCCATCCTTCCGCCCGCGCTTCAAGTTCTTTCACTGGTCACCCGCTCTGGTGGGGGCTGGGGCATGTTTTGCGGTTTCATTCATCGTAAACTGGCAAGCCGCTATCATCGCCGCGCTTTTTTTCTGCGGTTTGTTCTTATATGTACGCAAGTTCATTCTGACTGCTTCATTCGGTGATGCTCGAAGAGGGTTTGTTTATTCGCGAACCAAAGATAACCTTTTTACTCTGTCTACCCTTCCGATTCATTCCAAAAACTGGCGGCCCACCATAGTTGCCTTTTCCGGCGATCCACAACGCCAGCTCACTCTTGTCAAGTACGCCGATTGGCTTGGCAGCGGTCGGGGTATCGTGACTTTGGCGGTTCTGGTCAACGGTCATTTCGAGAAGATGGTCCAGAAAAGAAATCAGCTGCATGAGTCCCTTCATGAATTTATCTTTAAGAACAGAATTCGTGCATTTCCGGAGGTTCTAGTCACGCCCGATTTCGAATTGGGGCTTAACCAGTTTCTTCAATCCACTTCCATCGGACCCATAAAACCCAACTTGGCACTCTTCGGATGGTCAGCTGACAGCAGTAGAGCGGAAGGGTTCATAAAATCGATTCAGACTTCGGTTCTGTTGAATATGAGCGTAGGACTTGTCTGGGATGCGGGGATACCCGATCTACAGCAGCAACGCAAACTGAGAATAGACATCTGGTGGCGGGGAATGCGCAACGGATCACTTATGGTCATACTGGCTTATCTTTTGTCCCTGAATCCCGAATGGGCCGGCTTAAAAATAAGAATTCTGAGAATGGTGCGTGACTCATCCCTCAAGGACAAGGCCTATGAGGATCTTCGCAAACTAATTGAGGCTGCAAGGTTAGATTTTGAGATAGATATTGTTGTTTCCGATGAACCCTTTCACCAACTTCTTCACAGAGTTTCCGGCGAATCCTCAGTTGTGTTTCTCGGTTTTGCAGTCACTCAGGATATGGATGGTGTCGAGTTTCAGAAGTCCTACGGCTGTCTGCTTCGGGGCATGCCTACCACGATTATGGTTCATTCCACCGGTGAGGCGGATCTTCTGAGCTGAGCGGGTGAGGGGACACGGAGCGTTCTTACTGCATTTTATCGAACTCCAGCGCAGTCAGGATTGCCGCAAAGTCCTTGTGAACCGGAACAGAATTTGCTTTCACTTTGAAAGACTGTTCTGAACCAAAACAAGGAGTATCGCTTCTATGGTGGACGATCAGTACGACCTTTTTGTGATCGGGACCGGTTCGGGGGGCTCCGAAGCCGCCCAGATGTGCAGCAAAACAGGGTGGAAGGTGGGTATTGCCGACAAACTTCCCTTCGGCGGAACCTGCGCCCTGAGAGGGTGTAATCCCAAAAAAACACTTGCTCTTGCCACGGAAGTGGTTCACCGGTTCGACAGTATGAAAGGAAAGGGAATAAAGGGTTCCGTCCAGCTTGATTGGGGCGAACTGATGAGATTCAAGCAGTCCCTTGTGGAGCCTGTTCCGGAGATGAACGAAAGAAACCTGTCCTCGGCGGGTATAGATATGTACCACGGAGAGTGTCGTTTTGTGGATAGAAATACCCTGGCAGTGGAGGGGAAAAACATTTCCGCCCGCCGTATTCTGATTGCCACCGGTTCCAGGCCTGCACATTTTCCTTTCCCCGGAGCCGAGCATATGATGATAAGTGATGATTTTCTCAATCTCGAAGCTTTGCCCCGTCGAATAGTGTTCATGGGAGGAGGGTATATCTCCTTTGAGTTCGCATTCATAGCTGCCAGAGCGGGAGCTCAGGTGGCGGTTCTGGAGGCTATGGAGAGGCCGTTGAGAAATTTTGATCATCAGCTGGTTGACATGCTTCTTGGAATCAGCAGGGAGATCGGTATCGATGTCCGTCTCGGTACGCCTGTCAAGTCAGTAGAAAAGAGAGAGGGTGTTTTCAGTGTGCATGCCGGTTCTCAGAGGTTTGAAACGGATCTGGTGGTGCATGGCGGAGGAAGGGTTCCCAATCTGGATGGTCTCGATCTGGAGGCCGGGGGAGTCGAACGGGAGAAAAAGGGGATTGCGGTAAATGAATTTCTTCAGAGTGTAAGCAATCCCGCGGTGTATATTGCCGGTGATGTCAATCTGTACGGAATTCAGCTCACTCCCGTTGCGGAAATGGAATCCAGGGTCGTGGCTGGGAATATGCTCGACGGCAACAGTTTTAAGCCCGATTACAGTGTGGTACCCAGCATTGTGTTCACCACACCTTCTCTGGCATCGGCGGGAATGAGAGAGCAGGAGGCTCAGGAGAAGGGACTGGACTTCAGGGTTCAGTTTTTCGATACTTCAAAGAAGCATATCACCAGAAGACTCGGGTTGAAGCATTCGGCATTCAAGGTTGTTTCCGAAAAGGTAACCGGCCGTATTCTTGGGGTTCACATGCTCGGTCACGGGGTGGATGAGGTGATCAATGCATTCGGTCTGGCGATCAGAACGGGGATGACCATAGGTCAGATAAAAAATATGGTGTGGGGATTCCCCACAGTGATGTATGACACAGTGAACCGTCTGTCCGAGTAGGAGTAGAGCGCAAAGAGACGCGGAGCCGAGACTCGGTTGGCTCACCTGGGTGCTCTTGGCAAAAGCGGTTCGGTAAACGGCGAACGCATTAACTTGCACATTCACCAAACATATTATATATTTAACAAGTTTTCCCCGGTACTAACGGTTGTTCAACCCCAATTACCTTCGAGGTCGCACAGGATCATATATGCCCATTCGTAGCATGACAGGTTTTGGGCTCGCTGAAGACACAACGCCTTCCGGAACCTACAGAGTTGAAATTCGCGGTGTGAACAACCGCTTTCTCGATATCCAGATCAGACAACCCCGGTTCACCGCCAATCTGGAATCAAAAATCAAAAAAGAGCTCTCCGTGGTTTCACGCGGAAGTATCACTCTGACCATCTCCTGTGACCGGGAGACGGACAGTACCAGACTCACCTGGGACAAATCTTCAGTTGATAATTATGTGGCTATCTTCAAAGAAGTGAAGGACACCTACAATCTTGCCGGGGAGATCACTCTCTCCAACCTTCTCAATTTCAGCGATTTCATCAAAACCGAATCGGTCACACATAACGACGACATTCTCTGGAGGCACCTGCGGCCGGTGATCAAGGAGGCGGTAAGGGAATTTCAGGCTACGCGGGAATCAGAAGGTGCGCTTTTGGTTAAGGATCTGAAGAAGATTCTCAAGGAGATCGCCAGAACCGTTATCAAGATTGAAAAAAGAGCCCCGCAGCGGGTTACGGAGTATGCCGAATCGCTAAAACCCCGGATCGAAAAGCTGCTTGAAAGTCCACCGGATCCTCAGCGTATTGCCACCGAAGTGGCGCTTTTTGCTGAAAGGCTGGATATCACCGAAGAATGCACCCGTCTGAGGGCGCACATAGAAAAATTCAGTGAGGATTTTACACTGGACGAACCCGTGGGCAAGAGAATGGGTTTTCTGCTTCAGGAGATGAACCGGGAGGCAAATACTATCGGTTCCAAAGCGAATGATACCGAGATAGCTCATTGGGCGGTGAATCTTAAAGAGAATATTGAAAAGATACGAGAACAGATACAGAACATAGAATAGCTGCAAGCCTTTTGGGGCCGCGCAGCATGCCAAGGGAGGTCTAATGTCAGACGATTTGCTCGAACTTCAGCTTGAGAGACTCGAGAAAAAGGGAATCAGCCGTTATAAAGCAGTTCTGATGGCTTCTCAGGAAGCCCGTTTCATCAATGAACAGGTTCGCCTTGATATCCTCGAAACCAAAGATAAACCGACTTCACTTGCACTCAAGAAATTGTTTGAAGGCAGGGTGATCGAGGATCAGGAAAACCAGATTGCCGAATAAATGGGCAGTTCTCGGAATGTTCTTTTAGGAATCACCGGGGGGATCGCCGCCTACAAGATCCCCCAGTTAATCCGTATATTCAGAAAACGGAATTGTCAGGTCAAGACTGTGCTCACACCTTCCGCCCGCGGGATGGTGGGTTTGGAAGCCTTGAAGACAGTGTCCGGTAATCCTGTATTTCTGGATGACTCTTCCTTTTATGATATGGATCATATCCGTCTTTCTGAATGGGCGGATATTTATCTCATAAGCCCTGCTACAGCCAATACCATCGCCAAGATAACTCACGGTATCGCAGACAATCTTCTTACTTCGCTTGCGCTTTCCATTCCTGAGGAAAAAATCGTGGTGGCTCCGGCCATGAACAGTGTCATGTGGGCCAACAAGGCCACCTGTGCCAATATTGAAATTCTCAAATCAAGAGGAGTGACTGTTCTGCCGGTCGGGGAGGGAGAGCTGGCCTGCAATGTTGTGGGGCCGGGCCGTATGATTGAGGTGGAGGAAATCGCAGGCCGGGTATTGTCCTCTCAGAGGGCATCAGCCATTTTTGAGGGTAAGCACATTCTGATCTCCTCAGGCCCTACCGAGGAAGCAATTGATCCTGTACGGGTGATCACCAACCGGTCGTCGGGGAAAATGGGAGCGGCACTTGCCAAAGCTGCCTTAGCTATGGGGGCTCGGGTGACCGTGGTAACCGGTCCGGCTCAGATCCTGCTTCCTTCGGGCGCACGAGTGATACCGGTGAAAAGTGCTGCGGAGATGAAGCTTGCTCTGGAGAAGGAGTTTGATTCTGCGGATGTGTGCATAATGGCTGCTGCAGTGAGTGATTATCGTCCCAAGGAAATCAATGCGACCAAAATTCACAGGGAGGATACAGGTAATCTGACTGTGGAGCTGGTTCCCAATCCGGATATTGTCGCCGGGTTGGGGAAACATAAGAAGGGACAGATTCTGGTGGGTTTTTCTCTTGAATGCGGAAACGATCTCCAGAGGGCTGCTCAGAAGATGAAAAGGAAAAATTGTGATATGATGGTGTTCAACAGAGCCGAGGATGCTCTGGGGATGGATTCGACTGCTGTTACTCTTCTGTTTTCCGATGACAGGGTCGGAAAGTGTCCTGCTATGGGTAAACTGGAGGCAGCTGAGGTGATCCTGAAAAGTATTGCAGAGATCTCCGGAGTTTGATCGCTATGTCTGTCCGTTCTCTTCTGATATCCTACCTCAAACAGCAGCGGGAGCTTGGTTTCGACGAGATTATTTTCTCTCCCGACTTTGAGGTTAACCGCTTATTCCGCGCTTCTGCATCCACATCACCAGAGAAGAAATCTGTTGCAAAAGAAGTCAAATCCACTCAAACAGGTACTTTGAAGGTTCCTCTTCCGAAAAAAAGCAAATCAACACAGAACCCCTTTGAAAAACTCTCAAAAATGAAGCCGGTGCAGGACCTGGAAATCCCCAAAGCCACCTCTCCCCAAAACTTGCATTCCAAAAGGGATCTTCTGAAGAATCTCTATTTTGATGTTCTGAAATGTTCTGAGTGCGGTTTGTCCGAATGCAGAAAAAAAGTGATTTTCGGATCCGGCAGTGTTGAAGGCAGGGTGATGATTGTGGGCTATTGTCCCGGAGTGGAGGATGAGAAAGCAGGTCTGCCGTTTAAGGGGGAAACAGAGGAACTGTTTCTGAATATGCTTAAGGCCATGAAACTCGATCGCACCAAAGATGTGTTCGTTACTCATGTGATGAAATGCAGAATACCCGAGGGGAAAGCTGCACAACCGGAACAGATTCAAAATTGCCGTTTGATTCTTGATCGGCAGTTGGATATAATTAAGCCCGATGCTGTTTTGGTCTTTGGTGAGGATGCAGCAAATGCTATGATGGGGGAAAGGGGCTCAATTGAGGTGTTCCGCAAAGCCGATACCGCATATAAGGGAATACCTGCGGTGTTCACCTACAGTGTCGATCTGTTACACAGGGATAAGAATCTGAAGCCTGGAGCCTGGCAGGATCTCAAGAGGCTTATGGCTATTCTCAATAGGAATGTCTAAATGACGTATAAAAAAAGAGAATTCAAGGGTGATGGTGGAGGTAATGCGGTAGCAGAACCGTTCACCTCGGATCGGGTACCACCCCAGGCTCTAGATGTTGAACGCACTATTCTGGGTTCCATGCTCATTGACGGTCAGGCTGCTGATTCGGCTTTGGAGCATCTGGATGAGGAGTGTTTTTATTCGGCAGCACACTCCAAAATTTTCGTGTGCATGAGAGAGCTTTCGGAAAAAAACGTTCCCATAGATATCATTACTATTGCCGATGCGCTTAAAAAGAAAAACTGGCTTGGAGAAGTGGGGGAGGAGGCGTATCTCAGCGAACTGGTGGAAAACGTCACCACTTCCGGCAATATTGAGTATTATGCCAACATTCTTCAGGAAAAAGCCACTCTAAGAAAGCTCATTTCCGTTTCTGCGGAAATCACTACCGATTGTTTCTCTACCGAGCAGGAGCCGCAGGATATTCTGGACAAAGCGGAAAGCGTGATATTCAGCATATCGGAAGGCAGAGTTAAGAACAAGTTTGAAGCCATGAGCCAGTTGCTGCCGAAGGCTTTTGAGGGTATAGAGGGGTATGCAAAGGGTGGTTTCAAGGGTATTCCCACCGGATTTGAAGAGTTGGATAACATGACCACCGGGATGCAGCGCGGTGATCTGGTGATAGTGGCGGGTCGTCCCTCCATGGGGAAAACCGCATTCTGTCTTTCCGTGGCACTTCATTCGGCGGTGAAGGCAAATCACTGTACCGCTATTTTTTCTCTGGAAATGTCAAAGGATCAGATTGTTCAGCGAATGCTCTGCTCGGAGGCTCGTGTGAGCATGCATGCCCTTCGGAGCGGAAATCTACCCAAGCGGGATTTTCCCAAGCTGAGTATTGCAGCGGGGCCTCTTGCCGAAGCTCCCATATTTATCGATGATACACCTGCCATAACTGTTCTGGAGCTCAGGGCCAAAGCCCGTCGTCTCAAGGCTCAGCACAATCTGGATATGATAATTATCGATTACCTTCAGCTTATGGGGTCGTCGGGAAGAACTGAAAGCCGTCAGCAGGAAATCTCCCAGATCAGCCGTGCTCTCAAGGGGGTGGCAAAGGAGCTGGATGTGCCGGTTATATCACTTTCTCAGCTGTCGCGTGCCGTGGAGCAGCGTACCGGAAACCACCGTCCTCAGCTTTCTGATCTGCGGGAATCCGGAGCTATAGAACAGGATGCCGATGTCGTTATGTTCGTGTATCGTGATGAAGTGTATAATAAGGATGATCCCAACAACAAGGGGAAGGCGGAAATCATTGTAGGTAAGCAGAGAAACGGGCCTATCGGAACTGCGGAATTGGCTTTCGTGAATGAGTTCGCCCGTTTCGAAAACCTTTCCGAGAGAGTAGAGGAGCCGCCTGGATTTTGATCGCATTACATTTCATTGCATTGATCGGGCGTGTGGGGCTGTGGGTTTTCGGAAAATTCTGCGAGCTGCTTCTCAGCGTACGGCGTTACGGGAAACTGCTGGTGCAGACTTTTTCCCGTATGCATCTGATAGTCAACAATCCCAATATCACTGTCAACCACATGTTTACTCTGGGTATCGAATCTTTGCCGCTGGTGACAGTGATTGCTCTGTTTTTGGGTTCGGCAACTGTGACGCAGGCTGTATACCAGATGTCCGGTCTTCCTGTCAGCATGAGGTATCTGGGGGTGCTTGTTTGTAAAACAATGGTGACCGAGTTGGGCCCGGTTGTCACCAGTATGGTGTTCGCGGGGCGAGTAGCCACTGGAATCGCCGCCGAGATCGGGTCCATGAAAAGCAGTGAACAGCTTGACGCCATGGCTGTGCTTCGGCTCGACTCCATACGCTATCTCATAGTACCTAAGACCATGGCCTGTATCGTGATGCTGCCGGTTCTGGTGATATGGGCCGAACTCATTGCCTTGATAGGTTCTGCTTTCACTGTATTGATATCTGTTGACGTTTCCATGTATACATATCTTAACGGAATGAAACTGTTTTTCAACCCTAACGATGTGTTCATCGGAGTGGCAAAAACCGGCGTTTTCGGTGCCATTGTGGCCATTACCGGAGCTCATTTCGGTTTCGAGGCTCAAGGTGGTGCCGAAGGGGTGGGGAATGCCACCACCAAGGCGGTTATCTTTTCTGCGGTTTTAATCTTGATTTTTGATTTTCTTATAGCGTTCATGGTCATGTGACTGTGGGTTGAGGCGAAAAGAATATGCTCAGAGTCGAACATCTCAAAAAGCACTTCGGAAACCAGGTAGTACTCGATGATATCAACCTTAAAGTAAACCAGGGTGAGGTACTTTGTATCATCGGTCAGTCCGGAAGCGGGAAAACGGTGCTGTTCCGTCATATCATAGGGCTGCTTTTTCCCGACGGGGGCAGAATACTGCTTGACGATGAAGTGATCTCATCACCCACGACCAAACCTTCCGATTTCAACAAGGCGCGCAAGCGTTTCGGAATCCTTTTCCAGGGTGCTGCGCTGTTTGATTCCATGGATGTCGGTGAGAACCTTGCGTTTCCTCTGCGTGAGCACACAAAGCTCAGCAGAGAGCAAATCGAGAATATTATCCGGGAATCACTTGAAATGGTGGGGCTGAGGGCGGAGTTCAAGACTAAAATGCCCGCCGAGCTCTCCGGGGGGATGCGAAGTAGGGTTGGGCTGGCGCGTGCTCTGGTGATGAAGCCGGAAATCATGCTGTATGATGAACCCACTTCCGCACTTGATCCTATAATGACAGACAAGATCAACGATCTGATTCTCTCCCTTCGGTCAAAGCTCAAGATGACCTCCATCGTGGTCACTCACGATATCGGATCAGCCTATAAAATTGCCGATAAAATAGCCATGATTCACGAAGGGAAAATCATTTTCTACGGTTCGCCTGCGGAAATACGCAAATCCCGTAATCCCTACATTCAGCAGTTCATCCGCGGACAGAGAAAGCTTCACTATGCAGTTGAGGAGGAGGAAACATATTCCACGCCAATCAATCTGCAGCGGCTCAAGGGGCATCCTGAGGGGAATAAAGTACAACAGAAATTCAAAATGCCCCCCCGTCCATCCCAGACGCAGTCTGATTCGTCAAAGTCCTGATACAGGTGGCTGGCAGTGAATAAAAAACTGAAAACGGCATATGTGTGCAATTCCTGTGGTCAGGATTATTCCAAATGGCGCGGTAAATGTGATGCATGCGGTACCTGGGACAGCATAACCGAGTTCCGTATTGCCAAGGGTTCCTCCAAAGCATCCGAAATCCGCAAAGAAACAAAACCGGTACCTCTTTGTTCCTGCAAGTCGCAGGAAACAGAACGGATATGCAGCTCCTTTACGGAGGTGGATCGGGTTTTGGGCGGAGGTCTGGTGGGAGGGGCGTTTCTTCTTCTGGGCGGAGATCCGGGTATAGGCAAATCAACTCTGCTTCTGCAGCTCATGGCTCAATGGGCGGATGACAGAAGTGTTTTGTATGTGTCAGGAGAAGAATCCGCAGAGCAGGTATCCATCCGTGCCCGGCGTCTGGGTGTGGGTAGTGCGCCCGTGGAGGTTCTTACCGAAACCAGCATGGAAACGCTTCTTTCGGTGCTGTCCGTTCACAAGCCGAAAATCGTGGTGGTCGATTCGATCCAGACCATGTTCACCGAAACTCTGGAAAGTGCTCCGGGGAGCGTTTCCCAGATACGTGAATGCGGTTCTATGCTTCTCAGGCATGCCAAAACAGAAGATGTTTCGGTTATCCTTATAGGTCACGTTACCAAAGAGGGAACCATTGCCGGTCCGAGGGTTTTGGAGCATATGGTTGACACAGTGCTTCAGTTCGAGGGGGACGGGCGTCACAACTACCGCATTCTGCGCTCTGTCAAAAACAGGTTCGGCCCCGGAGGGGAAATCGCACTTTTCACCATGACAGATGCGGGGCTTGCCCAGACTTCCAATGCTTCGGAGTTCTTTCTGCTCAACCGCGATCAGCCCCAGGTGGGTACCTCGATCGCACCGATATTGGAGGGCTCTAGGGTGTTGGTGGTGGAACTGCAGGCTCTGGTGAACCAGTCGCATTTCGGTCTTCCCCAGAGGGTTGCCTCGGGAATTAATCCGCGGAAACTTTCTCTGCTGATTGCGGTTCTGGAGAAGTATGGGGGCATTTCTCTTGGGGATCACGATGTGTTTTTCAACATCGCGGGGGGGTTGACCGTTTCGGAGCCTGCGGCTGATCTGGCCATTATCGCGGCACTGCTTTCTTCCTTCCGCAGCAAGCCTCTGAAAAAAGACCTGGCGTTTATTGGTGAGCTGGGGCTGGGTGGGGAGATCCGTCCTGTAAACAACATGACCAGCCGGCTCAAGGAGCTTGCGGGTATGGGGTTCAGGGAGTGTGTGATGAGCAAACCACCGCGCTCGGCGGATTGGGAGAAGATGGATTCGGATATAGCTCTGAGGCCCTGTTCGCGTGTCGGTGATATGCAGGATGTGCTCTTTTGAGGGTCGGACCATGAGCATCTCTTTGAAATCAATCACTTAGCAGCAAAACGAGGCGATCTCCGCTCCTTAGAATCATATTTTAAGCGCTTCAGACCCCGTTTCAAGGCGTTCTCCGTAACAGACGGGAAAAAGCCTGATTTCAGACAGGGCTTATATCGTTCAACCCCCCAAAACTGCCTCCGAAACAGTGCTCCAAGCGTCCTTTTCGCACCGAAGCAATATAAGAAAAGGTGAGAATGCAACGGCTTGGAAGGTAAAGCCATGATCCGACCCCATAAACTATATTGGTACGGTATTTGTTTGCTTCTTCTGTTCCGTACGTTTGTTGCCTTTAACCGAAATGAGGTCCTATGATTCCTGTTTTCACGACTGCCGGAATGAGACGTGTTGACGAGGTCTCCATCGGGGGGAATCCCACTATCGGCTATTCCTACATGCTCAAAGCCGCAATGGGCATCTTCGAAACGGTAAAGGATATCGTTCCCGCTCCCGAGTGCGGGGATATCGCCATCATCTGCGGCAAAGGAAACAATGGGGGAGACGGCTACGTCGCAGGGAGCCTGCTTCTGGATGCAGGTTACAGAGTCATGTGCTATTCTCTGTGCGAAGTGGAAAGCCTGACCGGTGAGGCTCACATAGCCTACAATGAATTTTCCTCCCGAAAGGGAAGCTGCTTTGTGGTGGATGATGTGGAGGATCTTTCAAATCTGAACCGCTATGCGCTTGTGATCGATGCTATGCTGGGTACGGGAGTTAAAGGTAATCCCCGCGGATTGTACTCTCTGGCTATCGGAGCTGTGAATGCCTCCGGGGTGAAGGTGCTTGCGGTGGATACTCCCTCGGGGCTCAACAACGATGATGGAACGCCCGGTTCTCCCTGCATCAAAGCCGATGTGACCGTAACCATGGGTTTTCCCAAACTGGGACAGTTCTTTTACCCCGGAAAAGAAAACGTGGGTAAGCTGATTGTGAAGGATCTGGGGTATCCCGAGGAGGTTATCGTTGAACAGAAGGAGGATGTGTATCTTCCCGACGATGAAGCACTCAAAGGCATTCTTCCGCTACGGAAAGAGAACGGTTCCAAGATTGATCACGGACTTGCCTTTCTGTTGTGCGGTTCCCGAGGTATGACCGGCGCTGCCACACTTGCCTCCCTTTCTGCACTGCGCAGCGGATGCGGCATGGTTCACCTTGCGGTACCGGAATCCCTCCTTGATACCATGGCTGTCAAAGTGACCGAACCGGTTCTTCATCCGATCCTGCAAACACGTCAGGGAACAGCTTCTCATGACGCTCTGGATCAGGTGGTTTCTCTTTGCACCAGAATGGATGCGTTCTGTATCGGTTCGGGGTTGTCGCACAATCCTCAGACTGTAACGCTGGTGCGGGAGCTGATACGTGAAGTGAAAATACCGATTGTGCTCGATGCGGATGGAATCAATGCGTTCAAAGACCGTGCGGATGAATTGAAAGAGCATGCAGGGGAGGTGATAATCACTCCTCACAGAGGTGAATGGAAGAGACTTTTCGGAGAGTTGTCCCGGGATCCCCTGGAGACTGTAAACGAATTGAAACGTAAAGCCGCGGAATTCAATGTGACCATCCTGCTCAAGGGAAATCCCACACTGGTTTCATCACCGGATGGCAAAACCTACATCATACCATTTGGTGATTCTTCTCTGGCAACTGCTGGAAGCGGAGATGTGCTGAGCGGTATCATCACCTCTTTGATCGCTCAGGGATGTCTGTGCATCAATGCTGCTGTGCTGGGAGCTTCCATCCAGGGCAAAGCCGGACACCTGGCGGGAAAAGCGCTCACAAAGTATTCAGTAATGGCAGAGGATGTGGTGGATCATATCTCCGGGGTTTTCAGGAATCTCACAATCATCAATAACACGGATCCTGAATGCTGATTAACTAAAAGCAGGCTGTACCGATAAGAGTCAGATCGGGGATATGCCGATACTCGAAGTCGATAAGATCTTTTGTGACTGGCCATCCGCCTCCGGTAGCCACTGTCACCACATCAGGTCCGTACTTTTCTTTGTATACCTGTACACATCTGCTTATCGCTCCGGCTGTGGCGTAAAGAACTCCAGAGCCGATTCCCTCAACAGTTGATCTGCCAGGAAGAACAGGGGTGAATTTCTCATTTGTGTCCAGATGCGGGAGAACGTCCGTGTTCAGGTGCAGCGCCTTGAGCTGCAGGCCGATTCCGGCAAGAATCGCTCCTCCCTCGAACTGCGTTCCCTTGTACAGATAATCAATTGTGATTGCAGTTCCTGAATCAATAATGATGCAGTTTTTCTTTCCGAAAAGTCTGCTGCATGCAATACAGTCCGCAACCCTGTCAGAGCCCAGTGTTTCCACCTTATCATAAAAAAAACTCACCGGAAGATCATCTTTTGCTCTGATCTCGGTTATGTTTTTTATCCCCGATTCTCTGCAGATCTCAGCTGTCAGGGAAGCAAATGCCCGTACACAGGAGGATATGTTCACTTTGTGAACAGAAAAACTGGTTTTGTGATCCTGCAGAACAGAGGAGAGGCGAGTCTCGATATTTCCGTTATCCAGAGTGTTTTTTTTCAGGCATGACAGGGTGGTGAGGTCAACTGTTGCCAGATGAGTCCGGGAGCTGCCGATATCGATTGCAAGAACAACATTTTTAAAATCTTCACTCATCAAAACCTCTTTCAGGCCTTTGGGGCGGGCAGAAAACGAAGTGTGCCCGAGGTGAACTTCTCCAATCCGTCATCTGTACGGATTACGATCCGTCCATCCTGCTCCACTTTCTCCAGGTCCCCCGTCAGATCATCCAGAGTTACTCTTTTGGAGGGTTTGTACAGATAACTGCAGTAGAATCCATGCATGTTTCTCTGGTCCGCTGAGCAGCAGTGATAATAATGCCTCAGTATGCTTCTGAGCAGCTCCGAAGGTGAATGCCTTTTTCCTGTTTCGTTGAGAAGGGAGGTGGCACTCTGCTGCAGGATCGGAGGAAAGGATTCAAGGGGGATATTCACATTCAGCCCGAATCCGACGATGAGCGCTTTGGAGGAAACGGGAACTGTTTCAAGAAGGATTCCCGCGATTTTTCTGTCACCCCAGTAGATATCGTTGGGCCATTTGATTTTCACATTTCTGGTGCGGTCTGTTTTTCTCAGTGTTTCGCAGATCGCGATGGAAATTGCTCTGTTGTGGATGAAATGCTCCGAAATGCTTTTCACCGGGGTAATCAGGCTGGCCCATAACCCGCCCTCATGCACCGAAAAGAAAGAGTTCCCTCTGCGGCCTCTTCCCGCGTTCTGCTTTTCGGCCTGAATCACATAGATCCCCTTTTGAGGGCAGTGCTTGAGCTTTCTGGCATACTCGTTTGTGGAGTCGATCTCGTTAAAGGAGTAGAACCGTTCCACAAAGGCGAGTCCGTTCAGAGCATGAGGGAGCATACGACTTCCGTTCAGGACTCTATGACCAGATGGATATCCAGAGCGGGGGCGCTGTGGGTAATCGCTCCCGAGGAGATGAAATCCACTCCCGTATCCGCTATGGCAGGTAGAGTATCGGGGGTGACATTGCCGCTTACCTCGAGTTCGACGGGAAGGTCACGGCTGTTCCGTTCCTCCACGCAGATCCCGATTTCATCGGGCGTCATGTTGTCCAGCATGATTCTTTCAGGGCTGAGCGAGGCTGCTTCCATGAATTCATCCACCGTCTGGACTTCGATTTCTATGCGGGGTTCGCTCTTTTCGCCTCTCCATCTGAGTGCTTTGCCCAGAGCTTCTTTGACTCCGCCCGCGCGTTTTACATGGGTGTCTTTGATAAGAATCATGTCATAGAGGCCGAAACGGTGATTATGCCCGCCACCGTGTACGACTGCCTTTTTCTCGATGATTCTAAGCCCGGGAGTGGTTTTGCGGGTATCCAGAAGGCGGGTTTTGTCCGAAAGCATTTTGGCCATCTCTGAGGTAACAGTTGCAATTCCGCTGAGCTTCTGAAGGAGGTTGAGAGCCGTGCGCTCTCCGGCAAGAATAGCTTTTACCGGCCCTGCGAGGGTGCAGATCTTCTTTCCCGGCTCAAGCTCTTCTCCATCAAAACTCAGCAGTTCAACCGCAACGCTGTCATCGACCAGTTCAAAGAGGGGTTTGATCAGAAACGCTCCCGACAGTACCCCTGATTCTTTGCTGCGGATAACAGCTCTGGCGTAGTCGCTTTCGCCGAAAATGGCTTCCGAGGTGATGTCGCCGGCATCGTTGAGATCTTCTTTGAGCGCGTTTCTGAGAATGGAGGTGATTTCGCTCTTTTCGTCTATCATGTGAATACTTAAAGGGTTTAAGTGAAAATGGTTCCTGAGCTAAGAGGAAAATAAAAGAAAAAACGGTCGGGAAGTAGTTCTTTTATGCAGCAGCTGTTTTGCTGCATTTCTGAGCAGACCTACTCCTCCAAATTCTCCATTTCCCACTTCCACTGCTCCTTAACCGCCTCGATATAACTCTGTTTTTTAAAATCAAACCACTTCTTTCTGTAATTTCCGGAACAATCTATCAGCGATTTGAAGTTGCGGAACGGTTTTGGTCTGTTCAATGCGCGTATCAGTTCGTTTTTCAGTTCGGATTCAGGTATACTCTTTGCGAAATCAGCCATTATCCTGAATTCTTCCCGAGAACCGAGCTCTTCGAATTCAATATAATCATCCGGGTTTTCTCTGATATCTTCGGCTTCCTCTTCCCATATTTCCCTGTCGCAGAAAATCTGGTTTTCGAAATCAGGAAGTGTCTTTATTTCACCGGTTTTGAGATTAAAATAAGATTTCAGTCCGCATTCAAGCCATTCTGCGATCTCCTCAATCTGTTCTTCTGTAGGTTTCTTCATTCAACTCTCTCCATGTAACATAATCAAACATGATTCATAAGGATCTTCTTTAAAATACATCATCCGGAAGTTGAAAAAAACGGTCAGAAGGGGGAGTCGGATACAGACGGGGTGAAATGTTGATGAAAGCTCCTGCTACGTTCTTGTGAGTGCGGGAAAATCGTATTTTATGATCTGAAAAAACATTTCTCTTGTCATTTAAAACCATCAGTGTGCTGTTTTCTATTCACATTTTACTGTTTCCTGATTTAAAAGGAAATCGAAGATGAAAACAGAGACATCGGAAACAATTTTTCCATCGATGATTATTGAATATGGAATGTACCGGTCACTCCAGTAACCCTTCTGGTAATAATCTTTCAATTCGAAATCAAAACACTGCATGGCAAGTCGGTTGAAACTCGCTCTCAAGTAAGCGTTATCCTTGTAATCGCTCGCGACTGAAACTGCGGCAAGACATTCTCAGGCTAGGAGGAACTCTATGCAGACGGGGAAGGAGCATTACCGGATTATACTGCGTTCGGATGCCGGTCATCGTTATACTTTGGCTGCTCGGTCACGATTTTACCCGGTTTTCACCGAGAACAGACCGTATCTTGTGGGCGATTTCGCTTCTGTGAAACGGCTTTCTTATATATCCGTCAAGCCCCGCCGCCAATGCTTTTTTTTCATCCACAACCTTGCTGTACCCTGTAGCGATAATGACGGGAATCGAAGGACGTACCTCTTTTATCTTTCGTGAAAGCTCAAGACCGGTAATATTCGGCATTGTCTGATCCGTTATCACCAAATCAAATGTATCCGGGTATTGTGAAAAGTAGTCCAGTGCTTTTTTGCTGTTGGTGAATGTTACTACTTCATACCCCAGTTTCGTGAGAATGCTTTCACTTATTTTACATATCAATTTTTCATCATCAACAAAGAGAATGCGCTCGTAGCCACTTTCAACTTGTTTGCTGGTATCTGTTCCTCTTTGTACTTCGTCTGGGCATTTGGGAAGATAAATTCTGAATGAGGTACCTTTTCCGGGAGTGCTCTCCACAGTAATGGCACCGTTGTGAGTCTGCACGATTCCGAACACCACGGCCAACCCCATCCCCGTGCCTTTACCTTCCGGCTTGGTTGTGAAGAACGGGTCGAAAATTTTGGTTAGTGTCGATTCGTCCATGCCGATACCGGTGTCGTTTATGGTGATAAGTGAATATCCACCAGGTGGAATGGTCCCGGTTCTCCCTTTAATTTCTCTGGACTCGTAAACTTCTTCATATCTCACTTCAAGAGTACCTTTGTCATTCATGGCATGAGCTGCATTGGTGCACAGGTTCATCAGGATTTCATGAATTTTTGTGGGATCAGCCAAAACCGGTTGAGTATCTTTGGCTATATATTCCTTTATTTCAATCGTTGAGGGCAAGCTGGCCCGGATGAGCGAAACAACTTCTCTGACCACCGGATGAAGGTATTGAGGAGATTTGTTTTCATAACCTTTACGGCTGAACGCAAGTATCTGACTTACGAGATTTTTCGCCCTTTTACCTGCCTGTAGAATTCTTGATATGTTCTCCGCAAGGTGACTTCCTTCCGGAAGATCCAAAAGAGACATTTCGGCATATCCGAAAATCCCGCCGAGAATATTGTTGAAGTCGTGTGCGATGCCTCCGGCCAATGCGCCTATGGCTTCCATCTTTTCAGCCTGACGAAGCCTTTCATTGAGCAGTTTGGTTTCGGTTATGTCCTGGTTTACTCCGCAGACTCGAATAGCCTTTCCCTTTTCATCTCGCTCCACCACCTTACCTCTGTCGGTAATCCAGAGCCAGTTACCCGATTTATGTTTCATACGGAATGTCGCATTGTAAAATTTCGTATTACCGTCTAAATGATCATTTATGTTTTGACGAACCCTGGGAAAATCCTCCGGGTGTATAAGGTCCTCAAATGAAGAAAAGTGAGGTTTGATTTCTGAAGGATCGTAGCCTTTGGCCTGTGCCCATCGATTGTTGTAAATGGCTTTATTACTTGGAATATGCCAGTCCCATGTACCGAGATTGGCTGCTTCCAGCGCAAGAGCCAGACGGGTGCGGCTTTCGATAAGTTCGATTTCGGCCTTTTTCTGCTCTGTAATGTCCTGCAACATGCCGTAAACGATATTCTGTTCGGCATCATATTCAGCCAGGGAGTGAATGTCGCGTATCGCGCCATCACTGAAACGACGGATTCTGAATGTAACATCATAACCTTTTCCATCTTTTGTCAATCCACGCATTGCTGTATCCAGTTGGGACCGGTATTCTGAAAGCGGAACGCTTTGTATTACCTTTATGGGTATTTCGTTTTCGTCAAAACCATAAATTCTGCGGGTTTCTTCCGAACCGTATGCCATATCGGTGTTGAAATCAAAACGCCATGATCCCACATGGGCAAGGCTTTGGGCACGTTTCATATCCCTTTCACTCTGACGCAATGCTTCCCGCATGGCATATTCTTCGGTGACATCATGAAATACGAGTACTACTCCAACAATTTTTCCTTCATCATCACGAATCGGAGTGCCCGACTGGGTAATCGGATATTCTGTGCCGTACCGGCTGATAAGCATGGTATGATTGGTTATTCCTGTCATGGTGCCCGTTGCCAGTATTTTATTCACCAGATTTTCTACAGGTTTGCGTGTGCGTGAGTTCACAATACGAAACACATCATCAAGATGTCTGTTTTTCGCATTGTCAAATGTGTAATCGGTAAGTTTTTCAGCTACTGGATTCATGCGTTTTATCTGCCCGGACGTATCAGTGGCAATTACGCCATCACCGATAGATGCCAGGGTGATA
This sequence comes from Chitinispirillaceae bacterium, assembly GCA_046546375.1. Lineage (GTDB taxonomy): Bacteria > Fibrobacterota > Chitinivibrionia > Chitinivibrionales > Chitinispirillaceae > JAEZKC01. The sequence goes on along the minus strand of JBKGXV010000005.1, from coordinate 36,494 downwards.
CGTAGATTCTCCTCGTTTTTCCGAAGGGTTTCCTCAGTACGTTTGCGCTCTGTTATATCCACTGCATATCCGATAGTGCCTATCACTTTGCCCATATCATCTTTTAGCAAAGAAATCGACAAATGAACATACAGTCCGTCACCCGTTTTGGTGCGTATTGGCGCTTCAAGGCTGTGTGTATCGGTCTTGGTGAGCTTGTTATGGATAATATCACGGATAACCTTCCGGAACTTCTGCGGGAACAGGTGCTCAACATTTCTGCCGATCACTTCCTCGGCGGTAAACCCATGCAACTTTTCAGCCCCCTTGTTCCAGCTGGTGATATATCCTTCGATATCTGTAGTTGCAATGGAATCGTGAACCTGTGAGATAATCTGGGTCTGTCTGTGCAGTTCTTCCTCCGCTTTTTTTATCTGAGAAATATCGGTTTGTGTTCCCCATATACGGATGAGTGCATTTTCTTCAATGATTCCGGTGATGTTATTGGAGAACCAGACTGTTTTGCCCTCTTTGTCTGTTTCTTTGGAGACCGCGCCGGTGATGCTGTACTGATTACCGATCCAATCCTCCAAAAAAGCAACATTTTCCTCTATTTCAGCGCCACCATGCAGTTCCGTAAGCGACCTGCCGATGAGTTCTTCTCTGGAATCGTAACCGTACATCTTTGCTTGTGCATCATTGCACTCCACTATTTTACCCCGGTAGAGAAGTCTGATCTGTTCACGGGGGGCAATGTCTACGGGAACCGGTTGCGGCATTTCGAAAAGATAGAAACCCTCGGAGGTGTGTTTCATCAAAGATGTGAATTTTTCATTGTCGATTCTCTGATGTTCTTCAGCCTGCTTGCGATTGGTAATGTCTATTAGTGTCCCCATTATGCGGATTGCCTTGTCCTCAGCATTGCGGTCCGCGTTACCTGTTGCGCTTATCCACCGAATTTTTCCTGAAGGCAGAATTATGCGGTAGTCTATATTGTGTTCAGCCCCCCGGGTGACACATGCTTCAAGACTTTCACGCCATCGTTTCACATCTCCCAGGTGTATGCGGCGAGCCAGATCCTCGAGTTTTCCATTGAATTCAGCTCTGTTTGTAAAACCGAAGAGTTCAAGTGTCTGGTCTGAGCAGAATATCTCGTCTTTTACAATGTCCCATTCCCAGGTTCCGACGTGCGCCCCTTTCATGATTCTGTCCAATCGTTGACGCTCATCTGTGAGAGCCTCCAGATGAACTTCCATTTGCTTTTTGGTATTGATGGATTCAATTGAAACAGCGGTTGTATTGGCTACAGTCTGCAGAACGTGCTTCTCTTCTGGTGAAGGCAGATGGTTCCGGGCCCAGTATACACCTATCGCTCCCAGAGGATCTGAACTCCTTATCGGAACCATGAGCAGACTTTTCACAAATGTCGGTTTGTATGTATCAGCGGGTATTCGGTTATCGGAGTAAATATCCTGTATGACTGCCGTTTCTTCATTCAGAATGACCCATCCGCTGATACAGGATGACAGCGGAAAACGTTTGCCCTTCCACAAAGGTTGGACGGATTCTTCATCGGCATAATAGCAGGTTTCATTTTCGCGCAGAATGAATGTCGCCCCGTCCGCACTAATGCTGTATTTCGCGAATCTGCTTACGATCCGGGTGATTGATTCAATATCGCGCGCCAGGGACAATTCGCATGCGAAATCGGCAAAATCAGTCATTATGTCTAAACTGTCATATTTCATTCTCAATGCCTCTTTTGGAGGAGTATGCAGAATCGAAAAAATTATATTTTTCTCTCTCAGAGCTGATAATTATAGCTTAATGACTGATTTTTCGCCACCAATAAGGAGGGTTAATTGCAATTAAACAGCTGTTTGAGGGTGACTGTTTAGGTAAGTCATGTGCTTGTCCGCAGAGCGGGGTGTATTTTGGAAAAAACAGATATGAGCGGTTGTTTTTTCTGCTGTATTCAAATGAATAAGTGAGTGCCGATGCGTTTGGGAACCCGGGGGATGTTACGGAGGTGATCTACACACTCGTTTTTGGATACAGGAATTGATCTAACGCAAGGATTACTGGAAGATGGCGCTTATGGACTGATTATAGTGCAGTCTGTTGATCGTAGCAGCGAAAAGTTTTGCCAGCGAGTGCACTTTCAGAAATTCAAGATTCAGTACCGCTTCACTTTGAGCTATGGAGTCTGTGGTGTGAAGCTCCTTGAGGCCGTGTTTTTCATGCGCCTCCACCAGCGCGGGTATATACTCCTCCTTAAGTTTGTTGTGACTTATCACCGCATAGATGTCCTTCACCCCGTAGCTGGAATTGAGTGAACATATCGCATTTATAAGAGACGATGCAGTTACTGTTTCATCATCGGTTATGATCGCAGTCGATTTACCACTGAGATCACCTATGATACCAAGGAAATTGGCTTTGTCTGTACCGGGGCGGTATTTGTTGGCGATGGCGTAGGGGATATCCATGGTATCGGAGTAGTGCATGGTGAACTTGGTTCCGCCCGCATCGGTTGATACCGCGATCACATCGTCTCTTCCTTTGAAACGGGAGAAAAGGTCCACTGCCAGATCGAGTCCGCTGAGTGCAACGAGCATCATCTCCGGTTCATAAAACCCGTAAAGGGATAGCGTATGGGGGTGATAGGTGAGGTGCGCGTGAGCTCCGGCCACTTTGAGCTGATCCGCAAACAGGCTGGCAAGAGTCGCCTCCCGGGTCATGAATGTGGGCTTGTCCTGACGGGAGTAGGGGGAGTAGGGGGTCACCACGGTGATGCTGCGTGCCCGGTGAGCCCTGAGGGTGCGTACTACCTGCAGCAGCTGCTGGATGTTTTCGTTCACACTGAAAGAACTGATTTTCTCATGCACGCTCTGGAACACGAAGGCATTGGAACCCGCCACATGCTCATGGAGTCTGGGGCAGGTTTCCTGGTCTGCGAACACGGTGGTGAGCGGATTGTCTTCGGTTCCAAGCAGGGGGATCTGCTTAAGTTCACTTTTGTGCTCCCTGAGCATCCCCTCGTATTCGGTTTTCACCTTCCGGGCAAGCTGGATTCCTGAATTGCAGGCGACGAAAAGCAGCCAGCCGTTGGGACCTGCAAGATGCTTTTTTTGGGGTCTGCCGGAATCTTCGGGAGTGACAAAGCTTTCGTGTCGGATCATAGTGACAGCCGTTTTTAGATTATCAGATTTTCGATTTCAGGAAAAGGACTGCCGAGACTTTTATGTATGCCCTGAATCCCCCGAAGGGAGGCGAACGGATGGCAATCCTTTTTCATTTATACTGAGCACTTGTTGCTCGGCGTTTCATTCCGTGCTCTGCGCTTTCTGCCAGTCCTCCGTCCCGAAGTTTTTCTGTCGGGACTTCACGTCTCTATTTCTCAAACCTGCCGCTCCACCACTCGTTTTCAGTGTGATCACCTGCAAGTTTCAGTCCAAACTTATTCGCTTTCAAGATCACCTCCTCCTTTTCGCTGACCAGAATGCCCGACCAGATAAGCATTCCTCCCTCTCTTAGAATAAGGGAAATCTGGTCCAGAAGCGGTTCGGATTCGGTGGAAAGCATGTTCATTACTACAGTATCGAAGAGAGCTTCGGTTTTAAGTGAATTCAGCGTACCGATGATAAAATCCACCCTGCCCGACGGGGGGTTGTCGGTTTTGTTTTCGACCAGGTTCTCTCTGCAATCCTGATCGATCTCCACTCCCAGAGAGAAACTGCTTCCCATGTGATCTGCGATAAAGCACAGAACCCCCGATCCGGTACCGATGTCCAGCAGCCGTTTTCCGTACAGGTGCTCTTTCTGAGCGAACAGCTCCCGCGCCGCAAGGCGGGTGGTTTCGTGGTGTCCCGTGCCGAATGCCATTTTGGGCTCGATTTTGATCCAGATGCTGCGGTTTTCTTCAGGGGGTTCAAGCCACTGTGGTGATACCCATACACTCGGAGCGATTTGTGCCGGCTCCATGGATTCACGCCATTTTGCGTTCCAGTCCTGGTCTTCGATGAATTCTATCCGGGAGTTCAGTGACAGTATGGATTTGAAGGATTCCCGGGCAGCGCGGGCATCCGCCTCCTGGGCAAAGTAAATGCCCAGCTCCACACCCTGATGGTTCTGATTTTCGACACATCCGTTCATACCATGGCCGTATCCTATGGCGTTGGCCATTTCTCGCTGTTCTTCGGTGATGGTGATATAAAGGCAATAGGCTGGCATGATATCTCTTTTCCTAAAATGAAAAAGGCCGACACTCCCGAAGGGGTGTTGTCGGCCGGATTATTATGAAATCACATTACTTGACTGATTTTGATCTTTTTATGGCGCAGAATTCACCACACATGCTGCACAATTCCTGATCTGTGGGGGGCAGTGATTCCCGGTAGGCCTTGGCCTTGTCCGGATCAACACAGAGGGAGATCATTTTGCTCCAGTTCAGATCTATTTTGGCTCTGGAGATTTCGTGATCCCACTGCACCGCTCCCGGAAGACCTCGTGCCACATCCGCTGCGTGTGCGGCGATACGTGAGGCGATCACGCCTTCGCGCACATCCTCCAGTGAGGGAAGACGCAGATGTTCGGCAGGGGTCAGGTAGCAGAGAAAATCCGCTCCGGCCATACCCGCAACGGCTCCTCCGATTGCCCCGGCGATATGGTCGTAGCCGGGAGAGACATCCGTGACCAGGGGGCCCAGAACATAGAAAGGTGCGCCGTTGCACAGGGTTTTCTGGATCTGGATATTGGTTTTGACCTGATCGAGTGGAACGTGTCCGGGGCCCTCCACAAAGACTCCCACGTTTTTCGTCCGGGCTCTTTTTACCAGATCTCCCAGAATGATGAGTTCCTCTATCTGCACCCGGTCGCTTGCATCATAAAGTGCTCCGGGTCTGAAGCCGTCTCCGAGGCTGACCGCCACATCGTATTCGGCACAGATTTCCAACAGGCGGTCGTACTGTTCATAAAGAGGATTTTCTTTATTGTTGTGATGAATCCATTCCATTATGATTGTTCCGCCCCGGCTTGTTGCCCCGGCCAGGCGTTTCACTTCCTTAAAACGGGATACGGACTGGCGGGTGACGCCGCAGTGGAGGGTGAGGAAATCCACGCCCTGGCGGCAGTGCTGTTCAATCAGGTCGAACATTTCGTCTGCGGTGAGATCGAGCACTGATTTCTGCTTTTTCCGGGCCAGAATGGCCATTTCGTAGAGGGGGACTGTTCCGATCACTTTGGGGCACTCTTTGAGAAGTGCCGAGCGGATTTCAGTGAGGTCTCCTGCGGTGGAGAGGTCCATGATGGCGTCGGCACCGTGTCTGACTGCCACTTTCATTTTGTTTAATTCTTCGTTGACGTCGCTTTTGGAGGAGGAGGTGCCGATGTTGGCATTGATTTTGATCCGTGTATTAGTACCGATCGGAAGTGGATCAATGGTTCTGAGGCGGTTTTTTATAAGCGCTATGGTTCCATCGGCCACACCCTGGCGTATCTGCTCGGGAGTGAGGTTTTCCTGAGCGGCGGCGGTGCGCATTTCGTCAGTGACAGTGCCGGCTTTGGCGTGTTCAACCCTTGTCATAAAGTGGTAACTCCATAATTTGAAGAGGGGAGATATCCGGTCGTTTCCGAACTGGTCCCGAGGGTGAAAAAACAAAGAATGTAATTTATAAAAATAGATCAGGGCACAGTGAGGATAAACGGCAAAATAAGCACAAGGGAGTTCGAGCTTTGAAAATTGGGTCTTGTAAAATGGCGAAACTTATGGTATTTATTTATTTATGAAATTGTTGAAAGGTGTTCCGGGCGGAATCTATATTGAACACCTTCCAAAGTTTGTCTGGTTTCACAGCAGTCGAAAATCGTTTTTTCCGGCCGCTTTATACTCGTCAGTCACATTTCACCTGTTAACCGGGAAAATCAACTTCGCGACATTTGTCTCGGAGAGTTGAATGGAGGATCAGAAATGTCTAAGAAACTAACCAAGAAACAGCTTGAGTACTTCAAGGATAAACTCCAGGCTGAAAGACAGAAGGTTCTGGAGGAGGTAGGGGAGTTGCAGCAGAGCAATCTCAAACAGTCCATCTCGGATTCCGCCGGTGAAAACTCCCGCTACAGTTATCATCTGGGCGATGTAGCCTCTCTCTCCTACGGTCGCGAATTCTCGATGGGGTTGGCTGAAAGGCAGCAGAAATATCTTGAGCAGATAGATGATGCGCTTCAGAGAATCGAAGAGGGGACTTACGGAATTTGCAAAGTTACCGGTGAGCTGATCAGTGTTGAACGGTTGGAAGAGGTTCCTGTGGCCAAATATTCGGTCAAGGGCAAGGAGATCATGGAGCGCCGCAAACGTCAGGGGCTCTGATCGTACCATTGAGGTTGTTGTCAGCAAATATAGTAGCGTCAGGGGGAGAATCGGCTTCTGGCGCTCTTGTTTTCTGCTTCAGTATTATCCAAGCGCTATTTCTGATTCGGAAGTCAGACAATGCAGTTATTACCGCTTTTCCGTAATATCCGTTCCGCGCTTTTTCTGCTTTCCTTTCTTTCCATCGTTTCTGCGACAACGGTTCGAATATCATCCCAGGGTGAGATTACGGGACTGGAAAAAGGGCGTCGATATTACAGTGCATTCAAGTCGCTGAAGAATCTATCTTCTCAGGATAGCCAGACTGTTTGTAACATTCTTGATTCCCTGGGATATCATCGCCATAAAATCAAAAGGGTTCAGGACACTCTTTTGATTGTTCCTGGCCAGCGGGTTCGAATAAAGAACTTTTCCATAAAAGGAACACCTTCCTCCGTTTCGTTTGATAATATTGAGTTTCCCACCTTTCCGCGCTTCTACGATGCAGGAGAAATAAGTATAACGGTATATCAGCTTTCCCGTTCGCTTGCAGATCAGGGCTATCCCTTCAGCAGAATCGTAACCTTCATTGAGCCTTCAGACAGTGCGGATATGCTTCGGGTCGTGTTCCGTATTGAACCGGACGTAAAAGTCTGCAACAGTGCCTCAGTGATTAAGGGGGGCGAAAGTGGAAAGGAGCTTTTTTTAAGAGATATTCTGCTCAAAGAAGGGAATCTGTTCAGAGGTGGTGACGTTGAGGAGTCGCTCAGGAGGCTGCGGTTGCGTCCTTATGTGACGAAAGTCGATGCCGGTGCACCGGTTATAATAAATGGCTCACCTTTGGGGAATGATTCCATGAAAGCAGTTGCCGTACCCTTTTATGTGGATGAGCGTTGCGGTATGGATGTGGAGGGCGCATTGGGCTATGAGTCCGGATCTGCTGGCAGGGAAGGGGTATTGAGGGGGGCACTCAACCTTTCCATGATAAACCTTTTCCATGCCGGTGAGAATGCGAAAATTCATTATACAGGTGCTGAAACATCCCAGCGGCTCAGAATTTCTTTTGAAAAACCTTGGATTTTCGAAATGCCTCTGTTTGCAGGAGGAGCATTGGGATTGGAAGTGGAAGACAGAGGGTACGGATATCTGTCCGGTGAAGCCAGTTTGGGAACTGAAGTCGGAGTACGATGGAGGGGCAGTATCACATTGAGAGGTTCTGAAACCGTACCTCCGGACAGTTTCGGTCCACCTTACAAATTTTACGGTGCTGATCTATCTCTTTCATTGATACCTGAGCCGTACAGCCGCGGGACTCTGGTTAAGGAGCTTTCCATCATAACGGGAAGCGGAGTCGCTGTTCGGGAAAAGCCCTATACCCGCAATAGAATGGAACTCACCGCCGGGATACATGTTCCCTTCGGTTCCCGATATGCCTTTGCGGGGCGGGGAGTTACACAAAACCTTTTTACCGATGAGGAGAATATCTCTCCGGCAGAAAACTACCGCACGGGAGGTCATGAATCGGTCAGGGGCTACTCCGAGGATGAATTCTCTTTTCGATCTGTAGCCTATATCCAATTGGAATGTCTTCTTTATTTCAACAAACAATCATCTCTATTTATTTTACTGGATGGCGGAACTGGTTTTGACAAGCCCGGTTCATATTCCCTGTCCGATCGCAAAGATATGCTGGGGTATGGTGTGGGGGTGCGCTTCCCTTCGAAAATGGGTTCGGTAACTCTGGAGTGGGCCCGCAATATTCATGATGAGAAAAGTGCCGGACGGGTACATATGGGCATAAAAACTGAGTTGTAAACCTTCATAAATGATTGGTGATGTTCATGTTCATTAAAATTGCTCTTTTGCTTACCTTGCTCTTTTCAGCTGCTGCATTTGGTGCGCAATGTCTGGAAGACGAGCAATGGAAGGAAATGAGCAAAAAGGAAAAGAATCGTCATTTAAAGCAGTTTGATTATGAATCTGTTGATGATGGTTGTTTTTACACCTACATTAAACGACTGGTGGAAGTTGATTCTGAGAAGTTGGGAACACTGGACCAGATTCTTGTCCGCAGGACTCGTCACGAAGGCTTTTCACCCGAACTTTTTCTTCGTTTCTTTCAGATTGAAACTCTGGTGAACAACACGCAGCTGTGGCGTATGGTGGTGAATACCTGGATACAGAATAATCAGCCGGTCTACAGTGTGCTGATGGATTACAGTAAGGGCAGCAAGATGCCCGTTGCCGATTCGCTTTATGAAGCTCTTCATGAGGCGGGGGCTATGGATATCCACGCATATGTACGCTGGGGCAAGGTGCTCAGTATACTGGAGAAATATAAGGAAGCGGCTTCAGTATATTGTCTTATCTGTGTACGTGAACCCCGCATGGTACATCTGGCTCTCAGTCAGATGGGGCAGTTTTTTTCAGATGCGGAGCCTCGAAAGATCGCACCGGCACTCGATTCGTTCAGCAGATGCATGTCACAGAGCAGTTTTCCCGATAAAGCTCTCTACAGAAATTACCTAGCCGATCTGTGCGGTAAAATGGGGCTCTATGAAAAACAGGTGGAGATTCTTGTTGAGCTGGATGTGCCCGGTGCCCCAGTGACAGAAAAGCTGCTCGAAATCGCCATGAACCATCTTTCTGACAAGCGTTACCGGTTAGCTCAAAATGCTGCTCTTTTAGCTTATAATCGTTTGAATAAAGGAGAGTTGCGCTCCAATGCCGCAGTTATAGCATATCAGTCCTATCTTGAACTGGGGGTGAAGGATTCAGCTCTCTATTGGCTGGGCCGCGCCGATTTGTCAACTCAGGAGCGGATGGCTGATGCGGCGGCACTATGCCAGGTAACGGGTCATCTTCATAACGCCCGCATTTTGATAGATTCCATGTCATCTTCGCTTACCAGAGACACTCTGCTCATCCGGCAGTATCTTTTTGCCGGTGAAAAGAAAAAAGCGACTTCGTTTTCTGCGGATTCCATGCGTCACCGAAATTCTAAAGAAAGAAATCTCTGGAAGGGGAGGGCATTTCTTTTCTCTTCACAGCCTCTTAAAGCTGCAGCAGTGTTTGACTCTATGGCATTTTCCTCCACCTGGCATGCAGCATCTGAGGTTCTTAATTATAGGTTCGGAGTAAAGAAACTGCAGGGAGATGCTCATGCGCTCAAGACGTGGGCTCAAATCGAGTATTACATTTATATCGGAAAACTGCAGAAAGGTGCTGATCTGCTCTTTTCGGAAGGTCTTTCGAATGAGGTAACGGAATGGTTGGCGGTGCGTTTGGGGAGAACACTTCTGAGAGCGCGAAGAGCTCTGGAAACCATACAAATTCTCGATAAGGTCAATATTGAAAAGCACAGTCCGGAATTCCTTTACATCAAAGCTGAAGCGCTGTATATTGAAGGTCGTCTTAAGCAGGCAAGCTCTTTGGTAGAACAGCTGCTTGTGGACTTCCCAACTGACGTTTTCGCTCAAAAGGCTAGAATTCTGCTTACGCGGATTCGCACAGCGGAGTAGATCGCGGGGACGCTGGCGATTTTCCTCTTCAAACAGTTGAAATTATTCATTTTAAGGGGTTTTTTAATGAGTATTCGTTGGATTCGTAACGTACTTATTGATGGCGAAAAGAGCACGGTTGAAATCCAGATCGGGGACAAGCGGATCGGGGATAAGTGCTATACCCGAGTAAATGAGGAACTCGAAGAATGGTTTGAAAACATCTACAGCACACGAGATGACATTATCGCCCAAGGTGTTGATATACTTAAAAAACGACTTGATGGAAAAAACATAACCTACCCAGATGGACAAACGTATGACTGGAAATAAGTATGTAGTTGTTCATGGTCACTTTTATCAGCCGCCCAGAGAAAATCCATGGCTTGATATCATTGAAGAGCAGGAATCTGCTGCACCGTATCACGATTGGAACGAGCGGATCTATGATGAATGTTACCGTCCCAATGCTTATTCGCGTCTTCTGGATTCTCAGGGGGCGATTGTCGGGATCCGCAACAATTACAGAGATATGAGTTTCAATTTCGGGCCGACACTGTTTTCCTGGCTTGAACGGTATCATCCAGTAACAGCTCAGATGATCACCGATGCGGACAAGTTCAGCCGTGAAAGCATGCAGGGGCACGGAAATGCGGTAGCTCAGGTGTTCAACCATATCATCATGCCGCTTTCCTCCAGGCGTGATCAGCTCACCGAGATTCGCTGGGCAAAGCATTATTTCAGAAAACGTTATGGGAGAGATCCTGAGGGCATTTGGCTTGGAGAAACAGCTATCAATATGGAAACGGTTCGTTGTCTGGTAGAGGAGAAGATCCGTTATGTGATTCTCGCACCCAGCCAAGCTGAATCATTCAGACATCTGGACAGTGAAGAATGGGTCAGCACCGAGCATCAGGGCGTGGATACCCGTCGTCCTTATCGGATTTTTCCTAAAGATCCGTCCGGCGAAGAGTTGCCGGGACATTTGGATGCGTTCTTTTTCGACGAAGGTCTTTCAAAGGAGATCAGCTTTAATGATCTGCTAAAAGATTCCTATGCTTTGGGCAATAGAATAAATGAATGCTACAACCACGACAGCAACGACAATCAGTTGGTTACCATTGCCACCGATGGAGAAACCTTCGGTCATCATAAACCGTTCGGTGATATGTGTTTGGCTTATTTTTTCAAACAGGTGGCATCTGAGCTGGGAATCACTCCGGTAAATTTCGGTTTCTATCTCGAAAATAACTCTCCTCAGTACGAGATTACTCTCAGAAACGCCTCTGGTGAAGGCACAGCATGGAGTTGTGCTCACGGTGTAGGAAGATGGGCACGGGATTGTGGTTGCCGCACCGGGGGAGAGGATTCCTGGAATCAGGCATGGCGTGCGCCGTTGCGCTCTGCACTGGATAAGCTTCAGGGCAAAATCGATACTCACTTTGAAAACCGGCTTTCCACCTATTTTTCCGATCCCTGGAAGGTGAGAGACAGTTACATCCAAGTCATGGAGGATGATACATTAGCGAAGACAGCTGATTTCGTGAAATCTCACTCCGGTAAGATGATGGTTAGTGATGATTCGGTACGGGAGATCCGCCGTCTTTTGGAAGCTCAGAAGTTCATGCTGTTTTCGTATACCTCCTGCGGGTGGTTTTTCTGTGATATCAGCGGAATTGAAACTGTGCAGAATCTGGCATATGCCTGCCGTGCTCTTCAGTTGGGGCTTGCCGACAAGGGAAAGGCAGCTGTGCTTGAGGAGTTCATGAACGATTTGGCGCTTGCCCCCAGTAATCTTCAGAATGCTGACGGGCGCACGCTGTTTGAGCGTTTCATATTACCCTTTTATCATCATGAGAGACTTCTGGCGTTTACTGCAGCGGTTCAGCAGGTTCTTTCTGTCAAGAAGCGGTCTGTTTATGAGAAAACCGTCTACAATCTCAAGCTCAAGACGGTGCATTCCACAAAAGTCGGCAGGATTTTCTATAATGGCGTGCTTGTGGAGATGGAAAGTGATATCACCGGAGAAAAGAGTTCCTGGTCAGTTCTAGTCTCTCATTGTCCGGATACGGAGCTTCGGGGGTGGATTGTTCCCGCAGACAAGATTCGCAGCAGCGGTAACAAACCGCAAGATTGGATGGCTCATGATGATGCCATATCGTTCACACTTTCAGATCTTTTCTACAGTTCCCGCCATGATCTCTCCGAGTACTTTCAGAATAGGATGACCCAGGACACTGATAAGCGGTTTCTTGCCTGGATGGAGCAGAACGAGGCAAATCTCAACGTGTTGACCCGTCTCAATTACCCTCTGCCTGCGTACTGCAGCACACCGGTGCTGTACGTTTTGCAGAACCGGTGGAACCAGCTGATCAGAAAACTTGAGCATAGAGGGGCTGAGGACAAGGTTTTTGCCGATCTGCTTGAGTTGCATTCTCATGAACAGCGCTACAAGGTGAAAATCAACAAAAAAGAGGGTGCGGCTGTACTTCAGGATCTCATAATTGAAGACCTTAAGCTGCTACAGAAGAAACCTTCAATCAAGCATTGTGATCGCCTCAGGCGCCTTTTGGATTTTGTGGACAGGTTCTCCATTCCCGTATCCAAGAGTAAGTTGGAGGATATTTTTCACCCGGTGTATGAAGGACCGCTCAAGAGTTTGTATGAGAAGTCTACCAACGGGTCTGAATTGAATCGTTCTGAAAAAGAACTTTTAATACAATTGGTACATTTCGCCAGGCGAATCAATTTCAACACCGATATGTTTTCTTCGGTTATGGACTGATTTTGGGACGTGGATCTCTTTGTTTAATGAGATTGCTTTCGTGTCCAGCCTGTGATATATTCTAAGTAGTAATTGTATTAGCTGCCCCAGGGTGGTTGAATTTTAACTGAGGCCTACATCATGGTAGAAAAACATCTGATCTTCTGGTTGATTCAGGCTCTGATTCTTCTTTTCGGGATTGCGGTGGGGCACAGTTTTCTTCTGTTGCGTATCCGAAGAGAAGAGAACAAAAAACGGGAGCTTGAGATGGCTTTGCTTGAAAAAAGGTCGGATATTCTCAAGAAAGGGAAAAGAATCGCTAAAGATCTTGAGGATGCCCTCTATAAAGCAAAGATTCAACAGGAGATCGATGATATAATTCGAAAAGACTAAATTCGATTTTCCATTTGAAATGATTTTTCAGCGGATAAGACATGTTCTTTTCCGCTTTTTGTTTGTATGAACAATGTTTCGATCCTTTCTTTTCTAATCCATCTGTTTTATATATTTTAATTTCAAAAACTTGAAAAATTAATTTGGGCCGGTTCTTTACTAAACTTTTTGAGGTCCACAATTTAGGACTGCAATGACACTCCTTCTGTTACTTCTGCTCAGCATATTCGGTTCTTTTTTCTTTTCCGGTTCTGAAACCGGTTTTATCTCCTGGAACCCTTTCAAAGTGGCTCATCGTGCAGCAAAGGGTGAACTGAATGGTCGTGTAGCTTTGTATCTGATGAATCACAAGGATCGGTTCCTCTCAACCGTTCTTATCGGTAACAATATCTGCAATGTGGCTGCAGCGCTGGTTTTCGCTCAATTTTTCCTCATGGTCGATACCTACATACCGCTAAATCTCTCTCGGATACCCTCACCGGAATCGTGGTTTTTAACTCCGGTAATGGTGTTGTTTGCCGAGATGCTTCCCAAAACTCTGTACAGAACCTATCCGTTTCGTCTTACCATGAAATCAATTCCGGTTCTTGGATCAATCTATGTGCTCTTTTTCCCCCTCTCCTGGCTTTTCTCCCAGGTTTCAAAGGCTTTCCGCCGAACTTCAGAAGCAGAAGGCGTAACGTTCAGAACCAAGGCGAGGGAGGAGATGGTGCTGGTTGCCGTAGAAGGGGCCAGGCGGGGTAATATTTTTGAAACCGCCAATCAGCTCATGGAGAATACTCTGAACTTGAGGGAAAGGAGTATCCGCTCTATTGCAATTGACCTGGATACATGGAAAAAAACTCAATCCGTGTTCACCCTTTCCCAAAAAGTATCCGATACAGCAAAGGGGCTAACTGGTGATGATGATGAGGTCATTGTTTTTCGCGATGATTTAAGTGAACCGGTTGGCTTTGTGTCTCTTTTCGATGTTGTTTTGTTGAATAGCAGAAGGGTATATACGTTTGGAGATATAGTAAAACCGCTGCCTTATTTTAGAAGTTCAATGACACTGCTTTCCTGTCTCAGAAGAATGAAAGAGAATGCGCCTCGTTTCTTTATAATCCGGGAAAAAGATGAAACACCGGTCGCAATACTGGATAAAATGGATCTTTTCGAAGCTGCTTTCGTAAAATTACCCTACAAATCCCTCTTTTTCACGGAAAATGCTTGAAAAGGCTTGCTTCCAACTCTTCTGCAATTTAACTTAACTAGTTTAGCATTTTTATTTGCCTTATCAGCTAAAACATGCTACAATTATAAAAGTGCTGATTTCATTTTATTTTCGAATAGAACATTTCATGGATAATTTCAATTGGAATCTCATATACACCGCTTCGAGTCATAGTTCGAAGGCGCGTCCGTTTCGAATCTCCAGCATAACCTGCATTGCTTTGCTGATCTTCATGCTCGCCGGGTTGGCGGGTTTTGCAAGGATGATATACTCCGGAACAAGTTACGGTTTGGCGATTTTGGGAGTTTCTGAGGAGCGTAGGGAAAACCGCGGTCTTCTGCTCAAAATGCAGTTTCTGGAAAAATTCATAGAAAAGGAGGTCTCTGACCTCTCGGAAATGGTTGCCTACGAAGACAAAGCAAGACTCAAATACGGAATGGAGCCAATCAGCGGCGAAGTTCGAAAGGCAGGTATTGGAGGTCTTCCGTCCCGGGAAGATATGATGCTTTCCTCCATGATGGATCCAGTGGTGATGAAAGCAGAATCAATCCGTTTCAAATGCGCTTCTCTTCTCAGACAGGCAGAATTGCAGGAATCCACCTTCAAGCAGACGTCTAATAATATCGAAAAGAAGCACACTCATTGGACAAACCGTCCTTCCATTTGGCCAACAAAGGGGCGTATCACGTCCAAATTCGGTTACAGATATCATCCCTTCTCCGGTCATCGCCTGTTACATGAAGGAATCGACATTGCCAACAAGAGGTGGACACCCATTTATGCTCCTGCCGATGGTCAGGTTATTGATGTGAACAATAGAACTCATTTCGGAAAAATGGTAAAGATCAGTCATTATAATGGCGTATACAAGACTCTCTACGCTCACCTTCAAAAGGCTTCTGTTACAGAAGGGCAGGTGGTTAAGCGCGGCGAACTGATCGGTTATATAGGAAATTCCGGTCGCAGCACCGGTCCACACCTGCACTACGAAGTACACCATGAGGGACGTCCGGTTGATCCCATGGGCTTTATTCTCACTTCAGATCAGATAGTTGATTGATTTTTTCCCTCTGATACAATTTCAATGATATACTATATTTAGCTCTGTTGAGGTAACGTAAACAGTTATAAATGGAGGCTTTCTGTATGGTTTTCAGCGAGGAAGTATCCATCAGTACGAGTCGGCGCAGCTGCTGGGTGGATGTTACATCACAGGTACAGGGTGTTGTGATGGATAGTGGAATTAAGCAGGGTATCTGCACTGTTTCAAGTCTTCACACTACCGGCGGAATCACTTTGAATGAGAATGCCGATCCGGATGTGGAGAGAGATTTTTTCTACAAACTGGACAGGCTGGTTGATCGGGATCCCAATTTCCGTCATGCTGAAGGTAACAGCGACAGTCATCTGAAAACATCCATGGTAGGGTTGAGTGCACTGGTGCCGATTCGTTCTGGCAAATTGGTTCTTGGAACCTGGCAGTCTATGTATTTCTGTGAATTCGATGGCCCTCGCAGTCGCCGGGTTACAGTTACCGTAATGGGAGAGAACGGCTGAAGTAAGTGGAAAACCGCATGGTGAGAGTCAGTTGTTTCGTATATTTGTTGCTGCTTCTGCAGTTTTCAACCAGTGGCGATTCTCTTGAGGTTCGTTATGCGGGGGAAATACTGCATATACCTGTGGGAGCCGATGTGGCTGCTATGGGTGATGTCGGTGTGGTGCTACCTCGGCGGGCGGTTTCGGTTCACTGGAATCCAGCTTCGGCCGGTATGCTCAGGCGTTACGAAGCATCTCTTGAGTACGCCGGGTTGTACTGGGGGCTTTCTCATCACGGGGCAGCTGCATTTCACACACCGCTTCAGGATGAAACCGGCATTACAGGGCTTGTAATGCCTTTCTACAGCGGTGCGATCACCACTTATGACACTTTGCCCGGAACGTTGCACGAACGGCTTCTGGATCCCTCAAAACGCGCTGATGGTAGTGGTACAGGGGTTCTTACCGACAATCAGACACTCTTTCTTCTTGCCTTGGGGAAAATGTTTTCTTTTCCCATACCCCGAAGCACCTTTGCGGGTCAGCCCCGCACTGTTGATGTGGCATTCGGAGGAGCTTTCCGGGGAATTACTCACACTATCAAGTATAAAGAAAAAGTAAGAATGGGCATGAATGCCAATATCGATGCCGGTATTGTCGCCAGGGTCGGGTTGGATTACGATTTCAACACAAAGGAAACAGTGCGGTTTCTCACTTTGGGAGCGACTTTCAAGAACTTCATTCCCGGAAAGGTGACGTGGGCTCACTCGGTGGATGAAAGCGGTATCGGTGAGTATAGCGAGCCGCTTAAGGCAATCCAGTACTACGGAATTGCCTATGAGGACAGAAGTCAGCTTTTCGGTGGTGATTGGGTTTTTGCCCTTTCTATTCACAATGATTATGAAGTGTCCTATCACGGGGGAGTGGAAGCTGTGTTTTGGGATATTGCCGCATTCCGGGCCGGTTTTTCAGATGGCGTTCCGACTTTGGGCGCAGGCATCACCTATCAAAACTATTTTTTTGATTATGCCTTCAGGTTCGATCCGGTGGACATATCTCCTTTGCGGGTAGTGGCGGGGGTGGTCTTCTAGGGCGGTGAACAGAGAAGGAATACGGAGTGTTTCATGCAGAGTCGCAATGTTCGCAGAAAGGGAAAAGAGAGTTCGAGAGCGAATAGTTACCTGATAGTTTCGTGTAGGTCCTTGCGCATAGAAAACAGTGATTGATAAAACGGGTAACGTCCTTACAAATGCTTGAACTTCTCTTTGGTGCCGTAGAGCTGGGCAACGCGCACCGAAAGCCTGTCATCCACCACCGTTATCTCGCCTTTGGCGATCATTTTTTTGCTGATGAACACATCCACCGGTTCACCAGCCATGCGGTTGAGTTTCACAATCTGTCCCTTTTTCATTTTCAGAAGTTCACGCACGGTCATCCTGGTCTGCCCAAGCTGAACCGCGATGGGGACATTGACATCGAGTAGCATGTTTATACTGTTTGGCATCGTTTAAACTCCTTAATGCCTATGATATACCTTTTACCTCTGAAAGTCAAGAGTGGTGTTTGGAAGATTGTTCAGAAGAGAAGGTAATGATTCTGTGGCAATCAATGTTCCTAAAATGATCAGTGAGAAAAGAATAAGTGGTGAAAGGATGAGTAGTACGGTTTTGGATTTGGAAACACCGTGTATGGCTGATATGCCGAAAATAATGAAATTCAGTCCGAAAACGAATGAAAGCAGGCCTCCCACATAGGGAAGAAGGCTCAGAAGCATTGCACCTTCACTTAAGAAGGTCAGCTTCAGAGTGGAGCTGAAGTTTTTTTTGTTTGCCCGGAACAGTTTGAGAAGCAGATGGAGAATACCGGCAATGAACAGAAGACCGAAACTGATACTCAGTGGGGCGAGGAGCAGGTCGGAAGTTTTCTGTTCAGTATGGTAGGAGTTGAGAACCGAGCTGAGATATCCTATGCTCAATTCCGGAAGCAGTTGCTGCCAGAGATATGTTGCTGATACGGCGAGACTTCCGCAGAATAGAGCAAAAAGGAAGGCGGTACCCACAGAGATGAAAGGGGCTTCCCGGGAAAAGAACCGGCGGGGAGAGCCGAACAGGTCAGAGAGAATTTTCGTGAACTGGTCCAGCAGTCCTGTTTTGGAGATATTTGCAGCAGCGGTGTTGTTTGTTCCCGTTATGTTTCCACACACGGTGCATGATCGCTGGAAAGGCGTTAGCGAAGAACCGCATTTTGGACAATTCATAAAGCCCTCTTCTATTAAAGCTGTTGTCGTTGAATGAAATATAATGATCGCCGAAGATCGAATCCTGCATATTCGCATTGTATATTTATTATTCAAATGATACTATAGACGATGTAGGGAGGAAGCGATGATTGTAGTGACCGGAGGTGCAGGATTCATAGGGAGCGCATGTGTATGGGCTCTCAATACACGGGGCCGGGATGACATTCTGGTCGTGGACCGGCTGCGTAGCGGTGAGAAGTGGAGAAATCTCGCATCTCTCAGTTATAGTGACTACATGGATAAGGAAGACTTTGTTGCCAGGCTGGAATCCGGTACCTTCGGCTCTCAGATAGAAGCCATCATTCACCTCGGAGCCTGTTCATCAACCACCGAAAAGGATGCTGACTATCTGGCGGACAATAATTATCGGTACACCTGCAGAATCGCTTCCTGGTGGGAGAAGAATCAGAATGTCAGATTCATCTATGCGTCCAGTGCTGCGACTTACGGCAATGGTGATCAGGGGTATGAGGATGACGAGAGCAGACTTAATGCCCTGCGGCCGCTCAATATGTACGGGTATTCCAAGCACATGTTTGACATGTACGCACGCAGACGTGGGTTGCTGGAAAAAATTGTCGGGTTGAAATATTTCAACGTGTTCGGCCCTAATGAGGGGCACAAAAATGATATGAGAAGTGTGGTGAGCAAAGCGTTTGAAAGTGCACGCGATGAGGGGGTCATTTCACTATTCAAGTCTGCAAGACAGGAATATGCTCATGGAGAGCAGAAAAGGGACTTCGTGTATGTGAAAGATGCCGTGGATATGACCCTGCATTTTCTCCAGAACCGCGATGTGGGCGGCATTTTCAATGTGGGAACCGGCAGAGCGCGAACCTGGAATGATCTGGCAGCTGCACTGTTTTCCGCACTTGGGAAACCGACTCGGATAGAATACATAGACATGCCTGAGAGTTTAGAGAAAAAGTATCAGTACTATACTCAGGCCAGAACCGGAAAACTCCGGAATATCGGATGCAGTCATGAATGCATGAGTCTGGAGGATTCGGTAAGGGATTATGTCTGCAATTATCTGGTTCCCGGGAATCATCTGGGTGATGAAATCTGAGATTTTGAAATCGCGTTTTGGATTAATTTTGATCAGCAGAACCTGTTTTTCGAGGTGTCGTGAATGACTCTTCTTACCGACATTTCCGTCAGATACAGCTCCGATGGCATGAAAGTATTCGCTCTTGTGCCCATGAAAAGTTCTGATGCTTCGGTTGCAGCTGTGATTGCTGATCTGAACCAGTATGGTATAGTCCACGGAATCGACAGTAAGGCTATTGAGAAGATTTTCACCGATGAGCTTTTTGATCAATACATACTGGTCGCCCGCGGTACACCTCCCAAACCCGGAGTTCCGGGTAGAATTGAGCTTCTGGTTGATACTTCCAGAGTTGGAAGGCCTGAAGAACGGGAAAATGGCAGGGTTGATCATAAGCTTCTGGGGTATATAATAAATGTCAGAAGTGGAGATTTACTGGCCAGACGAATTCCTCCGCAGTTCGGGATTGAGGGAACTACCGTGTTCGGTAAGAAGGTGAAAGCGACAGAGGCTGAGGATGTCGAACTCAAGGGCGGTGATGGAACCAAATTATCACCGGAAGATGCCAATCTTCTGATCGCCGAGTGTGACGGCTCTTTTGTTCTTCATGAAAACGGCCTTATCGAGGTAAGGCAAAGAAGAGAGATAAGCGGTGATATAGATTACAGCACCGGTAATATCTCTTTTATCGGGGATTTGCTGATCAGGGGCAATGTGAGAGCTGGATTCAAAGTGGAGGTGACCGGTTCTCTGAAAATATCCGGAAGGGTTGAGGATGCGTTTCTGAAATGTGGCGGTGATCTGGTGATCAGTTCCGGAGTGGTGGGATCAGGAAAAGGAGTGATCGAGTGCGGCGGAGATATGAAGGTCCGGCATCTGGAGAATATCAGGGTGATCACCAAAGGGGATCTGATGGTCAGCGAGGATGTGATTCATGCCTCTGTCAACTCTAAAGGAAAAGTGAAGGCCGGCTCCGTTGTGGGAGGCACGGTCTGTTCGTTTTCCGGTATAGATATTCAGCGTGCCGGAAGCGGGGGAGAAGTCCGTACGGTGCTTGATGTGGGAGCAAGATACACCTGGTTGAAACAGAAAACCGTGCTTAATGAAAAACTCGAAAGGGAAAAGGAACTTCTGGAATCCTGCAAGCATGAATTGTTCTGTTTTGTCAGAGATGAAATGGATCAGAACGGTGTCATTTCTGATGAAAAGCAGAACGACCTTGAACAGTTTCTTCAAAAAGCCGTAGAATCAAATGGTAAGTGCAAATCAATAATTGAGAAGTTGGATGAAGTGGAAGCTGCTTTGAATGAAAAGAGTAATCCTGTAATTAACGCCAGAGAGCTTTATCCCAACGTCCTGGTGCGTATGGGCTCTGTCGAGCGGCTTGTAAAGGAAGTGGTGAGGAATGCCGTTTTGCGTCCCACCGAGTTCAAATGAACAGATGTTTGTTTGAAGTTTTCGAAAACAGGAGAATGCGATCGATGAAAAAACTTAATTGGCTTATTTTTCCTTTGTTGGTGATTATTTCTTTGCAGGTAACGGCTGAGGATTCGGAGGAATATATCCATTACCGACTGGCCGTTAAATATAAAAACGAGAAGAAGTATGATAAGTCGATTGATGAATTCAGGAAAGTTCTGGCAGCTTATCCTGATCACTACAATTCATACATGCATTTGGCTCAGATCCGATCCCTTCAGGGGAAAAACCAGCTGGTTATCGATAATCTGAAAAAAGCATTATCCTACAATCCCGGTTGGAGTAAGGCGCAGAAAAAACTTGCCGAGGCATATGAGGCCGATGGTCAGCTTCAGAAGGCCGTCCAGGAGCTTCAGCATTACAACTCCACCTCTGACCCATCGGAACGCAAAAACGTTCAGGCTAAAATAGACAAGCTTTTGCAGAAGATAAACGGCGGGAGTGCTCCCGAGGGAGCGGAACAGAAGACAATTGTGCAACCTACATTTTCCGTTCATTCGGACAGCACTACGGGAAAACCCTCCAAAGGTGAACCCGCAAAAAAGGTCAAGGTGAATCCTGAAGTGGAAAAACTGTACAGCGATGCTGTTGATCTTTATAAAGAAAAACAGTACGATGAGGCCATAAATAGGATAAGAGAGCTTCTCAAGCTTCAGCCGGGTCATCCAGGAGCATATTATTATGCAGGTCATATCCGCAGGAAAAAGGGACAGACCTCGATGGCTGAAATCAATTTCAGCAAAGCCCTGAATCATCCCAAATTGGGCAACAGTGCACATTACAATCTGGGGAGAATATATGGAGAACAGGGAAAGAATGCTGAAGCGGCCAAGCATCTGAAGGCCAGTCTTTCGGGAAAAGCTATAGATTTCGACAAGCAGAAAGCTAAGGCTCTGCTAGAAATGTACAGAAAAGACGCACCTTCTACCAAACCCCGGCAGGCAAAAAAGAGGAACACTGGTAAAGCAACTCCTCTCGCTCCCGAAAGAAACGCTCCCATAGAGATCAGAATCGACTCAATGCTTTCCATGATGACTGTGGATACATTGACCGATTTGGGTCAGAAACTTCTCGGCGGAATTCGGGAATTCAAAGCTGGGCGTTTCGATAACGCTGTAAGGGAGTTCAAGAAATTGCTCGCTGATAACCCCAATGGAACCATTGCCGCTCATTGCATCTACAATACGGGTGTGTGTTATTACAAGCTGCGGCTGTTCAAGGAAGCGGAACATCAGTTCCAGCAGTTTCTCAATCGGTTTCCGGCTCATCCCTTTGCTCCAAAAGCTTTGTTTCTGAAGGCGCTTTGTTATCAGGAAAGAGGGGATTATAAAGTTTCGGAGCAGTTGCTGCGCAAGTTCATCCGTGAACACCGCACCCACGAATGGGTTGGCAGGGCATATGAAAAATTGGGCGACAGTTATGCGGATCTTGATCAGATGAAAAAGGCAGTCGATGCATATACTCAGGCTTTGGCAAAGAAACCCAGTTCTGCTGATGAGGTTATGATTCAGTTCAAGCTGGGCAACGCGTACAGTTCTGTCGGCAATGATACCCGTGCAATTGCCTCCTTTAGAAATGCTATTAAGACAGGAGAGAAAAACAAACTGTATGTGCGGGTGCCGGACAGTTACTATAAGGTTGCCGACATTCTGTATCAGCAGAAAAAGTATAAGGATGCTTTAAAGAACTACAAGCATGTTACCAGAAAATATCCTGCATTTCAGGAGACACCCTGGGGATTGTTTCAGATCGCGAGTATTCATCGCAATCTCGAAGAGTATCGAAAAGCTATTTCCAATTATAAAGATCTGATGAAGAAGTATCCTGAGGACTACTGGGCCAAGCAGGCCAAGTGGAAACTTGAGGATACAGTCTGGGAACACCAATATCGTTCTGTTACCAATTAGGCAAACAGCATTAAGTGATTGAAAAATATGCAGGAAAGTGATACAATACTGGTTCAGGAGCTGTCCCTGTCCTTTCAGAATCAGCTTTCGTTTTACCAGGAGCTGAGGGATACTGTAAGGTCGATTACAAGCAAGTTGATTCTCTCCCGGGGCGATATGTCGGGGCTGCTCAGTGGAATGGAAAAGAAAAAGAAACTTCTTGATGCGATTCAGCAGGAGCGGTTGAGGAGTTCGGAGAATGTCGCGTTGTGGCAGGAACGTCGCAATCTGTACTCCGTGAATGCCGAGATACAGGCTTTGAACGATATCCTGGCTCAGACCGAGAAAGTCATAAAGGAGTTTCTTGAGGGAGAGGATCAGCTTAAGAAGTACTTGGAAAAGATGTACAGAAAGGATAGTTGATTCTGAACGAAAACGGTGCAGTTGGAACCGGAGATAAAATTCCGGCAGAAGTTTTCGAGAGTCTGCAGAAGGCTTTTATCGATTTCCAGGTGAGAGCCGAGGAGTTGAGCCGTGCCTATTCGGGCATGCAGCAGGATTTCAAAAAGGTGAATCTCGAGCTTGACCGGAAGAATGCGGAGCTTGCCGGCAGTCTTGCAAAACAGGAAGAGATTCAGACCTATCTCAACAGCATACTTCACAGTATGGATAACGGGGTGGTTGGGGTTGATGTCAACGGAGTGATAACTCATTTCAACCGTGCGGCTTCCGAAATTACCGGATATGCTTGCGAAGAAGTTCTCAACAGCAGTTATTCTGAAATTTTCAGCGGCTCGGAACAGAGCGGCTGTGCCCTTCTTGATACACTTCATACTGAACGGGAAGTGAAGCGGGATGAAAAGGTTCTCTGGACTGTGGATAATCATCCTGTGCCGGTTCTTTTTCACACTGCTGTTTTGAAGGACAAAAACGGAAAGAAACTGGGAGCGGTTGAGATTTTCAGTGATATATCCCGCTTCAAGGCTTTGGAAAAAGAGATGCAGCAGACCAGAACCATGGCTGCGCTGGGAGAGATGAGTGCCACAGTTGCTCATGAAATCCGTAATCCGCTTGGGGCTATGGGGATGTGGGCCGGTCTTCTGGAAAGGGATCTGGAACCGCAGGATCCCAGAAGAAAAACACTGGGAAGAATCACTGAAGGCCTTTCAAAACTCAACAAAATTGTTTCCAATCTGCTTGTCTATACGCGTCCGCTTACTGCTGAGTTTAGAAAGGTTCGTCTTTGTGATCTTCTGGAGGAAACGGTCGATTTCACTCAGATTGAGATAGAGAGGCTTGAGCGGGATATCGCGGTTGAGAAGGACTTTTCAGAGGGGGAAGACCAGTATGTGCTGGCTGATCCGGAAAAGGTGAGTCAGGCTATTATGAATGTGTGTCTCAATGCTGTACAGGCGATGGAGAGCGGAGGCACACTCGCGGTACGGTTTGAAAAGGAAAGCAAGAGAGGAAGCAATTACATCACTTTTACGATCAGCGATACAGGTTCTGGAATCGAGGAGGAGAGTCTTGCCAAGATTTTCGATCCGTTCTTCACTACAAAAGAGAACGGAACCGGGCTTGGGCTGGCAATCGTTAAAAAGATATTTGAATCTCACAGTGGGTATATAGACATAAAAAGTGTGGTCGGGGAGGGAACTTCGGTGAGAATGTTTCTGCCCCGTTTGAAGGATTGAAAATTCGGGGAGTGCATGGATAAGAAAAAGATCTTGGTGGTTGATGACAACGAACTGTTCCGCGAATCCATTGTGGAGACTTTGCGGCGTCAGGGATATGAACTCAAATCGGTCAAAAGCGGCCCTGAAGCTCTTGAGGTATTCGGAGAGGAACAGTTCGATCTGATCATTTCAGATTTCAAGATGCCGGGGATGAACGGGGTGGAGCTTCTTGAGAAGGTAAGGGAGATGGATTCTGAAGTTCCGTATCTGATAATAACCGCCTACGGGGCTATTGAAACGGCTGTTGACGCCATGAAGAAGGGTGCGTACGATTTTCTTCAGAAAAGCGATAATCTCATACGTGAACTCGAAATCACGGTGGAAAGAACACTTCAGTACCGTTCTCTTGTGAGGGAAAACCGGGATCTGAAGAGCGCGCTGAAAAAGAAGTGGGATTACATTGGTGACACTCCGGAACTGGAGAAGATCAGGGAGTTGACCTGTGCGGTGGCCGAGAGCCGTTCCACCATACTCATTACCGGGGAATCGGGAACCGGCAAGGAGCTTATTGCCCGCTCCATTCACTACCAGAGCCCCAGAGCTCAGGGTCCCTTTGTGAAAATCAACTGTGCAGCTTTGCCCGAAGGACTTATTGAATCGGAGCTTTTCGGCCATGAAAAAGGTGCTTTTACCGGTGCTGTCAAAGGGAAAGCCGGCAAGTTCGAGACTGCAAGCGGCGGGACACTTCTGCTTGATGAAATCGGGGAGATGCCTTTCAGTGCGCAAGCCAAACTGCTAAGGGCTCTGCAGGAGCGTGAGATCCAGAAGGTGGGTGGGGATGATCCCATTGAAATCGATGTGAGAATTGTTGCCACCACCAACCGCGAGTTGGAGGAGGAGATCCAGAACGGGCGTTTCAGAGAAGACCTGTATTATCGGCTCAATGTGTTTCATGTCGACCTGCCTCCTCTGCGCGAGAGAAAGGAAGATATCCCCATGCTGGTGGAGCATTTCATCGCAAAATTCAATGACGAAAACGGTTTCAGGGTGGAGGGGTATGCTCCTGAGTGTGAAGAGGCGCTGACATCCTATTCTTGGCCGGGGAATATCCGTGAGCTGGAGAATGCTGTCGAGCGGGCGGTGGTGCTTACACGTTCAGGACTTATCCAACCTCAAGCTTTCGGATTCGGAACCATGGGAAAAGGGCTTTCCGGGCAGAATCAGGGCGGTCTTGAACCGGGTATGACCATAGCAGAGGCCGAAAAGCAGCTGATTCTCAAAACTCTGGAGTACTGCTCCCAGAACAGAACCAAAGCGGCGGAAATGCTGGGGATTTCAATCAGGACGCTCAGAAACAAGCTGAACGAGTATGCGCTTTCGGAGGAAGATGCACCGGGAATCCTCGAAAACAAAACACTCTGATTCACCAGTTGTTTTTGCTCTTGACATTCCATTTGCAATAAGGATAATATGAATTATCGGGGCGAATGTGTGCTGACATTGAAATCTTTCGTGCCATTAACGGCTTATGGCTGAGGCCTGGCTGTAACAATGTAAAGGATGCAAGATGCGCGGCATCAATACAAAATCGATTTTCTTCAGAATCGCTATCATTTATGTGTTTCTCACCATTTTCAACGTGTCCATCTTCGTGCTGATGGTATTTGAGAATCAGCTTGATCTGATTGCGGAAAACGCAGTCCTCAACAGTCAGCATACTGCAACAGGTCTCAAATACCGTATTGATGATATTCTCAGTGACGACCCCCATCTCAGTTCCGGCAACCTCAATCGAATCATAAAACAATCCAGTACCCTTGGCATCTACGAACTTACCCTTTTCAGTGAAGGTGGCAAGGTGTTTTTGTCCATTGAGGATAACGAAGTCATTGAGCGTGATGTGGCGGATATGGAAGAGCTCAAGATGATAAACATGGCCATTACCCGTCAGGGCTTCGAGGACAAAATGTTTTACCACAAAGTGAGCAAGAAGGATAAAAGTATCAGTTTATATATACCTTTTTCCTACGGAGCCGAAAATATCGGAGTGGCGGGTGTTAATCTCCGGATGAAGGACATAGATAAGCAGATGGCGTATCTGTACCGTCAGTGTATACTTATTGCAGCATTGGTGATTCTGCTTCACTTCGGATTTGCCTTTCTGTTTGTGAAAATGATCATGCGGCCTGTCAGTATCATAAACGAAGCTACAAAAGCTATTTCAAAGGGTGATTTGAGCAGTCGTGTTCCTTTCGCGGGACAGGATGAATTCGGGCAGCTTGCATCTTCATTCAATGAAATGGGTGTGAATCTGCAGAGAATGCGTGATGAGGCCAAGGGGGCCAATCCGCTTTCCGGTCTTCCGGGAAATGTCACCATAGCCAATTATATCGACCAGTGCCTTGCTAATGGGCGGATTATCTGTGTTCTTTACTGCGATCTGGATAATTTCAAAGCGTATAATGACAAATACGGTTTTACCAAGGGTGATGATGCGATCATCTATACCAGGGACTGTCTGGTGACTGCCTCCAAGCGTCGCGACCTGAGAGATGTGTTCGTGGGTCACGAAGGTGGAGATGATTTCGTGGTGGTTTGTGATTATGAGTTCTGGGAAAAGTTCGCCAAATCCTTCATTACCAATTTTGACCGTGGAATCTATCAGTTCTATAACCAGGTAGATGCCAGAAACGGATTCATCGAATCTGTGAACAGAAGAGGTGAGCATCAGCGTTTCCCTCTCATGAGCGTATCTGTTGCTGTCGTGACAAACAAAACCAGGCCTTTCCGCAGACACGCTGAAATGATCCAGGTTGCTGCTGAAGTCAAAAAGTATGTGAAAAACATGGACGGCTCCTGCTATGCTATAGATCGCAGAACCGGTCCCACGAGTCCGACACAGACTATTAGAACCGATACGCTCAGAAACAGGATGTGAAGACGGTCGTCTTATGCGTACTATTCTCAAATTGCTTCTGGTGGCGATACTCCTCGCCTTTACGGTATTCTTCAATGCCAATCTCATAGATATCCGCATGGAGGAGATACGCTACTATTTGGGCAACATCGCTTCCAAACAGGATGCATCCAACACCTTCGGAATAGTTGCCCGTTACGAACTGATCAAGCGGCGCATGGTTTCCGGTGAAGACAATGCGAGTGATCTGGAGCTGGAGGCAAGAATTCAGGCGCTTACCTCCGGTGAAAAATTCAAGGAAATTAAGGGGGACAAACTCGTTCTTCTGCGTAAAATACCTGTAAGAATAGTACTGAATTCCATTCGTTATGTTCTGGGTAAACCCATCATAAATCCCAAAAACGATGATAAGATTTTCGATGTTCTGGAAATAGCTTATTTCTGGGAGAGAAACAGGCGATATTCCGAAGCTTTGAAGATCTATGATGATGTGTTGGGTTCCTCCACGCTGGCTTCGGAAATCCGGGCATCTGTTCTGGTCCATCAAGCCTTCTGTCATTCCATGCTGAGCAATTATGAAAAATCAAAGTCCGTTTACGAAAAGGTGATAAGTGAGTTCCCCAGTACTGAAGCGGGTATTGTGTCCTGGAGACTGCTTGAATTCATAAACTCCATGGAGAATGAAAGAAAGAAACTTGAAAACAAACGCCTGAGCAGATTGGAGAAGGCCAAACAGTTTTATCTGTTTATGGACTTCAGAAGTGCCATAAAAAGTGTTTCAAAGTATCTTCAGAAAAATTCCAAACACAGATCTGCAGTGGAGGCCCGGTATTACAAAGGCAGAGCCCATGAGGAGCTGGGAGAAACTGAAGAAGCCATGATGGAATACAAAATGATCATAAAGAAGGACAAAAGTAAGAAATGGGCTAAGAAAGCAAACCGCAGAATGCTGATGCTGGGAGAGTTTTACGAACAGAAAAAACAGGTTGCCGAGAAGGCTCGACGTCAGCTTGAGGCCTATCAGGATGAGGTGTTCACCAAGAATATGGAAGTGTACTCCGGAATGGTGAATCTCAGCTCTCTTAAAGGTGAACTGACACTTGAAACAGGGGGCACGGAGACGGCCGCAGAGGAAAATGACTCAGTGATGAATCTGATAAATAAAATCGGTACAGTTGATCTTACAGGAGAAGAGAGTAAGCGTGCTCAAAAAGAAAAAGATAAGCGTTTGAAAAAATCAATCCGGGAGCAGGCATCCAAAATGAGTACTCCGGAGCTAAAGGAGCTGCAGAGACGCAAAGATCTTGCTTCGAATCCTTACAGAAAACCCAGCTTTATCAAGAAAACAATAGACAAAAACTCCTCAGAGCTGAGATATATCTACAATAAAAGGCTCAGAAGCGGAGATGAACTTTCCGGCAAAGTTGTCATGGAGATCAGAATCAGTCCCGACGGCAGTGTCGCAGGTGCCCGTCCAATCATGTCCACAGTCGGCGATGAAAGGTTTGAAGGGGATATTGCCGTCCGTGTCGAGGGGTGGCAGTTCAAGAAGGTGCCTGACAGCCTCGGTGTGCTGACTGTGAATTTCCCCTTCGAGTTCTATGAGGAACAGTAGTCTTTTCGGCTTGGAATATGTGAGTTAAAAACGTTCTTATCCGCCCTTGAGATCATCCGATGTGGGCAGTGATTCGATCCCGCCCCCTTTGATTCCCTTGTAAAGGGCAACCGAGTTGGCAAGCTGTGCAGCTGAAAACGGATCATATCCCCGTGCGATACTGTGCAGAAATCCTCCGTTGAAGGCACTTCCTATGAGGGTGGGATTCTTTATGGGTTCCTGAAGTTCCGGGAGCTGGAATTCCTTCACTTTGCCGCCGTAGCCTACCATGCAGCCACCTTCTCCCATTTTCACCACGACAATATCGATACCCCTGTCCCAAAGAAACCCGATCACATCCAGAGGCCTTTCATAGCCGAAAAGTGCCTTGGATTCCTCCGGTGAAGAGGGGAAGATGACGTCTATCAGCGGCAGGACGCTCCACAGGCTTTCCTTTGCGTCATCAAGAGACCAGCGCTGAAGGCGCAGGTTGGGATCATAGGCAACCATGATGTTGTTGGCATGAGCAAAATGGAAGGCTTTGAAGACTGTGTGCCGGGCGGCTTTGGATACCGACTGCAGTTCACTTGATGCGTAGACTATTTTGCAGTTTTCCACCAGATCGTCATAGATCATGGAGGGCAGGATGCTTTGGGAAGCAGTTCCGGGGTGATGAACCAGGTATTCGCGCTGCTGGGGGTTTCTGCTGCTTGTAAAATAGATGCCGTTATAGCCCTGGGTAGTGATCACATGATCGATATTGATTCCCTGGGAGAGGAGCTGTTCGCGGATGAAGGTGTGGAATGAATCGCGGGCAATGGCTGAAAGCAGCTGCACTCCCGACCCAAGGCGAGCTGCAGTGGCGGCTACTGTAAGATCCGCTCCGCCCATTTCTTTTTCGAAATGCCGGCTTAAGGCCACATCACCATCACAGCGCAATTCGACAAAGCTTTCTCCTATAACAAGTAAATCGTAATCTCTTATGTGAACTGGTTTCATTTATCTACCCTGTATGGAATGATACTGCCCCTTGGCATATGAAAAAAGCACATTCTGCTCTTCTTTGAGCTTTGATTCAGAAAATAGTTCTTGAAAACGGTTACGAGAAGAAGCGATATGAAATTAATGCAGTTGTTCTAAAATCGGATTTATGGATAAATGCAGAAATTCGGCATATCAGGATCAGAAAAGAGTTATTTTGAAATGATTTATCTCTTTTTTCGAAAAGTTGCTCACGGTTTGGTCTTAAAATGAAAATTGTCGCAGATCAGAATATTTTAGAGGTAGAAAACGCTTTTTCTGATATCGGTACTGTTGTAAAAGTTCCAAGCTACAGAATCAACCGCAGTATTCTTCAGGATGCACAGATTCTTCTGGTTCGTTCGGTGACGCCGGTGAACAGGGAACTGCTTGAGGGGACACCGGTAAGATTTGTGGCCAGTGCAACGATTGGTGTGGATCATGTGGATCTTGAATATCTGGAGCAGAACTGTATCGGTTTTGCTCACGCTCCGGGTTCCAATGCTGATTCCGTGACAGAGTATGTGATTGCTTCCATTCTGCAGATTGCTCTGAAAATGGAACGCGATCCGAAAGAGATGAAACTGGGTGTGATAGGCGTGGGAAACGTGGGCAGCAGGGTATGCCGATTGGCACGGGCTGTGGGGATGGATTGTATTCTCAATGATCCTCCGAAGCGAGATCTTACGGGGCAGGAAATCTACCGTCCTCTGGAAGAGGTTCTAGAAAAGTGCGATATTGTTTCTCTGCATATACCTTTAATCTCTTCAGACCCTTACCCTACGTATCATATGGTGGATAGTCAGTTTGTCACGCAAATGAAAAGAGGTGCTGCCCTGATAAACACATCCAGAGGTAAAGTTATTGATGAAAAGAGTTTTCGTACGGTGCGCGATCAACTCGGACCGGTTGTGTTGGATGTGTTTGAGAATGAACCTCAGATCAATTTAGATATGGTCAAGCTTGCCGATGTTGCCACACCGCATATAGCGGGGTATTCTCTGGATGGTAAGCTCAGGGGTACGGAAATGATCTATGAAAGCATGTGCGCGTTTTTCTTCAAAACCCCTTCCTGGTCTGCCAGGTTCTGTTCTCTCTGTACCGAAACAGAACAGGTAGATTTGACCTCGAGTGAGAATCCGTTATACGATGCAGTACAGAGTGCGTATCCTATTATGGAGGATGATGAGCAGTTCAGGCAGATTTTTTCGATTCAGAAGGATCAGCAGGCCAGATTCTTCGAAGAACTCAGAAAAGATTATCCAAAAAGGCTGGAATTTCCCCATTTCACTGTAACTTTGGATAAAAAGCACCACAAGCAGGCTGCTGTTTTGAAGGATCTGCGTTTCGAAGTGAAGTTTGAAGGCGAAAGTGATATGAAGGTTGGCTGATGGTGTATGTGGTGATGGGGGTTGCCGGGTGCGGCAAAACGACTGTTGGCTCGATGCTTGCCTCTAGATTGAATATTTCATTCATTGATGCTGATGATTATCATCCGGAAAAAAATATAGAGAAGATGATGAAGGGGTATGCGTTAAGGGATGAGGACAGAATGCCCTGGCTTCGTACACTCGGCCGTTTGATAGAGGATACGCTTGGTAGAGGTGAAGACATGGTGCTTGCCTGTTCGGCGCTCAAACAGTCCTACAGGGCGGCTCTGGCAGGTCAGAACCGTGATCAGGTTCGTTTCATATATTTGAAATGTGATTATGAGGCGGTGATAAGGAGAATGGCGGGCAGAAGTGGCCATTTTATGCCTTCATCCCTTCTAGAGTCCCAGTATGCGGATCTGCAGGAACCTGAAGACGCATTCGTTACAGATGCAGCGTATTCTCCGGAGCGTGTTGTGGAATCGATTGTGGACTGGATCAGAAAACAGTAAAACTGATAAATGAGAACTGCTGAAAGGAGATGTTCCGATGGAAGGTAAAGGGGATATCGGAGTAATTGGTTTAGCTGTCATGGGGCAGAATCTCATTCTCAATATGAATGACCATGGATTCAGGGTTGTTGTGTACAACAGAACCGTTTCCAAAGTCGATGATTTCATAAATGGTCCCGCTACCGGCAGGGAAACCATCCTGGGCTCTCATTCCATTGAGCAGTTCTGTTCGCTTCTTTCCCGTCCTCGTAAAGTGATGCTCATGGTCAAGGCCGGTCCGGCCATTGACAGCTTTATAGAGCAGCTCCTTCCTTTTCTCGAAGAGGGAGACTGCATTATTGATGGAGGGAACAGTTTTTTCAAAGACACTGTAAGGCGCACCCGTTTTCTCAGCGAAAAGGGGATTGTTTTCTGCGGGACAGGTATCTCGGGAGGAGAGGAGGGGGCACGGCACGGTCCCTCCATTATGCCTGGTGGTGATCCTCAGGCATGGCCGCTGTTGAAGAACATATTTCAGTCCATCTGTGCCAAAACACCCGATGGGGAACCCTGCTGCAACTGGGTCGGTTCCGATGGAGCCGGGCACTATGTCAAAATGATCCACAACGGTATCGAATACGGTGATATGCAGATCATAAGTGAAGCCTACTTTCTGCTCAGAAATCTGCTTGGTATGGACTATCCCCGTATGAGAGGAATTTTCAGGGAGTGGAACAAGACTGAGCTTGACAGTTATCTGGTGGAGATCACTGGTGACATTCTGGGTAATAAAGATGTGGATGGTGTTCCTCTTCTGGAAAAAATTCTTGATGCCGCAGGGCAGAAAGGGACCGGCAAGTGGACGGGAATCAATTCTCTCGAGCTGGGAGTGCCGGTCACACTCATTTCCGAAGCTGTTTACGCTCGGGCGCTGTCTATGCTCACTGAAGAGAGAGCGGTGGCTTCCTCGGCTTTGTCCGGACCGCCGGTTTCCTTTTCCGGTGATAAAGATGAATTCGTGGAGGATATCCGCAAGGCGCTTCTGGCTTCTAAAATCATCTCTTATGCTCAGGGTTTCATACTTATGAAGAATGCGGCTCAGGAATATGTATGGGAGTTGGATTTCGGGGATATCGCCATGATGTGGCGCGGGGGATGTATCATACGCAGTGTTTTTCTGGATAAAATTAAGGAAGCCTATCAGCATAATCCTGCACTGGAATCGCTGCTGCTTAACGAGTATTTCAGAGGCGTTCTGGCTCAGTGCCAGAAGTCATGGAGAAGGGTGATAAGTGCGGCAGTTGATTCCGGAATGCCTGTTCCCGCTTTCAGCAGCGCATTGAGTTTTTATGACGGTTACAGATGTCCTCACTCCTCGGCTAATCTGATTCAGGCTCAGAGGGATTATTTCGGGGCTCATACTTATGAGCGGGTGGACAAGCCTCGCGGGCAGTTTTTCCATACCAACTGGACCGGAAGAGGGGGAGATACTGCTGCCGGTTCCTATTCGGTGTGAGTGAAGCAATGCTCTTGCAGCGCAAAGCTGCCCATTTGATTTGTGGGGTTGATGAGTGCCTCGTGTGTGCCGTATCATTGGGTGCTTCTCTTGTTGTGCTTGCCCACTGCTTGGTTTCTGGCAGGAGATATATTTCTTGTATTCTGCTATCTTTTGACAGGTTTCTGATCGTTCCGGCGGAGATGCCGGTGGGGGTGACAGGTGCTCTCTTTCGCAGGATTTTGAGGATTCCGGGCTGGGGAGCACACGCTTTGTTTTTAACTCTGAAAATTGAATCTTGAACGCTGAACGGAGTAAGCCCATGCTACATATCTACACTGGAGATGGTAAGGGCAAGACCACTGCTGCTGTGGGACTTGCGGTCAGGGCTGCAGGGGCGGGGATGAAAGTGTTCTTTGCCCAGCTGATGAAGAATACTCCCACTGCGGAAGCTGAAGTGTTCAAGTTACTGGAGGACAGGGTCACTTTCAGGCAGTTCGGGACTGGTGAGTTTGTTACCGGCAAGCCCTCCGACGAGGATATTGTTTCTGCGCAGAATGGTTTCAAAGAAGTTGAAAAAGCGGTGAGGATGGGGATGTATGCGGTAGTTGTGGTGGATGAACTCTGTACTGCGCTGCATTGGGGACTGCTCGATCCCCGAAAAGTGTTCAGACTGGTTGAAAACTGTCCAGAAAAAACAGAACTGGTGTTCACCGGTCGAAATGCAACTCCTGATCTTGTCGAAAAGGCTGACTTGGTGACTGAAATGCGGGAAGTGAAGCATTATTACGAGAAAGGTGTCGAGGCCAGGCGTGGTATCGAATTCTGAAGGAAGAGGGGTGAAGTATTGTCTTCTCCTTGTGTTCATGATGTTTCCTGCCGTCTGCGCCCGGACGCAGTCTCAGGAGGCTGTTATACTGCTTCACGGTCTGGGAAGATCTTCCTCTTCCATGGAGAAGATGGAGAAGCACATGAAGGACAGCGGGTATCTGGTGGTGAATGTCGACTATCAGTCGACAAAAACCTCCATTGACGATGTGGCTGATTCGCTTGTGTTTCCCCGAGTCGATTCTTTGGAAGCAAAGGTAAAGAAAATTCATTTTGTCACCCATTCCATGGGGGGCATAATAGTCCGTCATCTGTTTGCGAACCACGAGATTGAAAGTGCGGGAAGAGTTGTGATGATGGGGCCTCCCAACAGGGGGAGTGAAGTGGCGGATTTTCTGACTAAAATCAAAGCAGATGCAGTACTGGGTGATAATCTCAAAAAGCTCAGAACCGATTCCGCAAGTTTGGTCAATTTGCTGCCGGCTCCGGACTGCGAATTCGGTGTCATTGCCGGAACACGCAGCATAAATCTGATCAATTCAATTATAATCAAGGGTAGGGATGACGGTAAGGTATCGGTTGAAAATACCCGTCTGGAGGGAATGAAAGACCATGTGGTTGTGCCGGTCACTCATACTTTCATGATGCGGAATGAAAAAGTGATCGAGCAGACGCTGCATTTTCTGAAAAGAGGGTGTTTCAAGGTAGAGTGAGTTGTTTGTGGTCTGTTGAAAGATGAGACAGGCAGATAACGCAGACCTCGGCGAAGTCAGCGTATTTTTTCTATTCCGATGCATATTAGACAAATAAAGCGGAGAGACTAAAACGCAGAGAGTCAGGGAAGAGTAATCGGATTTTATAGTTCGGGCCGGCCCCGGAACGAACAGCGGCAAACGGTAAAAGGTAAAGGTCCTTACACTTTAAATCTTTTGCATTTGCCGTGGGCCGGTCTTGCCTTCGCCTCCACGTTCAGGTTTTCAATCCGCAGATCCTTTATTTTCATTCTGCCGATTTCCGAGTTTGCCAGCAGAAAGCTTTTCACCTTCAGGCGCATGATAGCAAGAGTTCCTATTGCAAGAGCTCCTGCTGCAAAGGCCCCGGTGGCGCAGGAGCCTATTGCCAGAGCAG
This sequence comes from Chitinispirillaceae bacterium, assembly GCA_046546375.1. Classification (GTDB taxonomy): domain Bacteria; phylum Fibrobacterota; class Chitinivibrionia; order Chitinivibrionales; family Chitinispirillaceae; genus JAEZKC01. The sequence continues at coordinate 1,532 of JBKGXV010000005.1, read as the reverse complement.
CAATTCTTGCCGGACCGAAACTCCGAGGTTCCATTTTTTTGAGCTTTTTCACGGTCTTCAACCTTTTTGCGATTTCCCGCCCCAGTATCTCGCATTTCATTTTCTTTTTGAGCATTTTCTCTCTCCCCCGGGATTGAAGTGAATCCAGCGTCTCCAATACCGTAAGGTGCGAATAGCGTGCCGAAGCTGTGTAGAGCGGTTTGAAATCCGATCAGCACGTTCAGCTGGACAACTCCCCGTTCCCTTTGTACAATCTAGGAAATGCAGAACAAAAGGAGATGAGTAATGGATACCATGCTGACATTCACCGAAGTTTCTCAGGAGACTCTTGAGCTCTACAACAGATCAAAAGAGATCGTGTTCAGGATTTTTGAGGGATTATCTCTCGAGGGGCAGGATCTTACTGTCCGTGCGGGCACTGACCTCTTCAGTGAATACAGCGGGTCTGTCATCAGGGTGAATGTGGGGATGTATAAACTTCTGTGCGGCGAAAAGATGATCCGTTTTGTGGGCAAAGGGGATCTGGTGGAGCTTTTGCCTTGTGTCTGGGATGGATTCAGTCTCAGCTCTGAGTTCGGATCGCGGGTCACCGTTTATCCTCAAGAGGCCTTTTACTCTGAGCTTTCCTCTCAACCTCCGAAGGAAGAACTGCTTCGCGAGTACAGAGTTGTTCAGCAGTCCATTCTGGCCCGTCTTGCCGCCACTTTTATCCAGGAAGATCTTCAGCCCGATTTTCAGCACAAACAGTTCACTCCAGGTCAGGACATAATAAAGGAAGGGGAGCATTCCTCTGAGATCTATCAGCTGGTGGATGGGGCAGCCGTGGTGACGGTCAAGGGTACCGAGGTGGGTGAGGTATCAGCGGGTGAGATATTCGGCGAACTCAGTTTTCTTACCAGTTCCATACGCACCGCTACGGTCACCGCCAAGCGTACCTGCATTGTCCAGAGCATGACCGAGCAGGAGTTTCTTAAACTTTCCCGTCTGCGTCCCAGGCTGGTTCTGGAGATGTCCAAAACTCTGGCCAAGAGGCTGGTGAATGTGAATAACAAGCTGTCGGATGTGGTGGTTTGAGATGAAGTTCAGGTCCGGGTGCCACGGTCCCCCGGACCGTGTTCTTTCAATATATATGTATTGCACCCCCACGATTTTCAGTGACTTTCCCCGAGGGCAATGAAAAAACTTTCAATCATCATGCACCGAATCAGACTCATGCCGCATCTTCTCACCCCTGAGGGGGGTATCATCCGTCCGGGACAGATTATGAATCGTTGCGACATGCCTCCCATCCAGAGTAAATAGGAAAAGAAAAAAGAAGAGATTTTTGGGCCTGCCATGGGCACCGGTTCTCCTTCGGGATCAGCCAATCATCGTAGTCGAAGCCTGTCCTGAGCAAGTCCTCGCGTCGAAGGGGGCCAAATACAAATCACTTTTTATTTTGAAGATGAATTCTAACTTCGGTCTAGCACCTCAGGAGCGGCTGCGCCGCCTTGCAGTGCCGGCATAAATGCGGCCCTGGGAAATGAAAACCC
>JBKGXV010000004.1:0-81722 GCA_046546375.1 Chitinispirillaceae bacterium | reverse complement strand
GTTGATTTCGACTTTCCCAAAGATGAACCGGCCGAAGCCACGAAATGATCATTTTACCTGCTCATCGCACACATTAACCATCTGAAAATTGCCTGCTCTGAATTATGAACAGGCTTGCGCAGGAACGTTTAGCTCTCATACCGTGCTTCCGAATTTCGTTTTCATCTGTTTGAAGAAATCATCAATGTACTCCATCTTCTCCTCATCCTGTCTTTCTCCGATTTTACCTTCGAGAAATTCCTCCGGAATTTCCATGAGGAAAGGACAGGGGGTTACTTTTTTCAGTTTTTTTCTGAACACTTTCTGCCCCGGATAGGTGAGATACAATATTTTCTGGGCACGGGTCATTCCCACATAAAAAAGACGCCGTTCTTCTTCAATCTGCCCCTCTGCAACTGCTCTGGGAGAGGGTATTACCTCTCTGTCGAGTCCGGCAAGAAACACTACCGGGAATTCAAGCCCTTTTGATTTGTGAAAGGTCATGAGGGTGACACTGTTTTTCTGTTTCTCGTCATCCTCGTTGTCATCCGTTGCCATAAGTGCGATTTCCTGAAGATAACCTGAAAGAGTGGGCTTTTTGCGTTTGAACTTTGCTTCGTAGATTTCCAGTCCATGAACCATTTCTTCCACATTCTCCAGGCGTTTTTCTGCTTCTCCCTCCTCTTTATATGCTCTTTTCAGCAGTTCAAAATAACCGCATTCAGTCAGAATGGTCCGGAAGGTGGATGAAAGCAGCCCCGATTCGAACAGCTTGTTGAATCGTTGGTAAAAATTTATGAATGCATCCAGTTTCTTTTGCTGGTCGGCTGTGATGCTCTGGATTTCCTCATATCGCAGAATGGCATCCCACAGACTGATTTTTCTCAGAGCTGCAAGGTCATCGATTTTTTCCATGGTCACTTTGCCCAATCCCTTGGAGGGAACTTTGAGCACCCTCAGCAGACTCAGTTCATCATGCGGATTGGAAAAGAAGCGCAGATAGGAAATCACGTCTTTTATTTCCTTGCGGTCGTAAAAGCTCAGAGCTCCGCTTACGGTGTAAGGTATTTTGCATCGCCTGAGTTCTTCCTCATAACGCCTCATCATGGCATTGGTCCTCAGCAGTATCGCATGATCATTGAAACGAAAGGAGGTATGTTTTTCATTATCGGCAATCTTCTGCGCGATCCATTCTGCCTCATCCGTCTCATCATCACCTTTATAGTGGAAGATGGGATCACCCTCTCCCGCAACAGCCACGATTTCCTTGAATTTTCTTATTCGGTTTTTCGACACCACCGCATGGGCCGCATTGAGAATCTGTGTTGTGGAACGGTAGTTTTTATCCAGAATGACTGTTTTGCAGCCCTTGAAGCGTGTAGAAAAGGAAATGATGTTTTCAATCTCAGCTCCGCGCCAGGAGTAGATCCCCTGATCATCATCACCCACCACCATGATATTGTTCCGCGGCGTGGAAAGCAGCATTGCAAGCTTCATCTGCACTGCATTGGTATCCTGGAACTCATCAACTGAAATGTATTTGTACCTGTTCTGGTAACTTTTAAGAATAGATGGATTGCTGCGGAAAATCTGAAGAGGCAATAGCAGCAGATCATCAAAATCCACAGTCTGACGCTTCAGAAGGATTTTGCTGTAGGATTCGTAGACTCTGAAAACTTTCCGTTCTTCGGGATTGGCTTTGTAGTATTCATCAGGGGCCAGGGATGCGTTTTTTGCCAGGCTGATGCGATTCGCGAATACATTGGGATCTTCGCTTTTGAGCCCTCTTACACCGGCCGCCCGCATGATGCTTTTGAGCGTTGCGCTGCGTTCGTGTTCATCCATGATGGTAAAGGATTTTTTAAGACCCACTGCGTCTCCGTGCTCTCGTAGGATTCTTACCCCAAGGCTGTGAAAGGTGCAGAGAGTCATTTTTTCTGCCTTGGCGGGGGAGGTGAGCTTGGCGACCCTTTCCTTCATTTCCTTGGCTGCCTTGTTGGTGAAAGTGACCGCCAGGATTTCTTCCGGTGTGCAGTGGTTTTCATCGATCAGGCGGGCGATGCGCATGGTGAGAACGCGTGTTTTTCCGCTTCCTGCGCCGGCCAGGACGAGAAGGGGGCCGTTGTTGTGCAGGACGGCGCTTTTTTGGCTGGAGTTGAGTCCGCGGGTGTATATAGACATGATTTTCCTTTTCGAATGGTAGTAAGTGTTATTAAGACACGTACCTAAAATAATAATTCCACAGGGAGAAAAAAGGGGGGAGGCAAGGGGAGGAGAGCGGATGATGGAAGTTGTTGGTTTTCGGTGAGTTGTGGACATCGGAGGTGTATTTTTACCGTTTCATCGATAATCACCTCCGGGACACGCAATTATCCCATTTTTTCCTTTGAATTCTACAAAACAGGATAATTTGACTCAAATTATCCCGGAATCAGAATCGTTTCGGCTCAAAATGAAAATGAACCAAATCAGATCAAATATTGTGCTTTGAAGTTAAAAAAAAACAGCCCGAGAGGTGAGTTTTGAGAGTATAGCTTCATTAATGGGATTAAAATGTATTCCAGACAAATCAAATATCTGGTATAAATTCGCACCACGAAGATCGTAACGTCACCTCCGGGGAAACTCACCCCCGCCGCCCCAGCTGAGAAAGCCCCATATCCCCCAGCACCAGCGCCGCCATCCCTTCCACTACCGGGACCGCCCTGGAGACCACGCACGGATCATGGCGCCCTTGCGACTCAAGTACCATGCGCTTTCCTTCATAGTCTGCCGTTTCCTGAGCCCGTCCGATGGTTGCGGCCGGTTTGAACGCCACCCGGAAATAGATCGGCTCACCATTTGATATGCCACCCTGCACTCCGCCGCTTCGGTTGGTCAGTGTTCCCAACCTCCCGGATTTCATGGTGAACATGTCATTATGTTCAGAACCCCTCATGGCTGCCCCTTGGAAACCCGAGCCGATTTCAAATCCCTTGGAGGCCGGGATGGAAAGCATCGCCATACCCAGCATTGCTTCCAGTTTCTGAAAGACCGGTTCGCCCCACCCGGCTGGAACATTTCTGCATACACAGGTAACCACACCCCCTATGGAATCCTTTTCATTTTTCATCCGCTCAATCAGATCAGCCATTTCAGATGCGCTTTTCTTGTCAGGACAGCGTACCGCGTTCCGGTCCACTTCCTCTCTGCTTATAGTGCCTAAATCTATTCCGGGTGCACTGATCTGTCCAACTGCACTGACAAAAGCCACGATCTCCACTCCGAAGCGTTCTTTGAGAAACTTTTCGGCCAAAGCTCCTGCCGCAACCCGACCAATGGTTTCCCGGGCACTGGCGCGGCCGCCTCCGCTTGATGCTTTGATCCCGTACTTGGCTATATAGGAATAATCCGCATGGGAGGGACGGGGGATTTGATTCATGGATGAGTAATCTTTCGGGCGCTGATTTTTGTTTTCCACCATGAGGGCCACCGGGGTTCCCAAAGTGAGTCCGTTTTCCACTCCGGACAATATAATCACTCTGTCTTTTTCCGATCTTGGAGTGGTGAGCGAACTCTGGCCGGGACGGCGTCTGTCCAGCTGACTCTGAATTTCCTCCTCGCTTACTTTCAACCTGGGAGGTAATCCATCCACCACTGCTCCAACTGCTCTACAGTGGGATTCACCAAATGTAGTTACTCTGAGATAATTGCCAAAAGTGCTCGACACCGTTCAAAACTCCTTTTTCTCTGATGAAGGGAAGACATCACCGGGAAGCTGATTGATTATGGATGCAGCAGTCTCCTTAGGGCTCAGCAGATCGTTGCAGATGGTGAAGTCGGCCAGGTCACAATAAACAGAAACCCGCCTCTTCCACTCTGTTTCGATTCCCTTTTCACCTCCCTTTATGGAGGAAGGAAACCCTTTTTCTTTCATTCGCACCAGAATTGTGCTGATATCCGTTTTCAGATACACGACTGCTCCCAGATCTTTAAGAATCCTCCTGTTTTCTTTTGAAAGCGGGGTTCGTCCTCCCGTGGAAAGAATCGCGGAATCAAGTTCTGAAAGGGATTGAAGTGTTTCGTTTTCCATATCAGCAAAACTTTCAGCTCCCAGTTTGCGGAAAAGTTCTCTGCAGGAAAACTTTATCCCTCTTTTTTGCTCATAATGGTCCTCCACCAGCCGGTCCAGATCCAGATGTGGCCATCCGGTCATTTCCGAAAGTGACTGGGCTGCTGAGGATTTTCCGCTGGATGCGAATCCGATAAGGATTATATTCATGTACTTTCCCGCCGATTGAAAATGACTAATAAAATAACAACTGCGCGGCATTTAATGGCCGTTCAATTCTTTTTGGCAGATTAGTTCTCTTGAGGAATTGCCTCGGAGTTCGAAAATTTGATTCTATTTCAATGAATGGGTCTATCTGAATCTGAGGACAGTAAACCACTTCGAATATACATTCAAAACCAGGCCGGTATTTTACTCGAAAGGTGCCGGGATGGATGTGTGTACAGTATCGGATGATGCAGGTTCATCAAAACACTTAGCCGCACTGCAAGCCTTCAGAAACTGCTTCAGTGCGGATTTCATCAATTCCCCCTGCAACAAAGGCGAGGTTTCAATGATCTGGTGGTTGACCTTAGCTTTTCATATCCGGTTTTGCCGCAGTTTTTCTAAAATATGGAAAAATTGAAATACTTACGGGGGTTTTTCTTCACATCCGTAAGCAGCGAATCCATACTTGATGCTGTTTTGCTGAAATTTCTGGAAGTCTCTTTCAGAGAAGATATCACATCCACAAACTCCTGAGCCATTTCCTTGTCCTCCACAAGTGAAGATGCCAGACCATTTCCGCTGTCTATCTTGGTAATGACTCTATCGAACTTTTTGGAAGCACTGGCAAGGTCTTTGTAAAGTTGAGGGTTTTCCACAAATTCCATGAATGATCCTTTTGAGTTTCTGATCTGGGAAACCAGTCCTGTCAATTCATCTGTGGCTTGGGTCATTCGGTTATAGAGTTCGGGATCATTCAGGAGACGGCTTATCGTGCCATCACTGGAGTGAAGATCATTAACCAGCATCTCCATATTTTTGGCCAGATGTTCTATATGGCCCAGAGAGTTGGAAAAGGAGGACATGATCTGCTCGAATCCGACTGCTTCTTTCCCTGGTATATTACCGCCCGGACGGATAGACGGGGCGGTCTCGCTTCCGGGGACTATTTCCAGATACTTGTCTCCCAGAAGGCCCATTGTCATGATATGCACTACTGCATTTTCTTTTATTATCGGGAAATGCTCTTTCAGAATCGATGCGGTGACAACCGTTCCGGAATCGATCAGTTCGATCTTTTCCACATTTCCCACCTCTATTCCGTAAAGCCACACCGGGGCACCCGTGCGCAGTCCGCTGATATTGCGAAAGTGTATGTTGACCTGATGTTTGGGTGAAAACAGGTTAATCAGGTTGCCGGAAAAAAAAATGCCCAGAAAGAAAATGACGATACCCGTGGTAATGACTATACCGGTCTTCAGAGAGGACCACATCAGTTTACGCTTTATCTCATACATATTTTCCTCGCTATCCCTGCTTTATTCCTTCCAGTGACTCAGAAAATCACTCAGATCGGAATTGTTTGCTTTGAGAAACTCGTTTCTGTTTCCGTCAAAGCGAATCGTGCCGTTCTTGAGAAATATGAATCTTTGTGCCGTTTTCAGAGCATCGGGTATCTCATGTGTCACCATTATGAAACCCTGTCCCTCTTTGGTCAAAGAGAGGATAAGCTGACGGATTTTCGCCGCGCTGGCGGGATCAAGATCGCTTGTCGGTTCATCATAGAAAAACATCACCGGTTCACGAACCGACAATGAACGGGCAATAGCGACTCTGCGCAGCATTCCTCCACTCAGCTCCTCGGGCATGAGATACTCGGTATTCTCCATACCTACCACCTCAAGCAGCTTCGCTACCCTGTCCTCGATTGCCTTTTCGCTCATTTTCGTGTGCTCCCTGAGGTAAAAGGCTACATTTTCCTTCACGTTGAGAGAATCGAACAGCGCTCCGTCCTGAAAAACGATACTGAATTTTCTTCTTGTTTCACTCAGCTCATTTTCCTTTTTGTAAGTCACATCCTCATTGTCGATCAGAATCCTGCCCTCATCAGGTACCAGCAGTCTCAGTATCAACTTGAGAATGGTGGTTTTACCTTCACCGCTTCCTCCCAGTATCGCCAGCCGCTCTTCCTTTTTCACAGAAAAACTGATATTGCGAAGAATCGTGCGATTGCCCCTTTTGAAAGTGACATTTCTGAACTCTATCATACGCCATATCCGAAAAAGAACAGTAGAATTCTGGTGATAAGGAAATCACTCATTATAATCAGTATGATTGACAGAACGAATGCTCTGGTAGTGGCGCTTTTGAGTCCCATGGCTCCACCTTTTGTGGACAGGCCGGTAAAGCAGCTTACGGCAGCTACAATAAATCCGAAAACAAACGGTTTCACAATTCCGGGAACGATATAGCGGGGGAGAAGCGTGACCCGGATAGCATCCCAGTAGACAGCACCGCTCTGGTTGTTGATGAAAGAATTGATGTAGTACCCCCCGTAAAGTGCCATGAAGTTGCCTATCACAGTCAGTACCGGCAGCATCAGAAGAGATCCGATGATGCGCGGAGTGACAAGTTTTCGTATGGGATCTATGCCGAATACCCGCAGAGTGTCCACCTGATGACGAAGCACCATGGATCCGATTTCGGAAGCCATTCCGGAGCCGGCCCTTCCCGCATAAACCAGTGCGGTGACTACCGGGCCTACTTCGGTTATGACCGATATCCCCACCACCCTTCCGGTATATATCTGAAGCCCCAGGACTGCGAATTCGGCTGAAATCTGCAGAGAAAGGGCCATTCCGATAAAGCCTGTAACCAGAATAATGATCCCCAGAGATCCCGTTCCGAAATAGTCCATCTGATCGATGAGATCCTTGTAGTAAAAGGGCCTGCGTACCACGCCCAGAGTTGCGTTCAGGCACATGCGGTAGAATTCCTGAAGTTCCCAGAACACTATCTTAACTTTCCGGATGTTTTCCCGTGCTGTTATTTTCATAATCTATTTGGCCGCTTCTATCTGGGAACGGAACTCTTTACTGTAGATGTCCAGCAGTGAAATCACAAATGATGCCAATGCAGGTCCGATAATGAATCCCATCACTCCGAAATAGCTCAGCCCTCCGATGGTGGCGAAAAAAATAAGCAGATCGTGTACTTTCGAACCGTACCCCACAACTCTGGGACGGATGAAATTATCCAGATTCGAAATTATAAGTGTACTGGAAAGAAGTATTCCCAGACCTGACAATATGTTTCCCAGAATCATCTGAATGACAGCTGCGGGAATCAGCACAAGCCATGTACCAACCAGCGGAATAATGGAGAGGATCACCATGATGAATGCCCACAGAAGCCAGGAATCCACTCCGAAAATGTAAAGTGTCAGTCCTCCCGTCACGCCCTGAGCCAGTCCGATCAGAAGGGTGGCGGTGACCGTGGCCCGGCTTATAAGGGTGAAACGGTCGATAATCATGTCCTCGTACTCGTTGCGCATAGGGAGCAGGTTTCTCGCAGTTCCGATTATTTTTTGTCCGTCAACGAAAAAGTAGAACATGGTGAAAATCATGATGAACAGATTGAGAAAAAGACCGAACACCCCCGCGGAGGTGCGGTTTATCACGGTGGTGGCCACACCGGATGCGCTCTGGGCCGCTTGCTGCATAACTGAAAGCCAGTCTATTTCAGTAAGTCTTAAAAATTGTACGATTCGTAATCCTCTCAGATACTGAATGATCTCGCTTTCGCTCCCCCGCTCGATTATGTCCTGTATCGTGGGTTCCAGAGTATCGTACAGAGCTATTGCCTCTCCCACCACAAGATTCACCAGTATGAAACTGGGTATCAGAAGCAGAAGCAGAAAAAGTAGGCAGGTGAGTATGGATGCGGTCTTGCGTCTGTAGCGTATTCTGCGCAGTATCCAGCGGTAAAAGGGATAAAACAGGGTGGTGAAGGTGAGGGCAAGAACGAGCGGGACTACAAAAGGGAAAAGAATTATGGGTAACGCCACCGCGATGCTTATCGCAAGCATCACAATCAGAACTCTTCTGCTCAGTTTGTCGCTTGGCTGAAGATCCTTGGGAGAGGGAGCTTCGGGTTTTCGGGATTCGGAAGGCTGCCTTCGGGGGAACTCGGCACTTTTCTGCTCTTCGGGAGTTTTTCCCCCGGGGGTCTTTTTCCTTTTCGGTTTCTTCTCTTCCTCTGCCACGATTGATCCTTGTCATTCAAATACCGCATGGTTTTCAGTCAATGCAGACTTTTCACGACAAGGTGCAAACGGCATGCCTGATGTGCGGGTAGCGCAAAGAAGGACTCCCGTTTGAGGGAATCCTTCTTTTGTTTTCTCCCGGAAAACGGATTCAGCTCCGTGCACGTGATTTCATCTGTTCCACCCGGATTCTGTTTTTAAGCTGGTTGGCGATTCTGTCGATTCTGCTTTTGGTGTTGTCTGTTATGGAATCGATGCTTTTCTGAAGCTGGGAAGCGGATTTGCCCTCCAGGTTCTTTCTGAAATCCGAAACCGTACCCTCCAGATCGTGAACCGTTTCCCTGGTGGCCTGCCTTATCTGTTCGGTCAGGGCTTTTCCGTCGTGGCCGGCCATTTTCCTCATCACTACACCGGCGACTCCCAGTACCACTACCGGTACCGCCACTGCCATTCCTGTTTTCACTCCGGACATGGTTACCTCCTTGTGTGTGGTATGCGTTAGGCTTATCCGCTTGAAAGGGGAAGCAATGTCCATGCCGTTTTTTTTGCGCGCCGGGCCCGCTTTTTGCGCTGTATCCTGAAAGAAAAGGAGAGGTGATGAAACTGAAGTCCGCCCTGCTTGCCATTGTGGTTCTCGCCGGCACTGTTGCGGCAGTACAGGAGGGAACCGTGGTGAAAGCCGGGGAAATTATCACTGCAGGGCTTGAGAAGGTCAGACGCGAGGTGGTTTTAAACGCTCTTGTCTTCCAACAGGGGGAAGTGATCACTTCCAAGAAGATCTCCGCCTCTCTTGACCGGCTTAGAGAAACCGATCTTTTCACCTCCGTATTTGTTGAACCGATCGATACCTTTGGCACCTCTTCCGGGGATACAGTCACTCTGCCCGTTTTGGTGGTGGTGGAGGAAAAGAGCATGTACAACATCCAGGCAGGGGCGGGGTACGGGGCATTTCAGGGCTGGTACGGGAGGTTGGAGCTTGCCTACAGAAATTTCTTCGGACTGGGTCATCGCGGCTCTGTTGCGGGCAGAATATCTTCAGAAGAGATCGGCGGTCAGCTTGAGTACCGTTATCCTTACCTGTTCGGACTTCCGCTGGAGGGTGCTGCGCGGCTTTATCTTGAAAGGCGAAGCCAGCAAGAGTACGAGGGGCTTTTCTGGGGCGGTACGGCGCGGCTTTCCGGTTCGTTTTCTGAAAATCTTTTCTGGAGAGCTTACAGCAGAGCGGAACTGATTTCGGATGTCCTCTTCACCGAGCCATCCACATCGAGTTTCCCGCAGTCGGAGGCTGCAAATACCTTTCTTCTGGGAAGTGGGCTGCAGTGGGATACCAGAAGCGGTCTTTTTCAGATAAGCGGAGTTTATTCGGAGCTGAGAGGGGAGGTGGCCGGACCTTTTCTGCCTAAGACAAATCAGTTCTACAAATTGAGAGCTGCCTACGCCTTTTTTTATCCGTTCTGGGATAAGTTCACCCTGATGGGGGCTATCCAGGCTGCATTCGGAAAAAGTTACGGTGAGAAGGGAGAACTTCTGCCGGTTCAGGAAAGGTACAGAATCGGATTCGGGGGGATATCTCCCATAAGGGGCTACAGTGAAAATGAGGTGATGCCTCTCGATGAGCAGGGGGAGACACGGGGGGCGGGAGCCTTGCTTGTGCTTACACCGGTTGAGGTCCGGTTTCCTCTGTTCTGGCGCTTTCAGGGAGCGGTGTTTGTGGATGGTGGAAAGGCCTGGAGGAGTCCCCGGGAGGTGGATCTCGGGGAGCTTGAGTGGGCGGCTGGTCCGGGTATCCTTTTTGTGCTTCCCTTCGGGGTGATCAGAGTTGATTACGGAGTGCAGCTGGATGAGGTTTCGCAGGGCAGGTTTCACATTTCTGCAGGTGCATTCTGAAACTTTTCTGTATGTGGCATACAGTTCGCATTTCACTCGGATTCGGAAGAATCCAAAGGAGTTGTCTTATGGAGTATATGGAGTTTGTGAAAAGAGTCAGAGCCAAAGCCAGAATCGAGACTCTTCATGATGCCGAAGTGGCGGTGAAAGCCACTCTGGCAACGCTGGGTGAGAGACTGGATGAAAAGGATGTGAGAAGTCTGGGTGCGCAGATACCCTCTGAGCTCAAGGCGTTTCTTTCAGGCCGTCACCGTTTCAGCCGTTTCAGTCTGGAAGAGTATTATAACCGGGTTTCAGCCAGGGCGGATATGGGGTATCCGGAAGCGGTGGAGCGTTCCCGTGCGGTGATGTCGGTAATGAGGGAAGCGATAACCGAAGGTTTGGTGGAAAAGATTCTTGATCAGCTTCCTCCCGATTTCAGGGAACTGTTCGGAGAGGAGCCTCAGGGGCCGTTGTCTCCTTCCCAGTCCAGGTGACCGGGGTGATTTTGTTTTGGAACCGAAAGGATCAGTTTATGCTACTACCCTCCGAAGAGCTTAAGAAACGTATTCTTGATCATCTGCTGTGGGATGGCCGGGTGGATGTCTCGAGAGTCGATGTGGAAGTGGTTGAGGGAAGGGTCCGTCTGAGTGGAAGTGTTCCCTCGTTTTCCGTCCTGAGGGTTGCAGAACGTGATGTGTGGAGTGTCCGCGGGGTTCAGGAGGTGCGGAACGAGCTGACTGTGGCCGGACCGGAACATGCAAAACCCCCTTCCGATTCACAGCTGAAAAAGAGGGTGGGGGATGCTCTCAAGTGGAGCCCTGCGGTGGATGCCTCCGATCTTCTGGTGGATGTCAAGGAGGGTGTTGTTACGGTGGGGGGGTCTGTTCCAAGTTACTCCCAGAAACTGAAGGTGGATGATATAGTAAGCGAAATCCACGGGGTGGCGAGATTGATCAACGTCGTTTCTGTTGTACCCTCAAAAGCCATACTGGACAGAACTCTGGCAATGAGAATAGTGGATGCTCTGGGCACTGATTCCCAGCTGCCTTTCGAGTCTGTGGATGTGAAGGTGGATCGGGGCAAGGTGATTTTGGGGGGCTCGGTGGCGGCTCCCGGGCAGAGGAGCATTATCCAGCAGAAGGTGGAGCATATATTGGGGGTAAGAGAAATTGAGAACAGGATTGTGGTTCAGCCTGTGTAAGCTGAAGGAAGGGGAGTGTTATGGTGAACGAGGAGCTGGAACATAAGATTATGGAGCAGCTTCACTGGGATGCCAGGCTCGAGAATGCGGATGTGCACGCGGAGGTGTCTGGCGGCAGGGTGGTTCTCAGAGGAACCGTTTCCTCTCTTGCGCAGCTCAAGGCAGCGGAGCTGACGGTAAGCAGTGTTCAGGGAGTTGCCTCGGTGGACAACAGATTGAGGATACTGCACGGGTTGGAAAAAGAGGATGAGCAAATCGAGGCAGCTTTGAGTTCCAGGCTTGAAGCAGATCGGGAAATAGATGAGAATGCGATACAGTTCACCGTCGAGGAGGGGCTGATCACGCTTTTGGGATCAGTTGATTCATATTGGAAAAAAGAACGGGTGGAGGAGATTGCTTCACACACCTCCGGTACCGCTCTGGTTGTGAATAAACTCGAGGTGGTACCCTCCTCTTCTCCAGATGACCGCAGAATAGCCGAGGAGGTCAGACTGGCTTTGGAGCGGATGAATGCAGCAGATACCCGTCATGTCACCGTGATGGTCGATCACGGAACGGTTACCCTTACCGGTAAGGTACCTCACTGGAATTCCTATAACAGTGCCGAATTCGCGGCCCGTCACACGCGTGGAGTGACGGAGGTTAAAAACGATCTTCTCATGATTTGAAATCAGGAGCTTAGGATATGGGCAGACCCGAGGCGCTCAGACAGATTTCCGATACCATGTGGGAGTTGCCGGTTACCTACAAGCAGGGGATGCTGGTTCCTGCCAGGATCGTGGCGACATCCGAGCTGATAGACGCCATGGATGACGGGGTTTATGATCAGGTCACCAATGTGGCCAAGCTTCCCGGTATCGTTCAGAGTGCCTACTGTATGCCTGACGGGCATTGGGGGTATGGGTTTCCCATAGGTGGTGTGGCGGCTATGGATGCCGATGAGGGGGTGATCTCTCCTGGGGGGATCGGTTTCGATATCAACTGCGGTATGAGACTGGTGCTTACCAGTCTGACTCTGGATGAGGTAGTGCCTCAGATGAGAATGCTTGTGGACCGTCTCTTCAGACGGGTCCCGGCAGGTGTGGGAGGCAGGGGATATTATAAACCGACCAGATCGGAATTCGAGGAGGTCATGAGTGAGGGGAGCCGCTGGTGTATTCGTCAGGGCTTCGGTTGGGAGGAGGATCTGGACCGTACTGAGGAGGGCGGTTGCCTTGAGGGGGCAGATCCCTCGAATGTAAGCGGCAGAGCAATCGAAAGAGGGTATCACCAGCTGGGGACGCTGGGTTCGGGCAACCACTATCTGGAAATACAGGTCATAAAACCGGAAAATGTAATGGACAGGGAACTGGCTGAAGCGTTCGGTATTGGTATTCCCAATCAGATCGCGGTGATGTTTCATTGTGGCAGCCGCGGGTTCGGCCATCAGATCGCCACCGATTATGTGCAGAAGTTTTTAAAGGTCATGGGGCCCAAATATCACATTTCCGTTCCCGACCGGGAACTTTCGTGCGCACCGTTTCGATCATCTGAGGGGCAGGAGTACTTTTCCGCCATGAAATGCGCTGCCAATATGTCCTTTGCCAATCGCCAGATGATTCTTCATCAGATACGCATTGTGTTTTCCGAGGTTTTCGGGCGCAGTGCGGAGGAACTGGGGATGCATCAGGTATACGATGTGGCTCATAACACAGCCAAGCTGGAGGAACACACGGTTGATGGAGCCAGGCGTAAGCTTCTGGTGCACCGCAAAGGGGCCACGCGGGCGTTCGGGCCCGGTATGACTGATCTGCCCTCAGTGTATGAGAAAACCGGTCAGCCGGTAATAATCGGGGGAAGCATGGAGACCGGTTCATACCTTCTGGCGGGAATGACGAGCGGAAAGAGCACTTTCTATTCCACGGCTCATGGCAGCGGGCGCACTATGGGACGCAGGAAAGCCAAAAAGGGAGTGCGAGGCAAGGATCTTCAGCAGCACATGCTCGAGCATGGAATCTATGTGCGTACTGCATCCTTTTCGGGTTTGGCGGAGGAGGCGGGCGCGGCTTACAAGGATATCGATCAGGTGGTGAATGCGGCGAAGCTGGCCGCAATCAGCAAGCCGGTAGCCAGGCTGACTCCACTGGGGAATGTGAAAGGGTGAGGTCCCTCGATACCTTGGCATATAAACCCCAGACTCCTTTTGGACTGTCTTTTGCGCTTTCATTTCATCACTCTCCGTCTGCCTGTTTTTGGCAATGGACGGATGTGTTCCCATATTCCTATCGCAAGGAGGATTTAAATGAACAGGTTCATGAAAGGTGTTACGGCTGCTTCGCTGCTTATTCTGCTGGCTGGTTCTGCTGTGGAGTCTCAGGTGCGGTTCGGTGTGAAGGGCGGATTATCCATATCCAACCTCTGGGGTGATGGCATAAGTGGATTCGAAGATGACCTTTTGATTTCCGATCCGGTGACTTCGGTAGAACAGGGCTGGGTTTATTCTGTTACCGGCGGTGTGTTTCTCCGTTATGACTTTATTCCCGACTTTCTGGCATTCCAGCCCGAGCTTCTCTATTTGAGAGGAGGGAAAAGCTGGGATGTCAACAACGAAGAATTGAAGGCTTATATCGATTATATCACCGTTCCCGTTTTGTTCAAGCTGATGATCCCTCTGGATATTCCGGTTACTCCCAGTGCCTACGTGGGTCCAGTATTTTCCTACAGTCTTCGTGCCCGTACTGAGGGGCTGGATAATGTTCCCGCCGGATCGGATCTTGGTTTCATGACCGGTTTTGGAGAGGAGATCGATGATGCGGTGAATGATTTTGATATCGGACTTGCTACGGGATTGAGTTTTGATATAGAGACCGGGCCCGGAGCGGTGGTTTTGGATTTCCGCTACCATTGGGGATTACTGGAAGTGTTCGATGGGCAGGATGTCCGCAACTACGCCTTCCAGCTCATGGCGGGATACTCTCTTGATTACTGATTCTGATTGGGCCCCCGTTGTTTCCTGCAGACGTTTTCAAAACAGCGGGTGTCCGGTTAAGGCCTCAAGGTGTGCTGGAGGTGAACGTTTCGAAATCTTGTTGTCCGAAAAAACGGGATAACGGAAGCGGATAATTTCACCCAGAGGCGCTCAGAGCGCAAAGAGACACGGAATAATTGAATGTGGAAGCAAGAGGTTCATTCCGCTCATGCTTCCGCCGACGGGCTCACTTCGAAAGGCTCGTCACAGGCAGCATGAGCGGCCCGGTAAAACGGGCAACGGGATACTTTTCCTTAAACCGGCTCAGCAATTTATATTCACCCCATGTCTTTTTCGCTTCCTTCTTCAGTCCGGGTCCTTATGACCGGAGTTACTTCAATCCACGGCTGGCCGATATTTGATTGGCTCAATACTCTTATGGGTTCTGACAGACTCTACGCCATACGTTCTCCTAAAATGAGAATACCCCGTGGGGAGAATGTCCTGCCGGTATGCATCACGGACAAGGACACTCTGAAAGAAATCAAAAAGCGCTTTCATCCAACTCATGTGCTTCACTGCGCGGGGGTATGTGATCTGGATGTATGTGAAGAGCGTCCGGCCTGGGCTCGTCTCATGAATACTGAAGGAGCACGGGTCATTGCGGATGTTTTCGGCGAAGTTTGTCATGTCACGTATTTCAGCTCAGATCTGATTTTTTCAGGTAGAGGGGTTCCGCAGAAGGGGTATTGTGAGGAATGTGTGCCTGATCCGCTCACTGTGGCCGGAAAAACAATGGTGGGAGCGGAGAGGGAGATTTCCCGATGTCCACGATTCTGTATCGTCAGGCTGGGGCTGCCCATCGGGGAATCGGTAACCGGTGACAAGGGGGCTGTGGGATTTATCCGCAGGCGTTTCGAAAGGTCGCTGCCGGTAACTCTTTTCCGTGATGAGCTGAGGAGCTGTATCAAATGTGATGACATTACTGCAGCCGCAGTTCGGATTCTGCAGCTTGAACCTGAAGGACTCTTACATTGTGGAGGTCCGGTGAAACGTTCACTTCATCGGTTAGGCGAATACGTGTTGCGGAGAGGTGGCTTTGATCCCTTCCTTCTCAAGGGGATTTTACGTCGTGAGGAGAAAGCGGGGCCACCTCGGATGGGGGATGTAAGTCTTAATTCAGCCAAAGCCGAAGAAATGCTTGGGATCAAATTCAGCATTGGCTTCTGATATATGGACAGATGATTGCAAATCTTTGATTCTGTTGAATCGCAGTTTAAATTAAACAACCAGCTTCTCCGTATTCTACGTATGGATTACTATTCTTTCGAACTTGAATCAGCATGGGTAGCTAAATGGCTGAAATACGAACTGTTGAGCTTGGAATCAAAGGGATGCACTGTGTTAATTGCGCTCATACGTTAAAGCAGGCTCTTGAGAAAAACCAGAATATCAGAGAAGTGCAGGTCAATTTCGGGACTGAAAGTGCGAGAGTTCAGTATGACGGAGCGCATATCGGTGTAGATCAGATCAATGATCTGGTAAAAGACGCCGGATACAGCGTCGGATTCGATTCTCTTACCGTAACGGTTATGGGTATGACCTGCGCCTCATGTGCGTTGAGAGTGCGGGAGGAATTAATGAAGCTGGAGGGGGTAGTGGATGCCTCGGTGAATCCTTCAACAGATTCTGCTCAGGTCATTTTCGTTTCCTCTCTTTTAGGGCCCGGTCAAATCCGCAAGGCAATAGAAAAGGCCGGCTACGAATACAGAGGTATGGTGGAGGAGCAGGAACAATCAGAAGAAACAGACATCCTCCGGAAAAAAGAGCAGAAGACCAGACTGATTCGAGTAATTGTCTCTTTTGCGGTCAGTTTGCCGCTCATGGCTCTCATGTTCTATCCACATCTGGTTACTTCAGCGGTCTCCTGGTTTATGTTCGCGGTAACCACACCTGTGTTTCTGTTTGTTTCCTGGCCCATTTTTACCGCAGCTGTAAATGCTTTACGGGTCAGAAATCTTTCCATGGACGTTATGTATGCGATGGGAATTTTCACCGCATACGGAGCAAGTGTTCTGGGGACAGTTGGTGTTTTGGATCATCATGAGTTTATGTTCTACGAAACCGCGGTTATGCTGGCTGGATTTCTGACTCTGGGTAGGTTTCTGGAATCCCGTGCCAGAGGGAGAACATCGGAATCCATAAAGAAGCTTATGGGTCTAGCTCCCCGGACGGCAGTGATAATCACTGACGAAGGTGAAAAAGTGGTTGATGTGGATGATGTTGCCATAGACGATGTGGTTTTTGTTAAACCCGGGGAGAAGATACCGGTTGACGGTAAAGTTGTTTCGGGAGAAAGTTCCGTTGACGAAAGTATGTTGACAGGAGAATCACTGCCTGTTTTGAAAAAAGAGGGAAGTACTGTTATTGGTGGTACAGTGAACCGAAACGGGGTATTGAAATTCAAGGCTACCAAAATCGGCAAAGATACCATGCTTTCGCAGATTATCAAGCTGGTTCGTGATGCTCAGTCCTCGCGTCCGCAAATCCAGCGCATCGCAGACAGGGTTGTGGCCTGGTTCATTCCCGTGGTTCTGGGCATTGCCATATTTTCCTTTCTGGGTTGGTTTCTCATTGCCGGGGAAACACTGCTTTTTTCAGTTACAACACTTATTGCCGTGCTTGTTATTGCGTGTCCGTGCGCTCTCGGCTTGGCCTCACCTACAGCTGTCACTGTGGGAATCGGGAGGGGAGCTGAACTGGGAATACTGATAAAAAACGGGGAAGCTCTCGAATTGGCTCAGAAGCTCACCACGGTGGTATTCGATAAAACCGGAACGTTGACTCAGGGTAAACCGGTTGTGACAGATGTTCTGGGGTACGGAGAAGAATTTCGACAGGTGCTGTATTTCGCTTCATCACTTGAAAAGAATTCTCAACACCCGCTGGCTGACGCCGTAGTGGAAAAAGCACATGAAAGTGGAATTGAGATCAGGGAGTGTACTGGTTTTGATACTCTGGAGGGAATGGGTGTGAGGGGTGATCTGGAAGACCACAAGCTGTTTGCAGGGAACAGAAAGGGAGTAAAGGAACAGGGTTTCATTGTCAGTGATGACATGGAAAACGATATGTTGCGTCTGGAGAATGAGGGTAAAACAGTTATTCTTGTTTGCCGGGACGGGCGGATAATTGGAGCAGTAGCGGTTGCCGATACTGTTCGGGATTCATCTTTGAATGCTGTGAAGAATCTCAAGAAAATGGGACTGAAGGTGATGATGGTATCGGGAGACAACCGCCGGACCGCAGAGGCTGTGGCGCGTCAGATCGGTATTGATGAGGTGATTGCGGAGGTGCTTCCTCAGGAGAAAAACGCCAGGGTTAAAGAACTCCAGAACCGTGGTGAATCTGTTGCCTTTGTCGGTGACGGCATAAATGATGCACCCGCTTTGGTGCAGTCTGACGTGGGAATCGCCATGGGTGGCGGAACGGATGTGGCAGTTGAGAGCGGTGAGATTGTTCTGGTGAAAAGCGATCCGATGGATGCTGTGGCCGCTATCGAACTGGGTGGAAAGCTTATGAACAGAATAAAGGGTAACTTGTTCTGGGCTTTTGCCTATAACACCGCACTTATACCTCTTGCGGCTGGTGTGCTGAATCCAATCTTCGGATGGACATTCAGACCTGAGCTGGCAGGACTGGCTATGGCGATGAGTTCGGTGACTGTTGTTACCTTATCGCTTCTTTTAAAAGGGTACACCCCTTCAGTTCTTAAAGAAAATGGTTGAGGACTCGGTTTTCGAGTCCTCGATAGCCGCAATTGCTATGGCCAGTATAACCGCGGATGTAAACAGTTCAACGAGAGTGAATTCGTCTGCTCGGCCAATTTTTTTTCCGTCATTTCGCCTCTAATGGGTGTAGGGTACTATTTTGATAATGGAACTTCTTGTCTTATCTGTCACTGTCACATTGGAACCGTCAATCACTATGTCATAGGTGTTTTCATCGTAGAACAGCTTGAGCTGTTCAAGGGTGGGTGCAGCCCCGGTTTTGCGCCAGTAGGCATTTGCTGCCGCGGCTGCATTCTTGGCCAGGTTATCAACCACGTCCTGACGTGTGTCCTGGACATAGCCGTTATAGAGAGGGAAGGCCACTGCCGCCAGAACGGTAACTATCACCACCACGACAACAACCTCTATAAAAGAAAAACCTTTGATATAATTTTTTAACATATACTCCACTCCTGCATTTCATTTGATCATCTCTCCCAGCATGTACATCGGCATGTAACGCACTATAAGCGCCGGTCCCTCTCCTTCAACTGCTTGTGGCTTGAAAAGTATTTGCGTATCTCCCTTTCCGTTCTGGCAAACTCCTTGTCCTGCTTCAGAATTATCCCGAACTGAATCCAGGCACTTGATCTGTAGGGAGAGCCGTCCCTTACCACATCGGAGAAATCTCCGGGAGAACTCACTCCACCGCTTATATATACCCCGCTTAGGGGATCGTGAAGAGTGAGCGATCCGTAGAACCTCATCTGTTCACTGTTGCGGAAATTCAGTATCCCGTCATTTGTCTTGATCTGGTTGTCAAAAATGTGGTAACTTCCGCCCAGTTCCATATCCACATAAGGACTCAGGTGAACAATCAGCCCCGCAAAAGGAGTGTGCATAAAGGCAATGGACCTCAGATCTCCCGACACACTGCTCAGATAATAGGACTCCACTCCGCCGGTAAGAGAAACCAGACGGTGAACTCTGGGCAGGTTAAGCGCTGCTCCACCCATTGCCGCTAGTCCCGGCTCACCGCAGAAGTCAACTTCGCCGGATTCTATTCCAAGACGGCTGCTTCCCACTCCCAGAGAGAAACGAAGAAGAGAAACGGGGGAGTACTGAAGACGGAAGAAATGACTGATAATTGAAGACTCCCCCTTGTCCTCATCCAGCAGCTGCCCGCTGGTCAAACCGGAATACTCCACCCCCAGCGTGCTTTCATTCATGCTCTGTACCGGAATCCCGGCAATCAACGGAACCGCAACCAGAAATATCAGTGAAGCAATGCGTACCAGCCTGTTCATACCAGCCCCCTTTTAAACAAATCATTGTCTTCCGGTGTGAAACCGGACTCTTCTCTGCCACCTTAACTCAGAAGCAATTAAAATTCCAAATGAAAATACGCACTGTTAAGCCGGTACAGGGGTTTTCAGCCGTACTACGGATTGTATGAGTGCCAAAAAAACGGAAGTCATATTCCTAAAATCGGGCCGTTTCCGCAGGCCGCGCGATTGCCCCCTTCCGAATCCATCAACTATTTTCAATACCTGCTGAGCAGGCAGTCTCATACACCTCGGTTTCTAACTTCTTTACGGGAAAGCTCCTAGTTGAAAAAGACATTTCTCAAAATCCCGGCACCCAAAAGGGAAGCTATCATCAAAGCCTGTATCGAAGAATTCGGCGCCAGCGGCTATGAACAGGGCTCAACCGACCGCATCATCAAAAAGGCGGGAATCTCCAAAGGCGGTCTGTATGAATACATCTCCAGCAAAAAGGAGCTCTTTCTCTTCATAGTGGATCATGTCTATTCCTCCCTTTACGACTACATCCAGGAACATATCCGCAGGGATAAACTGACCCTTCCCTCCGATATACTGCAGCGCTTCCGCCTGGTATCGGGTATCGCAATAGATTTCTATCTCGAGTACCCGGATATGATAGCTTTCATAGTCAAGTGCGGCAGTCTGCAGGACCTTCAGCTTAAATCCGAGGTGCACAAGACATTTCTCCACCGGTTCAATCAGGTGTTCAGCAACCTGAGCTCCTCCGGGCTGGCATTCCCCAAGGAGATCATAATGGATCTTCTGATCTGGCTTCTGATCAAAACCCGCAACGATTTCATGCTCAAGCTTTCCGGCAGCACCAACCGCGAGGCACTCAAGCAGGAATATCTGAATGAATGGGAGCTTCTGCTTGGTATTCTTGAAAACGGAATCTATTCAACTCATGCTGCAAAGGAGAACACAGATGATTCTCGGTCTTGAGGGAGGGGGAGTGGTGCTTGCCTACATCTGCTGTATCGGAGCGGCTCTTCTCTGCATCGTCTATGGCATTATGAACTGGAATCTCCCTCGGGAAGATGAACAGAAAGAGATCGAGGAGGAGGCTGTCTGGGAGCAGCACGACCCCGAACTCGCCCAGTATGAAGAGGCAGGGGGCAGCAGATGAACATGATGCTTCTGGGAACAATTGTCATCATTTTTCTTATTATCAATGCCATACTGGTGTATCTGGGGTTCAGAGGAACACGCAGCGCGGCCGATTATCTCCTTGCGGGACGCAAAACCCATCCGGTCATCATGGCAATCTCCTACGGAGCGGCATTCATAAGCACCTCCGCTATTGTGGGTTTCGGAGGAGCATCGGCTTTATACGGTATGGGAATCCTCTGGCTGGTGTTTCTCAATATCCTGGTGGGAATTTTCATAGCATTCGCAGTTTTCGGCAAACGTACCAGAAAAATCGGTCATAACCTTGACGCGCACACCTTTTCGGAATTCATCGGCAAGCGCTTTCAGTCCAGGTTCCTTCAGACCGCTTCCGGACTGCTTATCTTCATAGCGATGCCCCTTTACGCCAGTTCGGTTATCATCGGAGGTACCCAGTTCATTCACGAGATACTGGGCATCAACTATGAAGTGGCTCTTATGTTTTTTGTTTCCATAGTGGCGATATATGTCATTCTGGGAGGTCTCAAGGGGGTCATGTACACCGATGCGTTTCAGGGTTCGGTCATGTTCATCGGAATGTTGCTTCTTCTCATCTTCACCTATTCCAAACTGGGCGGTGTGGTTCAGGCCCATACGGATCTGACCGCCCTCAAAGACCAGGCATTGACCCTTTTCGGCTCTCAGGGACACCGCGGATGGACCTCCATGCCCCGCTTCGGCTCTGTACTCTGGATGAGGCTTGTGACCACAATTATCCTGGGGGTGGGGATAGGAGTGCTTGCCCAGCCCCAGCTTGTGCTGCGCTTCATGACCGTGAAAAGCAACCGAGAACTCAACAGGGCTGTACTGGTCGGAGGGATTTTCATTCTGATCGTGACCGGAGTCGCCTACATGGTGGGTTCGCTAAGCAACGTCTTTTTCCATGATCACCTTGAGCACACGCTGGGAAAGGTTTCCTTTCTGGCGGTGGACAAGAAAACAGACAATATCATTCCCTTCTATATAAAAGAAGCGATGCCCTCCTGGTTTACCGCGATTTTCATGGTGACGTTGCTGGCTGCGGCCATCTCCACCCTTTCATCCCAGTTTCATACCATGGGTACCGCGTTCGGGCGTGATGTATTGGAGCGCGGATTCAAAATCAAAAGCAGAAATCCACTTTTCATCACCAGGATTGCCATGGGTGTCACTATCATCATCAGTGCTTTTCTGGCTTTCGGCCTGCCCCGGTTCTATGAGCAGGGTTCAGCCATAATCGCCATCGGAACAGCACTTTTCTTCGGGCTGTGCGCCGCGACATTTCTGCCCATGTATTTCGGAGCCCTCTACAGCAGGAAAATCACCAAAGCCGGTGCCATAGCCTGTTTTGTCAGCGGGGTGACCGTGAGTGCGTTCTGGCTGGTGTTCGTGCACCTGAAGGAATCAAAGCCGCTTGGGATATGCAGAGCACTTTTCGGAGTGGACAGTCTGGCAACCAGTGCCTGGCTTCAGAATCTCGATCCCATCGTGGTGTCTCTTCCAGTAAGCGCACTGGCCACGGTGCTTTTCAGCATGTTTTCAAAAGCTCCCGATGAAAAACTTCTCGACGAGGTGTTCGAGGGCATCTGATAATCCGGCTCCCCCCCCGGAGGTGATTTTCCGGTACGGCACAGATTCACATTCGGGGAATACAGCCTGGTTTTCCGGACAGTTCCCCGTCTCTTACCATGCCTGTCCACCGATCCGATTGCTCTACCTGTCCGTCTGCAGTGAAGAACAGATCCGCTGTGCGCTCATAAATCGACACCATCTGTTTCCAGTTTATTCTTTTTCAATGCGGTTTCGTGAACTATATTTCCCACATTCAGAAACCGACCGGTCGGTCGGAAACAGGGGCCGGATCTTCAGATAACCGCATGCAGTTGTCATTCGAAAATCCTGCTGTATCAGACCTCTTTTCGCCATCCCTGAAGAGCAGCCGGCGCGTGTGCGGTCTGGCTCGGGGGGACTATTTCTGAAGATCAGAAAACAATCAAAGGAGTGGAAATTATGATTCTCGGCCTTGAGGGAACCGGAGTGGTGCTTGCGTATGTCTGCTGCATAGGAGCAACCCTGCTCTGTGTGGTGTACGGTATCAGAAACTGGAACCTGCCCAGGGAAAATGAACAGAAACAGATAGAGGAGGAGATTGCCTGGGAGCAGCATGACCCCGAACTCGCCGAAGCAGAGACGCTGGGGGGTGAGAGATGAACATGATGCTTCTGGGTACAATCGTGGTCGTATTTCTGATAGTGAACGCGATACTTGTGTATCTGGGTTTCCGGGGGACCCGTAACGCGGCCGACTACCTGCTTGCAGGGCGCAAAACCCATCCCGTCGTCATGGCCATCTCCTACGGGGCGGCTTTTATCAGTACCTCCGCCATTGTGGGTTTCGGAGGTGCTGCGGCTGTGTATGGAATGGGAATTCTCTGGCTTACATTTCTGAATATATTGGTGGGCATATTCATCGCTTTTGCACTTTTCGGCAAACGCACCAGAAAAATCGGCCACAATCTCGACGCTCATACCTTTTCGGAATTCATCGGCAAGCGTTTTCAGTCCAGATTTCTTCAGACCGCTTCAGGACTTCTCATCTTCATCGCCATGCCGCTCTATGCCGGATCGGTCATTATCGGCGGGACACAGTTCATTCACGAAACCCTGGGGATAAACTATGAAGTGGCATTGATGTTCTTTGTGTCCATAGTGGCGATATATGTGATTCTGGGAGGCCTCAAGGGGGTGATGTACACCGATGCGTTTCAGGGCGTTCTGATGTTTATCGGCATGGCGCTTCTTCTCTATTTCACCTACTCCAAACTGGGGGGAGTGGTGCAGGCTCATGCCGGTCTGAGTGCTCTTAAGGATCAGGCCGTTTCGGTTTTCGGTTCACAGGGACATCAGGGCTGGACCTCCATGCCCAGATTCGGCTCTCCGCTCTGGATGCAGCTTGTCACCACCATCGTTCTGGGTGTGGGGATAGGAGTACTGGCCCAGCCCCAGCTTGCGGTGCGTTTCATGACTGTCAAGAGCAACCGCGAACTCAACAGAGCGGTGCTGGTGGGCGGGGTGTTTATTCTGATGATGACCGGAGTGGCGTTTATCGTGGGGGCGCTGAGCAATGTGTACTTCCATGATCATCTCCAGAGCACTCTCGGTAAAATATCCTTTTTAGCGGTGGATAAGAAGACCGACAATATCATACCCTTCTTTATAAACGAAGCCACGCCGCCCTGGTTTACGGGTATATTCATGGTGACTCTTCTGGCTGCCGCCATTTCCACCCTTTCGTCCCAGTTTCACACCATGGGTACGGCGTTTGGCAGGGATGTGCTTGAGCACGGATTCAGAATCAGAAGTAAAAATCCACTTTTCACCACCAGAATCGCCATGGGGATAACCATCATTATCAGCGCGTTTCTGGCCTACGCGCTTCCCAGATTCTATGAGCAGGGATCGGCGATAATCGCCATTGGTACGGCGATTTTCTTCGGATTGTGCGCTGCAGCATTCCTGCCCATGTATTTTGGAGCTTTGTACAGCAGGAGAGTCACCAAGGCGGGAGCGAAGGCCTGTTTTGTAAGCGGCGTGGGTGTAAGCGCTTTCTGGCTTGTGTTCGTGCACATAAAGGAGTCAGGGCCGCTGGGTATGTGCAGGGCGCTTTTCGGGGTGGACAGCCTGGTCTCCAGCCCCGCGCTTCAGAATCTCGATCCCATCGTGGTTTCTCTTCCCGTTTCGGCTCTGGCCACGATTGTGTTCAGCATGCTCACCAAACCGCCCGAGGAAAAGCTTCTGAATGAGGCGTTTGAGGGGGTGTGAGGGAATTTCAGATTTTAGATTTGAACGGAATCGGAATCATATTGGCGGGACTGGGAACGGGGTGAAATGAGATAAAAAGTGGTATGCAATGATTTTCGAGGTGGTTCGGAGCTTGCGTATCAGTAGTTCGTATACTATATTTGAAAAACTTGATCGGGATGTAGCCCAGCCTGGTAGGGCACTTGAATGGGGTTCAAGTGGTCGGAGGTTCGAATCCTCTCATCCCGACCATTTAAAAACGGCCCAAATGATGCTGTAGACGCGCATCTGGGCCGTTTTTTGTTTCCTTAGTAGTGTATTTCTGCGTCTGTAAGTCTTATCCGGTCAGTACCTGTTAATTTCTCCAGAAATTAATTCAGTTTTACATCGACAAATTCCCTGTGCGTTAAGTCGGTAATATCGACTGCATTGATCTTGTTTTCTTTTCTGTCGGAACCTATCTTCATATTATCACCTTTTGAGTTTCGGTTTTCCACAGTTGTTATAAGCTTTGAACACCTGTAATTTTACTTATGAAACGCCTCAAAAGGTGTATTTTTATGTCAACCTATCGTCCGATTTAGGTTATTCTTTAATATGTATTTATGTTCCTCTCTGGATAGGGAGCTGGTTACTGGTGTATTTCTCCTCATTTTCGTTCTTCGAATGCTGTTTAGATGCTTCTTTCAATAGGTGCTCTTGTATGCAAACATCTGGTAATATAGGCTTGAATCCGGCTGTGCGGGCCACTATGATAGAAATTTTGCAAGAAGAAGGGACCTGTGTAAATGAGTAGCGGACTTAAATTCGCCAAGAATGGACTGATGATGAACGAAAATTTAACAGGTGATACAAAAGCGATAATTCTGCTCTGTTGAACGCACAAGCATTCAAGATAAAAAAAGGCGAGACGAGACGGCAGAATACATTGCTGGTAACAGAAATCTGAAAGAGGAATTTCGTTATGAATACTACATACACAAAAGCTCGGTTCTGGAAGTGTGCCTTGCAGGTGAATCCATATTCTTACCTTGCCTATCGGGGTCAACACCAGGTTTTGTCTGAGGATGAATATAACCAGCAGCTGTTGCAGGTATGTCAAGAAGAGGACATTAAGGTGCTGGGTATCGCTGATCACGGCAATGTAGATGGCATTGATGCGATCCGTTCCGTTATGGAGCCGGCTGATATTCTGGTTTTTCCAGGTTTTGAAATTGCGACTACCGAAAAGGCACACTTTGTGTGTTTATTCCCTGAAAATACAAGTAAAGATCAATTAAATCGGTATCTTGGTTCTCTTGGTTTAACTGATTCCGCAAATGGTGCCTGGCCATCTAATCTTGGCGGCAATGATTTATTGTCTAAAGTTGAGGAAATGGGAGGAATATGCTATGCGGCTCACAGCACGGATGATAGCGGGATATTGAAACAAAAGCTGGTTCATGTCTGGAAAAATAATTTACTGAAGGCGGCACAGATACCAGGAACGCTTGATGATCTGAAAACGGAGGAAAACAATGGTTTTTGTCAGATTGTGCAAAACAAGAACCCGAACTACAAACGAGAAACACCGATTGCCGTCATTAACGCCAAAGATGTGGAGAAACCTGAAACGCTAAAAAAACCCAAAGCCTCCTGTTTAATCAAAATGACCAATCCGAGTTTTGAGGCATTTAAGTTAGCTTTTCAAGATCCTCAATCACGGGTACGTCTCAATACTGATGTTTCTGAAAAATATTATTCCAGAATCGAATCACTTTCCATTACCGGGGGATATCTTGATGATCTGCACATCAATTTTTCCGAACACCTTAATGCTGTCATTGGGGGGCGGGGAACGGGAAAATCCACACTCCTTGAGTGTATACGATATGCTCTGGAACTTGAACCGATAGGAAAGAATGCTAAAAAGCAGCATTCCGAGATTATCAAAGATAATATCGGTAAATCTAAAGCTCGAATTGAGCTTGTGGTGCGTTCTTCCAGGATGAACGGCAAAAAATACACTATTGCCCGCCGCTACGGTGAAAGCTCTTCTGTAAAAGACCAATTCGGCACTATTTCAACTTTTACACCCAAAGAAATTCTACCCGAGATTGAAATCTATGGACAAAATGAAATTTATGAAATTGCCCAGGATGATCATGCGCAAATGAGGCTGCTTGCCCGATTTATTGATGTTGAACACGGTGATTATGAACGCAAGATTAAGGCAACATTAACGGCATTGAGAGAGAATCGGAACAAATTGCAAAAAGCACTTGAAGGCAAGGCGGCTGTTGAAGACGAACTGACTAAACTACCGAAATTGCAGGAACGTGTCCAACAGTTTAAAGCTCTCGGCATTGAAGACAAACTCAAGGTGATTCCTCTGCTGGAAACCGAAAAGAGGTTGAAACAGCGTATCGCTGAAGAGGAACTTGCCAACCTGGAACAGGCATTTGTTCAAGCCAGCGATGCTCTCCCCGATACAGTCTTTTTGAGTGACTCAACCGTCGAGAAGCTCCCTCATGCCGGTATCTTGAAGATAATAAAATCAAAATTAGACAAATTAAAAGTTAAAACTGAAGAAATCCTGGGGCAATGGCAGACTTCTCTTGCCGAAGCAAAACAAGAGATTGATAAACTGAGTTCTGAGCTGAGTCAGCTTATCCGAAACGAAGAAGAAAAACTCGAAAAAACATTCAAAGAGTTACCTGCAAGTGAAGGAAAAAGTGGCCGTGAAATCGGCGTTGAATATCAGAGTCTGTTACAAGAAATAGAACGAATCAAACCCAAAGAGTCTGCAATTAAGAATCAGCAAGCTCTTATAGATGAGCTGCAAAAGCAGAGGCAATCAATGTTGGAAGAACTTTCTTCCTATCGCGCTAGTCGGACGGCTAAATTTGAATCCTCTCTCAAAAAATTAAATAGGAAGCTTGCGGGCAAACTGAAGCTGACGGTAAAACCAGAAGCAAATAGAAGGTTTGTTATTGATTTCTTGCTGCGTTGCAGCCTCGAGGGGGTAGGAGAAAAACGACTATCCTGGATTAACGAAATAGATGATTTTTCTCCTGTTAAACTTTCTGAACTGATTCAAAAAGGCGAAAATGAATTAAGCTCTTCAAGTTGGAGCATTACACAAACCGTTGCCAACGCATTGGTTAAACTGCCTCCATCAAAAGTGCTCGAACTCCAGGAGATTGAGTTGCCGGACATCATTGAAATTGAATTGAATGTCGCCCATGAAGGAGAAGCCAGATATCGATCTCTGAGGAACCTATCAACAGGACAGCAGTGCACGGCTATATTACATCTTTTATTACTGCAAAACAAAGATCCATTGATCGTGGATCAACCCGAAGACAATTTGGACAATGCTTTTATTGCCGACCGGATTGTCGCTGAACTTCGTGATGCAAAAATAAATCGACAGTTCATATTTGCCACTCATAACGCTAATATCCCTGTATTTGGTGATGCTGAATGGATTGGTGTTTTTGAAGTTTGTGAAGGCAAAGGCTGCATGCCGGGGGAATTGCAAGGTGCTGTTGATGTTCAAAATGTACGGGAAAAAGCAGCTAATATTCTTGAGGGCGGCCGTACTGCTTTCAATCAGCGTAAAATGAAGTACGGCTATTGAGGAGATATCATGCTAAAAACGGAATTACTTGAGATTATTGCCAACGGTGAAAATTCGGGAATCGAATTTAAGCGTGACGACATTCGACCTGAGCAGTTAGCGAAAGAGGTTGTGGCTTTGGTAAATTTTCAAGGTGGAAAGATACTCCTGGGAGTTGATGACAACGGCTCTATCCCTGGGCTTCAGCGCGCAGATGTTGAAGAATGGGTGATGAATGTCATTTCGGAGAAAGTTCACCCCTCTATCTTGCCGTTTTACGAAGAAATCAGAATCGATGAAAATACCACAGTTGCGGTTCTTACTTTTCCACAAGGAAACTCAAAACCTTATGTACGTCGGCACAACAAAGCGGAAGAGGTTTTTATTCGAGTTGGCTCTACATCACGATTAGCCACGAGAGAGCAACAAATGCGGCTATATGAGATCGGAGGCATGCTTCATACGGAAATGTTACCGGTATCTCGTACCTCGTCTCATGACCTGGATAGAGTTCGCTTAGAAAATTATCTAAAAAATGTCATTAATGATCCGGACATTCCTGCAACGGATGAAGAATGGGAAAGTAGATTAGCAAATATTGGTTTTTTAACTGAAGTTAAAGGGATGTGTACAATCGCTGGTATGGTATTGTTTGGTAAAAAACCACGGCAATATTTAAAACAAAGCGGTCTGCGGGTATTCGTTTTCAACAGTACAGATAAAGAGTATAGAGCGCAATTAGATACGATTATAGATGCACCTCTTGCGGCCAGATGGGACTATTCAAACGGAACAAAAAGATTGATGGATGAAGGATTAATCGAATATGCCCTGCAAAAGATCAATCCATTTATTACCGATGAATCAGACGTTATTCGGGAAAATTTACAGCGAGAAAGAAATCTCCTGTACCCGATCGAAGCAATAAGGGAAGTTCTTATCAATGCTTTAGCGCATAGAGATTGGACTCGCTTTGTTGATATTGAAATTGGGCTTTATGCTGATCGACTTGAGGTCATTAGTCCCGGCAGTCTTCAAAACTCAATGACAGTGGAAAAAATGATAGCCGGCCAACGTTATACCCGCAACACCATTATAATGGAGGTCATGCGTGATTATGGCTATGTCGACTATCGGGGTATGGGATTGCGGACAAAAGTGATTCCTCTAATGCGTGCTCACAATGGTTGTGATCCGATCTTTGAAGCTACTGAAGACTATTTAAAAGTTATACTGCCGAAAAAACAAAGGTTATGAGATGAACACTATCGAGAGTGCTCTGCGTGACCACCTCGTTGGCAAGCCGATAACTGCTCAAACCGGCATGGTGGCTGAAGAGACGGCGGAATATATTGCGGGCACCAGAGATCTGAAGTGGAAATAGGTCCATGGTGAAAAAATGTTGCTATATGACAAGCAGCCGCAGGATGTCTTTGTCGATACCTGGCTCAAGGATGCGCTTTGCAGGATTGAATAAACCGCTGGCGGCCAACCAGAAAAAAGCTAAATGAATGGAATCCGGTTTTCGGAATCGGAATCATTACAAAACTGCTATCTATTATCACCGCGGCGGTCTGGATCACTTGCAATGCTTTGAATGACAGTGCACCTCGATTTTTACCCCTCCTCGAAAAAGCCGAACTCGTTTGGGCTATATGACATTCTGGGAAATGCTTCAGAGTTAACAAATACTTTTGATCACACCTACCAGCTAGGATCTTTTGTAAACCCAACTGGCCCCGAAAACGGAGAAAGCAAAATTTTCCGAGGTGGCTTTTGGTATTCCGGTTCAAGACAGCTTACATTTACCCGGAGGCTTACGGTGTGGCCAGATGATCGCAAATATGATATACATCTAGGCTTTCGTCCCGTTTTGCCCTGTTTTGAAGATTAGTAAATAGGAGAGTTATGAAATTCAAAATTTTTGCGTTTACGCTGCTGCTTTTCAGCACATCGCTTTTACATGCTGAAGCCCGTCCGTCTGCTCCAGACACTATCGAAGTTGTTTGGAGTGACAGTGAAATCAACGTCACCCTTCAAGGATATCAGAGCGGAGTGGTTTCTGAAGTATCTCTGCTTCTGACACTTTCCTGCCCGGTCACCGAGGGCTGGCGCGCCTCGGCAAGCTCCGGAAGCGAAGCAGGGTTTCCGGTATTCGGTTATGGTTCTCTCCTCCGATAGCGCCAGCACCAGGCCGATTATTTCGTGAAGCTTATCGAATATTTCGGGGTTGCGGCATACTCTGGGTCAGAAACAGTACTCGTAAAAGTATTGCACCCCGGACCGACTCATCAGTTATATGAGAGATATCATATACCTCGCTTCTGAATTCGGGTATGTATTCTTTTGTATTTTCGATATCCTCGAACAAGTGTCCGATCGAACTCTGAAAAGACCATACCTGTTTTCTCTGGTAGATGATTATGGACAGTACCAAAGGCAGTTTGGTAACAACCTTTCTCTGCTTGAGGTAGTTTTCCCAGATTTTGACCATGTTTCTCAACAGCTGAAAACCGCTGAAACGGTCTGAATAACTCTTATGTTAAAAAAGCAGGTAGATGTAGCATTGTTTTCCGGATATTTTGCTATGGTCCGACCCTCGGCCCCGAATCTATTTTCCCTCTTTTCAAACCTCTTCCAGGCAATCGTATGGAATCCGCAGAGCGTATCCGCACCCGCCTCTTCTCACTGGTGAACAACGGTATCAAATATGAACTGGGGCGAATGAAAAAAGCTTCTGAAGCATGCGGGAACCCTCACGAGTCCTACCCCTCCGTTCACATTGCAGGAACAAACGGCAAGGGCTCCACCTGCACTCTCATGGAATCGGTCCTGCGCCGTTCAGGTTTTAAAACCGGCCTGTATACTTCTCCTCACATAACAAATTTCGAAGAGCGGTTCAGGGTGAACGGAGAACCGGTTGATGAACAGGTATGGCTTGAGGTGTACCGCCAACAGGAAACGGCGATCAGGGATTATAACCTGACATTCTTCGAAGCCGCAACGCTTATGGCTTTCGAGATTTTCCGCAGAGCGGGAGTGCAGTACGCAGTGTTTGAAACCGGAATGGGGGGAAGACTCGATGCCACCAATATCATTACCCCCGAAGTTTCAGTTATCACCCGTATCGCCATGGACCACAAGGAGTTTCTGGGCGATACACTGGAAAAAATCGCCCGGGAAAAGCTGGGCATCGTAAAGGGTGGTGTTCCTGTGGTTATGGCAGATCCCGGGGATGAGCTGATTCGGGATATGGCAAGCAATCACTGCAGGGATCAGGGGGCGGAACTCAAATTCGTGAGTGACAGGGATGCTTGCGATATCAGAACAGATTCCATCGGTACCGGGTTTGTCTGGAAAACGGACCGTTATACTCTTCCCTTCTTCGGGCGTCATCAGGTGACCAATGCCCTGCTTGCCCTCAATGCATTAAAATGTACAGGGAATTTCCCCCCTGAGGTACTCTTCGAGGGGCTCAGAAATGCTTCCCTGGAGGGACGCTTCCAGATTGTTGAGCTGCAGGGGAAAACCGTCATTTTCGATGTGGGCCACAACAGTGATGCAGCTTCGGCACTGGTGGAGGCTCTTCATGCCCGTTTCAGCTCTCAAAAGGTACTGTTCGTGGTCGGAGTCATGAAAGACAAGGATGTCGGTTCTGTGTTGAGAATTCTCTCGCGCAAAGCCTGCGGGTTCGTGTTCGCCAAGCCGCAGACCCCTCGGGCCGCAGACCCCCAAACCCTGTGTGAACAGACACGCTCCTTTTTCGGGGGAGAGTGCATTGCGGCAACCTGTGTCGCTTCCGCTCTGAAAACGGCCCTTGAAAGTGAATCCCCCGTGATGTGTGTGACCGGTTCGTTTTACACGGTAGGGGAAGCGAAAAAGGCAATTACGAACTGAAAATTACGAATTACGGAGAACGGAAATATATCACGCAGAGGCGCAGACAACTCTGAGCGGAAAAGAGACGCGGAATATCTTAGTGGATGGAACTCGTTTCTATCCGCTCGTACCGTCCCGCTTGGCGGGAGGTCGAAGCATGTCCTGAACGAATCTTTGAGTTGAGCTCTTGTTTCCGGAAGTTCACCCTACCGAGTGTGAAAAACTGTTCTGTGTAACGGATATGCAGTACCCCGACCGTGAGAGGGGGAGTAGCGCTGCACGTTCAACGCTATTCAGCCTGCTTGATTGACAGCTGATCGGATACCTTTTCCTTCAGATTCTTCTCAACCACGGAAATAAGTGTCGTCGAGGAGAACGCGCACCCCGAACAGTGACCCTTGAAACGGATGTACACATCATTGCCGTCAACATCCACCAGTTCACAGTCCCCGCCGTCCTTTGCCAGAATGGGACGCACATCATTTTCCAGTACCTGGCGGACCATATCGATTTTCTGCAGAGTCGTGAGTTTCCGGGCCTGTACCTTTTTCGGCTTCTCCTCACTTTTCGTATCCAGAACTCTGTTGATTATCTTCTCGATTTCGCCGTGGCACTGACCGCATGCTCCGCCCGCTTTGGTGAAATTGGTGACATCCTCAATAGTGGTCAGACCGTTTTCCTTCACCGCGCGTTCGATTTCCGTATCGGTGACATTGAAACAGGTACACACAACCTTGCCCTCCTTCTCCTCCGGCACTGCCTTTTCGCCATCGGTTTCATAGAAGGTGATTGCCGCCTCCAGTGCTTCCTGCCCCATCACGCTGCAGTGCATCTTCTCCCGGGGAAGCCCCCCCAGAGCTTCAGCGATATCCTTGTTGCTGATCTTTTTAACCTCATCCAGAGTCTTCCCGATACACATCTCCGTAAGAGCACTCGCGGATGCGATCGCGCTGCCGCAGCCGAATGTTTTGAACTTCATATCCTCTATTCTGCCCTGATCATCAAGTTTGAAGGTGAGTCTCAGAGCATCGCCGCAGGTGATGTTGCCGATTTCGCCGAATCCGTCGGGGTTTTTGATTTCGCCGGTGTTTCTGGGGTTTAGGTAGTGATCCTTCACTTTGTCTGTGTATTCCCACATCGTGAGCTCCTTTAGGCAGCATGATGGCCTAAACGGCCGCTGTCGGTTGTTATCCGTTCAGAGGAGATTTTCCTGTTGCACGTTCTGGATTCCGAAGATCTCCCTTATAGTATGTTCGAATTTATCAAGGGAATTATTGGCCTCGGGCTCAATCGGAAGACGCCCTGCAGCGACTCTGGAATGTCCCCCGCCGCTTCCCTTTAGTGTCGAGGCGATCCGCTCGGCCACAAACCCCGCACTGTCCTCTTTTTTGGATCTGATGGAGAAGAAAATCTGGTTTTTGAATATCCCCGAGCAGATCATCCACTCCAGCTTCTCCAGGCTGTGAAACAGATCCGCCATTTCCGCAATATAATCGGGGGTAGTCACATTTCCCAAATGAGTATATCCCACCGTATCGAAACTCACAGCCGATTCCGTGGCCCGGTGCAGTATGCGGAAAAATTCCACATCCCGGTCCGGATTCTCAATCTTTGAAAGCAGTTTGTGCTCCATTATATCAAACAAATATCTGTAGCATTCCACATCATCAGAAATCACATCCCGCCTCATATCGCCTGTATCGGTTTTGATACCGTAAAAGAGGGCCGTGGCCAGTTTGGGCGGAATGGGACATCCGGCTTCAAGAAGATATTTGGTGATGATGGTGGAGGTGGCACCGTATTCCTTGCGTATATCATGGAAAAATGGCGAATCGGCCGATGGTTCGTTCGGGTGATGATCTATAACTGCATGTATCGGAACATTTGCAGGCAGAGATACATTGCCTTTTCCCGGGAAGGAGTCCACCAGAACGATCCGTTCGAAATCCTTTGCCTCGGTCAGCACGAATGGAACCGTTCTGATGTTCAGAAAGCGGATCATTGCTCTGTTCTCCGCCCTTCCCACGAATCCTCCAAAGGAGATGACCGAAGAGTCCAGTCCCCAGTATGAAAGAAGATGAGAGATGCCGTAGGCGGAAGCCAGACAGTCCGGGTCTGGATAATCGTGGGTAAGAATCAGCACCGAGGATGCGGGGAGTATGGCATCGCGCAACTGCTGAAGTTTTCCGGAATAATCAGTCTTTTTTATCTGCATAAACCTGTAATTTGGTTTTACGACCGAAACGAAAAATATGCAATTTGATCACTACCAGTCGGTCGTGCAAATTATTTTGCAATAAATAGAATTGGATAATATAATTTATGATACTTGTCCCCAATACACTATTGGGCGGTAATCCTCTATTGTTTTTTTTGCGTGCTTAGGGTCTGATACTGATGAAATACGCGATAATTTCCGATATCCATGGTAATCTGGAAGCTCTCAATGCTGTTCTAAAAGACATCAAAAAACGCTCGGTGGATGAAATTATCTGTCTTGGTGATGTCGTAGGGTACTATCCCGATCCTCAGAAGTGCATCGACCTGGTCCGTTCAAATGTGTCCCACTGCATTGCAGGCAACCATGATTATGCTGCAATAGGGAAGATCGATACCACGAATTTCACCTATTATGCACACACCGCTATCGAGTGGACAAAGCATCACTTGGGCTCATCCGAAAAAGAATTTCTTGAAACGCTTCCCCTTACCGTGGAAATCGATGATATGTTTTTCACCCACTCCTCACCCTCAAACCCCCGTGATTGGGCCTATGTGTTCCCCGACAGCGAGGATGCGGTGTTCGAGGCCTTCAACAGCCTGGTGCACAGGGTGAATTTCATCGGTCATACCCACTGGCCTTCCATAATGATTCAGGAACTGGACAGAGTGGTTCTGCACGCGGAGCATACAATCGATCTGAGCGATGAGTGTTTCTATCTGATAAATGTGGGTAGCG
Source organism: Chitinispirillaceae bacterium (assembly GCA_046546375.1). GTDB lineage: Bacteria > Fibrobacterota > Chitinivibrionia > Chitinivibrionales > Chitinispirillaceae > JAEZKC01. The sequence goes on along the minus strand of JBKGXV010000004.1, from coordinate 46,949 downwards.
TGGGGCAGCCAAGAGATTTCGACAACAGATCCTGCTATGCGCTCTACGACACAGATCAGCAGCAGATTTCTCTGGTGAGGGTCAGCTACAACTACAGAAGTACTCAGAAGAAGATCCGCGAGAATAATCTGCCCATCTTTCTGGCCGAACGGCTTGAGAAAGGCCGTTAGTTTCTACACCATACAACAACATTCAAATTCATCCCCCCAAAACGGCATTTATGAGTAATATTTCAAGACGTGTTCAAACCGAGTTCCTCCCTTATGTGGAAAAACCGCTGCGCTATACAGGAAGCGAACTGAATGCAGTGCGCAAGGACCTCTCAGAGACCAATGTTCACGGTGTGCTGTGCTTTCCAGATCTTTACGATATTGGAATGTCTCATCACGGTCTGCAGATACTCTACCACATCGTGAACAGCAATCCCTCATGGGCTCTCTCACGCTGTTTCCATCCCTGGACCGATGCCGAGGAGGTCATGCGCAGGTCGGATCTGCCGCTTTTCACACTTGAGTACTTTTCTCCGGTGCGGGATGCGGACTGGATCGGATTTTCGGTTCAGTACGAACTTCAGTACTCAAATCTGGTCAACATGCTTGATCTGGCCGGCTTGGCTGTGCACAGCGCCGAACGGGGGGAGAATGATCCGCTGGTGGTGGCCGGAGGACCCTGTATGGGTAACCCTGAACCGCTTGTCCCTTTCGTGGATGTGTTTCTGATTGGTGATGGGGAAGAGGCGGTACAGCAGTTTTGTGAGGTGATTGAAAACAACCGTGGTGCTGGCCGGAGTACTGTACTCGAGCTTCTGGCTGAAATTCCCGGTTTTTATGTACCTTCTTTATACCGAATCTCGGATGAGGGCCGGTTTGTTGTGCCTGATTTGAAAGAAAGGGGCCCTGTCAGAGCGGCGAAACTGAAGCAGTTTGATCTGAAGCACGTACCCCAGAAGCCGCTGGTTCCGCTTATGAACGTGGTTCATCACCGGCTTGCGGCCGAGGTGATGCGTGGCTGCACCCGGGGATGTCGTTTCTGTTCGGCTGGTATGTATTATCGGCCGGTAAGAGAGAAGGATCCTGGATTCATACAGACTCAGATAGAGAGCGGGATTCAGTCTACCGGGTGGCGTGATCTGGGGCTTCTGAGTCTCTCCACTGCCGATCATTCTGCTTTTTCACAGCTGCTTGACTCCCTGCAGAATATCAAAAGCAGCTGTCATCTGAGTGTATCCATCCCCTCTACCCGTATCGATGCTCTCAATGATGAGCAGATTGATGCTCTCGGTGCGGTATCCCCCGTCACCTCCTTTACTATTGCACCTGAGGCGGGGAGTCAGCGGCTTCGCAGGGTGATAAACAAGGACTTCACCGATGAGGACATAGTAAGAACAGTCAACCTTCTTCTCAGCAGAAATATACAGACAATAAAACTTTACTTCATGCTCGGTCTGCCCACAGAGAACGAATCGGATATTCAGGCAATCATCGTTATGGTGAGGAATATCTCTTCTTTACTGAGATCTTCTTCACGGAGGAAAATGCTTCATGTGGCTTTGTCACCTTTTTCACCAAAGGCAAACACCCCGTTTCAGTGGGAGGCGATGGAGGATATGGAGCGTCTGGAGGAGAAGGGACGCTTTGTCAAATCGAGTCTGAGGGACTGCCGAAACGTCAAGGTCTCCTATCGCAACGGCAGAATGACGTTTCTGGAGACGGTCATGGCCAGAGGGGACCGCAGGGTGGGAGAGATTATCTATCGGGCCTGGAAGGCGGGAGCGAGGTTTGACGGCTGGGATGAGCATTTCAATCTGGACCGCTGGCTAGGTGCTGCTGATGAAGCAGGGGTGGATACGGGCAGTTATACCGGAAAAACTGAAATTGAGGACAAGCTTCCCTGGAGGGCTGTTTCTGTGGGAGTCGATACTGATTTCCTCTTTGAAGAATATGCCCGTTCACGAGAGGAGAACCCTACAGAGGATTGCCGTACTGGGAAATGTAGCGGCTGTGGTGCCTGCAGCGGTGAAGTCAGAATGAAATATGCGAAAAGCGGGGTTGTTTCACCAGCTGTCGGGTTCGGAAGAAAACAGATCCGTAGGAATTCATCTCAGAGCTGCAGATACAGGTTCGTCTACGAAAAAGGGGAGGCTGTCCGGTTTCTGGGTCATATGGACATGGTGGAAGTGTTCCATCGTGCTATGATCGCCGCATCTTTTCCTCTTGTCTTTTCTCAGGGGTTCAACCCCCATCCCCGTATCTCATTCGGGCCGCCTCTGCCCTACGGAGCGACTGCTTGTAATGAAGGCTTTGATATCGAAACCACAGAGATGCTCGGCATGGATCCTTTGGTGATGAACAACTGGCTTCCGGAGGGCCTGAAGGTGAAAAGTTTCCGCAGGCTTGAAGAGGGGGAAGGGTCTCTCAATTCCACAATCAACGCCGCACTCTATAGAATTATCTCTTTGGATCCTTTTTCTGAAATGGAAATGGAAGCGATGCTGGAAGAGGTGTTGAGGCGTGATGAGATAGTTGTGGAGACTCGTAAAAAGGGTAAGCTGCGTTCCAGGGATATCCGTCCGGCCATTATCGGTGCTCGGGTGAAAACGGAAGAAGGGGTGTTCTGCTGGGATGTGATGCTGTCTCTGGCTCCGGGTGCATCCTGCAAACCCTCTCAGTTTGTTTCTGTTCTCGCTCCGCAAAGGGATTTCACACATTTTTCTATGTGCAGACTGCAGTGTCTGGAGAGGGAAAACGGAGTTGCCGCGGCACTTGTCTGAATTCATGAAGGTGGGGATTACCCCCACCGTTTCAGCTCAGGTAGTTTTTCCTTTGCCCCTGCCTCGGACGAGAAAGGCGATGAGTGCGATGGCCAGGAACACAACGAATATATAGAAAATGACCTGAGCTATTCCTGTTGCTGCTGCGGCGATACCCGAGAAACCCAGAACTCCTGCGGCAATTGCGATTACCAGAAGTGCTACGATCCAAGTGAGCATGTTCTTCTCCTTGAGAAAAGTGTTCTCTTTTTTGGGAGAACAACGCAAATCGCGTACCTGTTCAGTTTTTGGAATTGAACCATTCTATTGTAGCCTTGATGGCGTTTCGCTTCCTGCGAAGGTTTAAACCGTACTTCAGGGTGGTAACCAGCAGCGTTCTGTTCATGTAGGTCTGACTTCCTTCTGCCGGAAGAAGCAGAAGGGAGACTGAAAAAGAAATCGGCAGTGCTTTCCTTACCATGGCGTTTTCCCTACTACTGTAGGCTGTTTCCTGGCGGACCATTCTGTGAATGAGCCCTCGAAAAGTTTGACATGTGGATACTGCAGGACCCATTTGAATGTCACAAAGGCGTTGGTGGCTTCCCGGCCGGTTCCGCAGTAGAGGATTATGGTTTTGTCCGGTGTTGCCCCTCGCGACTGCACCAGTTCCTGAATATGTTCAGTGGTGCGGAAGCGGTATTTGTTCTGGTGATCCATGAAGAGTTTCCAGAAAATGTTGGTTGCTCCGGGGATATGTCCGGGACTGCTCCAGAGCCGTGCCTCCTTGTATGCTTCCGGGGGGCGGATATCCACCACGAAGCAGTTGTCCTGCTCTTTGAGTTCCAGAAACTGCTGGAAGGTGACAAAGAGCTCGTTTTGAAGCTCGACTTCCACCTCCGTTTTTTCCACCTGGGGAAAGGTTTTGGTAACCGGTTTTTTCTCCTCTTTGCACCTGTCCAACCCGCCGTCAATGTAGTAAATCCGGGAAAAGCCCCAGCGGGCCAGAGAATAGGCACACATGGTCCCCTCAAGTCCGTCGCCCTGATGGGAGAAGCTGCCTTTGCCGCTGTACACTGCAGTTTTTTTGTTTCTGTCCAGACCTGAGCGTCTCAGCATCGGTTCGATGATTTCAGCAGATGTGTAGCGGGTGGGCAGGGAATCCTCCCAGCAGCGCCAGAGCTTGTCGGAGAAATAGACGGCACCGGGGATGTGTCCGTGAAAATAATCGTAGACATCCGGCTGGCAGTCCATTATCTGCAGATCGTCGCTGTCCAGATTCTGCTCAAGCCATTGGGGGTCGGCGATGGTGACCGCGGAATTCAGCTCTTTTTCATTAAACATGAAGAATCTCCTTTGGGCTCACTGTTCATCTTTTTCTCAAAAGCAACAGATATGCCCTGTTCCCGTTCCCGGTTCTCAGCTTTCCTATTATGACTGCATAATACTATCGAGGTCTACTAAAAAAACGCTTCTGAGGTGTTTTGCATGCTGGCATATTGCTTGCTTTTTCTGACACCGTTTTTATGGAGAAGGGAGATTTCACGATGGATCATTTCAGGTTTCTTTACAGTGAACATTCCCGCTTCAGGGATGTAATGCAGCAGATAGAAGAATACGCTCCCAGTGGTCTCAGGGTCAGGGAGCGGCTTTTCGAGCGGCTCTATGTTCCTTTTCTTCAGCACTTGAGAACTGAGCAACAGGTTCTTTTTGCTGTTTTGAGGGATGATCGGGAGTGCAGAGACAGTGTTCTCAAAGCTCAGGAGCAGCATAATCTGCTGGACCTGCTGCTCGGGGAGCTGATGCAGCTGCCCAGAAACAACCTGCACTGGGTTCCCAAGTTTCGGGTTTTCAGAGAGCTTGCAGAGTATCACTTTGAATGTGAGCAAAACGAGCTTTTTCTTGATGCGCTGGAATTCGTATCCCAATCTCGCCTCGAGATGCTGGAGGAGCGGATCGGGGCTGTTTCGGGTACGGAGGACCGGGGGAGGGAAATTTTCAGGGAGTCCTGAAGCTGCCGGCATTTTCCCATTTTGGGAATGAATCCTTGCGCATCACCCTGTTTTATTTCCATTCTGCTTTACTGCGAAAAGAGCTTCTACTTACCTTGTAATCTTCTGTATTGCACTCCTGAATGAGGTTTTCCGTCCTTTTGTGCATACGAAAAGAAAGTGGCATAAGAATTGATGGATTCTGTTGATACGCTTATCCAGAGCTGGATGTAAAGCGATTTGCTTTGAGGGTTTTCGCCATACACGAAAAAAGATTGTGAGCTGAATATGGGTAGAAAAATTCTGGTTACTGGTGGAGCGGGGTTTATCGGTTCTCATCTGGCTGATGAACTGCTTGAGCACGGATACGGGGTGAAGGTTCTTGACAATCTTAATCCCCAGGTGCATGGCGAGGAGCGGAGAGTTCCCGAGTATCTCGATTCGAAGGTGGAGTTTATCAGAGGGGATGTGTGCAATCCGGAGCATGTGAAGGAGGCCCTGGAGGGGGTTGATGCGGTGTTCCATTTCGCCGCCGCGGTGGGAGTGGGCCAGAGCATGTATCAGGTGCAAAAGTATACCCGGGTAAACAATCTCGGTACCGCCGTCCTGATGGAGCAGCTGATCGAAAAAGGGATCAGGAAACTGATTGTGGCCTCCAGTATGAGTATCTACGGGGAGGGTTTGTATCTGGATAAGGCGGGTAGCAGGGTGAATCGTGCAGAGAGGAGTCTGCAGCAGCTTAAAAACGGCATCTGGGAATTGGCCGATGACCAGGGTGCTGATCTCAGACCCATCCCCACTCCCGAGAGCAAACAACCGTTTCTGGCTTCCGTATACGCTCTTTCCAAATACGACCAGGAAAGAATGTCTCTCATGCTGGGCCGGGCATACCGGATTCCCACGGTGGCTCTGAGATTCTTCAATGTCTACGGGTCCCGTCAGGCGCTGTCAAATCCCTACACGGGTGTTCTGGCAATTTTTGCTTCCCGACTGCTCAACAATAAAAGCCCTCATATCTTCGAGGATGGCAATCAGCGCAGGGATTTTGTAAGTGTCAAAGATGTGGTCCGGGGATGTCGTCTGGTTCTGGAGTCATCGGCTGCCGACAGTGTTTTCAATATAGGAAGCGGTACAAGCTACACTGTAAACGATATCGCTTCACAGGTAGCCCGGGCATTAGGGAAGGAGGATATCTCTCCTGTGGTAAGCGGAAAGTATCGGGTGGGGGATATCCGTCACTGTTTTTCCGATATCACCAGGGCAAGAGAAGTTCTGGGCTACGAGCCGCGAATCGATCTGGCTCAGGGACTTTCCGAGCTGACCGGGTGGCTAAAGGGGCAGATCGCCTATGATCATCTGGACAAAGCCAATGCTGAACTGAAGCAACGGGGGCTAGCTGTATGAAAAAGTGGATGAATTCACTGGAGGGGCCCGTGGTGGTGACCGGCGGTGCGGGTTTCATCGGTACCAACATGTGTCACAGACTGCTTAGCGAGGGTCATGAAGTAATTCTCTACGATAATCTTTCCCGTCCGGGCTCAAAGAGAAATCTTCAGTGGCTGCTTGAGACCCACGGGGAGAAGCTCAGGGTGAAGATTGCCGATGTGCGCGACAGGGAGGCTTTGAAAAGCTGTGTCCGCGAAGCGGCTGTGGTGTTTCATTTCGCCGCACAGGTCGCTGTAACCACCAGTCTTGCTGATCCCGAGGAGGATTTTTCCGTGAATCTTCAGGGGACGCTTAATCTGCTGGAAATCCTTCGCAGTACCCCCAGGCAGACAATACTGGTATATACATCCACCAACAAGGTGTACGGCCAGTTGGGAGATATTCCGCTCAGGCCCGGGGTGACCCGCTACGAGGCCTCTTCAAAGGGAATCGACGAGAGCCGCACTCTTGACTTTCACAGTCCTTACGGCTGTTCCAAAGGGGGAGCGGATCAGTACGTTATTGATTTCTCACGTACCTTCGGTATTCCTTCGGTGGTATTCAGAATGAGTTGTATTTACGGTCCGCATCAGTTCGGTACCGAGGACCAGGGGTGGGTTGCGCATTTTCTCATAAGCGCTCTCAGGGGTAAAAACGTCACACTCTACGGCGATGGACTTCAGGTCAGGGACATTCTCTTTGTGGACGATCTCATGGAGGCGTTTTCATCGGCCGTTTCGCAGATAGAAAAGACAAGGGGGCAGGCATTCAACATTGGTGGAGGGGTGGAGAACACCATGAGTCTCAAGGAGCTGCTTTTCACTATTGAAAAGCTCAGCGGGACACCTCTGGAGGTGAAATACGCTCCCTGGCGTTCGGGAGATCAGAAATACTACGTCTCTGACAGCTCCAAATTCACCTCCTTGACCGGCTGGCGTCCCCTGACAGGCACTTTGAAGGGAATCGGGATTCTTTATAAATGGTTATCCCAGAACACTCAGAATAATCTTCAGCTACAGATGGAAAGGGAAAAAGTTCGATGAAAGCTACAGATACTGAAACCGGTGTTTCCGGATCGCAGGAGTGCCGAACAGAAATCAATGCCATGGTGTGTGAGTCTCCCGGGAATTATGTTCCCGGCAGTGCCTCGCTTTCCAAGCCCTCGTTCGGTGAGGTGACTGTCAGGTTGGAGGGGTGTGGAGTCTGCGCATCCAATCTGCCGGTTTTCGAGGGGCGTCCATGGTTTTCCTATCCATTGCAGCCCGGTGCTCCCGGACATGAAGGATGGGGTGTGGTGCAGACTGTCGGAGAAGGGGTGAAAGGGCTTTCTTCCGGGGACAGAGTGGCATTTCTTTCCAGTAACGCGTTTGCCGAGTATGAAACGGTGGGAGTGCATCAGACTGTGAAGCTTCCATCACAGCTGGATGGAAAACCGTTTCCCGGGGAGCCTCTGGGATGCGCGGTCAATGTAGTTCAGAGGTGTCCGGTGGCAAGCGGTGAGCGGGTTGCTGTCGTGGGCACCGGATTCATGGGTGTTCTTCTGGTGAAGTTGTGTACTCTGGCCGGTGCTCGTGTGATTGCTCTTTCCCGTCGCAGCTTCTCTCTTGATATGGCCAGGGAGTTCGGAGCGGAGCATACGGTTCGTATATATGATCATCAGAAAGCTGTGGAACAGGTAAGGGGCATTACCGGTAGTGAAGGATGTTCCAAGGTGTTTGAGGCTTCCGGTTATCAAAAGCCTCTGGATTTGGCAACTGATCTGACATCCACAAGAGCAACCCTGGTCATAGCCGGCTATCATCAGGATAACCCCCGCAATGTGAATATGCAGCAGTGGAACTGGAAGGGGCTGGATGTGATAAATGCCCATGAGCGTGATGAAGCGGTTTATATGAAAGGAATGCGCAGAGCGGTGGATCTGGTAAGCACTGGGCAGCTGAATCCCTCTTCTCTGTATACTCATACATTCCCTCTCTCGGCCCTGAATGAGGCCTTTAGTACTCTCAGAGAACGTCCGGAAGGGTTCATGAAAGCGTTAGTGACTGTATGAGTACAGAAAAAAAGAATAAATTGAATCTGGTATTTGTGGGGCTTGGCTGGATAGGGCGTCACAGAATGGAGGCTCTGGCCAGAGAGGGAATGATAAACAGGGCGGTTTTCGTTGATACTGATACTAATTGTGTGAAGCAAGCGCTTGAGATCATTCCGGATGCTCAGGTTGCGGATAATATGGAGCAAATCGATCTGCAGGGTTTTGACGGGGTGATTATTGCCACACCCAGTGCGCTTCATGCTCAGCAGAGCATTCAGGCTCTGAATTCCGGGTGTGCGGTTTTCTGTCAGAAACCGTTGGCCCGTAACTACAGAGAATGCTGTGAGGTGGTGGAGACTGCCCGCAGAAACGACAGGCTTCTGGGGGTGGATTTCTCCTATAGATTTCTTGTCGCTACCAGGATGCTTAAGACTCTTATTGATGAGAGGGATATCGGGGAAGTGTATGCGGTGAACACGGTGTTTCACAATGCATACGGACCGGACAAGCCCTGGTTTTATGATCCTGTGCGTTCGGGTGGTGGGTGTGTGATTGATCTGGGTGTACATCTGATTGATCTGGCATTTTGGCTCAATGGGTTTCCTTCCGTGGAGAATGTCACAAGCAGACTTTTTTGTAAAGGGAAACCTTTCAGCGGCCAGGGGGTTGAGGATTACGGTTCGGTGCAGATGGATTTCTCAAGCGGTATTTCATTGAATATGGCTTGTTCCTGGAATCTGTCGGCGGGAATGGATGCTCAGATAGAGTTTACACTTTTCGCAACTGAAGGAACCTTGTCTTTAGTAAATGTGAACGGGTCTTTCTACGATTTCCGTCTTGAGCGGTTTCGGGGAACAACTCGGGAGGTGTTGTGTGCTCCGCCCGATCCCTGGGGGGGCAGAGCTGCAGTTGACTGGGCGATGCGGCTTGTGCGGGGAGACGGAAAATTCCAGGATGATGCGGAGCAGTTCTGTGCCGTTTCTAAGCTTCTGGACAGAATATATGAAAATTCATTTATTCCCTGTAAGGTTCAAATGAAAAGGAGCGGGGAGTATGCGAAGTCAGCCTAGGTTAACAACCGATCACAAGGTGATAAAAAAGTGGGTGGAGGAGCATGGAGGAGTTCCTGCGAGTGTGCAGGATGACAAGGCTGCTGTTGAGGAGTTGGGTTTGCTCCGGATATATTTCCCTTCAGAACACAAACCCGATAATGTGAATCCTGTGACATGGGATAAATTCTTCCATTTGTTTGACCAGGCGCATCTTGCTTTTGTGTATGAGGACAAGGCGGGTAAAGAGCAGGGAAGATTTTTCAAATTCGTCAGCAGAAACGGAGAATAGTTCACGTTTTCATGGGAGTTGTTTCTGATGGGAAAGAGGACCGTTAAAAGAGTATTCATGACAGCTGATACGGTGGGAGGGGTGTGGACTTACGCCGTAGAGCTCATCAGGGCTCTGGGTGATCTGGGAGTTGAGGTTGCTCTGGCCACCATGGGGAAGAATCTCGACAGTGATCAGAAACGGCAGATATGTTCTCTGCGCAATGCGGAGTTGTTTGAGAGCCGCTACAAACTCGAATGGATGAAGGATTCCTGGGAGGATGTGGACCTTTCCGGAGAGTGGCTTGCGGCGATTGCTCAGTGTCTTCGTCCCGATGTCGTTCATCTCAACGGTTATTCTCATGGTGCACTGAGTTTTAATGCACCGGTTATTATAACGGCTCACTCCTGTGTGTATTCCTGGTTTGAATCTGTCAAAAAAGAGGCGCCCGAGAAGGCTGTCTGGGAGGAATATCATAAAAGAGTGAGTGAGGGGCTTTCTGCGTGCGATTACGTTGTTGCCCCCACCAGGTTCATGCTTGATTCTCTTTCCCGTCTGTACGGCATCTCTTTCAGGGGCAAGGTAATACACAACGGAAGAGAGGGAACTCGCCTGGTTCCGAGAATAAAGGATCCCATAGTCCTGACTGCAGGGAGGCTTTGGGATGAGGCCAAGAACATAACGGCGCTTGAGTCGGTTGCTCGGCAGCTGCCCTGGAAGGTGTATGCTGCCGGAGACGGTCTGGACCATGTTAAGGGCGGGGCCATACACTGGTTGGGTAAGTGTGCGCCGTCTGTACTTGCTTCCTGGATGAGCAGAACCTCGGTGTATGCCTTGCCTGCCAAATATGAACCGTTCGGGCTTTCGGTTCTGGAAGCGGCGTTGTGCGGATGCGCTTTGGTGCTGGGAGACATTCCGAGTTTGCGGGAGTTATGGGAGGACTGCGCCATGTTTGTGGAGCCCGGTGATACTGATCAGCTGCAGAGCACCGTTCTTACCTTTATAGATCAGCCCTGGCTCAGGCGGGAGTACGGTGAGCGTGCCAAGAGAAGAGCACTTCAATTTACTCCTGAAAAGATGGCCCGGGCATATGTGCAGCTCTATACCGAGTTGCTCAACAGCAGAAATGAACTCAGAGGACCGCAGGAAAGGACATTATGCGCATAGCAATCTTTGCACACTCTTTCATCTCGGATTGGAATCATGGAAATGCTCACTTTCTCCGGGGGGTGGCACGCGAACTTCTGTCAAGAGGTATGGAGGTAAAGCTGTTTGAACCTTTTGATGCCTGGAGTCTTGAGAATCTGCAGAAGTATTATGGTGAGGGGCCGTTAAGGGCATTTCAGGAATATTTTCCGCATCTGAAGATAAACCGATATTGTCTGGATACCTTTGATCCCTCAAGAGAGCTGGAGGGGACTGATCTGATAATCGTTCACGAATGGAATGATCATGATCTGGTATCCAGACTGGGAAAATACCGCAGATCACAGCACAGCTGCAGAATTCTCTTCCATGACACTCATCATCGTTCGGTAACAGATCCTGAAAGCATGGCGGTATATGATCTGAGCAATTATGACGGTGTGCTTGCTTTCGGGGAAGTAGTGCGGAAAATCTACATGGAGAATTCCTGGGTTGAGAATGCTTATGTGTGGCATGAAGCAGCTGATACCGCAATTTTCCATCCTATCAGTTCCCATGCCTATTCCGGAGATGTGGTGTGGATAGGTAACTGGGGTGATGAGGAACGCAGCGCCGAGCTCAAGGAGTATTTGTTTGATCCTGTCAGGGATTTGACTCTTAAGTGTAGAATTCATGGTGTACGTTATCCGGAAGGTGCGCTGAATGAACTGCACAAGTCTGGAATCAGGTATGGAGGGTGGATCCCCAACTACAGAGTACCCTTGCTTTTTTCCCGTTTCAGGGTGACAGTTCACATTCCCAGACGTCCATATGTTGAAAAATTGGTTGGTATTCCGACTATCCGTCCGTTTGAGGCGCTTGCCTGCGGTATTCCATTGGTCTGTTCACCCTGGCGGGACAGTGAGGGTTTATTCTCTACAGGCGAGGATTTTTTAATGGCCAGAAATGGAAGGGAAATGACGGATCTGATCCGGATGGTTCTTAATGACAGAGACTTTGCGGAGCGGATGGCGCGGAGGGGAAGAGATACAGTGTTGAGACGGCACACGTGTGCTCACAGAGTGAAGGAGTTGTTTGAAATCTGCAGAGAGTTGGGGATTATGTCTTCCTCACGGGGTCAGCTGCTTGAACGGCTTCACGATGATTAGAAAAAGGACATAGTGCAGATGGAACAGGAGGAGAATGTGACAGGGAAGTTCAGGATTGCTTTTTTCGGCTCTAGTCTTGTTTCGGCATACTGGAACGGGGCTGCTACATATTACAGAGGTCTGATAAAGGCGTTGCATGGCCGCGGGCATTCGGTAACATTTTTCGAGCCGGATGCATATGATCGTCAGAAGCACAGGGACATCGAGGATCCTTCTTATGCAAAAAGTGTGGTATATCCTGCCACCGGGGATGGAGTTCGGGGAGCTTTGAAGAATGCAGCCGATTATGATGTGGTTGTAAAGGCAAGCGGTGTCGGCTGTTTTGACGGACTTCTGGAGGAGGCTGTTCTTGACTTGAAAAAGAGCGGATCATTGGTTGTGTTCTGGGACGTGGATGCCCCTGCAACTCTTGATAGAATGAGAAACGATCCTTCCGATTCTTTTCTGCGGCTGATTCCGGAGTACGATGTGGTGTTCACCTATGGAGGCGGTGATCCGGTTGTGGACGCGTATGTGTCCGCGGGGGCACGTAAATGCGTTCCTGTATATAATGCCCTTGATCCCGATACTCATCATCCGGTTCCTTCACAGCAGCGTTTCCAGTGCACTCTGGGTTTTCTGGGAAACAGAATGCCGGACAGGGAGCAAAGGGTGATGGAGTTTTTCTTCAAGCCTGCCGAAAGCCTTCCCGGGCACAATTTTATCCTTGGCGGTAACGGCTGGAAAAGTAATGCACCTGAGTTACCCAATGTTCAGAAATTGGGTCATGTGTATACCGAAGAGCACAATGCGTTTAACTGCTCGGCCACAGCTGTGCTCAATATCAACCGGCAGAGTATGGCTGATTACGGTTTTTCTCCTCCCACCCGCATTTTTGAAGCGGCTGGGGCCGGTGCATGCATGATTACCGATGCCTGGGAGGGAATCGAGTGTTTTCTCAAACCCGGAAGTGAATGTTTGGTTGCTTCAGACGGCGCGGATGTGGCCGAAATTGTGAAAAGTCTGGACAGGGCTACTGCAAAGCGTATCGGGAATGCCGCAAGAGAGAAAATCCTTAGTTCGCACACTTATTCTCACAGAGCAGAAATAGTGGAGAAGGTGCTTGGTTGTTTTTCTGAAAGCCGCAAGGAGGTTGCTCTGTGAAGTCTTCTTCAAAAAAAGATATCGTGATTATCGGGCTGACTATCACATCTTCGTGGGGAAATGGTCATGCTACTACTTACAGAGGGCTTGTGAGAGAGCTTTCCAGGAGGGGGTACAATGTTCTTTTTCTGGAAAGGGACATGCCCTGGTATGCAGGCAACCGTGATCAGCCCGATCCTTTGTACGGCTCGACAGAACTCTACAGTTCCATAAGGGAGCTCAAGGAGAAGTACACTTTCGCTATTCAGAACGCCCGTATGGTGATTGTGGGTTCATTTGTTCCTGACGGAACGGTAGTGGGAGAATGGGTAACCCGTACTGCAAAGGGGGTTAGTGCGTTTTACGACATTGATACTCCCGTGACCATGGGGAAGCTCAAAAGGAAGGATTGTGAATATCTTTCTCCCCATCTTGTTTCCCGGTATGATCTGTACTTGTCATTTGCAGGTGGTCCTATTCTGGATCTTCTGGAGCAGGTTTACGGGTCTCCGATGGCCCGTCCTCTCTACTGCTCTGTGGATACTGCTCTTTACTATCCGGAAGAAGCCGATCTGAAATATGATCTGGGGTATATGGGTACTTTCTGTGCTGACCGGCAGGAGCCGATGGAACTGCTGATGCTGGATACGGCAAAGGAGTGGGCTGAAGGAAGATTCGTGATTGCAGGGCCGCAGTATCCAAAGGAGATTCGCTGGCCTGACAATGTAGAGAGAATAGAGCATCTTGCACCGTCTCTGCATCGGAAGTTCTATTGTTCGCAGCGTTTTACCCTCAATTTGACCAGAGCGGAGATGGTACACGCCGGACATGCTCCCAGCGTACGGCTGTTTGAGGCCGCGGCATGCGGTGTTCCGATTATAAGTGATTACTGGGAGGGCCTGAGTTCTTTCTTTTCGTTCGGAGAGGAGATTCTTCTCAGCAATTCTCCGGAAGATACTCACAAATATTTGACACTGATCCCCGAGTGCAAACGACGCAGTATCGGGGAAAAGGCGCGTAAAAGGGTGCTCTCAGAACACAGTGCTGCTCACAGGGCAAAGGAGCTTGAATCCTACTGCCTGGAGGCGGAAAAGATGAAGCACAGGAAAAAAAACGGAGTTTACACATATAAGCATGTCTGAGGGGTGTTATGGTTGAAGCTGTAAAATTATGGAACGAGCCGAACAATCTTTCCCACTGGGATTTCACCATTGATCCTCAATGGAAAGAGTACTCCACAATGACCTCCGTGGCAGCGGATGCCATAAAGGAAGTCAATCCTAAGCTGCCTTTGATTCTGGGAGGTATTTCTCCTATCGATCCCAATTTCATTTCACTTCTGAAGAGTTATGACCTTCTGGATCATCTTGATGCGGTTGCGGTTCACGGTTTTCCTCTGGACTGGAATCACTGGCATATAAACGAATGGCCTCAGAAAATTGAAGAGATCAGAAAAATATGTGATCTTCCGGTGTGGGTTACCGAGGTGGGGGCTTCAAGTTTCGGAGCCGATGAGGTGCAGGTGTTTGGTCTCAGGCGCACTGCTGAACTTTTAGCAGATAGTGTGGAAAGAATTTACTGGTACAGTCTTCTGGATCTGCCACCTGCATGGGAAGCAACAACCAGACACAAGGAAAGTGAAGGCAGTTCCTATTACCGTCACTTCTACATGGGGCTGATCAGGGCCGATGGTACTCCCAAGCCTTCTGTTCAGGAATTCGATAACAGAATGGGAATCTGCCAATGGTTTCATTATGAGGATCACCGGCTCGATTTCGCCGTGGATTGGCTGAAAAAACTGGGTGTGAAGAGGCTTCGTACAGGAATCAGTTGGGCTGATTGGTGCAGACCCAATGCGCTTGAGTGGTTTGACCACCAGATGAAGGTGCTAAAGCAGTTTGATACCACCATAACTCTCTGTTTCACACCTCCTTCCAGAGGCAAGGTTTCCTCCATTACCAGCCCTCCGAATGATCCTTCCGAATTCGCCTCGTTTGCAGTTGAGGTGGTGAAAAGGTATGCGCCAGGGGGAAAGGTCAAGGGAGGAGAAACGGAGATGGCCCGGAGTGTGGGGAATTGATCTGTTTTTCAGGCCAAACGGGAGAACTCGGCAGGATTTGTGCTTTGGATGGCTAATAAATGACAGGATGTGTAATTGCTTCTTTTCTGCCGTGAGGTGACCGGCAAAGTAGGCGGTGGTGGTGATGAAACTGGTGATCTTTGGTCTGTCGGTGAGCTCTTCCTGGGGAAATGGTCATGCCACTCTTTGGAGGGGATTGATACGGGCTTTGGCTTCAAGAGGGCATCGGGTGGTTTTTTTTGAAAAAAACGAACCCTTTTATGCTCTGCACAGGGATCATGGAAGCGGGTATGGTTTCGAGCTGGTTGTCTATGAGCAATGGGAAGATATAAGGGGCCTGGCGGTTGATCATGTGAGGGAAGCCGATGCGGTAATCGTGACCTCTTATTGTAAAGATGCTCTGGCTGCTCAGAGTTTGCTTGTGGAATCGGATTTCCATCCTCGGATTTTTTACGATCTGGATACTCCTGTTACACTCTCCGGAATAGAAAAAGGCAGTATGCCTTTCTATATCGGTGATGAACTCCTTTCCGCTTATGATTTGGTTATCAGTTACACCGGGGGCAGTTCGCTGGATAAGCTCAGGACTGTACTGTCGGCCAGAAATGCATTGCCGCTTTATGGTTGGGTTGATCCGGAGGTTCACCGGCCGGTTTTTTCAGATTCCCGTTTTAAAAGCCTGCTTTCATATCTGGGCACTTACGCTCAGGACAGACAGGAGAAGCTCAGTAAGTTTCTGTTTGACACGGCCGGAGTGAAAAGAGATGAAAAGTTCGTGGTGGGCGGTGCATTGTATCCTGAATCCTTCGAATGGATGCACAACATATCCTTTCTGCGTCATATCACCCCCTCCGAGCACCCCTCCTTTTATTGTTCGGGCCGGTTTACACTGAATATCACCAGAGCTGAAATGGCCAGATGCGGCTATTGCCCTTCTGCAAGGATTTTTGAAGCTGCCGCATGTGGCGTTCCGATTATCAGTGACAGGTGGAAGGGGATGGAACGGTTTCTGGTTCCCGGAGAAGAGATTGTGACTGTAGAGCAGACCGATGAGGTGCTTGGTGCTTTGGATATGAGCGAAGAGGAGCGGCTGCGCATTTCGAAAAGAGCTCGGCAGCGTACCCTTGAGGAGCATACGGCTTTTCACAGGGCAATGGAGTTGGAGAGGATGATCGGGGTCAGTCATCATTTAAAGGAGTATGGGTTATGTGGGGAATAATTCCTGCTGCCGGTTCTGGCAGCAGGATTCAGCCGCTTGCATTCTCCAAGGAGCTCCTTCCGGTGGGAAGTCAGGTTTCCTCAAAAGGACTCAGACCCAGGGCCGTGAGTGAATATCTGATTGAGAGAATGGTAGCTGCCGGGGTGGACAGGATCTGTTTTGTAATCTCCTCCACTAAAAGTGACATCATGCGCTATTACGGTTATGGTTCCGAAAACCTGACGTTCTGCTATACCGTGCAGCCCAAACCCAGTGGTCTTTGTGATGCGGTCTTCAGGCCTTTGCCGTTTATCGGTGATGATGAGAATGTTGTGATTGGTCTTCCCGATACTATCTGGTTTCCGGAAAATGCTTTGTGTGATCTTCCCGACGGCACTTGTTCTCTTCTTCTTTTTCCGGTTGATACACCCGAATTCTATGATGCGGTGAAACTGGATGGAAACGGAGAGGTAAATGAGATTTTCGTGAAGCAGAAGCAGAATGAGTCCAAACTGATCTGGGGAGCTATCAAGATGACCGGAAGGGTTATGCGTCAGTTGTACGCTCTCTGGTGCAGGCCGGAAAACAATGATGAATACATTGGAACGCTTATAAACAAACTCATTGCTTCAGGAGAAACGGTGAGGGGTATAAGGGCGGGATCCTACTATGTGGATGTCGGTACTGTAAACGGGTATCATAAAGCTATGAAGCTTCTGAATGTAAAATCCTCAACAAGTAATTCTTTGCAGGAACAGATTCATGAATGCTGAAAAAGTTCTGGACAGAATCGTATGCGGTTGCGGTGATTTTTTCGAGCCGGTGGTTGTAATAGCCGCTCATCCGGATGATGAAGTGATCGGAATGGGGGCCAGGTTGAGACGTATGCGCAATGCGGTTCTTGTTTATGTGACCGAAGGGGCGCCTAAAAATTATGATTACGCCCTTTCTGCGGGTTATCCTTCTCGCCAGGCGTACAGCAGAGCCCGTATGAGAGAAGCTGGTGAATCTCTTGAGTTGGCGCATTTGTCTAAAGAGTGCTGTATCAGCATGGGGTTTGTTGATCAGGATCTGAGTTTCAATCTGGTGAGCCTTGTTTCGCGGATCAAAGAGGTTTTGGATGTTGTGAAGCCTTTGGCCGTATTTTCTCATTCGTATGAAGGAGGACATCCCGATCACGACAGCGTTTCTTTCGCAGTGAGCTGCTGTCTGAAGAAATCATGCGGGAAACCTCCGTTCCATTTTGAATTCACCTCATACCATAATAATAACGGAGAAATGTTGACCGGAAAATTTCTTAAGGGTAGAAGTGGTGCATTCCGCAGATATGTTCTTAACAGAGAAGAAGTGGAGCGCAAGGAGCGCATGAAAGAGTGTTTTCTTTCTCAGAAAGATGTGCTTGAAAGATTTGGCACTGAGTGTGAGGAGTATCGTGAGGCACCTTCCTATCACTTCTCAAGGCCGCCCCATGCGGGGCCTCTTTTCTACGAAATGTTCGATTGGGGAGTCACCGGGCGACAGTGGAGGGCGCTTGCTGATGATGCCGGAAGATTATTGAAGTTAAAGGGTTGAGAAGGAAATGGGGTATACTGTTTTGAATGTCGGATACCCGTTCGCACCGGTTTGCCCGGATACGGCAGGGGGAGCCGAACAGGTGCTTTTGACTCTGGATGAATACCTTCATTCAAACGGACACCGTTCGGTTGTGCTGGCCTGTAAAGAGAGCCGGGTTCACGGCGAGTTGCGGGAAAATCCGGTTCCTGATGGAGTGATAGATGATTTATCCCGTTTGAATGTTGAAAAAGAGTACCGATCAATTATTGAAACACTTGTAGGGGAAGAAAGTGTTGATTTAGTCCATTTTCATGGAATCGATTCCGAACGGTATCTTCCGAATGTTTCCGTACCTGTTCTGATCACTCTGCATCTTCCCGTCTCCTGGTATTCTTCTCATATTTATAACCTCAACAGACCCTGTACTTACTTCAATTGTGTTTCATACAATCAGTTGTCCACCTGTCGTGACCTGCCGAATATGCTCGGGGTTGTGGAAAACGGGGTAGGTATACCCGAATTTCCCGGTAAAAGTGTCAGAGGCAGATATGCCGTTTCCATGGGCAGAGTATGTCCGGAGAAGGGGTTTCACCTGGCCATGGATGCAGCCAGAAAAGCAGGGGTTTCGATTTTGCTTGCCGGTAAAGTGTATCCCTATCGCGAACATCTTGACTACTTCAGTGAAGAAATCCTTCCCCGTCTGGATCGGAACAAATGCACTTTTTTGGGCCCGGTGGGTCCCGGACGCAAATACAAGGTTCTGAGCCGTGCCTGTTGTACTCTGGTATCAAGCAGCGCTCCCGAGACCAGTTCTCTTGTGGCCATGGAGTCATTTGCATGCGGAACTCCTGTAATCACCTTTCCCTCCGGCGCTCTGCCGGAAATCGTGGATCATGGAAAAACCGGTTTTGTCGTGAATTCTCCCGAACAGATGGCCGAAGCAATTCAGTTTGTTTCATCATTAGACAGAAGGGACTGCTGGCTAGCCGCACGGAAACGCTTTTCAGCACAGAGAATGTGTCGGCAGTATATGAAGCTTTACAATTCGATTCTGAATTACAGCTGCGGAGAAAAGGTGAATCTGGCAGGATGAGCATTGAGTTGACTTGCGTGAGGAGTGTAGGTGAACTTGTTTCTCTGATTCCCAAGTGGAATGCACTTCTTGAAAAGAGTAAGGAAGCCACGCCATTCCAGATGCCCGAGTGGGTGCTGGGCTGGTGGGAACACTTCGGCAATGACGGTCTGGAAGCTGCGGCGGTGTATGATGGTGATCGTTTAGTGGGTTTGGGTCTCTTTTTTATCTACAACGAATCATCAGTACGGAAGCTTTGCTTTATCAGTTCGGGAATAAGTGATTATCTCGGTCTGATTGTACATCCGGATTACCATACAGAGGTTTTGGCCAAGGTAATGGAATTCTTAAGCTGCAGCACGAAGTGGGATCAGTGTGACTTCCAGGAGCTTCAGAAGAGAGCTGCACTGCTTGAGCTGCCACAGTTCTCGGGAATCCGCATTCAAAGATCTGTGCAGAGTGTGTGTCCCTGTGTGGTATTGCCCCGGAACCCGAATGCGTTACTGAAGTCTGTACCGAAAAACATGGAGAAGAATATCCGTCGTTCATTGAACCGGGCTGGAAAAATGGGCGGAGACAGATTTGAAAAAGCCGATATGAACACATATGAAGAGTTCATGAATGATCTGATTAGGCTTCATGGAGAAAGATGGAAAAGTCGGTCGGAAAAAGGAGTTCTGTCAGGGGAATTACTTAGGAAGTTTTACATGTCGGCGGGTATCTGTTTTTTGAAACGGGGGATTCTTGATCTTTATCGTCTCAGAATAGCGGACAAAACCAGTGCGGTGTGTTTCTTTTTTACCTATAAACGGCGGACTTACGCTTATCTGGGTGGTTTTGATCCGGAGATGGAATACTGCAGTCCCGGTACACTGGCACTTTATTTCAGTATGCGGGATGCAGTCCAAAGGGGATCTGAGGTGTTTGATTTTTTGAGGGGGAGTGAAAGTTACAAGTATTTCTGGGGAGCAAAAGACAGGAATAACTACAGAATGTTGCTTGAGCGCAGGAGATGAGAATGGCGCGTTTTCTTCTTATACGACATGGAGATTGTGATCCGGTGGGCAAATATCTCGCCGGCAGAAAAGAACGGATTCATCTGAATGTAAATGGCAGAAGACAGGCGAGGCATCTTGCTGACAGTCTGAAGAATATCCGGATGGATTACCTTTTTTCCAGTCCGCTTGAAAGGTCTTTGGAGACTGCGGAATTCATTGCCCGGGCTGAGGGCAAGGAGATCACGATCGACAAGGCGTTTCAAGAGATTGATTATGGGGAATGGACAGGTTGTACATTTGAGAAGCTTTCGAAAGATGAACTCTGGGCTCAGTTCAACCGATTCAGGAGCGTGACGAGAGTTCCGGGAGGGGAGATGATGATAGAGGTTCAGAAACGCTTTGTCAGTCGTATGAAAGCACTTCATGATGCTCACCCGGAGGCGGTCTTCGGCATTGTCTCTCATAGTGATCCGATCAAAGCTGCACTATGCGGGTATGCCGGGATTTCCCTTGATCTTATGCACAGGCTGGTGGTGAATCCGGCCTCTGTCAGTGCGTTGGGGGTGAATGACTGGGATGCCAAGATTGAGTTCATGAACCGGACGTCGGGGTTCTGATATATGCTTGTTTACAGTGATTATAAAGAATGCACGGAAACAGAAGAGATGTTGCTGCACATTGAACAAACTGCAGAATATTTGTCCATCAGAGCCGATTACGATACTGCCGTGGAGCTGCTTACCGAATGCGGCAATCTGGAAACCGCTTTAACTGATCAGTTCTGCGCTAAAACTGAGCTGATCAATCCTCTGATCTGTAGTTCGAGACAATTGACTCTTGCGGCTGGATGGATTTTCAGCCGCTGCTGCAGAAATGAATCCATGGAGCGAAAAGCAGTTCAGAGAGTAATGGGTTTGGTTCAGAAACTGAAGTCATTCCCTCTGCCTGGGCGTATTTCTTACGCTGTGCCTGAAGGGTTTGCTTTTTACGGATTGTATCCGGAATGTTACATTTGTTCTGCAGAGAAGTTTTTACGGAAATACTCTCCCAAAGAGGTGGTGTGCATTGGTTTGCGCAGTATCGGAACCACACTTTCGGCGGTGGTCGCTTCCAGGCTTCAGCAGCGGGGAGTCGAGACTGTCAGTTTCACTGTCAGACCCAGGGGGCATCCTTTCGATAGGTTGGTAGAGCTGGGAGGGGAGCTGATCGGAGCCGTTTCATCGGATTTGTCCAGGTTTTTTCTGTTGGTGGACGAGGGACCGGGGCTGAGTGGTTCTTCTCTGTGCGGAGCGGCCCGTTTACTGGAGCAGCTGGGGGTACCTCGAAGATCTGTGCTGATGTTTCCCAGTTGGATACCTTCGGGAGCGCAGCTGGTGTCCCAAGCGGCCAAAAGGGTGTGGTCTGATTACGAGAAAATATGTACGGATTTTGAGGAGATTAAAGGGGATATTGGGGTATTCCGGTCATATAGCGGATGCATCGATATATCTGCGGGGAGGTGGAGGGAAGTGCTTTGTGGTCCCCGTCATGAATACCCTGCGGTGAATCCTTATCACGAGAGAAGAAAATTTCTTGTCAGGGCAGAGAACGGGAATTGTTTTACAAAAATGCTTAAATTTGCAGGTTTGGGAAAACCCGGCCGGGAAACGGAGGTGTTCGCGAAAGTGCTGGGGGAGGGAGGCTTTGCTCCAAAAGCATTGGATTATTGCGAGGGGTTTCTGCAGTATGAGTTCAAGCAGGGTGATGTTCAGAGATTCGGTGATGCGGATGATGATTTTCTGGGCAGGGTAGCTGAATACCTCGTGTTCAGGAAAGAAGTTCTTCCCGTAAAGGGAGAGGCTGTTTCTTTTGATAAAATGAAAGAAATGATAAGAATCAATCTGGAGGAGAGTGTTGGAAGGAGTTTTGCAGACACTTTCAGTTTGAAAAGCCTGATCAGTGAAGAGATGTATTATCAGGACGTTTCCAATGTTGATGGAAAGATGTTACCCTGTAAATGGGTGAATTCACAGGGGAGCTGGTATAAGTTTGACGGAACGGATCATCACAGGGATCAGTTTCTTCCAGGAGTTCAGAACAGCGCCTGGGATGCGGCCGGGTTCTGTATAGAGTTCGGCCTTTCCGGAAATCAGAAGAAAAAATTTCTGAGAATGTATGGTGAACGTATGGCTGATGCTTTTCTGGAGAAAAGAATGCCGTTTTATTTTGTCGCATACAGCGCGTTCAGAGCCGGATACGCATCCATGGCAGCACATTCTCTGGGGAATTCACCTGACGGCATTCGGTTCAGAAGAATGTATGATTATTATCGGGAGACAATGACAGAGCAACTGAGGAAAGCAAAGAGCAAAATCCATGTTTTTTAAAAACAGAGGACCACGAATATGAGTATGACAGCCCGAGAGATTGAAAAACTTCATCCCTGGTTTCATAATCTGCACCTTCCCGACGGGAGTCAGACTGTGCCGGATCATCCTCTGGGTGATTTCCCTCTTTTCAAATGGCGGCAGATCGAGCCTCACATACCTGAGGATCTTTCCGGCTGGAACGTGCTTGATATCGGCTGCAATGCGGGCTTCTATTCCATAGAACTGGCCAGAAGAGGAGCACGGGTGACCGCTATCGACATAGACGACCATTATCTGTCTCAGGCCAGATGGGCTGCGGGTAAGTTCGGAATGGAAGACACAATCGATTTCCGTCTCATGCAGGTATATGATTTGTGCCGCTTTGAGCAGACCTATGACCTTGTATGGTTCATGGGGGTGTTTTATCATCTCCGTTATCCGCTTCTGGCTCTGGATGCGGTTTCCAGGCGTACAAAAAGGTTGATGGTGTTTCAGACACTTACAATGCCGGGTGAGGAGAATTACGAGGAGCAGCGGGACATAGAACTTTTTGACCGGGAAGTGATGCTTCAGTCGGGGTGGCCCAAAATGGCGTTCATAGAAGACCGGCTGGCCGGTGATCCTACCAACTGGTGGGCTCCCAATCACGGGGCAATAGAGGCGATGCTCAGATCCTGCGGCTTCAGTGTGGCCCGAAGACCCGCTCACGAAACATATATCTGCAGAAAGGAAAACACCTCCCGCACAAGCGGCGATTTCAGGGAACTTGAATACAGGGCTGCATCCGGTTTGTAGACTTCAGCCTATGATGTTGCGGTCCGGCCGGTCCGGCCCCTTGTGCTTGTTTTGGGGACCGCCCACCTTTTTCTTCACAGCAGAAAAGTAGCGCAGAGTGAGGAAATTGAGAGTGCTGAGCAGTATGGCCATGTCGTATCGCTGCCACGCTACTGCTGTTCCGATGGCACCGGTATTCCACAGGCTTGCCGCAGTGGCCGTGCCGGTCACGGTCTTCTCACCTTTGAGAATCGCGCCTCCGCCTATGAAACCCATACCGGTGATTATTCCGAAAAGAATTCTGGACTGCGGCTCCTCTCCGGAAAAAAGGCTGTTTCCTATGAGCATGTAGCCGCATGCGGCCACCGCAACCAGGGGAAAGGTCTGAAGTCCGGCACTCTGGGCATCCTTTTCCCGTTCCCACCCGATAGGCAGAGCAAGACCGTAGGCAAGCGCCAGATGAACAAGGTGTATCAGAGTTGTTTCCCAGTTGTTCATTTATTGAAGATTGAACCGGTAACGCAGGCCTATGCCTCCGTTCAGTCCGGCTCCGGTTGAGGGGATAAGGTCGAATCTTGGTGCCAATTCAAAAAAGAGCGAAAGCGCTACATCTTCAAAATAGTAGTTTATTCCGCCCACAGCTCTGGCTCCGATAAGGGATTCTTCACCGATCCTCAACACCGCACCTGCTCCGAAATAGAGAGGGAGCTCACCGCGGGAAACGGTGAATATATTATTGAGGTGGTAAATGTAGTCGGCATGAAGGTGAAAATAGTCGTTGGGGTAAAAGGACCAGGCAGAAGCAGCATTCAGCGCGTATTTAGGGGAAAGCCAGTATTTATAACTGAGGCCGGTGGGTTCTCCGAGGATGATGCCCAGTTCGTGACGTTGATCCTGAGCTTTGACCGAAACGGCCATCACGAGGGTCAGTAGTGAAATGAGTAGCTTTGACCTCATTGCATCAATTCCTGCAGCTAACCTCACCGGTCTCCGGACCTCCTAAATTCCCAGTCCAATACCCAGATTGACGGTAAAGTACTGGAATGTCTCACCGTCCCCGTTTTTATTGAAAATCAGATGATACGCAGGGTAAAGCTCCACAGACAGATAATCGGGACTTCCAAGCATCAGACCCGCTCCCAGCTGAGCGCCGAATCTGTACTGCTCATCCTCTCCGAAAATCTGTTCGAAAGGCTCCTCTTCCTGGTCGACACCGGTCACGGTGGTTTCGAGATTCATAACATAGAGTCCCGCACCGCCCTGAACAAAAAAGTTCACGGGTGAAAGAGGGTAATTGGTTGAAAGCCTGGCTATGGGGACCACCTCCACAATAGTGGCTTCGCCGCTTACATCCGCGCTGTCGATTATGCCGGTGGGATCGGCCCGGTCCAGAAATGCCGACTCGTCCGGTCCCCAGCGGTTGTAGGCTATTCTTCCGCCCAGAAAAAGATTGTCTGTTATGGTGAAGAGAACATTGCCTCCAAGGGAGTAGCCCCAGTTGTAGTTGTCGATTTCCGTTCTGGTCGGTCTGGAAATTCCCGCATCTAAACTCAATTTGAGCTCCTGGGCGGAAAGGCCGGCAGCACAGGTAAGGGTGATAACCGCTGCCAGACAAAGGGTGAGCGGATTCTTTCGCATGATAGGTTCCTTTCGTTTTGTGATTGGCCTCAGCTTCTTGAATGTCCCCGTCGTGAGGTGAAGCTTTGTCCCGGTTATTAATTATATGAGTAACTGTTAAGTTTCAAATAAGCCCCGGGCAGTACATTTTCCGGACACTCAGGCTTTAGACGTACTGAAGCTTGCGGATGAGAGAAGTCCAAGGCATTCACGAGCGCCCAGAAGCACGCCTTGCAGAACTGTTGCTCTCTTCTGAACAGTGCCCTTTTTTCCGGCTCGCAGCTTGAATTTCTGCGCCCAGTGTGCTCGGTTTCCTCCCTCTCTCATCCGCACCTGTTGTTTCAGGCACGTGCAGCTGCTTTTTTCCGGCTCATTTTGACCATCTGATTGAGCCCCTTTCTGGTATTTTTTACCGCCTTGCCGAACCTTTTCTCCAGATACTTTCCGGCCTTCATCGTCTTGTGAGTCAATTTCTTCTGCGTTCTCTTGCGCCTGAAACTCAAATACCTGTAGATAGTTCCGCTAACGGCCGCAACGGTCAGAGACAAAAGAGTTTTCTTTACTGTTCCCATAAGTTTCCTCCAATCTGCCAAAAGGTGTCCGACTGCCTCTCACGGGCTCTAAATCTTGGGAGGTTTGCGCACCAGCCCCACAATGAGCAGTACTATGAAAAATGCCAGAAAAACGAAAAAAAGAATCTGAGCCACTCCCGCCACGGCTGTTGCCACTCCGGTATAAGCCACTACAGCTGCCGCGATTGCCAGAATCAGAAATACCAGTGCCAAGCTCAGCATCAGCTCTCCTCTCGCTTTTCTGTGTTGTTTAAAACCGTCTCCTGTGAGACGGCGGGTTCAAGGGCAGGAAACTGCAAATAGCATACCATCGTAAACCTGATTTAGCCTTCATTCACGAAACGGGCGTGATCAGAGGGGAGAATGGGGGTTCCTCTTCTGGCTGCATAGGTCTGGGTGAATTCCGCACCCAGAAAAAGAATGATGCCCGAATAATAAAACCACAGCATGACAACCACTAGTGAAGCTGCTGCGCCGTAGGCATTGATTATGGAGATTCTGCTTAGATACAGACCGAGCAGTATTCTGCCCATGGAAAACAGAAGCCCAGTGAAAAGCGCTCCCACCAACACAGGATTCCATTTCGCTTTGGCGTTGGGGATGTACTTGAATATCAGAGCAAACACACCGGTGGCAATCCCCAGATGCAGGAAAAAATTCGCCGTGCGCCACAGAAAGGGTATCCCGGGAATCAGTTCATCGAAAAAACTCACAAGCGTTGTGACTGCAGTCCCCACTGCTATGCTCGCAAGAAGAACCAGACCGGTGATCAGTACCAGAAGAAATGAAAAGCCTCTGGTCTTGATTCTGTGCACAATCCCCACCTTGTCCTTTATTTTTATGTTCCAGATTGCATTCAGAGAAAATCGCAGATGTTTGAAAATCTGGCTTGCTCCCCATAGAAGAAGGACAACGCTTATTATGGTGGCGGTGAGACCCGAGCCCGGGCGGGAAATGTTGAGCACCACCCGCTGAACATACTGGGCCGCGGTGCGGCCCACGTACTCACTGAGCTGTTCGATTATATGCCCCTGGGCTGCTTCGGAACCGTAGATAAAACCCACTATCGCCACCGCGATTATGAGCAGGGGGGCAAAGGAGAACATGGTATAATAGGCCAGCGCCGCAGCCAGTCTGGGAGCATTGTCTCTGAGAAATTTCCTGACCGTTTCCTTGAGTATCACTGCGGGTCCGTTTTTTTTCGTGTCCATCAGCCAATGGGCAAGCAAAGTGAATGCCACTCCGGCTATCCGTGAGGGTGTGTACGCGCAAACCAGTCTATGATCTCCCGGGAGATACTTCCGGTTCTGGGAATGGAAGGTAAACTGTCCGAGGAAAACCAGTGCGCCTCCGCTATCTCCACTTTGTCCTCCCGTATCTCGCCTGAAATCCAGTCTGCAGTGAATGCTACTACCAGTGAACTGGAATAAGCCCAGGGCTGGTTTCCGAAATAACGGATATTACCCACTTGGACCGACACCTCTTCCATGACTTCCCTTTTCACACTCTCTTCCAGGGCTTCCCCCGCCTCCACATATCCTGCAATAACACTGTAAATCTCTGAACCCTTGTGTCTTCCCAGCAGAATCCTGTCTTCACGCATAACCGCCATGATCACGGCAGGGGAGATACGGGGATAGCTTGTCAGCCCGCACCGGGGGCAGATCATGGCGAACTCGGTCTGACTTCTGTACGTTTGTGCTCCACATCTGCCGCAGAAGCGGTGAGTCTGATCCCAGTTTAGAATTTGTGCAGCTCTTCCCGCCAGCCGGTAGGTACTCTCATCCAACCTGCCATAAAGACTGCGCAGATCCTTCAATACAATCCCTTCCGGCAGAGGTGCTTCTGTGCTGATTTCGGCACAAAAGTACCTTTTCCCCTCTGTTTCTCCCACCGGGATCTCTCTGCTGAACTCGATACTTATGATCTCTTCCGGGGTGGGCAGGGATATACCATCACTCCGTTCGGAAATTGCCAGATTGTTTTCTGAAAAAAGAAACCAGACCGATGGCGTATCGTTTTTCGGTTTTTGGGGCATGAACTAATCCGTTATTGCCACCGACTTTAAATGGCTTTGAGCTTCTTGCCCGCCCATCGGCTGGTCTGGGCTAAAAAAAGTTTGGAAAAAGAACTTATTACACTGTTCAAGAACGTCCACAGAAGCATATCCTTCCATGAAGTCACCTTCTGTTTCTTTTTGGGTGGCTTTTTGTGGCGTACGCCTTCCCAGGCTTTTTTCATCCCCACTTTCACCAGTATCCCCCCTATGCTCATGATGGCAAAACTGATGTAGGGCCAAATCTTTTTGCGGCCTTTTTTCTTTTTCATCATAATTCAACTTCCCTTCAGAAATCGTAAAACAAGCAATACTATATCTCCTAACAAGCAAATTCCGTGGCAGATCCGGAAATTTCTCTTCAGATTATTCACTTTTTCATACTGAAGCGGCCCAGAGATTATTTTAGTAGCAATGTATGTATCTATTACCGAAATTAAGAATTGTCTTCAGGTTATGGCTTACAGGAGTACTGTTTCTGCTTGCCGTCTGTGGGTATATCCTGTATAGTATTTTATGGGTGGTTCAGTATATGCGTAAAATGATGAAATTATCTCTGGTCGTTCTGTTTTCCTTTCTATTTGCCGGGTTTCTGGCATTTTTCTATCTGTTCATGCCTCTGGGGGTGCAGGATGAGACGGTTCAGATAGTGATTGAACGCGGTACTTCTCTGAGTGCCGTCGCCGATTCTCTCAGAAAGCACGATGTGGTCACTTCACGCAATGCTTTGCTGGTTTGGCTTAAACTTTCCGGAACAGCCCAAAAAATCCAGGCCGGTAAGTTCAGATTCCTTGAAGGGGAAGGTGTTCTGAGTGCATCCAAAAAACTTCTGGATGCCGAACCGATCGAAAAGAGAGTTACCATTCAGGAAGGGCTTACAATAGAACAGACTGCAGGCAAATGCGCAGCCGAAATGAATATCGATTCTGCTGAATTCGTGAGACTCTGCAATGACACCGATTTTATCAGAGGAACAGGCATTCAAGCCGGTTCTCTTGAAGGCTATTTGTTTCCTGACACCTACCTTTTCCCTGAAGAGTGCGGCGAATCGCTCATCATACGAAAAATGGTGTCCCGTTTTCATGAGGCGTACGCTACGGTTGAAGGTGACAGCAACATAATGGAAAACTACAATGCGCATCAGATCGTCACCCTGGCATCCATTGTGGAAAAAGAGGCCACTTTGGTATCGGAAAGAGGACGGATCGCCGGAGTATTTCACAACCGTCTCAGACTCGGATATCCTCTGGGAGCTGATCCCACCGTGAGATATATTTTCCGTAAGTTTGATGGCCCACTTCTGGTTTCTGAACTCAACAGTGATTCCCCCTATAATACCAGGCGTTTCAAAGGCCTTCCCCCCGGACCGATCTGTTCGCCGGGCCTTGCCGCCATTCAGGTCAGTGCAAAACCCGATTCCACTGATGAACTCTACTTCGTGGCACGCTGGGATGGAACAGGTGCACACGACTTTTCCAAAACCAATGCAGAACATGAACGAAAGAAGCTTGAAATCCGCAGACAAAACGAGTTACGCAAAAAACAGAAGGGGTTGAAGTGAAAAAATTCAGTCCGGCTGTATCCGAGAAGTTTGTGAAGATGGTGGGAATTGCTGTTCTGTTTTCCGTGTCTTTTTCTTTGGCGGGGATGATGCAGCCTCGTCGTCTGGTGGACGGGCATACTGCAGGAGTTCTCCCCAAATCGTATTACGATCTGGAATGCAGAGTCTATGCCGCTGGAGATCCGGATTTGGGTTCCGGACTGAATCTGGGCATTTCGGTCGGCCTTACAGACCGCCTTACTCTGGGAGTGATGTACGGTGGTGAGGGACTCATCGGCAGAAGCCGCAATGTGCGGTTCAATTCACTCCCGGGAGTGCTTGTCAAGTACAGGCTTTTCGAGGAAAGGGTCATAACCCCAGGACTTTCTCTGGGTTACGATCATCAGGGATATGGCGGTATGGCAGATACAGCCGAATTCGGCTATGAGGGATTTGTGTACAAATCACCCGGTTTTTTCCTGGCGCTTAGTAAAAACTATATAATGCTCAATCTCATTCAGATCGGGTTTCATGGTACAGTCAATTACTCTCTCGAAGAACGGGAAACGGTCTGTTGGCCCAATTTTTCTGCCGGCCTGGATATCGGCATAAATGAGGAAATGTCATTTGTTGTGGAGTACGATTTTGCCCTGAATGATAAAAGTGGCAAAAAAGAAATGTATTATGCCCTTCCACACAGAGGTCTGCTCAATGCAGGTTTGCGATGGGCTTTTTCCCCTAATTTCCATTTCGAGTTCGATTTCAAGGACCTCTTGGAGAACAAACAGAGAAGAGGCGAGGCCTACGGGTGGAGCCGGGAACTTAAGCTGCTTTATTATTCTCGTTTCTGAGTGAATTTTTTGCCGTTTCCAGCGTAGTAGGGAAATTGCAATTTAGCTCAGATGCTTTGTGATAGCAAAATGTTGATAAGATTCTCTTTGGTAACGTATTCCGGCGCACAGTATTCAGTCCATGGGAATGCATCAGGGGATTCCTTTCAGCAGATTCTCAACAGGATTATCGATTCATCCGGATAAAGTAATTTATAGACTCAAGGATAAACGGCTCGGACAAAATGCCTCACCCTGAATTACTCGCCCCTGCAGGATCCTTTGTGTGTGCTCAGGCTGCTTTTGATCACGGCGCAGATGCCGTGTATGCCGGAATAGGGAAATTTAATCTCAGAGCACATTCTCCCAATTTCTCCGTGGAGGAGTTCGGAGAACTGGTGCAGTATGCTTCCGGTGAAAAACGCAGGGTTTATGCAGCCGTCAATATTATGCCCGATGATACTATGCTGGATTCACTCAGTGAGATCCTGGAACAGCTCAGAGGTGCAGAAGCTTTACCTCACGGTTTTATTGTGAGTGACCCGGGGGTGTTGCGGGTCATTTCCCGAATATGTCCTGAAGTTGAGCTCCATCTGAGTACACAGACCGGCTGCTTCAATTCCGCCTCCATGCAGTTCTGGAAGGACCAGGGCGTGAGCAGGGTGGTCCTGCCACGTGAGCTAGATTTAGAGCAGATACAAAAATTTTCCTCCATGAATATTCTGGAAACAGAGGTCTTTGTACATGGAGCAATGTGTGTTTCGATTTCCGGGCGTTGTCTGCTTGGAGCATATTTAGGGAAGCGACATCCCAATCTGGGAGATTGCCCTCAGCCCTGCAGATTTAATTACCGCATTGTTCCCCAGGAAGTTGGGATGAAAACTGCTCATGATGGTTTCCTGGTGGAGGAGTCGGAAAATGGAGCTTACCTGCTGAATTCAAAAGATCTCTGCACGCTGAAAATACTTCCTCAAATTGTCCGGACAGGTGCAGCTTCCTTTAAAATTGAGGGAAGAAATAAAAGTGCACACTATGTGGCTGCGGTGGTAAAAGTGTATCGGGATGCATTGAATCTGGCAATGGAGGAACCTGAAGCGTATCGGATGAAATCCTGGTGGATGAAGGAGCTGAATTCGATTGAGCATAGAAGTTATACATGTGGATTTTATACTGAAGAGCCGTTCAAGCAGGATGTTTATTCCTCCAAAGCCTCGGCTGGTCACCGGCTGATCGGTATGGTGAAAGCGGTTGTTGAGGGGCGCCCTGTTGTGGATGTGAAAAACAGCTTCAATTGCGGACAGTCAGTTAATATTTTACCGGTTCGGCAGCGTCAGGAGCCTTATAACCTTCAGTTTGAGCGTATTGTGGGTCTTGATGGCAAAGTGGTGGAGAAAGCTGTTTCCAATCGTCTTGTGGCGCTTGAGGGCTGCAGTGAACGGCTCCGCACTGGAGATATGCTGAGAGTAAGCATATAATCTCACCTTTTTTTTGTTCCGGTTACAGATAAAGTAATTTGAAGCAGAACGCTTCGAGAATCGATCAGCACAGAGCTGAACATTTTAATCGCCGTGCGCTCGATTTATATTATAAGATTCTAGTCAGAATAATTCTTTAGAGCAGGAAAGAAGCATGAACAATCATAGGCCAGCATCTGAGTTTGAACAACATCACCTGTCTAACGTGATTGATACAGCTACTAAAAAGAATGCGATCAATACCGAGTTGTATCATAAGTTCAATGTTAAGCGGGGATTGCGTAATGCTGATGGCACCGGCGTGCTGGTCGGGTTGACCAGTATTGGTGATGTGCATGGGTATATTCTTGATGAAAATGAAAAAGTTCCGGTTGAGGGACGTCTTAGATATCGTGGTATAGATGTGGAGGATATTGTTGAAGGGTTTCAGAAGGAGAAGCGTTTCGGATTCAATGAAGTGGCGTATCTTCTTCTGTTCGGAGATCTTCCTAATCAGCAGCAGCTTATGCATTTTCGGGAAATGATAGGTGAGTGCAGAGCTCTCCCTGATGGATTCACTGAAAATATGATTCTGAAGGCTCCCAGCTCCAATATCATGAATAAGCTTGCCCGTTCTATTCTGGCGTGTTATTCATATGATAAAAACCCTGAGGATCTCAGTGTCAAAAATGTTGTTCGTCAGTGTATCGAGCTGCTTGCCCGTTTCCCTACCATGGTGGCTTATGCATACCAGGCCAAATGCCACTATTTCGATCAGAAGAGCCTGTTCATTCACAAACCTCAGCCCGGATTGAGCACTGCACAGAATTTTCTTCACATGATTCGCCCCGATTCCTGTTATACGGAATTGGAAGCGGAAACTCTTGATCTTGCATTGGTTCTTCATGCTGAGCATGGAGGGGGTAATAACAGTGCTTTTTCAGTACACGTGGTCTCCTCTTCTGATACGGATACCTATTCTGCAATGGCAGCTGCGGTGGGTTCTTTAAAGGGACCCAAACACGGTGGTGCGAATATCAAAGTTGCTACTATGATGGAAGATATCAAGGAATCCGTGAATGATTGGGCTGATGAGGATGAGGTGTCTGCATATTTGGAAAAGATCATGCGCAAGGAAGCGTTT
This sequence comes from Chitinispirillaceae bacterium, assembly GCA_046546375.1. Lineage (GTDB taxonomy): Bacteria > Fibrobacterota > Chitinivibrionia > Chitinivibrionales > Chitinispirillaceae > JAEZKC01. Next base: position 14,782 of record JBKGXV010000004.1, on the reverse strand, counting down.
GACAGAAGCGGCCTCATTTACGGAATGGGACACGCTGTGTACACTCTGAGTGATCCCCGTACCATCATACTAAGAGAAAAATCGGGTGAACTTGCTCAATCCAAATCGCGTCTTGAGGAATATCAGCTGCTTCGCGCAATTGAACGGCTGAGCCCGAGTGTGTTTGCAAAAGTGAAAAACAGCAACAAGCCTATGGCGGCGAATGTCGATCTGTATTCAGGTTTTGTGTACAGTATGCTGAATATTCCCCAGGAATTATATACGCCGATTTTTGCCATCAGTCGTATCGCTGGATGGTCTGCTCATCGCATTGAAGAGCTTGTGACCGGAGGAAGGATTATCAGACCCGCCTACAAGAGCGTTTCAAACCGCCGCTCATATATACCGCTTAATGAGCGAGGGTAGGTGCCTGATGCATGGCTACAGAGGATGTGTTCTATGCATCAGATTCTAGTTTGTCTTGGTGGCCCTTTCTTAGCAGTTCAGAGGTTGTGAGGTGATTATGGCTGGCGAGGGTAAAAAAGGAGCCAAATCAATTGGATTCTGCTCTAGGAGATTCTTACCCGAATGTATTCTGCTAATATTTTAAGAATTTTTCCTTTTTCACCTAAGAATTCGATCTCACTCCAAGCGTTCTCTATTAATTCCTGAGCATACTTTTTTGATTCGGTCATACCGACCACTGCAGGAAAAGTGGCTTTCCCTTTTGCCCTGTCGCTACCGGCATCTTTGCCCAAAGTCTCAGTCGTACTCTCTTCATCGAGAATATCATCTATCACCTGGAATGCAAGTCCTACACTGTTGCCGTAAGAGGTAAGCTTTTGCAGTGCCTTAGGGGAGGCATCAGCCAAAAGTGCACCGACCCGGATCGAGGCGCGAATGAGGGCAGCTGTTTTATTATGGTGAATGTACTCCACAATAGCTTTATCAACCGGTCTGCCTTCAGATTCAATGTCAACAACCTGTCCGCCCAACATACCCTGGGTGCCAAGAGCGGTGGCAACTTCATGAATTATATCTGCTCTGCCAATACCGGAAAGAATTTCAAAAGCCATAATGCATAAAGCATCACCGCCCAAAACAGCCAAAGCTTCATTGAATGCTTTATGGGCGGTGGGTTTTCCTCTGCGGAAATCATCATCGTCCATACAGGGAAGGTCATCATGGATAAGAGAGAAGGTGTGAAGCATTTCTATTGCAGCTGCGGCATTGAGTGCTTTTTCATCACTAAATTCGCCTCCGCAGGCTTCAAATGCAGCCATAACCAGACATGGTCTGACCCGTTTTCCTCCAGCAAAACTCGAGTACCGCATTAACTTATGAATCGATATCGGATGCTCGGTTTCGGTTGGCAGGAGTCTATCGAGTGTTGATTCCGTAGCCTCACTTACTTTTTTGAGATAAGCCTTCAGTTCATCCATTTGTGTTTTCTCCACCAATAAACGATTCCAACGTTACTCCCAGTACTTTTGTTATGAACTCCCCATCCTCACCCTTCAAGAGTTCCTTTATTTTGCCCTGTGCACTCTTAAGGTGAGTGTCGCAGTGACGCATAAGGCGAATTCCGTTTTCAAAATGAAAAAGCGCCTTGTCCAATGTCAAATCTTCTCGTTCAAGCTGCTCAATTACACTTTCAAGCTCGGCCAGAGCTTCTTCGAATGTATGTTCCTTTGATTTTTTCTGAGCCATTTCTCCATCCCATCTGATACTCAAAATGAGCTGCTAATCTGCAAAGTTCTATTTACTAATCGTTCTCTTTTTCTGTTCGCAGTTTTTCTACAACCGCTTCAGCTTCTCCTTTTGCAAAACGCAGAGTAACCTGATCACCCTTTTTCACCTCTTCGGAGCTGCGAACGGTTTTACCTTCCTTATCAATTACCACACTGTAGCCTCGGCCGAGAATCGACAAGGGACTGAGAGAATGAAGCCTTGATCCTGCAGTGTTGAATTTTTCATTAACTGTTTTGAAAATGGTTTTGAGACTTCTGCAGCATCGTTCCTGAGCTTCATCTCTGCTTTGAGCCGCCTCCTGCACCATTCTCAACGGGCGGTGAATCGCACGGGATGTCATAGCACGTTCCAGTCGTGTGCCGATCTGGGAAAAATAACGATGAAAATCATTTGTGAACCTTTCCGAACACGCCTGAAAGTATCGCTGTCTCTCACGACAGTCCGGCACGGAGATCTCTGCGGCTGCCGAGGGAGTTGCTGCTCTGACATCCGCCACGAAATCTGCTATGGTAAAATCTATTTCGTGGCCTACGGCAGAAATTACCGGAATTTCAGATTCGAAAATCGCGCGTGCCACTTTTTCATCGTTGAAAGCCCAGAGATCCTCTATTGAGCCGCCGCCTCTGCCCACTATCATCAGATCCACATTGCCGTAATGATTGAGCTGCTGAATCGCACTGTCGATTTCTGAAGGAGCTTTATCTCCCTGTACCGCAGTATCAACCAGAACAATGTCCGTTTGCGGGGCTCTTGAAGAAACCACCCTGACAATATCTCTGATAGCGGCTCCAGTTTTGCTGGTTACAACACCTATAGACTTAAGGGAGCGGGGGAGTGGTTTCTTGTGTTCCGGGTCGAACAGCCCCTCTTTTAGAAGCTTTTCCTTCAGTTTTTCAAAAGCCAGATGAAGCGCGCCTTGTCCTGCAGGCATCATTCTGTGGATATCAAGCTGGTAATAGCCGCCACGCTGATACACGCGGATTGATCCGATCGCCATCACGGCCAAACCATCCTCCGGTTCAAATGTGAGCTGTGAGGTGGTTGAACGCCACATTACTGCCGGTATCTGGCTTTGCTCATCCTTGAGACGAAAATAGCAGTGACCACTTGACGCACGTTTCCAATTGGATAATTCACCTTCCACCCATACAACAGTATTGCCTGTTTCCAGCTTCTGTGCGATTCCGCTGTTTATTTCCGATACTGTGTAGGGAAATTCCGATTCTGATGGGGGAAGAAAGGTAAACGCTGAATTCATTTGAAATTCACCCGCTCGAAAACTCTTGAGATCGAAACCGCATGTCCGGTAGTATCCTCTGCTTCAATAACGACTCCATTTATCATGGGGCTGTCATCAGCTGGTTCAAAACGGACATAGGTTTGAAGAAGAAACTTTTTGACTACCCCCTCCGGTTTCATCCCAATAATGGATTTCTCCGGGCCGGTCATTCCCACATCTGTAATGTATGCGGTGCCTTTGGGCAGTATGCGCTCATCAGCAGTTTGTACATGAGTGTGTGTTCCTACTACAGCACTGGCCATCCCGTCAACATGCCAGGCTAAAGCAGCCTTCTCACTTGTGGCCTCCGCATGAAAATCGACCAGAATAACAGGCGTATGCTGTTTAAGTTCCTTTATAGCCTGTTCACCGGATCGAAAAGGACAGTCCAGAGTTTCATGAATAAAGGTCCGTCCCATAAGATTGACCACACCTATTTTCCGACCGTCAGGGAGTGTGAAAAGAGTGGAGCCGTGCCCTACATTGCCGGGGGGGTAATTAAGCGGTCTTAGGACCGGTGGATCATTCATGAATGAATAATCCTTATCCGCTACAGAAAAGGAGTGGTTCCCTCCTGTAAGGACATCCATTCCGTATTTACGCAGTTTTCTGTAGAGATTTTTGGTGAGACCGCGTCCACCTGCTGCATTTTCACCATTACCGATGCAGACATCGATATGATGCTCCTCAAGAAGAGAGGAGAGCCTCTCTGCGAGAGCTCTCCTTCCGGGATTTCCGAAAATATCACCAATAAATAGTATTCTCATGTCTTATTTGGCAAATTCAGTGAATCTGCTTTCTCGGATAATGGTTACTTTGATCTGTCCGGGATATTCCATCTCATCCTGGATTTTCAGAGATATCTGTCCGGCCAGTTCCTGGGCCTGTGCATCATTTATGACTTCCGGCTCAACCATAACTCTTATTTCCCGTCCGGCCTGGATTACATACGCCTTCTGGACCCCTCTGAAGGAATCGGCGATCTCTTCCAGTTTCGTGAGACGGTTGATATAGTTGGTCAGAGTCTCACGGCGCACACCCGGACGGGTGCTGCTGATAGTGTCCGCCGCCTGTATGAGTATGGGGTACATGGAAATAGGGGCGACATCTTCGTGATGAGCCGCAATTGCGTTGCAGATGACTTCGTTTTCTCCTGCCTTGGTTGCCATTTCGGCACCGAGCTCAGAGTGTGTACCTTCTGTTTCCCGGTCGATAGCCTTTCCGATATCGTGAAGCAGTCCGGCGCGGATGGCGGTTTTGGAATCAAGGCCAAGCTCAGTAGCCATAAGACCGGCGAGGATCGCAACTTCCTTACTGTGCTGAAGCACATTCTGACCGTAGGAGGTGCGGTATTTCAGACGCCCGAGCATCTCTACCGTTTTGGGTTTGAGTCCATGAACATCCAGTTCAAAGATGATCTCCTCGGCCGATTCCTTCATGATTTTCTCAAGCTCTTTTTCGCTTTTCTTGATGAGCTCCTCAATGCGTCCCGGATGTATTCTTCCATCGGTGATAAGCTTTTCAAGTGCTAATCTGGCGATTTCACGGCGAATAGGATCGAACCCGGAAAGAATCACCGCTTCGGGAGTATCATCCACTATGACATCGATACCGGTGGCTTCTTCAAAGGAACGGATGTTTCTACCTTCGCGGCCGATGATTCTGCCCTTCATCTCATCACTGGGCAGATGCACCACAGAAACAGTAGATTCCACGGTCGTATCGGCTGCACAACGCTGAATTGATTGAACTACAATTTCTTTGGCTTCTTTTTCCGCTTCGGATTTAGCCTGATCTTTGATTTCCTTTATCATTTGGGCGCACTCATAGCGCACCTGACCCTCAAGGTTTTCAAGAAGCAGCTTTTTTGCTTCTTCCTGGGTCATATGAGAGATTTTCTCCAGTTTTTCATTTTCAAGGGAAATGAGGCGGTTCAGTTCGTTGTCTTTTGTGCGCAGTGTTTTTTCTTTTGAATTCAGGAAGCTTTCACGTGCGTTGAATTCGTTTTCTCTTTTGGAGATCACTTCTTCGCGTCTCTTGAGTTCAAGATCAGATTCTTTTATGCGTTGCTGTTCCTGGCGGAGTTGGTCGCGCGTTTTGTTGGCATCGCGTTCAAAATCAGATTTAGCCTTGAACCATTCGTCTTTTGCTTCCAGTATGGCGGTTTTTTTCTGAAGTTCAGCTTCATTCTTTGCTTCTTTGAGAATCCTTTCAGCTTCTTTTCGAAGCTCCTCTTCGTGCTTTCTTTTGAAATTCCGGTCGGTGAGGATGCGCCAGAAGAAGCCGCCTGCGAAGCCCAGTGCGCAACCGACACCGATGAGTATAAAGATGTAGGGGAGTCCCATTAAAACCTCCTGAAATGGTTATGCATCAAGTGTTTATGTATATATGAAACGACCGGTCAAACCGGATCGAGTTTTCCTGTAACAAAAAAGATGAATGCTGTTCTCCGGTTACCCGGAAAATTCATATCACTCGGAGCGGATGCTCATGGGGTTTTCAGCCCATGGGCCAGGGGAGACTATGGTAGGCAATGATTGGAATTGAAGAGATTATGCCTCAAGGAGCGATTCTAGTTTCTTTGAAAGTGTTTCGACCCTGTCTTGGTATTCCTTCAATTTTTTCATATCCTCTTCGTGTTTTGCTTTGGTTTCGAACAGCTCGCCTGCAATGTTGAGTGCTGACAAAACTGCAATTTTTACATTATCCCTGCAAGCGGATATTTCATGCAGTTCCGCTATTTTGGAATTAACATATTGAGCAACCTGTTTGGTTGTTTCAGTATCCACATCACCTTTGATGGAATACTCGACTCCAAAGATTACCACCCGAATACTTTCCGAGCTCATAGGTACCCCCCACCCGCTCTGTGTAGGTTACTGTACTGACTCCAACTTGCTCAGTAACCCCTGTATTCGTTCTGCCGCGGAATTAATTTTTTCCTGACGTCCGTCGGCATCAGCCCTTAGTGATTCAAGCTGGGATGAAAGGTCCTGGTTTTCCCTCTCCAGCTCGGAAATTCTTTCGTCTGACTGCTCCAGTGACTGCTTAAGTCGTATTTTTTCGTCTTTGTGCTCTTCAAGCATCACCAGAAGCATTTCAATTTTATCTTCTAACTGCGAAAGTAATTCAATAGACAAAACGGCTCCCTTCTTTGAAATCTATCTTTAAAAGCCGGTTCTCCGGCGTTTTCTATTTCCGGTTCGGGGACGCTCAAATCAGCACAAAGCCATGAGTTAATAGAAACCCCGTAAATTATTCATATAAAGAATATATACTAAAAGTCGTCATTTGACAATGATACTCGCAGAATTTTTATTTGCGGCATTTCAGAAAGACCTTAGCTGCGAAGCACCGCCTTGTGTTTCTTTTCCATTGTGGAAATGATCTGATTACATATTCCTTCCACATCCTTATCGCTGAGAGTCTTCTCCTGAGAACGGAACTCAACTGAAAATGTAACACTCTTACGTCCTTGCCCCAGTTTTTCACCTCGGTACACATCGAAGGGACGTACATTCTGCACAAGATTTGAGATGCTCTGAATCTCCACTTTGACTGTATCGGAAAGCAGTTCTTCCGGCATAACAAAGCTGAAATCCCTTTCCAGTGCAGGAAATTTGGGTAAAGAACGGTACTCAGGTAAGGATTTTTCTGTGCTGAGCCACTCAGTCAGATCAAGTTGCGCATAAAAGACAGTGCTTTTGATTCCGTAATGATCACATATTTTTTCTGAAATGCGCCCCATGGTTCCAGTAATTCCCGTCGGGCCGGAAAGTGAAGCGGCTTCAGCTGCATAAAGAGGAGTTTGAGATTCAAGCCGATTATATTTCAGTCCACTTATTCTGCAATGATCCGCAAACGCCTCAAGAATACCCTTGAGAACGAAAAAATCAGCAGAAAGAGGATTGTTGTTCCAGGCATGGGCGAAATAACTTCCTTCAATAACAATGGCCAGGATGTCACGCTCCGTAGCCAATCCGGATTTTTTATCCGGTTCAAAAATTTTGCCGATTTCAAAAAAACGATTGTTGGTGTTTTTCCGGTTCAAATTGTAAGCTACTGTCTCCAGAAGATTTCCAGCCAAAGTAGTACGCATCTGAGCCATGTCGGGACTGAGCGGATTAAGAAGACTTACGGATTCTGTTGAAGGCGTAAGGAGACTGCGCTGTTCTTCGGAAGTCATGCTGTTGGTCACAAGCTCATTTAATCCGAAGTAACACAAGGCATTGCGTGCATTATCCCTGTTCAGCTCTGCTGTGGCAGGGTGTTTATCAAGAGCAATATCGGCAGTTTCTGCTGTGGGAATGTTATCATAGCCGTACAAGCGTCCCACTTCTTCCACCAGATCAATCTCTTCATTTATGTCATGCCTGAAAAGAGGTACACTGCACTGTACTTCATCTTCTGATAGTGCCTTGCATTTCATACCCAAAGACGTGAGATATCCAATTATTTCATCGATTGAGAATTCAACTCCCAAAAGTCTGTTTGCCTTTGAAGGCCGCAGGGGTACCTTCTTTTCCGAGAAGGGGATAGGGTAGTTGTCGATTTTTCCTACCGATACCGATCCACCAGCCGTCTCGCGCATAAGTTCGGCTGCAGTGTCTAACGCGTCTTCAAGGCCTTGGGCAGGATCTACTCCCCGCTCGAAACGATAGGAAGAATCGGTTGATAGTCCCAGTCGCTTGGAGGTTTTGCGTACCCCGATCTGTTCGAAAAAAGCACATTCCAGAAATACATCCGTTGTGGTTTCAGTTATTTCGGAACCTGCTCCACCCATGATTCCAGCAAGTGCGACAGGACGTTTCCCATCGCAGATGAGCAGATCATCATCGACAAGCTTTCTCTCAACTTCATCCAGAGTAGTGAAAGTGGAGGTTCCCTGGTTTTTTGCCGTACGGACAACAATCTTTTGATCCTCGATGGTGTTGTAATCAAAGGCATGCATAGGTTGACCATACTGCAGAAGAATGTAGTTGGTGATATCCACCACATTGTTTATGGGACGTAATCCCGCCAGTATGAGACGATGCTGCATCCAGTCCGGGGAGGGGCCTATTTTCACATTCCGTACCAGCCTGCCCATGTAACGGGGGTTGCGCTCCGGGGATTCAATTACCACCGAAATGGCCGATCCGATTGGATCACCATTCTTTTCCCGGGGTCTTTTTGCTACAGTTTTCATGGGAAGGTTGAAGCGGGCACAGACTTCTCTGGCGACACCGATCATACTAAGGCAGTCGCCTCTGTCCGGTGTTATTTCGATCTCGATCACCGCATCATCCGGATAATATTTCGAAAGCTCATCACCAACCTGATACTCCGGAGGGAAAGAAAGAATTCCACTGTGTTCGCCTGAAATACCCAGTTCATCTTCAGAGCAGAGCATGCCTTTTGATTCCACATCACGAATTTTGGCTTTGCGGATTGTGAAATCGTCTGTAAGCTTAGTGCCTACGGTGGCCAAAGCCGATATCATTCCCGTTTTTACGTTGGGCGCGCCGCAGACTATCTGGAGCTCTTCTCCCAAACCGGCTTCAACTTTGCACAAGCTGAGCCTGTCTGCATTCGGGTGCGGTTCTACCGATGTTACCCGGGCCACCTTAACTCCTTGTGGAATGGTGATTTCGGTAACTGAAGCAACCTCCAGTCCGGCACTGGTGAGAGCATCCGCCACTTCCTGGGCAGGTAGATCGATATCGACAAAATCCTTAAGCCAGCTGTACACTATTTTCATAAGTTCGTTGTCCGTTTATCGTTTAGCGTTCAGCAGAGTCTTCTGAATCCCCGAATGAGGACTGCGTAGCCTATATGAACTCAGATCTTTAAAGCCGAAACAGGCATTTCCATCCGCAACCTATTCTTTTCTGCGCCTCTGCGTGAAATTTTCCGTTTTCAGTTAACTGTTTACCGTACAATATCTGAAATGTAGGCTGTTTTTTTTAGAACTGTTTAAGAAAACGCACATCGTTTTCGAAAAAAAGCCGAATATCATCAATTCCGTATTTGAGCAATGCGATACGTTCTATTCCCATGCCGAATGCGAAACCTGTGTATTTTTCAGGATCTACTCCCGCGCTTTTAAGCACATTGGGATGAACCATTCCCGCTCCCAGAACCTCCAGCCATCCGGTCTGTTTGCAGATACTGCATCCCGTTCCCTTGCACAGAAAACATTTGACATCAATTTCCACACTGGGCTCGGTGAAAGGGAAAAAGCTTGGACGGATCTTTATCTCAGTTTTCTCATCGAAAAAGCGTTTCGAGAAGGCAAGAAGGGTTCCTTTAAGATCGGAGAAGCTTACGTTTTCATCCACATAAAGACCTTCTACCTGGTGAAAAAGGCAATAGCTTCTGGAGCTGATTTCTTCATTGCGATAAACTCTTCCCGGCATAATGGCCCGGATGGGAGGGGTCAGTTTTTCCATTACCCTGATTTGAACCGGTGAAGTATGGGTTCTCAGAAGCACTTTCTCGTCTATGTAGAAAGTATCCTGCATGTCACGGGCTGGGTGATGAGGGGGAGTGTTCAGTGCTTCGAAATTGTAATAATCGCTCTCCACCTCCGGGCCGTAAGCGATTGAAAACCCCATACTTAGGAATATGTCCCTTATCTTCTCCCTTATCTGAAGAAGTGGATGCAGTGTGCCGGAAGGAAAAGGGTAACCGGGAAGGGTAGGGTCGAACGCTTTGTTTTTGCGTTCATCCATTTTACTCTTCCAGGGTGCTTCATTGAATTTCGACTCCACAGTGGAACGTAATTCATTAGCTCTGGCACCGAACTGTTTGCGTTGTTCGGGGGCGATTGAACCCAGAGATTTCATTACACTGCGCAGAATTCCCTTTTTTCCCAGATATTTAATCCGGAACTGCTCAGCAGCTTCTCCGCTTTTAATCCCTTCCAGTTCCGAAAGGGCACTGCTCTGGAGCTGATCCAGAGATTCCAAAGTGTATGTTGCTCTGTTTTCTTCACTCATGTTTTGATGATCCTTAGCTCTGAGCTAGAACTGGTTGTCTTTGTGCAACAATAAAGAATATGGCCGACTGTCTGCCAGATTGCACACAGGCCGGCCATTATGTAAGAATTCGCAAGATACAGAATTACTCGCCTGTAAAACCGTTCCGGCTACTGGCCTCTGGCGTTCTCCGATTCAGGATGCCACAGTCTGCACGAGCTTGGCGAAGGCGTCGGGTTCATGAACCGCCAGGTGGGCCAAGCTCTTGCGGTCAAGCTCCACTCCCTTTGCTTTCAGCCCGGAGATGAGTTTGCCGTATGTGGTTCCGTTAAGCCGGGCGGCGGCGTTGATGCGCATAATCCACAGAGAGCGGAAGTTGCGTTTTTTCTGTCTGCGGTCTCTGTAGGCATACACACCTGCTCTGTAGAAGGCATCCTTGGCAATAGTAATACAACTTTTCCGTTTACCGAAATACCCGGCAGTCTGACCTACGATTGTTTTGCGGCGTGCACGTGAAGCGACACGGTTTTTTGCCCTGGGCATGTTGAAACTCCTTTATTTATAATTTGTGAATTACTCAGACCTCAACCTGGAGAGCGACTTTCTTCTCCATTCCTTCGAATACCAAAGTGGATTTGCGCAGGTTGCGCTTGCGTTTTCTGCTTTTTTTGTTGAGGATATGGCTTTTGTAAGCCTTCTTACGCTTCACATGACCGTTGGCAGTAAGACTGAAACGTTTGCGAGCAGCTGCTCGACTCTTCATTTTGGGCATGGTAAAACTCCGTTTGTAAGCTGAACGTCCCCTGCGGGCCGTTGTTTATATAATGTTATTCCTCTTCTGCTTTTCTCTTTTTTTCGTTTTCAATCTTGCGCAGAGCTTCTTTTATTTTGGTTTTGTCCGGGACATATATGGATATCATATTGCGCCCCTCCATTTTGCTTGCCATCTCCACCTGAGCCAGATCGGCCAGTTCCTCATCCATACGGTTGAGAATCCTTTTTCCGAAATCAAGATGGGTTATCTCCCTGCCTCGGAATACCACTGTGGCTTTGACCCGGTCACCCTTGAGGAGAAATTTGCGTGCATGATCGATTTTGAATCTGAAATCATGCTCATCTGTTTTGGGATGGAACTTGATTTCCTTAAGGTGTACAACATGTTGCTTTTTCTTGGCTTCTTTGGCTTTTTTGGATTTCTCATACTTGAATTTCCCGTAGTCCATTATCCTGCATACGGGAGGATCAGCATTTGGTGCAACTTCAACGAGATCAAGTTCATAGGATTCTGCTTTGGAAAGAGCTTCCCCCAGGGGAACTATACCCAAAGCTTCTCCGTCCGGAAGAATAACTCTGACTCGAGGAACGCGGATTTCATTGTTTATGCGTGTTCCATCATCCCGTTTATGTGGCATACGAAATCTGTTAATAATGAACCTCCTATTATTTGGTTTATTCTTTTGAGCCGGGAACGGAAAGGTTGTGAAGCTCCTCTATGAACTCCTCAACACTGCGGGTGCCAAGATCTCCCTTTGAGTGCCTGCGCAAAGATACCGTGCCCGCTTCCTGCTCTTTTTCACCCACCACAACCATGAATGGGATCTTTTTCGTTTCCGCATCGCGGATTTTGTAACCGACTTTTTCGTTTCTGTCATCCAGCTCGACTCTGATCCCGTTCTCGAAGGCCTGTTTCTGCACCTTACGGGCATATTCCATATATTTTTCGGAAATGGGAAGAATCCTGCACTGAACGGGTGACAACCAGAGAGGAAGAGCTCCTCCATAATGCTCAAGCAGTATTCCAATGAAACGTTCCATCGATCCCAGCAAAGCGCGGTGAATCATCACCGGACGCTTCTTTTCTCCGTCCGCATCGGTGTACTCCAGTCCGAATCTTTCGGGCATGCTGAAATCAAGCTGGATAGTCCCGCACTGCCAACTGCGTTTGAGAACATCTTTAATGTGAAAATCAATTTTCGGACCATAAAAGGCACCATCGCCCGGATTGAGCTGATAATCGATTTTCTGATGTTCCAAAACATTTTTCAAGGCAGTTTCCGCTCTGTCCCATATCTCCGGCGAGCCGATGTACTGCTCCGGACGGGTTGAAAGCTCTATTTTGTAATCATCAAATCCGAATGTGCTGTAGATATGGGTGATGAAGGAAATGACTTTGGTGATTTCCTCCTCGATCTGATCGGGAAGACAGAAAATGTGAGCATCATCCTGAGTAAACTGCCGTACCCTGAATAAACCATGAATGGTACTGGACTTCTCGTGTCTGTGAACGAGCCCGAATTCGCAGTATTTGATGGGAAATTCACGATACGAATGTGGCAGGGCCTTGTAGATGAGCAGATGGCCGGGACAGTTCATGGGTTTCACCGCATGAGTATTTTCATCTATCTGGGTGAAATACATGTTGTCTCTGTATTTATCCCAGTGCCCGCTCTTTCTCCATAACTCCTCATTTAGTATAATGGGAGTTTTAAGCTCCTGATATCCGGCTTTCACATGTTCTTTTCGGCAGAAATCCAGAACCGCATTGTAGACAACCATGCCTTTGGGATGCCAGAACGGAAAACCGACTCCCTCCTGATGAAAGGAGAAGAGTTCCAGTTCTTTTCCAAGCTTTCTGTGATCACGCTTCTGAGCTTCCTTTAAAAGTGTGAGGTACTCTTCGAGCATCGACTGCTTGGGAAAGGAAATACCATAAATACGCTGAAGCATGCGGTTTTTCTCATCTCCCCGCCAGTAGGCTCCAGCTACGCTAAGCAGTTTGAAAGCTTTCACATAGCCGGTGTTGGGCACATGGGGGCCGCGGCACAGATCTATCCAGTCGCCCTGACGATACATGCTGGGACGACCTTCTACATCAGCCAGCAGCTCAAGCTTATAGGGCTCGTTTCTTTCTGTGAATGTTTCCTTCAATTCTTCCTTGCTCGGTTCACTGCGCTCCAATGGGATCTTGCGTGAAATAATCTCTTTGGCCTTTTTTTCAATTGCCGCAATGTCTTCATTGGTGAAAGGAGTTTCCACATCAAAGTCGTAGTAAAAGCCGTTCTCAATTGCCGGTCCGATCGCGATTTTGGCAGAAGGGAACAGCTCCTGAACCGCCTGAGCCAGAATATGTGACGAGGAGTGCCAGAAGATTGATTTGCCTTCCGGATTATCGAAAGTGATTATGGAAACCTGGTCGTCTTCGTTTAATGATGTATTTAAGTCTTTGAGTTCGCCGTTGATCCTGCATGCGATAGCGGCTTTGGCCAAGCGGGGACTGATTGCTTCGGCAGCATTTTTTGCGGATGAATTATCCGCCACCGAGATGTTTTTCCCGTCGGGTAGTACTATATTCATTTTTTCTTCCAAAACTACAGATATTGAAGATAAACAGCTGTTTTGATTTCATCCTCTGTTTCGTGCTAGGCCAGGAGCGCGGATAGAACCTCGCTGCAAGGTGCCCCGGGGTAAGAGGTGAACCGAGGAGCATGTTAGTTGAAAATATGGGCGTTACTGGACTCGAACCAGTGACCCCTACCATGTCAAGGTAGTACTCTAACCAGCTGAGCTAAACGCCCTTGTATCATTTCGCTCAAGAATGGTAAATCTTGCATAAGCGAAGGGTTAAAATAAAAGATGTCCCACATTGAGTCAAAGAAAATGTTTGTGCCCGCAATCCCGAGGCGTATTCTTTGCTTTTTTTATGAACAGGTGAACCGAAAGGAGGGATTCATGGGTGAGGTTCAGAATGTGCAGTACCTGAAGCGGGCTTTTGATCTGATGAAATCGGATGATTATGAAGGATTTGTAGAAATGTGCAGTTCTGATGTGGTTTGGAAATATCCGGTTATGAAGCATGTACCTTACGGGGGAAGGTGGCTTGGTCGTGAACAGGTGTTGCGGTTTTTCAAAATCCGCAACGAATCTGAAGACGTTGTTGACTTCAGGCCGGGTGAATATGTAGCTCAGGAAGACAACGTAGTCGCTCTGGGATTTTACAGAGGTCATGTGATTCACAATGGTCGTGTTTGGGATTCCGGTTTCGCACATTTTGTATCATTCAGAAATGGCAGAATACAGAGGTATGAGGCTTATTTTGATACTGCAGCAGCTGTGGAGGCACACTTGCCGCAGTGATTGTTCGGAAGTGCGGACCGAATTGGATTGACTACAATTTACCCTGTCGGTATAATTAAAATCAGTTGCACAGACCTGCATGATTAAACATCTGGATATTGCATCAGGCGGGGTTTGTGCGGAGTTTGAAAATCGAATCGGAGGTATTACATGGCCGGCAGGCATTGCAGATTGTATGATGAGAATTTGGTACACAACATCATGATGTCGACTGGACTATCTCTGCTTGAATATTTCAGAGAAAACGGAGATTTGGACAGTGATGACATCTGTGAATTCATTGAGGTGAATGCGCCCGCTATCATTGAGGATACAATAGAGCACTTGAATAGTGCGGATGATTGCGAAGAGGATGAGGAAGATGAGCAAAGCTGGTCGGGTGGACTGGATATGGGTGAGCTTTAGAAAAATTCGGTCTTTTTTCGCATTTCCGCTTTGCTTTTCTCTTTCCGTTTAATTAAATTTTAACCGTTTTGAAGCCGAAGTGGCGAAATTGGTAGACGCACTGGACTCAAAATCCAGCGGTGGCAACACCGTCCCGGTTCGAATCCGGGCTTCGGCAATTCTTCTCCCTTATTTTCCCACCAGTCTCTCTTCAGAACTAGCTCGCCAAATCAGCTGTGTCAAATCAGCTGTGTTTTTAATAAGACAAGTATTGAACGGGACTCAATATCATAGT
>JBKGXV010000003.1:0-106570 GCA_046546375.1 Chitinispirillaceae bacterium | reverse complement strand
CAAAAAAAGCACCCGCATTTCAACGGGTGCCTTAATATCCACCGAAAAGCCCAAATATACTATTTCTTTGCCCTCTTGAGCTCCCCGGCTATCTCCTCGTTGTCCGGTGCTAGCTTGGCCGCCTTTTCCAAATGCTCCATATATTTCTTTTCATCCTTCTCCCATTTCTTGGCATGCCTGGCCAGACCCAGATGAGCAGGTGCATAGGTCGAGTCCTTCATCAGAGCTCTTTTGTAGAAAGCTTTGGCAAAAGACGGCTTGGGCCTTGAACTGTACATATAAACTTCCGCGGTTTCATGGAATGCGGGGGCGTAATCGGGAATCATTGTATAGATGAATCTGTACGTCTCCCTGGCCTCATCCCACTTCTTTTTGGCACGTTGCACCTCTCCCTTGAGCATCAGCGCATCGATGTTTTCCGGATCCTCCTCAAGAATCTGATCGACCACCTTCTGCGCCTCTTTAACCTTTTTCTGCTCAATAAGCGCCTTGCCGTAAAGCATCAGATAGCGATTGTCCTCCTTTAGCTCAACCAGTTGCTTGATCTCCTTTTGCGCCTTTTTGGTCTGCCCGGCCTTCTCGTAAAGCCGAAAGAGCTGAAAACGGATATCACCGTCCTCGGGTTGCGCCTTCTTGGCCTTTTCAAGCAGACTGATAGCCTCATCCATGCGGTCGGTTCTTTCATACCCCCGCGCCAGATACGTCATTATTTGCGGATCATCGGGAGCTACAGTATTGGCGATTTCCAGATGCACCATGGCATTGGTATAGTCACCTTTGCCCATCAGCAAAAGACCGATTTTTTTGTTGGCTTCAGGGTGCTGAGGATCTGATTTCGCGAAATTCTGATAAGCCTCCAGTTCCTTATCGGTTTTGCGCATCTTCCCGTACACCCGCGCCAGTTCAAGCCATACCTTTGGCAGAGAATCTGCGATGCCAGTACACTTCTTGAGCAGCGGAAGTGCTTTGGAAAGTGTTTCCTCATTTTGAGAATACAAAAGTCCCAATCTGAGCCTGTTGCGGAAATCATCAGGGTAATTCCTTATATTCATTGAATAAATATCAATGGCTTTGGCTGTATCGATTTCTTCGTAAAGGGTTCCGGCTTTATAAGCAGCCTGGGCATCTTTCACCCCTTTGATACCAATGTAGTCGGCATAGGTTGCGGCCGCATTCTTCCTGTCCTCAGTCTTCTCGTAAGCTTCGGCAAGAATCTTGAGCACATCCTTTCTGTTGGAAAGCTTTTTTCTTTCCCTGAGCTCCTCCAGAGTGGAAATGGCTTCCTTTGTCTTGTCCGATCTCAGACATGCCTCTGAATACATCACCAGATATTCGGCATCTTCGGACTGTGCCATTTTCATATACTTGGCAGCTTCCTTGTATCTCTTTTCTTCAAAGAGGGTTTTTCCGATTTTCTTTGCCACTTTCTTGTCGGTGGGAACCTTGTCCAGATATTTCATATACGCTTTGATTGCTTCAGCGTTCTTTTCCTGCCTGGTGTAGAGATCACCGAGATCCTTGAATTCCTTACCCGCTTCGGGGTTCATCATGACAGCCTGTTCATAGCTGATGATTGCCGAGTTGAGATCCCCGCTTTCGGCCTGACTCGTTCCAAGCGCCGTGAGTGCATCGAGGTTCTGAGGATCCAGCTGAAGAGCCTTGGAATACATGTCAATGGCTTTTTCGTGCTGTTTTCTTTTCTGGTAGATCATACCCAGAGTGGTATAAGTACCGAAATCAGCCTCGTCGTTTTCAATCAGGGTCGATAGAGCTTTTATGACCTCATCAGTCTGCCCTTTTGCAATAACGATCTCGGCATATCTTTTGTGAAATCCTTTGAGGTTTGGATCGATTTTGATAGCTGCCCTGTAGCATTTAAGAGCCGCATCCAGTTTCTTCTGCTCATAAAGCAGATCACCCAGATCTCTCTGTGCCACGGCGTCCTTCGGAGAGAGTTTCAGGTATTTTTCCAGATATGAAATGGCATCTGTTTTCTCTCCTTTTTCCCTGGACAATTCGGCCAGCCGGCGGAAGCTCGCTTCATTTTTGGGATCAAGAAGAGAAACTTCCTTGTACATTTTATAGGCAGTCTCAACATCTTCTTTTTTATCCGCATAGCGGGCCAGACGAAGCCTGGATTCCACGTTTTTGCGATCCAGCTCGACTATCTTCTTATCAGTTTCGGCCAGCTTGTCCTCAACCCCGTTTTTATCGTAGCAGGTGGCAAGCATGGAAAGATATTCCACATTCTCAGGCTCTTTTTCAGCTAGGAATTCAGCCTGTTCCTGAGCATCTTTATAGTTCTCGTTATTTATGAGAGTGTGAGCAAGAATAACTCTTGCTTGCCAGATATTGGGGTTCAGAGCAATCGCAGCTTTGGCCATTTCCTGAGCCTTGGCGATGTTTTCCTGATTGTGGTAGGCAATGGCCATTCCCTCCGAAGCCGCAGCGCTCTTGCGCAGACTGTTGCTTTTCTGGAAATGCTTGAGAGCCTCATCGTAACGTTCAGCTTTAAGGTTGTATTGTCCCAAAGAGAGAAATACATCG
Source organism: Chitinispirillaceae bacterium (assembly GCA_046546375.1). GTDB lineage: Bacteria > Fibrobacterota > Chitinivibrionia > Chitinivibrionales > Chitinispirillaceae > JAEZKC01. The sequence continues at coordinate 104,023 of JBKGXV010000003.1, read as the reverse complement.
GGGTTTTTGGGATCCAGAGACATCATGGTCTCGAATGTGCTTTTGGCCTTTTCACTCTGCCCGTTTTTCTCATAAAGGTCAGCCAGTCGGGCATACGCCTCAATATTTTTGGAATCGAGTGATATGGCCTTCTCCAAACTGCTGATTGCCTCTTTTGCATTGTCCATACCCTGATGGGCATCGGCGAGAAGAAAGTAGATATCCGATACCACTTTCCCTTTCTCATCAGCTTTCACCACAAACTGAAGCAGTGGCAATGCTTTGGAAAAAGCCTGTTTTTCCATATGGGCTCGTGCAGCTTTCTCCCGGGCCAGAAGCGCTTCCTTTTTGGTTTCATCACCGAACGCATCAATTGCTTTCTGATAGTCTTCTATAGCTCCGGCCTTGTCTTTGGTTTTCTCTTTGGAGACAGCAACCATGTAGTGATCCATGGCGGTCATCTGATCTTTTGAAACTTTCTTGAACCCCTCAATAGCATCGGCGTACTTTTTCAAGCCGAACTGAGCCCGAGCAATGTAAAGAGAGCTTTCTGAAATTTTGGCATTTTGTGCAACCGCTTTTTCCAGATACACCAGCGCACTGTCTGCCACGCCGATCTCCACATAGGATTTGCCAAGCTTGAAGGCGACTTCCCCGTCAGCTTTTTCTTTATAAGCTCTCTTTATCAGGGGAACGGCTTTCGTATAGGACCCTTCATCATAATAGATATTCCCCAATTCCCTGTTGGCAATCATGTTGGAGGAATCCTCTTCAATCACCTTCTCCAGAGCTTTTTTGGCATCAGCCGGTTTACCCAGAGCAATACAGGCACGTGCATATTCCCAGCTTGCCTGGGCGGTGAATTTCAGCTCCAGCGCCTTCTGGGCCATATTTGCCGCGTTGTCATGCTGCTCGAGCTTGTTGTAGACCTGAGCGGCACCCAATAGAGACTGATAATCTTCGGAGTTCATTCTCCAGGAGACAAGATAACAGGCCAAAGCCTTTTCGGTCATTCCCAGTGCATCGTTTGCCTTAGCCAGTTCCGCCCAGATTTTTCCGTCCCGGTCAGAGGCTGGAATCTTCTCATCAGCATAATCCAAAGCTTCCTGATACTTTTTTTCTGCGATAAGCTTATCGAACGCCGCATCGCAAAGCACTCTTGCCGGCAGAACAATAAGCGCCAAAGCACAGAAAACTGTTTTCATGATCCAACTTTTTTTCAACATACCCCTGCACCTCCTGAGCGGTAAAAACCACTAATAATTTGAAACCGGCTGTTTTATCCTTAAAAATTCATTTAAGCGCTTTGCTTTAAAAGCGGCTCAAACATTATTCAAAAATGATTATTTGTGCCGCTCACGTGCAAGATACGCACCCATTACACAGTATCCATTATGCCATTGCCGTATCAAAAAGCAAAACCTTTTTAGAGCCCGGACCTGAACCATTCCAGACTCTCTCTGAAATAATCCCAGTCAAAACGCGGTCCCGGATCGGGCTTCGGTTCTCCTCGCAGCCCCATTTCCACAGCCCGGCTACCGGCGATCTGATCATGACCCACATACTTCATTTTTTTCCCGTAGCGTCTCTCCATGTCCGCACACAACCTGCAGAGACTTCTGTACTGAAGTGAAGAGAAACCGGAATTTTCGGTAGCCATAAGCTCTACACCTACTGAAAATTCATTCACCCCGGTCCGGTCATCAGGCGAGGGCATGATACTTTTTCCGGCATGCCACGCTTTCCGATCTTCGGGAACCAGCCGGTACACCTTACCCCTGCGGCTGATCAAGTAATGACTGCTGACCCCGTAGCTGCAGAAAATATCCAGAAGCGAAGCCAGATTGTAGGGGTTGCGGGAATTACTCTGCACAGCACTTATATAGTGAATAACCACGGTATCGATATGTGTGCCGGCCCGAGGCTCCCAGAGGTGTTCTTTTCCCGAGCGGACGATTTTCTTTCCTATGGTGGTTTCGCCTGAAACCGTTCCGTTGAACTCGTCCAGAAGACTGTCTGTTATTCTCATTGGCCACTCTTTTCAAACTGTTTGCGGATACATTGGAAATTACCTAATTTCATGTCATGAATCAAAACCCCGAAGCAGTTCTGATTACAGGAGGATCAGCCAGAATAGGACTCGAGTTGGCACATGAAAGTCTCGATATGGGTTTTCATGTGGTGATTCACTACCGGAGCAGTCCCGAACCGGCAAAGGAAATTTTCCAAAACGACAAGCGAGTGTTTTTCGTTCACAAAGAACTCAGGGACTCTCCCGAAGAGCTTATTGATGAGATACACTCACTTCCCGTGCAATTGACGGGACTGATAAACAGCGCCTCCGTTTTCACCGAGGGAAACCTGTCAGACCCAGACCACCTGGAAAACACCCTCAATGTGAATGTGCTGATACCGAACAGACTTGCCGCCCGTTTCGCAAAGAGTGTACAAAGCGGCTGGATAATAAATTTCACCGACGCCCATGTGAACAGGTTCAGTTCACGATACCAGAACTACCGGATCTCCAAGAAGATACTTGGCGAACTTACAAAGCAGCAGGCATCCCTTCTGGCCCCCGGAATACGGGTGAACGCCATTGCTCCCGGCGCCATTCTCAAATCCAAAAGCGAAAGTGAAAAAGATTTCAGTGCTTTGGCAGACCTCATTCCTCTGGGCAGAACCGGCGATGTGGAATACATCCGCCATGCGTTCCGTTTTCTGGTGGAGAATGAATATGTCACCGGGACCGTTATTCCGGTGGACGGCGGATGGCATCTGGGGTGAGGAGGTTTCAGCGCTCAACGTTCAACGCCGGACCGTGCCGCTCGTGTTGCTCCCGTCTTCCGCTCGAGAGCCGTACCTTTCAATTTGAATATGAGCTTTTCTGAAAAAATGAGCTCATACTTCGACAAGCTCAGTATAAGCGGATGCCGGACTATACGGAAGTAAGGCCTAACGCACTACCTCACCACATGGGGCAGAATTCTGTCGATATGGCGGTCAATAATATCGTAGGTCTTACGAAAATCCTTCTCGGAGCCACCGTAGGGGTCTTTGATATCGCCGCGCCGGGAATCTTTTTTGGGAAAGGAACCCAGAAGAAACACTCTGTCCTCTATACGGGGGAAGAAGACTTTAAGAAACTGACTCTGCCCCTGCTCCATGGTGAAAATCAGATCCGCTTTATGCAGTTCTTCGGGGATCAGCGGCCGTGAAAGGTGATTTTTCAGGTCCACCCCGTTGTCATAACAGATCTTGAGGACCTCCTCGGCAGCTGCGTGCTGATCCAGGCCTTTAAGGCCCATGGAGGTAACGACGATGTCTCTGCGTCCGGCCTCGGTGATTTTTTTGCGCAGTATACCTTCTGCCATCGGACTTCTGCAGATGTTCCCTGTGCAGACAAAAACTATATGGGCCATTGCGGTATCCTATAAAAAAAAACACGGTGGAATCAGGTCAAAACATGTCTGATAACACTTTGACCACTTGATCTAAAATACTATTTTAAATTCAAATTACCAGAGGAGATTAGAATATGTCATTGACCAATGAAGAAAAGGGTCTTATCGAGGAAGCACTTTCGGTATACCTGCAGCTTGTGGCCCGTCAAGCCTCACCTCAGCAGGCACAGCAGCTGGCCACAGTCGCCAAGGGAATTCTGGGTAAACTGGACAGCGTGGGTGGGGGCCAGGGCAAAGGCGCCAACAAACCGGCCGGTATCAGCGATGAATGGTTTGAAAACGTATGCGTCACCTGCGACAAACTCGGTCCCTCGGGTTGTGAGGACAAGGTGACCGAGAAGTTCCCGGGCAAATGCGACCCCATCCTGCATTACGAAAGAGAAAAGCAGCTTGAAAACAAGTCCTGAGTGGCCGCTTTGATCAAACGGCACGCAGTATGAAGTAGCTCTTTTTGCCCTTCTGGAAAAGCAGGTATTTGTCATTGAGGAGACTGGATGAGGTGATCTGGTCAGCCGGATCACTCACCTTCACCTTATTGAGAGACACCCCACCCTGCTTTATCATGCGGCGTGCTTCCCCTTTTGATGGAAATATTTTTCCTTTTTCGGAAGTAAGATCGACCACTGGAATACCTGAATCCAGTTCAGCGCGGCTTATCTCCACCCGGGGGACTCCCTCGAAAACGGAAAGGAAATCCTGCTCTGAAAGAGACTGAAGCGCCTCGTTGGTACCTTTCCCGAACAGTATGGCGGAAGCCTCCACAGCTTTTTCGTACTCTTCTTGTGAATGCACACGAATGGTCACATCCTTTGCCAGTGCCTTCTGCATGATCCGCTCGTGAGGTGCTTTTTGATGAGCCTCCTCCAAAGCAGTTATCTCTTCTTTGGGAAGAAGGGTGAAAAAGCGCAGTAGTTTGGGCGCATCCTCATCGGTACAGTTAAGCCAGTACTGATAGAATTTGTAGGGGCTGGTCATTTCCGGATCCAGCCATACACTCTCACCGCCTTCGGACTTGCCGAACTTCTTGCCGTCGGAACGGGTGAGAAGAGGACAGGTGAGCGCGTAAGCTTCCCCGCCGGCCTTTCTCCTGACAAGTTCAGTGCCGCTCACGATATTACCCCACTGATCGGAGCCGCCCAGCTGAAGCACACAGTTTTTGTTGGTGTAGAGCCAGTAGAAATCGTAACCCTGCAGAAGCTGGTAGCTGAATTCGGTAAAAGAGATTCCCTGCTCCCAGCGGTTTTTCACCGAATCCTTGGAGACCATGTAATTGACGGTAAGGTGCTTGCCCACATCCCGGAGAAACTCCAGCACGTTCATGTCCTTGAACCAGTCGTAGTTGTTCGCCACCTCGGCGCTGTTTTCGGCATCGCTGAAATCCAGAAACTTTTCAAGCTGTGTACGGATAGTCTGCACATTTCGGGCAACCTCATCAGCCGAAAGGAGTTTTCTTTCCTCTGATTTGCCGGAAGGGTCACCGATCAGACCGGTTGCGCCTCCGGTGAGTGCGATGGGTTTGTGGCCGCAGCGCTGCAGGTGCACCAGAAGCATAATGGGCAGCATATGTCCGATATGAAGTGATTTGCCGGTAGGGTCGAATCCCACGTATCCTGTGGTCATTGTGCTCTGAAGCTTCTCCTCGATTCCGGGAGTGACATCCTGGACCATTCCTCTCCAGCGCAGCTCATCGATGAAATTCATGTGAAAAAATCCTTCCTGAATATCGGATTGCCAGATTTATGAAGAGGTGAAAAATAAATAAAGGGAGGGGGGAGCTGGTTTAATTTCGTGAGAATGTGACCTTCATTCCAGATATTATTTTTTTCGGCATGGTTTATATTTTTTTGTAAGTTTTTTTCTCCACATGCAGAAGCTCATCCACCTTTTCGGAGTCAGTTTGTCCCGATGCATAATAGGTGCCAATCAAAAAGGGATCTTCCGATTCATCATCAGACAACTCTCTTTCAGACCAGAAAGGCATTCCTTATGTGATCCACCTTGCCCCTCACCACTGATATCACATCCATACGGCAGGGCTGGTTGAAAATTCCGTGCTCGTACATGAAACGCTTTGCGATACGCAGCAGGTTTTTCTGCTTTGCAGGAGTGATCCAGTAGAGCGGATTGCCGCAGGAAAACCCTCCCGATGATTTGACTTCCACAAACACCAGCACCCCTTCAGGCGAACGGGCCACGATGTCTATTTCTCCCATTCTGGTGGCGTAGTTTCTGCTTTCTATGGTGTACCCCTGAGAAATAAGATGCTGCGCAGCTTTGTTTTCACCGTAATTTCCTTTTTCCCGAGAGTTCATTTCCGTACTCCTTTTTGGTAAGGGTTTAATGGAATCATGCCCGACCCGAGGACGGTTCGATATGCGCGGGAACGGGAATAGAGAGCTCATGCCCTTCGACTTGCTCAGGACATGCTTCGACTCGAAGACGGGCTCAGCATGAGCGGATCGGAAAAGATGCTCATACTTCGACTCCGAAAAGGGGCTCAGTATGAGCGAAACGTGTTCAGCCGTGATCCAGGAGAATGTGCTTGAGAAAGGCTGCGGCCAGAGCGGCAAGCAGAAGCCAGGTGAGCCACTGGGTTCTGGCCATCTCAAGCCAGTAATGCGAACTGAAAAAGGAATAGGAGGGCGTATCGCCCCTGAACCCCCTCCGGTCTCCGCTGCGCCGGTCTGTAATACGGCGCTCGGACCCGGATTCTTTCTTTTTGCCCGAGGGGAACTTCACGGATGGTACTCTTAACTGAACAGTTGTCTTCTCCACCAGCTCCGAAGGGTCGACAGAATCCAGGTGTTCAAGCATTTCCTCAATGGTATCGTAACGCGCCCTTTTCTCCTTTTTCAGTGCTTTGAGAATGATAAGCTCCAGACGCTTGGGCGTGTCTTTTCGCTTAACAGAGGGAGGCAGGGGCAGTTCATGCACCTGCTTGTAGGCCACCGCCATGGGATTGTTGGCCAGAAAGGGTGGTTTACGGGTAAGCATCTCGTACATGACAATCCCCAGCGAATAGATATCGGTCTGCACATCCAGCTTTTTGCCCTGAGCCTGCTCGGGAGACATGTACTCGGGAGTTCCCACCGCCGATCCGGTCATGGTGATATTGGTTCCCGAAAATATTTTGGCGATTCCGAAATCACTCAGCCGCGCGTTTCTTTTCTTGTCGAGCAGTACGTTCTGAGGCTTGATATCCCGATGAATGATACTGTTGCTGTGAGCGTATCTCAAACCCCTGCAGATCTGCTTTGAGATATCGATTATCTCCGAAGTAGGAATAAGCCTGTGGTCGTCGATATAGCGTCCCAGATCGGTTCCGTCCACAAACTGCATGGCGAAATACTGATACCCGTCCTCATCCCCGTACTCAAAGATGCTCACGATATTCTGATGCTGGAGAAGAGAGATGGCCCGGGCTTCGATTTCAAACCTTTTGGCGAATTCATCATCTCTGGAAAACTGGGGCGGCAGAACCTTGAGCGCCACCACCCTGTTAAGCGGTTCCTGAACAGCTTTGTAGATATCCCCCATACCGCCTTTGCCCAACACTCCAAGAATCTTGTAATGCCCGATATAGGAAGGTACCAGATCTGTCCACTTGTTTTTCAGCATGAGAGAAATATCCAGTTCTAAAGAGAAGCCCGCCGCAGCCGCCGCATGAGCGCTACTGCGAATATTATAATTAATCCGGTGCACAGAAACAACAGTTCCGTCCACTCATCCAGTTCCGAAAGCGGCATATGAAGCACAAACACCCTTTTCATCATACCGAATACCGGCCTTGAAACAGTCAGGTGAGAAAGAAGGCGCCCCAGAAGTGACATATGATCAAAGGGAACGAGGACGCCTGAGAAGAATATCTGAGGAATCAGAACAAGAGGCAGAGTACTTATTGCTCTTCCCACCGTTGCGCTCCAGGCACTGATAGCCAGTCCGACCAGATTTCCCGAAAAGACAGCACAGAAAAGAAGCGCCGCAAGCTCCATGGTAAAGTCGACATGAGTGAAAATCAGAGCCAGTGATGCGGTGAAAAGAAATGCCTGCACAAGAGAGAGTCCCGCTGCAACGCCCACGCGCGCCCCGATGTATGAAACCAGATGCATCCCGACCTTTGATTCTCTCCACAGAAGCATCCATTCACGGGCCACATCCCTCACCGTGTCAAGACCGCCGATCCATATCCCGGCAATAACACAACAGAAATAGAAACTGACGGGGAGAGAGGTCATTTCGGATCTGTACACCAGCCCCAGAAGCAGAGAGATGAGAGGTGCCTGGGCCAGCAGCAGAATCATATTGCGCCGGTCTCTCAGAAGAATCTTGGCATAGCGGGCAAAAAACGCTTTCGTCTGCCGGAGAAACGAGCCGGGCTTGAACTTTACAGGAAATACCCGCGAGGGTTTCTTTTGCTGATCGGAGGTGAAAAGGGCAGATGCAGCAGGTTTCTGCTCAGTAACCGCCCACTCCGATTGAGAAGAGGCGTTTTTCAGAGAAAATGCTTTTTGATACACCTGAGCGAGATTTTCTGCCCCGAAATGTTCACAGAGGCTTTCAGGCGATCCGGTGTAAAGCAGCTTTCCATTATTTACAAAAACAACCCGGTCGCACAGATCGATCCGCTCAAGAGTGTGGGTGGTCAGAACAAGAGTATGCCCCCGGTCGCATATTCTCCGGAAAAGATCCATGAAACGCTTCACCAGCCCCGGATCCAGACCCGAAAGCGGCTCGTCGAGGATTATCAGCGCAGGGGAAGCCAGAAGTTCCACCCCGATGTGAAGCCTGCGCGCCTCACCACCGGAAAGACTTCCCACCCGGCTGTCCTTCACTCCCCTCAACCCGACCAGCTCCAGAATCTCATCAGCCCTCACCAGCCGTTCCTCTTCGGTGCTGTCGTGAGGAAGACGGATAAGCGTCTGTTCCAGAAGAGTTTCCCACACGGTCAGCTCGGGTCTGAGAAGAACGGTTTGAGACACATACCCTATGCCCTTGGAAAGCACGCCTCTGAACCGCTCCATGGGAAACCCGTTCATGAAAAGCTTTCCTGCAGCGGGAGTAAGCTGCCCTGACAATACCCTGGAAAGGGTGGACTTGCCCGCTCCCGACACACCCAGAACAGCAAGGAATGCCCCCGGCTCAACGGTCATACTGATATCATCGAGAAGCTTTTTGCCTCTCACCTTGACCACCAGATTTAGCGCCTCTATTCTGATCCTGTTGGGATCATCTGCTCTCTGAAGCGCACCCCCGGCCACATAAAACCGGTAAGGGCCCACATGCACCACATCCCCGTCACTCAGATCAGCAGTCCTCACCTCCCTTCCGTTCACGAATGTGGAATTGGCACTGCCCAGATCGGTAATCTGCAGACCCTCGGGGCTATTTCTCACCTCTGCATGAAAGCGGGAAACCATGGGATGATTAAGAGAAATATCGTTTTCAGGAGCCCTCCCGATACGGGTCACTTTTCGGACTTCCGAAACAGTAAGATCATCCTGTGCAACTGAAACCAGCCGGATGATGTTCTTTTTCAGCTCAACACGAAACTGCTGGATACCGATGGTAAGAAGCGAGCCGTCAGAAAGCTCCCCCTGCTTTACAGGAATATCATTGATACGAACACCGAAAGTGCTGTCTGAATCAATTAAAAGGGGACGTTGAAGATCACAGTGCAGAACCGCATGGCAACGGGATACACCGACACCGAAAAGACGTATTTCACAGGATTCATCACGCCCGATCGAACGCTCTGCACCATCAAGCGGGAAACAAAATTCAAATTCTGCCGTTGTGGACCGCACAGATTATCCGTAGATTATGGTTGTCACCAGCTGCACCAGCTTGTCCTTTGCCGTTTCCAGGTCATCATTTATGATCTCATACTCGTATTTTCCCTGCTCACGGGCAAAGACCAGCTCCTTTCTGGCATTCTGAAGCCTGAGCCTTATCGTCTCCTCATCATCGGTATTACGTGATCGAAGCCTTCTCTCAAGCTCCTCTTCGGATGGAGGCAGAATGAGAATTCCGATCGCGTCGGGATAATTCTGATCGAATTTTTTCTTCCCGAACACATCGATATCCATAATCACATGCTGTCCCTCGGCCACCACCGAATCGATAAAACTTTTGGGGGTTCCGTAATAGTTACCGTGAACAGTTTCCCACTCGGCGAACTCGTTATTGCAGATACGGCGCTCGAAATCCTCTTTATCCAGAAAAAAGTAGTGTTTCCCGTGTTTTTCACCCGGACGAGGTTTGCGTGTGGTGGCGGAAATGGAATACACCAGATTGGGTACTATTTTGATAAGAGAATCGAGTAGAGTGGTTTTCCCCGCACCGCTCGGAGCAGAAAACACCAGTATTTTCCCTTTATTCCGTGCTTCATCACTCATTTTCCTCATACTCCTGCCTGATTTTGTCCCGCTCCTGCTGCTTTTTCTCCTGCTCCGCAAGCACCTTCTTCACCTCCAGTGCTTCCTCCTTGATCTCATACTCCTTCTGGAGCAGATACTCGAATTTATAGAGCATGTTAATGATGCTGTTCATGGTCTTGCTTATCACCAGAAAGAGAATGAAAAGCACCACCAGCAAGGTGATCGCGATCGCCACTTGAAATGTCATCAGCAACTCCGTCTGTTTTCACTGTTCGCTTCAAAAATACATCATTCACCACCACAAGGCGGCTCTGTTTATTATTTTCTATTATTGAAGCGTATTGATGCATAAAAAAGGAGAGTTTGGATGAGATATGTGAGTGTACTGGCTGTATCGGCCCTGATAGTGACCGGCTGCATGTTCGGAACGGAAAACGAATCCGATCTTCCGGCACATGTGGGTCTATGGGTGAACACCTTGTCTCCTCAGACTAAGGATACAACGAAAAATATAAATTTAGGCTCTTTTGTGCAGGAGGAGATGCGCATAGAGATGAATATCGGGGAAACAAACACTTATGAGCTGAACGTGACCTATCCTGAGAGCGGTGAGACGGCGCTGAACAGTGTGGGGAGCTGGTCAGAGGCCAACGACACGCTTTATCTGGACGGCAGCGAGTGCAGGTCGCTTGATTCGGAGGGCGTTTTGAGTAAAGTGGAGTGCCAGGTGATACCTGTACCGATAGAGGTGGAGAACGACATTTTTCTTTTATCGCTTAAGACGCTTTATCCTCTGGCGCCGTCGATGGGTATAGATCTGCCGGATTATATTACGGGGGAGATGCTTGAGGATGTGGCGCTTGCATTCGAGCGGTCCTGAGCGGAGTTCCCCGGAGGTGAATTTTCAATAATGCACCTCCGGGACAGAAACGCCTTTTTTCGATAATTCAACCGCTTTCATCATTTTTTCTGAATACCTCACAGGGAAGTCGGAATTTCACAAATGGCGTATGTGCGAGGATTCATTTCCGACTAATCACCAATAATTCTTCTCATACCTGTCAGTACCTCATTTAAAAGATGGCCTGCAGGAGTGCGGCAGGGGTAAAACCGCGTTTGCTGAAAGGAAGCCCCGGAGGTGATTTTTCATTAATACATCTCCGGGGCAGACATACCTTTCCCCCGTGAATCAACCACTTACAATTTTCATGCTGGAATTTCCAACCGGCAGCCACCCTCTGTCCAAACACCTGTGAGCACGATGAACTTCACGATCACCCGGGCAGAAAAATCCGCAGCCAAAAAAATTCAACATGTTCCCAACCGCTCTGCCGCAATTTAATTTGTAAAAAGTTCCTTTCTCGAGGAACGAATATTGCTCAAGCACTCACGGGCAGACGGCAGATCAGATCAGACGTGAACGGAAAAACACTTATGAAGATAGCAATGCTCTCACCGGTCGCCTGGAGAACTCCGCCGCGGCACTACGGACCATGGGAGCTTGTCAGCTCGCTTCTCACCGAAGAGCTGGTCAAACAGGGCCTGGATGTCACCCTCTTCGCCACCGGCGACAGCATCACCAGCGCAAAACTTGACTGGACCATCCCCAAAGGATATGAAGAAGACAGGTTGAGCGATGCCAAGGTGTGCGAAGCGCTTCATATCAGCAACTGCTTTGATAAAGCTCACCACTTCGACCTTGTCCACAACCACTTCGACTTTCTCCCGCTCTGCTTCAGCAACCAGACCAAAACCCCTGTCATCACCACGATTCACGGTTTCTCCTCACCCAAGATCATCCCGGTGTACAGGAAATACAACGATCGGGTGCACTACATTTCCATAAGCGATGCGGACCGTTCCGACCAGCTGCGGTATATCAAAACCATTCATCATGGTATTGATCTCAGGCAATTCACCTACAGGGAAAAAAGTGAAGACTACCTTCTGTTCCTGAGCAGGATGCACCACGACAAAGGAGCAAAAGAGGCAATAGATATCGCCCGCAGAAGCGGACGCCGGCTTATCATGGCGGGGATCATTCAGGATCAGCACTATTTCGAGCAAGAGGTGAAACCCTTTATTGATGATAAAAACGTGATCTATGCGGGAAGCGTGCAGCCTGCGGAACGCGACAAGCTTCTGGGAGGAGCATATGCCATGCTTCATCCCGTCAATTTCAACGAGCCATTCGGCCTCTCGGTGGTGGAAGCGCTGGCCTGCGGAACCCCGGTCATCGCATTCAACCGGGGCAGTATGAGCGAAATCATAGAACATGGCCGCAGCGGATTTCTGGCGCGCAGTGTTTCAGAAGCAGTGGAATTTGTGGATAAAGTGAAAACCATTTCAAGACATCACTGCAGAAAGACTGCGGAGAGCCGATTTTCAGTGCAGACCATGGCCCGCTCCTACATAGAGGTTTACAGACAAATTTTGGGATTTGATTTTTCTGAAAGGAGAATTGTGTGAAAATGGGTTTTCTTTTTTCTGGAGTATTCTGGGGTGTCATACTCATTCTGATCGGACTTTCGATCATTCTTCAGATGATTTTCAAAATTCACATCCCGGTATTCCGTATTGTGGTGGCGTTTCTTCTGATTTATGCCGGAATACGGGTGCTTGTGGGTGGAAGCTGGTTTCAGACCGGTCAGAATTCGGTCATTTTCGAGGAAAAAGATCTCAAAACCGGTACAGGCAGAGAATACAGTGTGATTTTCGGCAAAGCCGCGGTTGATGCGACTCAGCCGCTGCCCGATGAGGGTGAAAAGTTTGAAGTGAACACGGTATTCGGCTCCAGCGTTCTGCGCATATCGGATGATGTGCCCACCCGTGTCAAGGTAGACGCGGTATTCGCCGGGGCCACGCTTCCGGACGGCAACACGATCAGTTTCGGCACCTATAATTATGTGAACAATGCTTATGAAAAGGGCAAAGCGCACCGGTTCGTGGATGCGAATGTTGTGTTCGGGAGTATGCGGATAGAGGGACGGTGAAGGCCCCACCCCCCGGAGGTGATTCATGCAGAAGTCACCTCCGGGGTAAGCTCCATTTTATCCGCTCATAACGACAGAAAGCGGCAGCATATGAATATCATCGATTTTCACACCCACGTGTTCCCGGACGATCTGGCCCCCAGGGCCATCGCTCAACTGATTGAAAACGCTCCGGTTATGCAAAACCACACCGACGGCACCATGAACGGACTGAAACAGTCCATGAAACAAAACAATATCAGCCATTCGGTCACCCTCTCAATTGCCACCAAACCCTCCCAGGTTACAGCCATCAACAAGACATGCGCCCGGAATCCCGAGAAAGGGATTTTCCAGTTCGGAACTCTTCACCCCGAAACAGAAAACTTCGAGGAGGAGATTGACCGGCTGGTTGAAACCGGCATCAGAGGAATCAAATTTCACCCGGAATACCAGGATTTCCATGTTGATGATTTCAGAATCTATCCCATGTATGAAAGTCTGGCCTCTTCAGGGCTGATCGTCGTTTTCCATACCGGCAAGGATCCGGGTCCCTTCAGCTGCGATCATGCGCTGCCGCACGCGATCCGCCAGGTCCGCCGCGATTTCCCACGGCTTCGAATGGTCGCGGCACATATGGGCGGCTGGATGGTATGGGACAGAGTGGAGGAGGTTCTTCTGGGAGAAGACATTCTCTTTGACACCTCGGCGATCTACCACCTCATGAACCCCGAAACGTTTGTGCGCCTCTGCCGCAGACACGGTACGGACAGAATTCTTTTCGGAACGGACTCACCCTGGTATGATCAGGGGGAGTGCGTGAGGTGGATAGAGAAGACGAGGCTGAGCGATGAGGAGAAGGAGGCGGTTTTAAGCGGGAACGCGCGGCGGGAGCTTGGGCTTCAGAGTGCCCCGGAGGTGAATTTCACCTCCGGGATGGAATAGGCCGGACTGCAGGCTCCCCACCTCCCGTCCTGAAAAATAACCCCGTGCCGCACACCTCTCACCCATCCCATCCTCAATTTCCGCTCTCAGTCACCCCAAACCGGCTTTCCGGACAATAAGAAGCACAGAGCCCAGCATTCACCAGACCATTTTTCCGAAAATGAGAATCAGTGAAAAACACAGACCGGACGCTACCGGTAATTCGCCAACACCTTCCGTATGGCGCTCCAGCTGCGGGTCCCCCCCGCACACCGCCGTATCATTCTGGAAACCGCCGAACGGGTCACTCCCAGAAAACGAGCCAGATCAGCACCCGAAAACTCCAGCCTGAAAACCGTCAGAAGTGCAATCAGTTCACGGGCTCTGGACCGGCAGTCACCATACCCTCTCAAGGACAGCTCCACTTCTCTGAAAGGATCGCGTTTTTTGAGTCTTTGGTAATAAAACCCGATAAACCGCAACGGATCCCTTTTCCTGTTCTTCCTGATTCTGATCTGTCTGCTTCCATGCACATCCAGACAAATGTCTGTGAACACACCCCTGCCGATTACACAATAGGAGGGGTCCGGATAACGATGTCCGAATCGGTTCGCCCTTCTCACTCTGCGGATAATTTCATCATAGCGGTCACTTCCGCAATTGAATTTGAGAAAGTCCAGATGACGGAGAGTTTCCTCAGTGCGGGAGAAAAGCCCGAAATTCCCGGCCGGGCACTCCGGACCGAAAACACCGCGACCGTAATCATCCAGTATTTCCGGTATTTTCTTTTTACAGCGCAGCGGATTGAGATGCACATGACAGGAAACTTCCCTCAGCCCGTACTCTTCATCCAGAATCGCCGAAGCGAACCTTCTGGGAAACACGGTGCCGTGGCGCTGATAGTGAGTGTTGAGGTATTTGGCATAGATGGAATTCAGAGTGCGCATAAACCAGGAAACGGAAATCTCGCTCACCTTCACCACCAGATGATAATGGTCCTGCTGAAGACTCTTCTCCACCAGAGTGAAGCAGGCATCTTCAACCAGCCGCTCGAGCTGAAAGCAGAAAAACTCCGCCTGCTCGCGGGTGGGGAAAAGTTTGAGACCGGTTGCTGCTTCGGAGCGGATCTGATAATAGGAATGTGACACGACTACTCGCGGTTTGGTGCTCATAACCGATTCCTTTATTTGGGTTGGTACGTTTTTCTGAGGAAACGGGGGAAGAAAAGAGGGCTGCCCCGGAGGTGAATTTCACCTCCGGGATTTCCGTCCCCTCTCTCTCTCCCCCCCCATGCTACCCCTCCTCCACCCGGCTTCTCTCGCCACGACCGTAGTGAAGCAGTATCTCATCCGTGTGGTGAAGCCGCCTGGCAATCTCCCGTGCGATATTTAATATCAGAAGCGAAAATAATCGGTTGTCTGTCTCGAAAATCTCCATGAGAACCTTGCGGCTCAAAACCAGAAGCGAAGCCTCCTCAAGCACCACCGCGGATGCACTGTGATTCTGGATCCCTATGACCGAAGCCTCTCCAAGACAGTTGCCCGGACCGAACTCCATCACCTCAAGAGGCTTGTCATGAAGATTCAAAACGATGGTGATCCGCCCCCGAAGAATAACGAATATCTCGGTGGCGGCCTTGCCCTCCTCCAGAAGCACATCACCCACCCCCGCCTCCATGAGAAAACAGGAGTCGTAAATGGTGCAGATCTCCCGCTCGGTCAGACCCGCAAATATGGTCACGTTCTTCAGAATGGGGAGAATGACTTCAGAGGTCACTTTTCTATCGGGAAACATGAACATCCTCCCTTACTGGGGGGCTTGTTTTCTCTCTTTACGCACACGGTATCAATGACCGTTTGTATTGAAATATCAGTACGGAGCAAAAATAAGGCCGGAAACATCCGCAATCCTTTGAGCGGACGGGGGGCCACAAGCTATTTTACCACTCTTGAAAATCGCACCAATCGAAGAAGGAAAAACATGGGACTAGCAGCAGGTATCATCGGTCTGCCCAACGTGGGCAAATCAACAATCTTCAACGCACTCTGTTCGGGAAAAGCCGAAGCGGCTAACTACCCCTTCTGCACCATCGACCCCAACCACGGCATGGTGGCCGTTCCCGATCAGCGCCTGGAACGAATCACCAACCTCATCCCCACCGATAAAGTCATCCCAGCTTTCATGGAACTCATTGATATCGCGGGGCTGGTCAGAGGTGCCAGCAAGGGCGAAGGGCTGGGAAACCAGTTTCTGGGCCATATCAAAAGCGTGGACGCGGTAGTGCATGTGATCCGTTGTTTCGACAACGGTGATGTCGTTCATGTGGACGGAGGTATCGATCCCCTGAGAGACATCTCCACCATCGACACCGAACTTATTTTCAAGGATCTTGAAACTGCCGAACGGGGACTTACCAGAGTGGCCAAAGCCGCCAAAACGGGTGACAAGGAGATGAAAGCGAAACTGGCGGTGTATGAAAAAATCCACGCCAGACTCTCCGAAGGCATCCCCGCACGCAAAGCGCTCCAGCCCGAAGAACTTGAAATGGTTTCAGATATGCACCTTCTGTCCTCCAAGCCCGTTCTCTATGTGACAAATGTGGGTGAGGATGAACTTCTGGAGGATAACGAGCATGTCAGAGCGGTAGCCCAGCATGCCGCCCAGGAGGGTTCACAGTATGTCAAGATCAGCGGCAAAGTGGAAGCGGAGATCGCTGAACTTCCCCCCGAGGAGCGAAGTGATTTTCTGGACACACTGGACCTTCCCGAACCCGGACTGCACACACTGGCCCGTTCGGTGTACAGACTTCTGGGACTTGAAACCTTCTTCACTGCAGGAGAAAAGGAAAACCGCGCCTGGACCATCAACGCCGGATCAACAGCACCCCAGGCCGCAGGCGTGATTCATACCGATTTCGAAAAGGGCTTCATCAGAGCGGATGTGTATACCCTGGACGATCTGGAAAACTATAAAACGGAAGCAGCTATAAAAGCCGCAGGGAAAATGCGTTCGGAAGGACGGGATTATATAGTCAAAGACGGCGATATCATATTCTTCAAATTCAATGTATAAGACCGGCCTCAAACCGGTCTTCTTTTCCCGGCATACGTCCGATACTCTTATCGGTTCCTTTTTTGAGGAGAGCATTCGGAACAATAAACACTTATCTACTTACGTTATCTGTTCTAACAAAAGAGTTACTTTAAAGAAGGATGATAATGAATTCTAAGCCGCTGTATTCAAATCAGAGCATAAAATATCACAATTTCATTCTCCTTTTATTTCTGTCCCTGCATCTGTGTGCTCTTCCCGCATTCACAAAAACCAAAAAACATATAGAGCAGAATATCCTCAAATATGTCTCAAACGGTTCAGTGGTACTGAATGATCCAAACAGTCAAACTCTCATATCGCACAGAACCGGCGACCTTTTCATTCCCGCATCCATCATAAAGATACTCACCTCTGCCATCGCCACGGACCTTCTGGGAAGCGGCTACCGTTTCAAAACGGATTTTTCCCTTAGCGACAGTAACGAAATAGTCATCAGAGGGTGGGGCGATCCCTATCTGATTTCCGAAGAAATTGAACTGATCGCCGAAGAAATGAAAAAAAGAGGGGGCAGGGATATAAAAAGGATCAGCATCGACAACTCCAACTTCACCGACATCACGATTCCCGGCGTTTCATCCACCTCCAATCCCTATGACGCTCTGAACGGAGCGCTGGTCACCAATTTCAATACCATCAACATAAGAAAGTGTGACAAAGGTGAAATACATTCAGCTGAAGAAGTCACCCCTCTGACCCCCCTTGCCGTACTGAAGGGAAAATGGATTTCCCGGGGAACCAGAGAGAGGATAAATCTTTCCGCCAACCGCAAAGACTGCCTCAACTACGCCGGGGAACTTTTTATAGCCATACTGAAAAAACACGGCATACGTATCACAAGCAGTGAAATAGGCAGCTGCAAAACCGACAGCACATGGAAGCCGCTCTACACGCACTTCAATTCAAGAAATTTGACGGAAATCAACAGAGGTCTTCAGAAATACTCTAACAATTTCATAGCCAACCAGCTTTTTCTCACAGTGGGAGCAGAGAAAAAAGGGTATCCGGCCACTCTTGAAAAAGGCAAAGCCGTCTTTGAGAACTACATAAGAACACACCTGAAAATCCCCTCCGATCAACTTGTCATGCATGAGGGTTCCGGTATTTCCAGAAAAAACAGAGTTACCGCGGATGTGATGATCGGCATTTTGGAAAAACGTAAAGATCTGCTTTCGGACATTCTGCCCCGCAAACAAGGTGTTCTTGTCAAATCCGGAACCCTTAACGGCGTTTCCAACTACGCAGGCTACATCCCGACTTCAAACGGTCTGCACCCCTTTGTCATCATGCTCAACCAGAAAAGCAATTACCGTGACCGGATTCTCCATCTGCTGAAAGAATACTGCGAAGATTGAAATTCGTTCCCCCGAAACCCGATCAGTCAGGGGGAACAGAACTCTATTCAGCAGTCAACCTGTTAAGCGCACTGAACAGAGCCTTTACCGAAGAACAGGCGATGTCGGTATCCACCCCCGCTCCGAACCTTCGGTTTCCATCCCGGTCCTCAAGCTGTATATATGAAGCCGCTCTGGCTTGAGAACCTTCGCCCAGACTGTGTTCACTATAGCCGACCACCTTTACATATGTACCAAAGGATCCGAGACCCCGCACCAGAGCATCTATCACCCCGTTACCCTTCCCTTCGATTCTGAACTGCTTTCCCGACATTTTCAACCCCACACCCACACTAAGGTGGCGATGATCGGATTCATCCCCGTTCTCATCTGTTTTCACCTGCAGTTCTTCAAAGTCATACCTGCCTTTCACATTCAGATACTCTTTTTCAAAACAGTGAAAAACCTCTGGATTCTGAAGTTCTCTCCCCTTCTCATCAGCCATTTTCTGTACTGCCATTCCAAACTCAGGATGCATTTCCCTGGGGATGGTGTACCCGTGAAAATGCTCCATGATGTAAGCCGCCCCCCCTTTTCCGGATTGACTGTTGATCCTGATCACCGCCTCGTAGCTTCTCCCGATATCAGTGGGGTCAATGGGAAGATAGGGCACATTCCACTCGCCTTTGTGTTTCCTGTAATGAGCCAGACCTTTGCTTATGGCATCCTGGTGCGAACCGGAGAATGCAGTGAATACCAGCTCTCCGGCATAGGGGTGACGGGGCGCTATGTCCATTCCCACATATTCAGTGTAGGCCTTCTGAACCTTTTGTAAATCCCTGAAATCCAGACCGGGATCCACGCCCTGTGACTGACAGTTGAGTGCCAGAGTCACCAGGTCGGCATTGCCTGTACGCTCCCCGTTTCCGAAAAGCGTTCCCTCCACCCGCTCAGCACCGGCAAGCTGAGCCATCTCCGCTGCCGCCACCGCGCAGCCGCGGTCGTTATGAGTATGAACACCGAGAATCACATGCTCCCGCATGGCAACATGCTTATTCATATACTCCACCTGATCTGCGAAAATATGCGGAGAGGCGACCTCTACAGTGGAAGGCAGATTGATGATCACTTTCTCATTCTCCCCCGGAGCCCAGGCTTCCATGACAGCACTGCAGATATCACATGCAAAAGACACCTCGGTCTGGGAAAAGCTTTCAGGCGAATACTGGAGCACAATTTCGCCATTCACCTTGGACATCCGGTCTCTGATCATTTTCACCCCATCCACAGCAAGTGAAATCACCTCCACAGCCGATTTCCGGAACACGATTTCCCTCTGAGCGGGCGAGGTGGAATTATACATATGCAGTATGGTTCTGGATGCACCATCTACCGCCTTCAGTGTTTTTTCTATCAGATGCTCTCTTGCCTGGGTGAGCACCTGAATGCTCACACCCCCGGGAATATGCCCCTCCTCTATAAGAGTGCGGGTGAAATCATAATCTGCTTTGGATGCGGAAGGGAAACTGATCTCGATCTCCCTGAACCCGATATCCGTCAGGGATCTGAAAAAATGAAGTTTCTGCTCTGAAGTCATGGGATCCACCAGAGCCTGATTGCCATCTCTCAGATCGACACTGCACCACACAGGCGCTTTATCAATGACCTTGGATGGCCAGGTGCGCTGCGAAAATTCCACATGAGGAAATGTCCCGTACTTGCTCATACCACCTCCTGATTAAGTTATGATTGCTCGGGCTTCACTCAATGAACGCACCATGAACAAAAAAGGCCCGCTCAGTGAGCGGGCCTTCATCAAATTCCTGATTTATCGTTTTTTCAGAATAGTCCGCTCCCGGTGCATAGAGTTAGCACTAGTAGGTTTAGAGCGGAAAAAACGTATTCTGAAATATGATTATTCATAATTACCTGATCTGATCGGACACAAATTGTCTCTACCCTTATAATAATTCCTGCTGCAGTCAGCATGCAATAACAAAAATTGCTCCTTATATTCACCCGGATACTCCCTAATCGTTGTATTTATACAGAGTCGTGGGGTATATTTCATACTCTTTTGAGCAGTTTAACCGGTTATTGTTTTCTTTCGGAGCTTTGAATGCAACTCTCCCGCAAAATCTTTCTGCTAGTAGTATCCGTTCTCTTTTTCCTCTCTGGAATTGCAGGACTGATATATGAATCAATCTGGTCGCATTATCTTAAACTCTTCGTGGGACACGCGGCATACTCACAGACCCTGGTGCTTGTCATCTACATGGGTGGAATGGCCTTGGGAGCCTGGGTGGTTTCTCTCTACAGCCGCCGGATACGCCACCTGCTTATCGCTTTCGCCGCCGCAGAAATCATTCTGGGCCTTGCAGCTTTAACATTTCATCCCGTTTTCGCCAAGTATCTCTCCCTTTCCTACAACACGTTCATGCCCGCACTCGATTCCGTTTTTCTGAGGAACATTTACAAGTGGATCACAGCATCACTCATGATCCTCCCCCAGACCATTCTGCTGGGAGCTACATTTCCCCTGATGACCGGTGGAATAATCAGACGATTCAGAAACACACCCGGTCATTCCATTTCCCTGCTCTATTTTGTGAACAGTTTCGGCGGAGCTCTGGGAGTGCTGCTGAGCGGTTACTATCTGGTTCCCAGGTTCACATTGCCCGGAACAATCATGGCAGCCGGTATCCTGGATTTAGCCGTGGCCGCAGGAGTACTTGCGCTGTATTTCATGACAAGAAAACCCGAAGAGAAAAAATGTGAAAATAAATCTCAACCCGGTGCAGCTCGACAGTCCCCCTCCGGAAGCTCTGACAAGATTTCAGCAATCATGCTCATTCTTGCCTTCTGCACTGCGGCATCCTCCTTTATCTATGAAATAGGCTGGATACGCATGCTCTCACTTGTACTGGGGAGCAGCACTCATTCTTTTGAACTGATGCTATCGGCGTTTATTCTGGGCATAGCGGTAGGAGGATTCTGGATACGAAACAAGGTAGACAAGCTCAAAAACCCACTTTCCACACTGGCAATCATTCAGGTCATGATGGGAATTTTCGCTGTGTCCACCCTTGTTTTCTACAGTGAACTATTCCATCTGATGGAATTTTTCATATCCGCACTGAGCCGTACCGAGCAGGGCTATATCATGTTCAACATATACAGCCATGTGATATGTCTTCTGGTAATGCTTCCCGCCACGATCTGTATCGGTATGACTCTTCCCATCATTACTTATTATACATACAAAAGAACGGGTGATGAATCGATCATCGGGAAGGTGTATGCATGCAATACCGTGGGTTCAATCACAGGTGTGGTTCTGGCAGTCCAGCTGCTTATGCCGCTTTTCGGTCTTAAAGGCCTGATAATCATAGGCGCAGGCATAGATATGATTCTGGGAGCGTTACTCGCGCTCTATTTCAGAGAAAAAACCAGTGCCAGATTACGAATTTCACTTGCGGCGTTTACGGTAGCTGCCGTTATTCTTCCTGTATTTCTTATCAGACTCGATCCGAATCTTTTGTCATCCGGAGTGTACCGTTTCGGAAAAATTCCGGGTGACAAGGAGATGATTTATTATAAAGACGGCAAAACCGCTTCGGTGTCACTTTACAGAAAATCGGACATATACTCTCTGGCAGTAAACGGAAAAGTAGACGCTTCAGTGAGTAAAAATACCGGCCAGTACATAATCGATGAACATACTCAGATTCTGCTTGCGGCCTACCCTCTGGCGTACGGCACAAAGGCCGAGAAAGTGGGAGTGGTCGGTCTGGGATCGGGTATGACCGCCGCCACAATGCTTGAAAGTGATGCTATCAAGCACATGGATGTGGTAGAAATCGAACCGTTTGTAGTGGAAGCTGCAAAAAGAATGGGGCCGAAAGTTAGCGATGTATTCACCGACAGTCGTTGTGAAATTCATATAGATGATGCAAGAAGCTTCTTTTCCAGCCGGAAAACCCGATACGACATCATCATATCAGAACCTTCAAATCCCTGGATAAGCGGAGTTTCAAATCTCTTCTCCGGAGAATTTTTCAGTCTGGTGAACGACCACCTCACTACTGGCGGCATGCTTGTACAGTGGTTTCACCTGTATGAAATGAATACAGAACTGATTGCGTCCGTATTGAAATCTCTGGGCAGGGAATTTTCCGACTACAAAGTGTTTGTAACCGGTACCGACATGATCATTCTTGCATCCGATACACCTATCCCGAACACACCTCATCACCACCTGTCTGAATGTACATCTTTAAAAAAATTACACACAAAGATAAACATCAATAACACACTTGACCTGAAAAACCATCTTATCGGAGGTAAAAAAATCCTTCAACCTCTGGTTAACTCATTCGATATACCTGCCAATTCCGATTACAACCAGGTTCTGGATCTGCGTGCGGCCAAAGCACGAATTCTGAATCAGTCTGCATCTGAATTCGCCAAACTGGCATCTTATACCATACCTATACGCAGTATACTGGAATCTGATCCGATACAGAGCAGGGAATTTCAAACCGTTTATTCAAGCTCCCCGGTCAGAAATAATTCAAAAAGAAAAACAGCCCTGGAGATATACAACTATATTTCCTCCATCGGAACTCCTCGACAGAAAAAGGCGGATTCTACTGTATCAGGACAAGCAGCAACGTACATATCACGATTGAAAACGGCATCAGAATCCAGTTTCATAGCGGCACGCAGACCGTGGGCGAAACGGGCTCTTGATCTGGTATCAGCAACCATGCCCTATCTCAGCCGGAAACAGATGAAAGTGATATGGGAATACATAGGTTCCAATGGAAAAAAAGTCGAGCTTGCCGGAAACAGTAAGGAAGTACTTTCCATGTTGCACTCGATCAGTTTTGAAAACTACAGTGCCGCCAAAAACTACAGTCTGAGGATACTTAACCGCACACGCATAAATGACAATCCTGTCAGCCGGCTCTGCCTCTCAGCTCTTTTTCTGTCGAGTATCAAACTCAATGATTTTTCCGAACTGGAACGGGTATGGGAAAGTATGCAGTGGAGAAATCCACCGGACCTGGTTCATACTCTACTTGCCTCTTTTGCTGCAGATGAAAATGGCAAAGTAAAGAATATAAAAGATAAACAACCATTAGCTCCTTAAAAGCCTGAATGTGTTTCGGTTCTGAAAAATAAGATTTTTCAAATAAAAAGTTGCATTACAACCGGAACAATTTGTATATAACATTGTCAGGTAATAGTGGCCTGGAGCGAACCCGATCGATTCGGGGACTTCAAATCAACCGCTGATTCTATAGTAAAAATGGCTAAAGACATATTGTCAAAATCCGATTCGGGAAAAAATCGCCGGTGATCTCAAGGCCGCACGCCTGTCCAAAGAGACAGTTTTGGCTTGTCCCGAAGATCAGTACGGACTTCATTCATCCAGCCAGGAGAAATCATGAGACACTTAGTTTTTGTCGGCATTATGGTTTGTGTGTGCGGTATTGTCACTGCCGAACCGGTTCAGAGTGATACGGGAAAGATAGAAGAAGTCACGCCCACAGTCCCGGCAGTATCATACTGGGGTACTCGAGGACTGCCCCAAACAACATCCGCCGAACCTCTTGGCTTCGGTCGCCTGGGATTTTCTGTTTCCGGAACCTATTACAGACAGAACCAGAAAGCAGTCAGTCTTCCTATTCCCGAAACCAATGTCGGAACTGCTCGTCTGGGTTTCTCCTTCGGACTTAACAATCAAATAGACGCTTTCGGTTCTTTTTCAATATATGGTACCATACTGAACGGAAACACAAAAAGTTCCGGTGTTGGCAATGCCATGGCCGGTCTGCAGGGTTCTCTTCCGTTACCGGAACAGATGCCTTTCAAGCTTGGCGCACAACTTTTTTATACCGGCGGCCCGGGGAAATCGTCTATTAACGACTATCGCACCGACGGGTACAATTATTTTGAAGTTAATACAAACAACAATGCAGTGGTTAAACTGTGCCAATCTCTCATTTTCGGTAAAGAGGGACACTCCCTGAAACTGCATTTCAACGAGGGATACGCCAAAGCTCTCGGTACCAGTCAGTCAGGCCTTCTTCTTCTTTCCGCAGGAATACAGGGAGAGCCTGCAGACTATCTCTCACTGGGTCTGGAGGTCAATTCAAGAACACTGGTAAATGATATCACCATTTCAGATCCACTCTGGATCACCCCATCTGTTGCGTACAGAACACCTTACTATATGGGATTTATGCTGGGAGCGGATATTTCACTCTCCTCCGAGCGGAATCTGAAACCTTCCAAACCCCTGGAAAGTTTCCGTATTTTCAGTGAAGTGACTTTTTCCATAGACGTAATGGCCAAACAGCGCAAAGAATTAGCAGAAAAGAGACGCAGAGAAGAGGAGGAAAAAGCAGAGCTTCAGAAAAAGGCTCAACAGTTTGAATCAATGGCAGACAGTCTGGCCCGCAAAGCCAAAGAGGATTCCATAAAAACACTCCAGACGGCACAGAAACTGGCTCAGAAAGCAAAACAGGATTCACTCAGGGCAATCGCCGTTGCAGATTCGCTTGACCGCGTTGCCCAAACTCTGGCCCAGAAAGCAAAACAAGACTCCATTGCTCTGCTGGAAACCAGAAAAAAACTTGAGAATGAAAAATCAAAACGTACAGAAGCGGAAAAAAAGCTGCTTTCAACCGGACTTCTCATACTTGATGCGGTGTATTTCCAAAGCGGCAAGGCTGAGATTTCTCTGAATTCACGACCATACCTTAAAATCATAGCAAAAATGCTTCTCAAATACCCCAAACTCAAACTGGAAGTTGGCGGGCATACTGACAATCTGGGAAGACTCGAACTCAATGTAGCTCTCAGCAAACGAAGAGCCGAGTCTGTTCAATCTTACCTTGAACACGTGGAACCCAAACTGAATAAAAGACTCTCTGCTCGAGGCTACGGTCCCTCTCTTCCCAAGGCGGACAACTCCACACCCAAAGGCCGTCAGATTAACCGAAGAGTCGAACTCAAAGTACTCAACCCGGAAGTACTGAAAGAATACAGCCCTTGATATCTTTTACACTAGACAGTATTAAAGAGGAGCCGGCCACGGAAGTGACCGGCTCTTTTTTTTTATATCAGTCGACTTCAACTTTGAAAAGGTGGAAAACCGACTCATTTTCATCAAACAGAAGAGAATACGGCAATCGGGCGTTACCGTAAAATCCAGCTTTACCCCCAACCGGACTCAGAAAGAAAAGTCTGTATGTGAATGTATCCACTGCAGTAAGGGTATATCCTTTTTCTTTCAGAAGATAAGTATCATCGGGGTTGCTGCAGGCATGAAGCACATACTCTCCCGCTGAAGGCTTTTGGTCAGGTTGACAGTACTGCAAACCCGCTCTGTCCAAATAATACAGATACCCCAGCCTGCCGGCATACCTGACTTTGTCTGTATCGTACTGTCGAGATAAATCCCTGCTCAATTCGTGCGGAATGGATGCGTGTATCACATCTCCCACAGAAAGAAAAACTGTTACAGTCAGACTGATTATCAGGCTGAAGGGTAGAAAAAACCTGCGTGGATTGGGAATCCGAGCAACCTTTAACAGATAAGCAATTCCCAGAAACAAAGGTAAAAGAAGTGGAGTGAGATAACGCACTGCGTAAAGCGTGAGAAACAGCCCACCAATCAACTGCAGAACAGTGTGTACAATGAGAGCCTTGTTTTCAGGAGACCTGAATTCAGTGAATCTGACTAATGCTGCAAAAATTATTATCAGACCGGAAGCACTGCAGAGAGCATAGAAAAGTGCAGATGAAATACTATAGTCAAGATGAATCATGAGCAGTACAGACCACAAAATCGTTCCCGACAGCATCAAAAGAAACCATTTACGAAAATACCGACTTGCTGAAGACAAAAGAACCGCAACTGCAGGGAATACCAGAGTTCCTCCGGCATAGGAAATCATTCTTTCAAAACGGTAACGTATATCACCGAGTAAATACTCCATGTGTCCGTTTGATAGTACCTGAACAGTACCATATACCAGGTAATTATGAAAACACCAGGAACCGTAGAGGATCATAACCGGAATCAGATACAAAGTCAGGCTCTTCCATCTTTTCTGAGTCAGATAAAAAGCAACTGCACTCAACACCATAGTCCCTGCGGTAATTTTTGTAAGCAGACCCAATCCGGCCATTACTCCGGCAGCCAGAATATCTGTGCGGTTTTTATCTCTGAACAGAAAAAAGAACATCCCCAGTGTGAAACATCCCAATGGAATATCGACCATTATATCATGAGAATTTATCACTGCAACCGGAGAAATAGAGAAAAGAAGCGTGATCCACCTGCGAAAGGGGACCTTCAGAACACGAAGACAGCCAAAGAAAAACAGCACGGAAAGCAGATAAAAGGGAAACATCAGCCAATTCAGAAGAATTTCATTTTCTCCGAATATCGCAATAAAGGGTGAAATATAGAACTGTACAAGAGGAGGGTGGGGTGTTGAATAAAACACACTTCTCTGGGGCATTGCAGTTTTATTCCAATTTATCAGATATTTACCAAATTCTCCCAAAGGAGGATCAATGGGGTCAATAGACAACTGACGGGCGACATGAATGGAAACAGGACTGTCCAGAGAAAAATGTTTCCCCGAAAACAAAGCGAACATCAGAAAAGAGATACAGCATACCAAAACAAGAAATCTCTTATCGGACATTTCCGATACTTTTCCCATAATAGTATAGAACACTTTCATCTTCTGAAAAAACACCAAGACAGTTAACCCGAAAGCATGATTTGAAAGAGACTGGTATCAGATAGATTTTACTCTTCAAACCACTGCATTTCAAGCAGAAGTGTAGGTTAGAGATAAGCCACAGCGGGAATCAGAAAGACAAAAAGGAGGGAACTCTGACCGGCTAAATAGCCGGTCAGAAAAAATCACACAGGCATCATCCAGTCATAGCGGTCTTCAATTTCTCCGTACTGAATTCCCTGAATTTCCTTATAAATTCTCACAAGCGTTTCACCTACCTCGTTCTCTTTACCGAAAGTGAAAACTTTGTCTCCTCTGGTTATGGAGTGAACCGGGGTGATCACTGCCGCGGTTCCACAAGCACCAACTTCCCTGAAATCGGAGAGTTCATCAAAATGGATTTGTCTGCGCTCCACTTCGAACCCGAAATCCGCAGCAATAGTCTGAACGCTCTTGTTGGTAATGGAAGGAAGAATGGAATTGGATTCAGGTGTCACGAATCGATTGTCATAAGTTATACCGAAAAAATTAGACGTCCCGAATTCGTCAATGAACTGGTGCTGCGCAGCATCGAGGTAAAGACAAATCGAATACCCTTTGGCTTTTCCTTCAATGTCTCCAAGCATTCCTGCCGCATAGTTTCCGGCCACTTTCACACAGCCGACACCGTTGGGAGCTGCCCGATCATAAGAATCCTGCACATAGGCATTCACAGGAAAGAATCCATTTTTATAATACGGTCCCACAGGCATTCCAAGAACAAGAAAGGTATACTCCTTTGAGGGATTGAGTCCAATCTGTGCACTGGTACCGATAAGAAGCGGTCGAATATAGAAACTGGCACCTGTTCCGTAGGGAGGAATCCAGTCACTGTTCAGTTCCACGACTTTTTTGACAGCCTCGATAAACATCGCTTCAGACGGGGCCTGCATGACAACCCTCTCTGCGGTATCAGCAAGCCTGCGTGCATTCTCTTCCGGACGGAAAACTGCAACAGATCCGTCCTTGCGTCGAAACGCCTTCAGTCCCTCGAAACAAGCCTGTCCATAATGCAAACAGGTGGCAGCAACATGAATATTGAACATAGGATCTTTACAGACCTTCAGTTCACTCCATTCACCGTCGACATAATCGGCCCGCATGTAGGAGTCTGTCTGGATATATTGAAATTCGAGATTCTGCCAGTCGATCTGTGGTGCCATATTCACCAACCTTCAATGATGGTTTTTCTAGTATGAATCCTATTTTTCTAATGCGTCTTTCATCAATTTATATTTTACGCTGTCGATAAGAGCGAGCCAGGAAGCCTCGATGATATTCGTGCTAACTCCCACAGTTCCCCATCTGTCTATTACATCCGAGGACTCTATCAAGACCCGAACCTTGGCTTCCGTCCCTTCCCTTCCATTAAGAACACGTACTTTGTAATCCTCGAGACGCACATCTTTTATGGAAGGAAAAAACTCTACCAGAGCTTTGCGCAGGGCGTTATCCAAAGCATTAACGGGACCGTCCCCTTCTGCTGCAGTATGCTCCAGTACACCATCTTCGGTGACCTGTATTGTAGCTTCGGAGTAGGCATCCCCATTCTCATGCTTCTCCTCTATCACTCTGAAAGATTTCACACTGAAGGGTTCCTTGAACTGCCCCAGCATCTCACGGGCAATGAGCTCAAAAGATCCGTTTGCAGCTTCGAACTGATATCCCACAGCTTCCATTTCCTTTATCTTCAAAAGAAGCTCCTTCACTGAGGGATCCTTTTTATCAAGTCCGGGCTTTATAGTAGCCAGCTTTTCCAGAATGGTACTTGATCCGGCCTGATCACTCACTACAAACTGCCTTGAGTTACCCACCACTTCAGGCTCCACATGCTCGAATGACTGACTCACCTTTCGTACACCGTCCGCATGAGCTCCAGCCTTGTGAGAAAACGCAGCTTCTCCGACATAGGGATGTCTGATATTGGGAGTCGTGTTCGCCAGCTCCGCAACGTAAACCGATGCTGCGCTGAACAGCTTGAGCTGCTGAGGGGTCACAAGCTCAAACCCTCTCTTTATCTGCAGATTTGGTATAATGGTGCAGAGATTGGCATTGCCGCACCGTTCCCCAAGTCCGTTCATCGTACCCTGAAAATGCTGCGCCCCCTCCAGAACCCCCAGACAGGTTGAGGCTTCCGCACACCCGCAATCGTTATGCATATGGATACCGAGTTTCACATCAACCTTCTCTTTGACTTCTCTGAATATTTTCAGAAATTCATCCGGAAGAAGTCCCCCATTGGTGTCGCACAGCACCACACAATCGGCACCGGCGTCCTTTGCAGCAATGAGAGTCTGTATGGAGTATTCTGCATTGGCCTTGTACCCGTCGAAAAAATGCTCCGCATCGTAGATAACCTCATCCATATGCTTTTTGAGAAAGCGCACGGAATCGGCAATCATCGCCAGATTCTCCTCCAAGGTGGTATTTATCACCTGCTTCACATGCAGATCCCAGGTTTTGCCGAAAATGGTGGCCACTGGTGCACCGGTGGAAATGAGCATTTTCATGAAAGGATCATCTTCCACTTTGTTACCGGGCCTTCTTGTGCTTCCGAAGGCGGCAATTTTGGCCTTGAGACTGAGTTTCCGGGAACGGGCATAGAATTCCGTATCGACAGTATTTGTCGGATTGGGCCACCCGCCCTCTATGTAGTTCATACCGATATCGTCAAGCTTTTCAGCGATGCTGAGCTTGTCATTCAGGGAAAGACTTATTCCCAAAGCCTGATTTCCGTCTCGCAGAGTGGTATCGTAAAGATCCACTTTGTGTCTGTCTGTCGCCATATTTTCCAGCATTCCTCTTGAGCACAACGGCCATAAACCCGAATTTTTTCCTTCCGGTGCCGTCACGCATTGTCGTTTCTTATACAAACAGGCGGCGGCAGAAAACCACCGCCCTTACAAAATCAGATTCAGATCCGGGAAGCGACCAGGTCACCTATTTCACTGGTAGCCATTCCCATCCGTCCGGCAGAAAGACTTTTGATCTTACCGGAAGCAAGAGTATCATGTACTGCTTTGTCTATCGCTGCAGCAGCTTCGGATTCACCCAGGGTTTCAAGCATCATTCCCCCCGCACAGATCGCAGCCAGAGGATTGATAATATTCTGACCGGTGTACTTCGGAGCGCTACCGCCGATAGGCTCGAACATGGATACGCCATCAGGATTTATGTTACCGCCCGCAGCGATTCCCATCCCCCCCTGAACCATGGCGCCCAGATCGGTGATGATATCTCCGAAGAGATTTGAAGTCACAATCACATCGTAGAATTCAGGACTTTTCACCATCCACATGGTACAGGCGTCAACATGATTGTAGTCCTGTTTTATATCCTGATAGTCTGCATTTCCCACCTCTTCATGAGTTCTGACCCACAGATCACCCACATTGGTAAGAACGTTGCATTTGTGCACAAGTGTCAGAAGCTTTTTCCTGTTGCGTTTACGGGTGTATTCGTATGCGTAGCGGATGCAGCGCTCCACCACCGGACGCGAATAACACATCACCTGAGTTGCGATTTCATTCTGTGTACCCACCATGGTGGCACCGCCCATACCGGTATAGATACCGCCGCTGTTTTCACGGATCACCACAAAGTCGATGTGTTCGGGTCCCTTGTCCTTGAGCGGAGTTTCCACATTGGGATAAAGCTTTACCGGACGCAGGTTGATGTACTGATCGAGTGCGAAACGAAGTTTGAGCAGAATACCGACTTCGAGAATACCGGGCTTCACATCGGGATGTCCGATTGCTCCGAGGAAAATCGCATCCTGCTTGGCAAGTTCATCTATATTGGACTGAGTCAGAGTCTCACCTGTTTTCAGGTAGCGGTCACCACCGAAATCATAATCGGTATAGTTGAATTTGAGATCAAACTTGGAAGCTGCGGCATCCAGAACCTTTACACCTTCACGAAGTACTTCAGGACCGGTTCCATCCCCTCCCATAAGAGCGATATTGTACGACTTCATTTCATCAGATCCTTCCAAAAAGGGTGTGATATGTAATAGTCACGGTTTACAGCCGGACTGATTTCACTTTGGCAACTTTGCGCCCGAATTTTTTAAGACGCACAATTTTGTTTATAATGTCCATATAGGCAAGCGCGGAAGCCTCCACGATATCAGTGCTGGTTCCGTTGCCCACGAATGTACCTTCGGAAGTTGTTCCGCTTATGGCCACCCGCCCCTGGGCTTCTCTTCCCTGGGTAACCGCATCAATATGGAAATCATCGATGTTGATTTTGAATCCCACAATTCTGTCAATGGCCTTTGTAGCCGCATCCACCGCACCGTCGCCACAGGCGGCTTCCTGATGCAGCTTGCCGTCCACCGATATGCGCGCTGTCGCAGTGGGAACGGTTCCCTTGCCGCTTGAAACATTGAGATAATCAAGAATGTAGGTATCTTCAAGATCCTCGCTGCTGGTGGATTCCATAAGCACAATCAGATCATCATCGTATACCGTTCCCTTTTTGTCGGCCAGATCTTTGAATTTGTTGTAAAAGCTCGCCAGATCATAATCCTCTTCCGAATACCCCAGAGAGGCCAGTCTGGATTTCACCATATGGCTGCCGGAACGGCTGGTGAGATTCATACGGTTTTCCTTGAGTCCCACCGACTGGGGAGTCATGATTTCGTAAGTTTTTTTGGCCTTGAGAACTCCGTCCTGGTGTATTCCCGAGGAGTGAGCGAAAGCATTGCTTCCCACTACAGCTTTGTTGGGCTGCACGGGCATATTGCACACATCCCGGACGAGTCTGCTTGTACGCACGATCTCCTTGGTGTCGATCCCCGTTTCCGCCTTGAAAAGATCCTTTCTTACCTTTAAGGACATGGCGATCTCTTCCAGAGCGGCATTCCCGGCTCTCTCTCCGATGCCGTTCATCGTGCACTCCACCTGACGTGCACCGTGAGCAACAGCAGTGAGAGAATTGGCAGTTGCCATTCCCAGGTCGTTGTGACAATGTACCGATATGATAGCTTTGTCAGCATTGGGAACTCTGTTGAACAGTTGATCGATTATAAGAGCAAACTGTTCGGGAGTGGTATATCCCACGGTATCGGGAATGTTTATGGTCTGAGCACCGGCATTGATCGCAGTCTCCACAACCCGGCAGAGAAAATCCACACCGGTTCTCCCCGCATCCTCTGCGGAGAATTCCACATCACCGCAATGGCGCCTTGCAAGTTTGACACTGTCTGTAACCAGAGAAAGAATCTCCTCTTCGGACTTTCTCAGTTTTTTTTCGGTGTGGATAGCTGAGGTTCCAATGAAAGTATGTATTCTGGGTTTCTCAGCGGGCTTGACCGCTTTTGCACAAGCGAGAATATCCTTTTCCACAGCCCGGGCAAGGCCGCAGACCGCCGGTCCCTCCACTTCACGGGCAATAGTCGAGACAGATTCGAAATCACCGGGAGAGGAAATAGGAAAACCGGCTTCAATGACATCCACCTTCAGCCGAGCCAGCTGCTTGGCAATACGGAGTTTCTGCTCCACAGAAAGGCTTGAAGGCAGCGCCTGCTCACCATCACGCAAAGTGGTATCAAATACAACTATTCTGTCTCTCTTCATAACTCTCTTTTCCGATCATTCAATGCAACCCGGTCAAGATCGAACCGGGTTGCATTCTTTTTCTTAATGTGAACCAATTATTATTGGTTTCCGCCCCGTCCCTTGATGCCTTTTGTTCCCTTTGTGACTTCGCGGGCTTTTGTCTTGGGACGGAGGTCGCGGACAGCTTGTCCAGCCTGCCACATTTCAGACTCTCTTATGGCGGTAAGCTCCTTGTCCAGACGTTCTTTGTAATTGGCCCTTCCGCACACATTCAGAACACGTCTGGTTTCACTGCCGCTTTTTACAGACTTGTAGAGATCCCTGAACACCGGCAGGGTTGCTTTCTTGAACTTGGGCTTCCAGTCGAGAGCTCCGCGCTGAGCAGTTGCGGAACAATTGGAGTACATCCAGTCCATTCCGTTCTCGTCCACAAGACGGATAAGACTCTGGGTAAGCTCCTCCACTGTTTCATTGAAAGCCTCGCTGGGGCTGTGTCCGGCTTTGCGCAGCACCTGATACTGAGCTTCCATGATACCGGCCAGGGCCCCCATAAGCACACCGCGTTCTCCGGTCAGATCACTGTACACTTCCTTTTCGAAAGTAGTGGGGAACAGATATCCGGATCCGATACCGATACCCAGAGCTTTACAACGTTCTTCCGCTCTGCCGGTGTAGTCCTGAAACACCGCATAGCTTGAGTTGATTCCTGCACCGGAGAGGAAGTTGCGGCGGACTGATGTGCCGCTGCCTTTGGGAGCGACCAGGATAACATCCACATTTTCCGGAGGAATCACTTTGGTCTGTTCCTTGTATACCACAGAGAATCCGTGTGAGAAATAAAGCGCATCACCTTCATGAAGATGCTTCTTCACACTTTTCCATATAGACATCTGAGCGGCGTCCGAGACGAGCATTTTGATGATGGTTCCCTGTTCGACAGCTTCCTCCACCTCGAAAAGTGTCTTACCCGGTACCCATCCGTCCTTTACAGCTCTGTCCCAGTCCTTTTTGAACTTCTTTGACTGACCGATAATGACATTGAAACCATTATCCATTAGGTTGAGCGCCTGGGCAGGCCCCTGCACACCGTATCCGATAACCGCTATAGTCTCCTTTTTGAGAGCTTTGCGTGCTTTGGCCAAGGTGTACTCCTTACGGGTTACCACATCCTCCTTGACACCGCCGAAATCGATCACTGCCATAATTAAGGGCTCCTTACTAAATGTGAAAAAGTGAAAAATTCACGAACCGTACCTCCGCACACGTGCACGGAACTGCGGAAAGCACCATCCGTAAACGGTTATTTTCTGGACCTTGCAATCGCCACTGCACCCGAGCGCACGATTTCCTTTATTCCGTATGGTTTGAGCATGACGATGAAGTCATCCACAAACTGTTTTTCTCCTGTAAGCTCAAGAGTCACCGACCCGGCGGACACCGCCGCCACCCTGGCCAGAAACAGATTCGCAATCTCGATCACCTCATGGCGGCTGCTCTTTGCAGCGTCGACCCGCACAAGGATCAGTTCACGTTCGATAATGGATTCCTCTTTGAAATCCACCACCTTTATGACATCCACGAGCTTGTTGAGCTGCTTCACTATCTGCTCAAGAATCCCCTCCTCCCCGCTGACCACAATTGTCATACGGGCCACGGTGGGATCATCGGTCTCGGCCACCGTCAGTGAAGAAATGTTGTACCCTCTGCTTGAAAACAGTCCCGCAATACGGGACAGTGAACCACTGTGATTCTCTGTCAATATGGAAATAGTATGAGTGCTCATGATCCCTCCAGAATCTCATCAATTGGTTTTCCTGCAGGCACCATGGGAAAGACATTCTCCTCGGCAGCCACGATGAATTCCATCAGTGCAGGTCCGTCAACCTCAAGTCCCTTGCGAAGCACGGATGTAATCTCGGAGGGCTTGTCGGTACGGAATGCCGCCACATCATAACTCTGTGCCAGGGAAACGAAATCGGGAACATATTTCCTCTCGCATCCCTGCGGTCCCGCGCAGTCCTCACACATAACAGCTCGTTTGAGACAGGTTGCGCTGTAGCGTCTGTTGAAGAAAAGCTCCTGCCACTGACGCACCATTCCCAGATAACTGTTGTTGAGTATCACGATTTTCACAGGAATGCGATTTATGGAAACAGTTGCAAGCTCCTGTATATTCATCTGTATTGAACCGTCTCCGGCTATATCGAACACGGGTACTCCCGGATTTGTCATAGCCGCACCCATTGCCGCTGGCAGACCAAAACCCATGGTTCCAAGCCCCCCGGAGGAGATCAGTGTGCGGGGCTTTTTGTATTTGAAATACTGAGCGGCCCACATCTGATGCTGTCCCACCTCGGTGCAGATAAGCGCATCCCCTTTTGTCATCTCGCTGATGCTCTCCACCACCGCCTGAGGCTTTATCACTTTTTCGGAAGGAGTGTAGGTGAAAAGCTTTTCGCCTTTCCAGGAATCGACCTTTTCATTCCAGGAATCAGCCGAGCGGGGCTTCACGATTCCAATGAGTGCATTAAGAATGTTTTTGGCATCACCAACCACCGGCACATCAACTTTGATGATTTTGGATATGGCGGCCGGATCTATATCCATATGGACAATGGAAGCGTTGGGTGCGAAGCGGGCCACATGCCCGGTAACCCTGTCATCGAAACGAGCGCCTACGGAGATGATCAGATCGCACTCCTGCAGAGCGTAATTGGCACACTTTGAACCGTGCATACCCGGCATTCCGATAAAGAGAGGATGATCACCCGGAAATCCCCCAAGTCCCATGAACGTGGTTGTCACCGGAATATTGGTGATCTCGGCGAATTTCTTAAGCTCTTCGTGAGCTTTGGAATGAATGATTCCTCCGCCGGCAAAAATTACGGGCTTCTTTGAATCTGCAATGGCCTTGGCAGCCTTTTCTATCTGCTTTGGATGCCCGACGGTATTGGGTCTGTAACTGCGCATCGCAACCTTTGAGGGGTACTCGTAGTTTTCCAGAAAGGCTCTGCTCACATCTACAGGTATATCCACCAAAACAGGTCCGGGTCTTCCCGTACGGGCTATATGAAATGCCTGCTT
The DNA here is from genome assembly GCA_046546375.1 of Chitinispirillaceae bacterium. Classification (GTDB taxonomy): domain Bacteria; phylum Fibrobacterota; class Chitinivibrionia; order Chitinivibrionales; family Chitinispirillaceae; genus JAEZKC01. Next base: position 68,413 of record JBKGXV010000003.1, on the reverse strand, counting down.
TAAAACCAGAGGTAGCTCCTCCACCGATTTCACCAGGAAATTATGCTTTGTGATAGGCCGGCTGATCCCGACTATATCCGCCTCCTGGAATGCATCGGTTCCTAGCAGTGGTGAGGCGACCTGTCCGGTAATCGCCACCATAGGGATGGAATCCAGAAATGCAGTGGCAAGTCCGGTCATTATATTGGTGGCCCCCGGACCGGAAGTGGCGATACACACCCCTACATCACCCGTGGCTCGGGCATAGCCGTCGGCCGCATGAGCTGCACCCTGTTCATGGCGGGTGAGCATAAAGGTGAGCTCTTTGGTGTCGTACAGCACATCGAAGATGGGAATCACCACACCACCCGGATAGCCGAATATTACTTTCACCTCTTCTTTGATCAAGGCGTCTACGATAATCTGTGCACCAGTTTTTTTCAATTTACTCCTCCATATCACCCGGCCATTTTTACTATCGGAAAAGCCGGAAAAAACAGAAAACAGCTGTTTAAAATACCACCTTTTTCCTTGTGAATCAAGCTTGAACGTACATCGTGTTCCGTTTCGCGATTACCGTTCATTACGCGCCCAAGGATGCAAGCCCGGAACAAGAGACGTCCTGAACACCATTCAGTAAACCGATTCTTCCCAAATCCATAAAAATACTCCCAAATGCGAAAGGCCCGTCTCCCTTTCGGGAAACGGGCCTTGAATTTACTTTAGGAAGCTGATTCTATCTGCCCGTTTCCCTGCGTCTGGGTGCAATAATGACCATCTCGCCAACGACTGTGACGGTAATTCGAACCAGATTCTCGATTATTCCAAGTGCTTTCATAGTATTTAAAGATAGATAAGGTCCCAACCAAGTGCAAGGGAAAACATTACATTCTTCCTGCAGGCATGAATCTGGCTGGTTATAATATTAATTGATTTATCCCGGAGGCATTTCTTAGATTAAAGATATTCACTTCTGAAAAGGAGTTTTCCATGAGACACCGTCTGTACCCATTCTTTTATGCCGTACTGCTGCTTCTGGTTTTCTCCGCTACAGCTCGAAGCGGCAAACTTATCCGTGTTCCCCAGAGGATGAACTCAATCCAGCTCGCCATTGATTTCGCCCAACGGGGGGATACGATTCTGGTCAGCGAAGGTACCTACAATGAATCCATCACCCTTCGTGATGAGATTGTGCTTATTGGAATCTCTTCGGAGAAAACCGTTATCAGAGGACAGCGGGGCAAACCGGTGGTCAAAGGTGCGCAGAATGCGGTTTTCAGGCATTTCACCGTTGAAAACGGATCTGTCGGAATCGCCTGTGAAAATGTGTTCATGACTATTGAGCATTGCGTGGTCCGCAACAACAAGGAAACAGGCATTCAGTGCATCATCGCCCTGCCAATCATAAGGAACAACGTGATATTCCGCAACAGCTGGAGCGGAATATTCTGCGAATCAGCCCGTTCTCACAAAGGTGTTATTCAAAACAATCTCATTGCCGAAAACGGGTACAGCGGCCTGATGCTCGACGGTCAGAGTGAAGTGCTTGCGGAAAACAACGTATTCTATTTCAATAAAAAGTACGGAATTTTTGCCTCCGGGGGGTCACGCCGCAGCCGGATCATATACAACAACTTTTTCGGCAACCGCTCCCCCGCCAACCAAAACCCCAAGCTCGACAATACCAATCTCCATGAAGATCCCGCGTTCATGATTTCCGAACCGGATGCAAATGACTTCTGGAAAAACGAAAGCCGGACATTGAAGAAAAGAGGTAAAAACGGCAAAAATATCGGACTGGTAAAAAGGGTTTTTTATCTACCCAGAAATGAAAACATCAAAGTAATCGCTCCGGATAAGAAAAAAGCTGGCGATAAAAAAGATAAAGAAAAGGCCCGCCCTGTAGAGGTGGATATGCTAGAGGACGGGGCCAAGTAGCCAAGAGCACTTTTTCAGAACATCAATCTTTTCTTTTTGCTGTCGCTCTTGTTCTTCCGTTTTGAGGGACCGAAAAGATCGAGCAGCCCACCGCCTTCCCGTCTGGGCCGTCCGGTGCTGTGAATCTCACAGGTATCCAGTTCAGTATCGGCTTTGAAGTACTCTGTCTCCGTTTCCGGACAGAAGCGGTTTGCCAGCAAGTGTGACTCCTTGCAGACCTTTTCCGATATGATTCCGCCGGGACGGCTGAAATTCTCAACCGGCTTGTCCCTGTGAAGAACCTTCATGGCATCCACCCATATGGGAATAGCAGCCGAAGAGCCGGTTACCCCTCTTCCCATTGAACGCTGCTCATCCACACCGGTCCATACTCCGCATACCACCTGGGGGGTGAACCCGATGAACCAGGCATCTGTGTAATCATTGGTGGTTCCGGTTTTCCCTCCAGCCGGTCTGCTGAAACCGCGTCCGGGTATGGATGATCCTGTACCGCAGCAGACCACACTTTTCATAAGAGAGCTCATGAGATACGAGGTCTGGGGAGTGAGCACTATTTTTTCCTCAGGAGATGCTTTTTCCAGAACCCTGCCGTTCTTGTCCACTATTTTCTCTATGAAGTAGGGTTCAACATGTACGCCCTTGTTGGGATAAATGGAATAAGCGGAAATAATTTCCAACGGTGTGACCTCACAGGCTCCGATCGCCAGTGATGGCACCGGTTCCATCCTATGCTCAAGTCCCATCCTGCGGGCATAGTCGACAACCACATCCCCGCCCACTTTATTGAATACCTGAATAGCCACCAGATTATTTGATTTAGCCAGAGCATCCCGTAAAGCCAATGGACCGTGAAACTTGCGGTCATAGTTTTCGGGCCGCCACTCATCCCCTTCAGGTGTGATAAGTGTTATCGGCTGATCAAGAACAACGGTTGCGGGATTGAAGCCGTTATCCAGAGCGGCAGTATACACAAAGGGTTTGAAAGCTGAACCGGGCTGACGCCTTGCCTGCACGGCCCGGTTGAACTTGCTCTGGTCAAAATCCCGTCCCCCCACCAAAGCGAGAATCGCCCCGGTACCGACATCCAGGGCGACAACTGAGGCCTGCGCCCTGCGCAGCTTGTGAGAATCGGGAAGTGCCGAAAACTCTTCCTCATGAAGTGCATAGATGGAATCAAAATATGTCAGAAACGTATCCCGGGGTATGTCGAACTTACGGTCCGCATGTGTACTGTCAAGAAACATCCGGTTGAAGCGTTTCTGAAGAGATGCGATTTTGCGACTCACACTCTTTTCCGCGGAATCCTGAGCCACAGGGTCCAATGTGGTGTGGATCTCAAGTCCCCCGTTGTACAACTGATCATCACCATATTTCTCAGCCACATACCGACGCACCATTTCCATATAGTATGGTCCGATCGGCGGACGGTACTCTTTGGGGTTGGGTTTCAACGCCTTGGCAACCGCCTCTTTAGCCGCAGATTGATCAACATACCCCACTGCCGCCATAGACCGCAGCACAGTATTGCGTCTGGCGGTGATTCTATCAATATTTTTTTCCTTGTCAGGCCGGTGGTGTTCAGGACGCTGAATAATACCCGCTATAATGGCGCATTCCTCCAGAGTAAGCTCGGAAACACTTTTACTGAAATAGTGCTCACTTGCCGCCTGAACCCCGTACACACCTGCACCGAGATACACCTGATTCAGATAGAGTTCGAATATCTCTTTTTTAGTGTAGTTTCTCTCCAGCTGTATGGCGGTAAGTGCCTCCCGGATCTTACGCAGAAAAGTTCTCTCGTGAGTAAGATAGAGATTGCGCGCAAGCTGCTGAGTGAGCGTGGAGGCACCCTGAGCAAGCTTACCGTGCATGATATCCGCCACTATCGCTCCGAAAATCCGATGAATATCAATACCCCAGTGCTTGTAAAACTTTCTGTCCTCGATGGCAATAACCGCGTTCTGAAGGTCTTCCGGCATTTGCTCCAGAGGTACCCAGAAGCGTCTTTCTATACTGAATTCGTGTATGGATTCGCCATTTCGATCATACACTTTGGAAACAAGCGAAGGTTCAATATTCTGGAGTTGATTGTGGGTGGGAAGGGTTTCATACAATCTGTAGAGAAACCAGGTACCCGCCCCGGCGCCAAATGCCGTCACCACAACAACAAAAAGTATCGAATAAAAAACAAATCTGCCTCTAAAAACTTTTTTCTGGCTCATATCGCTATTCTGTGTATTTCCGGAAAAGTACATATCTGTCTTTGCATGATTGTAAAAATATAGGTTAGCTGGGATAGTAGTCAAATAAAAGGAAGGGTTTCAATATCCTTTATCTTCACCGGGTTAGTATTATCTGCACATACATAAATATAAGTAAGAAACCGTCATAAAACCATCAATTCAACAAGTTCTTCCGAATCGTATATCTTCTGCTCACAATAAAGATAAAAGGAAAAACTTGACTGGAAGGCGGAAAAACGGTATACTATAAACCAGTTTATACTATAAACCAGTTTATGGGGGTTTCTCAATGGAGCAGCTGTCTCAAGAGCAAATACGCAGATTCATCGATGAAATCGGCGTGATGAAAAAAGCGATTCGGAAAAACCGGCTTATCCTTCAACAGATCACCTTCACCAAAACCCTGCAGTTCACATCCCTGTTTGCTGCGTTTGCCATAATCGGCCTCACCCTCATTCACCTTTTACTGCAGATTCATTATGGAGATTTTTCATATTCCCCTCAATGGGTGAAGGTACTGTTTTACGTTTCTGTTGTTTTGGCCTTTGTTACCGGCGGCATACTCAAAAACAGCGGAATCTTGAGTGAAGCACGCCGAATAGATCCGAATATTTCGATTTTCAAAGTGATGAAAGAGATTTCCTCTCACCGGATCGCGCATACTGAAATAGCCATCTGGTCTCTGGTTGTTTTTTTCAGTACCATTTCTCTTCTGCGTGGACATGTTTTGTACATAATACCGGTTTTGGCTTTGGGGATAGGGCTGAGCTTTCTTCTCTACTGGGTTCTTTTCAGGGTGAGAGTGTTTCTGCTTGATGGGTACTGGCTGCTTCTGAGCGGTTGTTTTGTGATCGCTTATCCATCAATTGGCCCCCATTTCGGGCTGATCCTCACCATGGGAGCAGCGATGCTCATTTTCGGTGTATCGGCAAGTTTGCCCAAACAGAAAACAACTGATGTGGAGAACTGAAAGTGCGGCAGCAAAAAAACGGCATACTTGCCGACAAAGTGATACACGAAAGGATAAGACTGCTCACGCTCACAAGTCTGGCCAGCAGTGAGGAGCCCGAACTAACCTTCAAGGAGCTTCAGAAGATGCTCGAGACGACTGCGGGGAATCTTTCTGTACAGCTGAGAACTCTCGAAAAAAGCGGCTACGTGATCATAAAAAAGGAATTTGTCGGCAACAAGCCACAGACCTCCGTTTGCCTGACAATACAAGGCAGAAACGCTCTTGAGAAGTATCTCTCCGAGATGGAAAATCTGCTGAAAGGCCTTAAAGAAAACAATTCACAGAACGGTAAGGAAATAAAATAAACAGGAGCTGGTTATGGCGATTCTTCAGATGAAAGATGTGAAAAAGACTTTCAGTAAAGGTCAACAGCAGATTCATGCCTTGCGCGGAGTAAACCTCTCAATAGAAAAAGGGGAATTTCTCTCTGTAGTGGGGCCTTCCGGAAGCGGCAAATCGACACTTCTGCATATTGTGGGCTGTCTTGATACTGCAACCAGCGGAAGTGTGATGTTTGACGGCACCGCACTTGGCCAGCTCAAAGAGGATATGCTTTCAGACTACCGGAAAAAACATATCGCCTTCATTTTCCAGTCATACAATCTCATTCCGGTACTTACAGTCCAGGAGAATGTGGAACTCCCATTGGTGATCGAAAAGAAACATTCGAAACGGGAGATCTCTTCCCGGGCAAAGGAGATTATTGAAATGGTGGGGCTGGGACAAATGGCACAGAGGTTTCCCGGAGAGCTTTCCGGAGGGCAGGAACAGCGAGTTGCCATCGCACGCGCCCTGGTCAAAAGACCGCTTATTGTTCTGGCTGACGAACCCACGGCAAACCTTGATTCAACAACTTCAGAGGAGGTCATCTCTGTAATGCAGCAAATGAATCAGAAGATGCAGACCACCTTCATTTTTTCCACCCACGATTCTCTGGTGGAAAAGCATGCGAAGAGAGTTGTTATTCTCAAAGACGGAATGATTCACTCCGATAAGAGGAAAGCCTCATGAGCACGATAATGAAAATAGCCTGCCGCAACATGCTTCGGCACAGAGGTCGAACGATCCGTTCTGCCCTCACGATCGCAGTGGCCCTTGCGTTTTTCATCTATTTTGACTCTCTTTATTCAGGAATGGACCGCGGAGCCATAAACAACATGATTGACTTGAGCACTGCGGCTGTGAAGATCCATACGGAAGAATATGCACAGGAAAAACAATCCTTTCCTCTTGATTACGGGTTGCCCGCCAGGCAAAAATTCCAGGAAATTCTCTCCGATAACAAGCGGGTGAAGGGAATCACTCCCAGAACGCAGTTCCTCGGAGAGTTGTCAAACTACACGGAATCGGTTCCCGTATCGGGTACAGTCATTTCCCCTGAAAGCGATTCAACAGTTTTCGAATTGACCAAGTATCTCGAGGGAAGCTATTTTTCCGCTTCCAGCACACGGGAAATAATACTGGGAAAGAAACTGGCACAGGAAATGGGAGTTGGAGTGGGTGACTTCATCACTCTCTATGCTCTTACCAGATATGAAAGCAGAAATGCCGATGATTTCGAGGTCGTGGGTATGCTCAATACCACCGATCCGGCAATCAATAACAGCACCGTCATGATCACTTATGAAGTAGCTGATAATTTTCTCGATCTGGAGGGGCTTATAACAGAAATGGATATCGGGATCCACCACAGAGTAAATCTCGGTGATATGATCAGGGATGCCGCAGGGATAGAGAATACTCTTTCGGAAGAACTCGACAATGCACATGTCCGGACGTTCAAGCAGATGGGAGCGTCCTTCTTTGAAGTTACAAAGCAGAAAAAGGCCTACAGTTATCTTTTTCTCGGTGTGATTCTGATTATAGCCGCAGTGGGAATTTTCAACACCGTGCTCATGAGTGTCTATGAAAGAATCCGGGAGATCGGAGTTCTGCGGGCACACGGACTGCGTCCCAAGGAGGTCATCACCATGTTCGTCTTCGAGGGTTTTCTCACCGGTATTGCCGGAAGTACTCTGGGAGTGGCCCTGGGAACGATCGCGAACCTGCAGCTCACGGTTTACGGACTTTCTCTTGACAAAATGTCCGGATCCGTCGGAGAAGCTTCGGGTATGCCTTTTTGGGGAACGATTCACGGACAGTGGAATATTGAAACGTTTGTTGTGGCGTTTATTTTCGGTACTGCTGTAGCCACAGTGGCGGGTATTCTACCTGCCAGAAAAGGTGGCAGCATTCCGATAACCTCAGCTCTGCGTTACGTATAGCCAAGATCAAGGAGTCGGCATCATGAAATATATAATCAAAATGGCGATAAGAAATGTGGGCAGGAACAAACGCAGATCTGTGCTTGCGGCAGTTTCCGTAGCGCTCTCCGTTATGCTCATTGTCTTCATGCAGGGGATGATCGGCGGCGTTATGCGCTCGATGGTCAGAAACTACACCAAGAATGAAACAGGTCATATCAGAATAACCACAAAGGAATACCAGGAAAAACAGCGTTTCTCACCCGTTGCAGAAAATCTTCAATCACCTCGGGAAATCATTCAGGAAATAAAAAACGATCCTGAAATACACCAGCATGTAAAACAGATAACTCAACGAATACGTTTCGGGACGCTTATGACCAATAAAGGTAAAAGCAGGGAAGCGATGATTGTGGCAGGGGATCCCCGGAAGGAAAGATCGCTGCTTATGCTGGACCGGTCCATTAAAGAGGGTGGGCGCTTTCTTCAGAAAAAACGGGAAATTGTTCTTGGCAGCAAACTTGCCGCGGCGCTGGGATACTCGATTGGTGATACTGTGGATGTCGTTACTCAGGCAAGCGATTATTCTCTCAATCTGCGCAACCTGGTGATCTCCGGACTGTTTGAAACAGGAATGAATTCTCTTGACGAATCAGCGGCATTCATATCATTGGATGATGCCAAAAAGCTTCTGCGTATGCGGTCATCAACCCAGCAGATCGTTCTGATGCTTGACGACCATCGCAAGGCTGACAGGGTTGCATCACTGATTGACACTAGGCTTCAAAATGAAGATCTGGCAGTTACGCCCTGGACCCAGATCGGCGATTACGGAAATATTGTCAAAATGTCCGAAAGCACCTACCGGTTCATCTATGCCCTTATCGCTCTACTGGGAGCATTCATTATCGGCAATATTATGGTGATGGTAGTGATGGAGAGACGAAAAGAGATCGGAATAATGAAATCAATGGGACTTAAGAGAAAGGAGATTCTGGGTCTCTTTCTGAGCGAAGGAATGATTCTGGGTACGGTGGGAAGTCTTTTCGGGATCGTTCTGGGAGGTCTCATCGTCACCTATTTTCATTTCAAAGGTATAGATTTCAGTTCGATGATGAACTCTTTCAGAATGCCGCTCGACAATGTAATCTATTTCACTCTGAATCCCCTGGGATTTCTCAAAGTGATGCTTCTTGCCGCAGTGGTGTCCGCTCTGGTTTCACTCGGTCCATCTTGGAAAGCATCACGGCTCAATCCGGTTGAATCAATGAAAAGCGTCTGAAGAACCAATACAAGGGAGTACTCATGAAAACAGCATTGATAAGCAAAACTTTCCTTTTCGCAGTTCTGAGTGCGGTACAGCTTTTTGCCGCCGGTGGTGAGGAGATTCTGGCCAGAATGGATCAGAACCGTAACCACGAAACGATAGAATACAAAGGTACTATGGCGATTCGTCTGGGGGATAAAGTTCGTACCAAAAAAATGAAGGCCAAAGCAATCAACGGTTCTAAAACCAAAGCGGTGGTCGAATTCACCAATGCCGAAGACAGAGGTACGAAGTACCTGATGATCGGATCCGATCTCTGGATCTACTTTCCCAGTGAAAACGATGTGGTGAAAATTTCGGGGCATATGCTCAAAGACGGCATGATGGGCAGTGATGTCTCCTACGAAGATGCCCTGGAGTCAGATGAGCTCTCCGAAAAATATTCAGTTTCAGTTCCTGAAGAAGAAAAAGTAGATGGCAAAGAGTATCACGTTCTTCTGCTCGAAGCAAAAGTGAAGAGTGCCCCTTACGCCAAACGGAAAATGTGGGTCAACAAGGAAACATTTGTCGCCGAAAAAGAGCAAATGTATGCCAAAAGCGGCAAACTTTTAAAAGTTTCAAGAGTTCTGGAAACTGGAGAAATTGACGGACGTATTATTCCGGTAAAGACAGAAATGTCCAACAAGCTGAGAAAAAACAGCAGAACCGTATTCACCATGACAGATATCAGTTTCGATAAAAAATATGATAAGAACGAATTTTCGATGAGATATCTCAGAAGATAAGCGGGAGTGCACAAGAAAAATGAATACTACAATTCTGCGTAAATACACAATATTCTTCTGCTTGACTGCAGTTCTGCATGCGGCTCCGGAGCAGGGACTCAGACTTGGAGGTAATCTGTATTCGGATCTTTCCTGGCTTCAGTACAGAACACAGGAGGGTTTGTCCGGTTTTGCGGGAATGAGCACTCTGGAGCTGAGGGGCCGCAATACAGACCGGCGGTTCGGCACTGTTTCCGCCCAGCTTGATTTACACCTGCTCTATGGCCGGTATGCGGATGCTGCGGGGCAAGTAAACGACAGCATTCCCTCAAGCTTCACCGATGAAACCCCTCTTCTGATGGATCTTCGCGAACTGTACATGGCCTTCTATCCTCCATTCGCGGATATTGCCATCGGAAGACAGATCATCCGGTTCGGGAAGGGAACGGTTCTTTCTCCTCTGGACATATTCTCCAAACTGAACTCCAGTGACATCGATTTCAAAAGAAGCGGCAGTGATGTGGTGCATGTGAAAATTCCTTTGGGAATACTTTCAGGTATAGATCTGATAACAGAACTACCCCACGGCAGCAAAGAGCACTCCTCGGCCATGAAACTATTTACAAACATGGGAGGATTTGACCTGGATGCCATTGCCTTATACCGTCATAGAACAGGAGATTTTTCAACCGGTGCAGCATTCAAGGGTGATATCCTCGCAGGCGTTTACGGCGAAGCAGTAGTCCACTGGAAAGAAGAGAAAACTCCCCATTTGGAAGCGATGGCGGGAATAGATTACTCCTTTTTCAGCCGGAAACTCATACTGGTACTTGAGTACAGATATAACAGTGCCCCGATAGATGCGGATACTGTTTCTCAAGAAGACATTCTCGATTTTTCCAAACCATTCAACCGCACACACTACCTGTTCTTTAACGTGAGTGGCACTGTGAACGAACTTCTTTCTCTTCAGGGGAATATGATAATCAATCCCCTGGACAGAGCTCTGCAAGGCATATTCCTTGCCCGCTACAGTCTTCTTCAGAATATCAGCATTACCCCGAGCATCAGGGGATGCTACAACAACCTGAACGGAATTGACCTCCCCGATCCGGATCTGACCTTTTCATTGAGAATGGAAATGGTCTTCTGATCGCAGTATTTTCCTCAATAGCTCTTTTTTTCATCACTAGCGTCATCAATATCAGAGCACCATGAAGCGGATTTCATACTGTTTCTTACTCAGGTAGTATATTACATATTTCTGCTTTGGATACCATTCAGGAGCACCGATGACCAAAAAGGCACTCATTACTGGAATAAACGGACAGGACGGATCATACCTCGCCGAGCTTCTTCTGGAGAAAGGCTATGAGGTACACGGCATGATCCGCAGAGCCAGCAGTTTCAACCGGAAGCGGATCGACCACCTCTACAGGGATCCGCACGGAAAGAATGTCAGCCTGTTTCTTCATTACGGTGATATGTCCGACAGCAGCAACATGAACCGCATGCTCGAGCGCATAAAACCTGATGAGATCTACAACCTCGCAGCCCAATCCCATGTGAGAGTATCTTTTGAAGTGCCAGAGTACACCGCCGATGTGGATGCGCTGGGAACTCTGCGCCTGATCGATGCCTTAAAGGAAAGCGGTATATCCTGCCGTTTTTACCAGGCTTCAACATCAGAGCTTTTCGGAAAAGTACAGCAGACTCCCCAGAACGAGAAATCGCCTTTTTATCCGCGCTCTCCCTACGGAGCAGCAAAGCTCTATGCGTACTGGATTGTGGTGAACTACAGAGAAGCCTACAGACTTCATGCTTCAAACGGCATTCTGTTCAACCATGAGTCACCCCGCAGAGGGGAAAGTTTCGTGACCCGAAAAATCACCATGGGTGCTGCTGCAATCAAGGCTGGCCTCAAGGAGTGCCTCTATATGGGAAATCTCGATTCCGGAAGGGACTGGGGGCATGCAGCCGATTATGTCAGGGCGATGTGGCTGATGCTTCAGCAGAACGAGCCGGACGATTATGTGATCGCCACAGGCGAAGTACATTCCGTGAGGGATTTTCTGGAGAAAGCGTTTGGATGTCTGGGCATTTCCATTGAATGGAATGGAAACGGGGTGGATGAAGTCGGGATAGATAAAGAGAGTGGTAAAGTTATTGTTAGAATAGATCCTAAATACTACCGTCCCACAGAAGTGGACCTGCTTGTCGGTGATGCAACTAAAGCACGGGAGAGACTGGGATGGAAACCGCAGATCTATTTCGATCAGCTGGTTGAAAACATGATCAGGGCCGATTGGGATGCCTTGAAGATTTCAGAAAAGAACAATTTGCAATAAACACAGGCGTACTGAAAGGTTGAAATATGAGTGAATGCAAGAATTCCACCGGAGAGAACTGTCCCTGCACCTGTCTTTCATGCAGCAGAAGAGGGAAATGCTGTGAATGCGTTGCTTATCACAGACGTTCTGGAGAGATTCCCGGGTGTTTTTTCACTCCCGCAGGCGAAAAAACCTATGACAGATCAATTGAAGCACTGATACATGACAGAGGCTAATCGAGGAGTACTTAAGATGTCCAGTCCTAAAAAAACAATTTCTGCAAAATACCTGATTCCAGTCGTTTTGCTTTTGTCCCTATTCCACATGGAAACCTATGCAAAGGATGACGACATCAAATGGGAAGATGCTTCAAAGGAAGTTGATCATCTCCCCTACCCTTCATCTTTCATTGATTCGCTGCAGACCCATTTAAGGGTGGACAGAGTTCAGGGTGTGAGACAGCAGAAAGTCACGCCCGGTCCTTTCGCCGGGGGAGAGAAGCTTGTCTACGAAATAGTATGGGGACCGTTTCAAGCCGGGTACGTCATACTAAGTGCCCAGCCTCAACCCCGGAGCGGAACTATTCGACTCGGGGCCAAAGCGGTGTCCAACAACTTCGTGAGCGCCTTCTACAAAATGAGAGACTACATTGTCTCATGGGTGGATGCACAGGGCCTTTATCCCCATTTCTTTGAACAGCACCTCAGGGAGGGCAACTACAAGATGGATGGGTTCATTCTGTATGACAACGAAAGTGAAAAGGTTTTCGTGCAGGAGAAGAAATCGCGAGTCTTCCGCGCTCCACGCTTCACCCATGATTATATTTCCATTCTTTACCACGTGCGCTCGATGGATTTCAAAAGAGGTGACAAATTCACCATTGATATGTTCATCCACTCCAAAATCCACCCCATTCACTTCAAGGTCAAGGAGAAAAAGAGTATCGAGGTGAAGGCGGGAAAATTCAAATGCATCAAAGTGCAGCCAAAGCTGGCGGGGAAAGGCAGAGCTTTCAATAAAAAAGACAAAATGGAAGTCTGGTTCTCGGATGACAGCCGAAGAATTCCAGTGATGATCAAATCCAAGATCAAAGTTGGATCAATCACCGCAAAACTCATTCACTACGAATAAAAATGAGCTCATTCGGAGGATGGCGGAGGTGATGCTCCCTTTTGGCACTCCTGCTCAATCCACTGCAGATAATCCTTATTGCCATCCGTAATAGGCAATATCACTATACATGGGCAGCTGTAGGAATGAAGCTGTTTGACTCTGTCCACCAGAGAAGGAATGTTATCCTTGAGGGTTTTGGCAATAAGAACAGATTCGCTCTCCTCGACAATTTTTCCCTCCCACCGATACACAGAAGTCATGGGGTCGAGAATGTTCACACAGGCAACCAACTGCTCCTGAACAAGCATTCTCCCGATATTCAGGGCCTCATCCTTGTTCCCGGTTGTGATATATACAAAAAAGTGATCCACAAACTCCCCCTCTATTCAGCAGATAGACAGTCAGAAGTGAAACAGGTTCAGTGGAAGTCGTTGCGGAGCTCGGCTGTATTCTTCTGGCAATTATCGATTATTTTTCCCAGTTCAAGAAACTTGATGGGTTTTTCAAAAAACACCGCGTTGAGTTTCGAAAGCTTTTCTTCGGCGATTTGAGACACATAGCCGGAAATCAAAACCTTGGTTACATCGGGATGAGCTGATTCCAGAAGAGTGAGGCCGTTAATACAAGGCATCTGATAATCGGTGATCACCAAATCCAGATGATTCGATTGAAGATAGCTCATAGCTTCACCCGGATCATTGAAGGCATGAACAATGGCATCGGGAGCGTGGAGACTTATAAAAGACTTGAGCAGATCAGTTATCTGATTCTCATCATCCACTATCATGATTTCCAAATTTTCGGACATTTTAAACCAAACCTCACCTGTTTTTAACTAGAGGGGTATATTACATTTTAGCCGTTCACTTTTTCAATACTTTTTTGTATTTTTTTTAGTTTCAACCCAAAACAGTTCTGCAAACAACGTTCCAGAAAAAGGTAATCGGGATAAAAATTTCCATTTATGATACCCGGGGAGCGGAAAAAAACTTACTTTCCCAGCTATGAAATCGAACTTATAAGTATAGCTTAAAAATCATGAAACAATCTTAATCAAAATGATTCCAATTACAGATCAGATTCAGAATCTTCCCATTCTTGAAAAACGCTCGGAAATCATTTCCGCCCTGAAGAAAAACCAGGTGATAGTGGTTGCCGGACAGACCGGCTCGGGTAAAACCACCCAACTGCCGCTTTTCTGTCTTGAAGCAGGACAGGGGAACAGAGGTAAAATAGGCTGTACCCAGCCCCGGAGAATCGCTGCCACCTCAATTGCATCAAGAGTTGCCTCCCAGATAGGCTGCCCTGTGGGAGACAAGGTGGGGTACAAAATCCGATTTTCCGACAAGGACTCACAAAATACCGTCATCAAACTCATGACCGATGGTATTCTTCTGGCGGAAATTGAACACGACCGTTTACTTTCAAAGTATGATACACTAATAATCGACGAGGCTCATGAGCGGAGTCTCAATATTGATTTCCTTCTTGGGTATCTTCGCCAGCTTCTTCCAAAGCGGCCGGATCTGAAAGTAATCATCTCCTCAGCCACCATCGATACAGAACTGTTTTCCCAATCCTTTGAAAATGCCCCCGTGATCGAAGTTTCCGGAAGACTCTACCCAATCGAACTGCTCTACAGCCAGCCTGAAGAAGATGAGGACGACACCAGTTATGTGGAAAATGCAATTAGCGCTGCAATGGATCTTCTGGATGGCTTCGGGCCGGGAGACATGCTGCTGTTCATGCCTACCGAAAGAGATATCAGGGAAACGTGTGACAAACTCAGTGGCGCGGCAAAAACCCGCGACCTGCTCATTCTGCCACTGTTTTCCAGGCTAAGCCGAAAAGAGCAGAACGCCATATTCAGCAAATCCGACAGAAGCAAGATAGTAGTGTGCACCAACATCGCCGAGACGTCCATTACAGTACCCGGAATCCGCTACGTGGTGGACACTGGTCTTGCCCGCATCTCCCGCTATGCTCCGAGACTGCGCACCAATCGCCTGCCGATAGAACCAATCAGCAGGGCAAGTGCCGATCAGCGCAAGGGGCGCTGCGGAAGAGTTCAGGAGGGAGTCTGTATCAGGCTTTATTCCGAAGAGGACTACCTGGGACGGGAGGAATTCACTCAGCCCGAAATCAAGCGTTCAAATCTGGCCGGAGTCATTCTCACCATGAAAGCGCACGGTTTGGGAACGGTGGAGGACTTTCCATTTATAGAGCCCCCCTCCAGACAAGCAATTTCGGAAGGATATGCACAGCTGAGAGAACTGGGTGCTCTTGACCAGCACAATAATCTCACGCGGCTTGGCAGAGAAATGTCCAGAATGCCTTTTGACCCCCACATTTCCCGAATGGTTCTCGCTGCAAAAAAGGAAAACGCGCTGCGGGAAGTGAAAATCATCGCAGCAGCCCTGTCCATAGTGGATCCAAGAGAACGTCCGTTTGAAAAGCAGGCCGAGGCCGACTACATGCATCAGAAGTTTACCCACGAATCTTCGGATTTTCTGACCTATGTAAAACTGTGGGATACATACCAGAGTGAATGGAAAGCACTCAGAACACAGAATAAAATGAGAACATTCTGTAAAGATCACTTTCTGTCCTATACGAGAATGCGTGAATGGCACGATGTTCATCAGCAGCTTCATGAAACACTCTCCCGAATGAAGGGTTTATATGAAAACAGCAGCCCGGCAGGCAGCGACGCCGTTCACCGCTCGCTTCTCACCGGACTGCTGGCCAACTGCGCCTACCTCGACAAAAACGGCAGATATCGTGCCGGCAAGGGAAAAGAGGTGATCATTTTCCCCGGATCGGTACTTTTCAAAAGGAAGTGCGAATGGGTGATGTGCCACGAAATAGTGGAGACCTCACAGGTGTTTGCCAGAACCGTTGCCCAGATTAACCCAGCCTGGCTTGAAGAACTGGCCGGTTCATTATGCAGACGCAGCTACGATGCCCCCTATTTCGATGAGCGATCAGGCACGGTGAAAGCCACAAAGAAAGTTTCCCTTTTCGGAATGCCTCTGGCTGTCCATTCAAATGCCCCTTACGGAAGAGTCAATCCGGATGAGGCAAATGATATTTTCATAAGAGAGGGACTAGTGGAGGAAAACCTGCACTGCCATCACTCATTTTACAAACACAACCGGAAGATAAAAAGGAAAATTCTTCTGCAGGAAGAAAAGCTGAGAACCAGAGTTCTGTACAGCGGAGATGATACACTGTTCCGGTTCTACAAAGAACGGCTGCCCGAAATCACTTCCATACATGATCTGAACCGGGTTATCCGCAAAAAGGGCGACAAGTCTCTTTTTTTAAAGGAGGAGGATATTCTATCCTCCCCCATTCCCTCTCATGCAGACAGTTTTCCGGAACGGGTGAATATCGGAGACCGCAGCTTTCCTCTGTCCTATACTTTCGATCCGGGATCGGAAAACGACGGAGTAACACTCAAACTGCCGCTCAACGCTGCTCCATTTGTGAAAAAGGATTCTCTTGGCTGGCTGGTTCCCGCCATGTGGCCGGAACTGGTAAAGGACCTTCTGCGCAATCTGCCCAGAGAACTGCGAAAAAATTTCATACCGGTCAATGAATCGGCCCAACATATAGCATCCTCTCTGAATGCAACTCACAAACCATTCTCATCGGCACTTTCCGAAACAATACAAAGGCTTTACGGTCTGACTATAGCCCCTGAACTGCTGGAGGGCAACCGCGCCGCGCCGCACCTGAATTTGCGAGTGGAAATCCGCGACAAGGATGGCAGAATTGTAGCCCAGGGAAGAGGGGCTGAAGTACTGGAAAAAGGGCAGATACAGAAAACAAAGGAAGAATCTCCATGGGAGAAAGCATTCAGATCCTATCGCAGAACCGGGCTGACCACCTGGCCTCAGATGGATTTTTCGGAACCGGTCCAGATCGGATCATCCAAGGAGGGACTGGCATTGAGAGGCTATCCAGCACTGGTCGACTGCGGCTCCAGTGTGGATCTGATTCTCTTTCCCTCTGCCGAGGAGGCAGAAGGTAAGCATCGACTTGGAGTGAAACGGCTGCTGGAATTTGCGGTAGCCAACGATCTGGCCTGGACAGAGCGCGACCTCAAACTATCCCCTCAGGTAATGCTCATGTGTGCTCCTTTCGGATCCGGCGATATTTTCAAAGAGAAACTTTACAGAATGGCTTTCGAAGCCGCACTTGATTTCAGAAATGCCCCAAAAAGTCAAAACAGATTCGAAAAACTGATTCAGAAGACAAAGGACAATCTCAGAGGTGTCGGCTTCCGCACCATTTCCGTGTTCGAGGAATCGCTGCGCATGTTCGGTGAAAACATATCCAAAACGGGATCTGACAGAAGCAGAATGCCAAAAGAGTTAAAAGAGGAACTGTGCGGAGATCTCAACAGATTTTTCACTTCTATTCTGGAGGAAAAGGTTCACCTTGAGCAATTCTTTCTGTACCCCCGTTACCTCAGAGCGTTTGCAGCGAGAATCGACAAGGCCATATCCGATCCGCTCAAATACCGCCAGAAGCGCTCGGCCCTGAAGGATTATGAAGAGATTCATGAGTCTCTTCGCAAAGAGGCTCTCAAAAAGGAAACCTTTGAAGCGCTGCATCTGCTCAGGGAGCTTCAGTCCATGATTATGGAATACGGTATCAGCCTTTTCGCCCAGCATATAAAGACCATGTTTCCGGTATCCGAGAAGCGTTTGGACAGGAAAATCGATTCCCTAGTGAGTGTCCTGAAGGGTTAGCTTTTATCATACTCTGAAGTTGGATGGGAGCTTGAGGGAAGGGGCTGAGAGTTTGAACCCCGGAGATGCATTTTCATATTCTCACCCCCGGGGCTTGCCAGCCGCCACCCCCTCATACAAACTCTCCACTGCACCCACCGTCCGAACCGGCGAATAGTTCCGCTCGAAACGCTCCCTGGCCGCCTCACCCATCGACCGCCTCTTCCCTTCGTCATCAAGCATGGTCTTCAAAGCACGACACAACTTTTCCGGATCAGCACCAGACAGAAGTATCCCTTCTACACCATCCCGCACGATTTCGTTCACCGGAGCGACATCGAGTGCGACAACCGGCCTTCCGTAGCTCATGGCCTCCGCGTAGACAATGCCGAATGTTTCATCCCTGGAGGGTACACAGAGACATTCACAATGCTCAAGAAGCCACTTTTTCTCCTTCTCATCCACAACTCCCAGATCAACCACATTCTCTGTACCGTTCACAGCCGGTCCCGGACCGGCAACAGCCAGCACAGCTGACCCCGGAAGATGTTTAAACGCCTCAACCAGCTCGCAAAGCCCCTTGTGTGCCTCCCGCCGCCCGATAAAGAGTACAAACCGCTCCCCGATGAGAGGTCGGGGAAGGTGGACTCTTTGGGGCTGCTGCACTATAGGGGCAATGATTTCTGTTCTGGGCTGCAGTCCATTCAGTCTGGACAGAAACTCCCGACGGAAACTCCGGGTAAAGCAGACGACCGCATCCGAACGGCCATAGGCTTCCATCTGCCCCGGTGAATCTCCCCAGCGGCCAAAATGTATTGCCGGAGTCTGCACAAGGGGCTTCCCCAGTTCCGCGCAGACCTGTTGTGCGCATCTGGCCAGATATCCTGTGGAGTAGCAGTGAACGACATCGGCCTCTTTCAGAAAATCTGCAATCCGTCTTTTGAAAACCAACCTGTAGGGAAAATAGAGAGTGTCATAGAACCGGGCGGGGCCTATTCTTCTCAGAAACGGAAACTGCCAAAGCAGCAACGGCAGTAATATCAGATATTCCAGAAACGATGTATTCAGCACAGAAACAGGTTTTCCCGAAGGGTCCCGATACTGATTCTGACTTTTACAGGAAGCATACCGATGGAACAAGCCCTGTGATACCGGCCTGTTCAAATGCACCGCCAGCTTCACTTCGAACCGGGAAGGAAGCAGTGCGGCAAGCAATCGCACCGTTTCCTCTATTCCTCCTCTGAGAGGCCAGTATGAGTCGGACAGAATAAAAAGTTTCATCGCGCAAGAATTCCCCGGTACAGAAATTATATATAATATCATATCATATCATTTCGTACGGAGGCAAACCGTAATAATGACGATTATGGGAAGGGAGTTTGCTCTGAGGTGGTCTGATCGTGAATTTTCAGCGCTAAAGAGTTGCCCGGAGCATATATTTGCACTTTTTTCTGTTTGAACTTACCACATAAGATATTTTAACTGTATGCTGAAAGTTTTCATTTCTTAGCAGGATCAGGAGACCTTTGTGAAATACCAGAATCTTGAGCTCGACCCTTTCCAGGTTTCAGCAGTGAATTCCATCGATAACGGCGAATCCCTGATAGTAGCCGCACCGACCGGGTGCGGAAAAACACTCATTGCAGAATATGCGGTGGAGGAGTCGATCAAAGAAGGCAAGCGGGCGATTTACACCGCACCTATCAAGGCTTTATCCAATCAGAAATACCGCGATTTCCGCAGAAGATTCGGGGATGAAGTGGTGGGGATACAAACCGGGGATGTGACCATAAACCCCGAAGCGCGACTTCTGATCATGACCACGGAAATTTTCCGCAATCTGATTCTGGAGGATTCTCCCCGACTGGTCGATATCTACTATGTGATTTTCGATGAGATCCATTATCTTGACGATCCTGACAGGGGAACGGTCTGGGAGGAGAGCATCATTCTGGCTCCTCCCGAGATAAGATTCATGTGTCTGAGCGCCACGGTTCCCAACATACGTGAACTGGCAGACTGGATGGGTACGGTGAGAAATACCCGTTTCACCATTGTGGAGGAGAAACACCGGCCGGTTCCGCTCAAGCACTTTTTCTTTCACCCGAAATTCGGCCTCATCAGTATCAGGGGAATCAAACGTAAATACAGAAAAAACCCTGAGGTCAGAAAAAAGTTTCTCCGCAGGAAACCGTCATCCAAAAGAATTGTCCAGATGGTCCTCAATCAGGGACATCTGCCCATACTTTACTTCTGTTTCAAACGGAAAGCCTGCGAACGCAATGCCGAGCAGCACATGAGGCTTCAGCTGCTTAACGACACCGAACGTGCACAGGTAAAGAAAATGGTGGACGAGCTGGTTGATCAGTACGGTATCTCCGACTACAACAGGCTGGAACCTCTCAGACAGCTGTGGGAATCCGGCTGTGCCTATCACCATGCCGGAATACTGCCTGCTGCAAAGGAAATAGTGGAGCGGCTTTTTACTGCCGGACTCGTCAAACTTCTCTTCTGCACAGAAACGTTCGCATTGGGCGTGAACATGCCGGCAAGCTCTGTTGTTTTTGACGAACTGGAAAAGTTTGACGGAGTGGATTTCAATTATCTCATGACCCGTGAGTACAACCAGATGGCTGGAAGAGCCGGGAGAAGAGGAATGGACGAGGTGGGATATGTCTACTCCCAGGTGATTCCTGAAGCAACAGACCCCCGCCATGTGGAAAGACTTCTTTACGGCAACAACGAACGGATCAACAGCAGATTCTTCGCCTCCTACTCCACCATCCTGAGTCTGTACAGTCAGTTCGGGGAAGGAGCATTTGATATCTTCCGCAAAAGTCTGCGAAACTTCCGTAACGGAACATTCACCATGACCAAGGCCTACCAGAGAGAAGAGGCGCAGATACGAAACAGAATCAAATTTCTCAAATCGGCCGGTTTTCTGGACGGAATCATGCTCACTCCCAAAGGGCAGCTGGCTGCTGCGGTAA
The DNA here is from genome assembly GCA_046546375.1 of Chitinispirillaceae bacterium. Lineage (GTDB taxonomy): Bacteria > Fibrobacterota > Chitinivibrionia > Chitinivibrionales > Chitinispirillaceae > JAEZKC01. Next base: position 47,795 of record JBKGXV010000003.1, on the reverse strand, counting down.
GCGGTTATGAAATCCAAACCGCGGAACTGTATTATTCCAGAAGTTTCGATGAGCTGAATGTGGAGCAGATCCCGGTAGTTCTCGCAGCACTCATTACCGAGGAGAGCCGCAGCAAGAAAAATGTTCCTGTGTCGAATGTTCAGCTTCGTTTTGAAGCGGAAAAGGTGATTCACAAGCTCAGAACAAAAGAGATAAAGCAGGGAATCGCAAATCCCATAAGGGAAATGGATTTCTCCCTTGCCCCCCCTGTATTCGCCTGGACCAAGGGGGGGGATCTCAGAGAACTTGCCGGTTTCGGCGTTCCTGAAGGAGACCTGATCCGGGTATTGCGCATGACCGTACAGCTTCTGCGGACTCTGCGGGACAGAATTCCCGACCCGGATGTCAGCGAAAAGATGCACCAGGCTCTGCTTCTTGTGAACCGCGATGTGGTGGATGCCCAGGCTCAGCTGGAAGTGGGCTGATTAGACGAGTGCAGATGCCCCGCACCTGCACTCATTGCTCTACCTTCTGCTCAGCATTCCCTGAATAGATTCCGCATGCATCTGATCATCTTCGAAATCGTTTTCCAGATCTGAAACTATTTCGGGAACAAACACGTTCTCCAATGCCTCCTCATACCGTTTGGCTATCAACTTTTCATCCTTCACCAGAGTCTTCAATATCTCCTCGGACTTAAAGCCGGGCTGATAATTCGGCTCATGGAGCTTGCTTTCCGTGATCTCCCTGCTGCTGGGCATTCTTTCACCAAGCTGCCTTATATACATACTGATATTATCCGCGTGATCGAGATGATCCTCCTTGAACCCGGAAAGCTGTTCACGAATACTTTCATCCCCGATATGATCAATAGCCCAGTCATACTCCCGGGTAGCTTCTATATCAAGCAGTACCAGATTTTTAAGTGTTTGAGCAATCTCCCTGTTATCCATCAAAACCTCCCTCGGCTCAAGCAAAAACAGTTGAATCCTATTAATAATACGGTTACAGGGTTATGAAAGATTCCGGAAAGGGGTGTAGATAAAAAAAGTGCGCCGGCATTGCACCGGCGCTTCCGCTTCACCCAAATTGCTGCAAGAGGGCCTTGCAGGTAGGAAATAATTGCTGGTATTAATTAATATAACACAAAATGACCCGGTGCGCAAACGTTTTCCTCCATTTTCTGCAGCTCTCTGCCTGATGTGCGGTTAGGAAAAATCACCTCAGGGGCACTCTTTCAAATCCCCACATTCTCCTAACCGCTACCAAAGCGCTTTTGAATTGACCTTGTCTGATTCTTACGGTACAAGCAGTTCCATACGGGAAGTGGCGCAGAATTCTCTTAAACAGTCCCAGATTGCATCGGAAGCAAACGAACAGACTCGGTCATCCAGAGCGAAAATGGAATCTTTGGGAACAGCTGCGAAAGAAATAGGGAAAGTCATCGATGTGATCAGTGATATTGCTGATCAGACAAACCTTCTGGCGCTCAACGCGACCATAGAAGCAGCATCGGCGGGTGATGCCGGAAAGGGTTTTGCCGTGGTTGCCAAAGAGGTAAAAGAACTGCCCAGGCCACAGAGGAGATCCGCTCCCAGATCGAGGGGATTCAAAGCAATGCCAATGATTCAATCGACGCAATCGGCCAGATCAGCACGATAATGGAACAGCTCGACAGTTTTTCACAAACGGTGGCCAGCGCTGTGGAGGAGCAAAGCGCGACCACCAACGAGATCGCCAGAAATATCGGTGAAGCCGGACAGAGCGCAACCAATATTGCTCAGAATGTACAGCAAACCGCCGACAACCTCTCCAATGTTTCACAAAACATCCAAGAAATCAACTTCAATACCACTGAAATCGCCAGCGGAGTGGGACAGGTAAGTGAAAGCGCCGCATCGCTTTCAGAACTGGCTGGCAGGCTTAGAGAAATTGTCAACCAGTTCAAGATCTGAAATCAGGAAAGTGCTGCTTGTCGTTTTACCTCAGCGCAAACAGCCCCCTTTTCTACGACATGCAGGCTGTTTCTTGTCACACAAATCAGAACAGCGGAAACGAAATAAGCTTTCTAATCAGATCAGGCGATTTTTCCTCTCGGATTTGTGCACTTTCTGAAGTTGTATCTTCCACATTTTCCAGCTTACTGCCCACAGCATTCATAAGCGAAACGGGAAAAAACTTGCTCGCATCTGAACTCCGAACGCCGCCCCCCGGAGCTGAAAATATCGCCACCGCACAAATCACACCCAGCAACGGTCCATCGGCCCTGAAAATTTTTCCAATTATACCCTTGCGAATAAGCGTAATTACCCCCTCTTTTCAATTTGTCAGACTGAATACTTTGTTTGTCTACGATAATCAAAATCACTTATTGCAGATTGTCTTCGAAAAGTGATGTTTGTAACAGAGAGGAACTTGGCGCTCTAGAATACCCGGTTTTCCAAGTAGATCCCCTGATCCCTGAGCAGAGTTCGGATTTTTTTGGGAGGGACCGGTTTTTCAAAACAGCAGGAAGCCCCGGAATCGTGGATGACCCTGTCCAGACTTTCATCTGAGTAAGCTGTAACTACTATTATAACCGCTGAAGGGTTGTTCTGCCGGATTATGCGGACCAATTCAAGCCCGTCCAGGGACGCCACGCCCTTGAGACGCAGATCGACTATGGCAGCCTGGTAAGTATTGTTCCCAAGCAGCATCCGGGCTTTTTCCGAGGAATCGGCCGTATCGACAGAAACCTCGGGAGGTGATTCCAGAAGCTTTCTGAAAGCCAACAGTATGGATTCCTCATCATCGGCAAGAAGTATTCTTTTCATACCGGAATCCGGTATCAAATCACGTGCCATCCGATTCAAATATTCGTTTGCTATACATTATGCAATAATGCATTTTATCCTTACACCTCATCACCACATCCCACCTCTCGAAGACCAAAACCAGAAAATCAAATCATTCGGGTTCCCTTAAGCGTAATATTAATAGCTCGTTCCCGTAACGTTTTTCTCTATATAAAACGTCTCTAGCAGAAAGAACAGGTGTCTCAAGAGGTCAATATGAGTCAGAAAAGAATACTGGTGGTGGACGATGAGGTGGCGATACTCCTCGCCTTCAAAAAACTGCTTAAACGTCCCGAGGTTGATGTGGATACCGCAGAAAGCCTCGAAGAAGCAAAAGAGCTCATCTCCCAGAGCACCTATAACGCTGTGATAGTCGATCTGCGGCTCTCTGGCACTCTGGGTCAGGAGGGCTTTGAAATCATACGGACCACCAAAGAATACAACTCAAAGGCAAAAGTAGCACTGATAACAGCATACGGCAGCCATGGAATAGAAGAACGCGCCCGATCTCTTGGAGCAGACTTCTACTTCGAAAAACCGGTATCAGTGCGCAATCTGTCCCTTATACTGGAAAGTTTGGGAGTGAAATAACTCAGCTGCCGGATTCAATCGAGGCAATATCATCCACTATACGTCTCACATGCTCCTCCCGGGTACACCAGGAACACATAAGTCTGCTGTACCCCGTTCCGATGAAATCATGAAATTCCCAACCCAGTTTTCTAAGCCCCGCTGAAATCCGCTCAGGCATGCACAGAAAAACTGCATTTGCTTCACAGGGGTACATGATCTGCAGGAAATCGAATTTTTCAAGCTCGGCACATAACTTTGCAGCCTGTTCATTTGCATGACAGGCATTTCTCAACCAGGCCCCGCTTTGAAGCAGCTTAACCCAGGGAGCGGAAATGAACCTCATTTTGGATGCCAGCTGTCCGGCCTGTTTGCACCTGTATTCAAAATCCACTGCGGCTTCCTTGTTGAAAAAAACCACCGCTTCACCGCAGGCCAGACCGTTTTTCACTCCCCCGAAACACAACACATCCACACCTGCTCTCCAGGTAATGTCAGCCGGAACGACACTCAGTGATGCCAGAGCATTTGCCAGCCGAGCTCCATCCATATGCACCATCAAACCGAGATCGTGAGCCAGATCACAAAGCTCCCTTGTCTTTGAAGCAGTGTACACCGTTCCGGCTTCCGTAGACTGGGTAATACTCAGCGCGCAGGGACGCGGATAGTGAATATCTTTGCGTCTGGTCACCTTGCGCCGCACCGCTTCGGGATCCATCCTCCCCTGATTTCCTGCAACTGTAAGCAGCTTGGTACCATGGGAGAAAAACTCAGGTCCGCCGCATTCGTCTGTTTCAATATGCGCCAGCTCATGGCAGATTATGCTGTGAAATGAACTGCACAATGACGCCAATGACAGAGAATTGGCAGATGTTCCGTTGAAAACGAAGAACACTTCGCAATCGGTTTCGAAGAAATCCCGTATAGTGTCCGCCGCCAAAGCGGTCCACCTGTCATCTCCATAGGAGGGAACCCAGTCATCATTGGACTCAATTACAGCCTCCAGTGCCTCAGGACACATACCAGCGGTGTTGTCACTGGCGAACTGACTCCCCCGGATGATCTGCTGATTCATGTTAAGCCCTCTCCTTTCAGTCCCCTTTTCGGGCACTTGTGTTGCACTGAAGAAAATAAGAAAAAGTGTCCTCAATTCAAAAACAACAGAATAGCATGCCGAGTGGAGGTAAGATGAAACGGAATATCTATATCATTCTGGGAATTTTTTTCGCAATTCCGCCAATTGCGGTAAACGGAGGGGGACAGAACGGCAGCGCAGGAGAGCTCAAAGGAATTACGGACCTTACCGGTTTCGGCGAGCGGGACATTAACGGAACTGTCGAATTCTATGAAAATGAAATGAAAGGGCTGCAGATAGTGGGAGAAATCACCGGTCTGGAACCAGACCGCACCTATGGTATCCATATCCACGAATTCGGCAACTGTGAGTCACCCGAAGCTCCGGGAAGTCATTTCGACCCGGGCCAAAGCGGCACTCACGGTCCCCCCGGTCTCTCCCCAGGTGCAGGTCATGCCGGCGACCTCCCAAACATCATTACCGATTCCACCGGAGTGGCGCGTATCGATTACACTACCGATGCCTTGGGTGTGAGAGAATCGGCCTTTTCGGTAATCGGGAAAGCTGTTGTTCTGCACGCGGAACCCGATGACTATACCAGCCAGCCAGCGGGAGCGGCCGGTGAGCGCATCGCCTGCGGAGTGATAAAGAGGGTCAATCGGAATCAGTAGTTTTTTGAGGCACAGTTTGACGGTCACGTCTGGCGGTGTACTGGTGATACACCGTCCTGTATACCAGGAACACACCGCCTCCAACCAAGGCTCCGAAAAACGCGCCGGCTGTTATATCCAGTGGATAGTGTACCCCGGTATAAACCCTGGTGTAGGCGATCAGAGAGGCAAAAGCAAGAAAATACACACTCTGTTTGGGATACAGACCACAAAGAAGAGCTGCTTGAGCAAACATATTCATACTGTGACTGGATGGAAACGAATTGGAATGTTTCATCCCCAGAAGAAATCTTCCCCCTTCCACGAAGAACTCAGGATGACAGGGGCGCAGTCTTCCAAAAAAGGGTTTGAGAATCTGTGAGGAAACCGGGTCACTTATGGCAACCGTGACCAGAGAGAGACCAATCACAATCATAGCCTTTTTCCTCTCCACTTTGACGAAAAGTAAAAGTCCGGCAATTCCCGGAACAATCCAGAATTCAGGATGTGTGATGCGGACCATCACAAAATCCAAAACAGGGTGAACAAGCTGGGTGTTGAAGATGTAAAAGAGGGTAAGGTCCAGCTGAATAAGAGATTCGATCATAATGTCACTGTACTCCGAAATTAGACCTGAGCTGATTTGAAAAGCTGTGTTATTGAGTTTATCTGTGCAGAAGAGAGGCTTCCGGATCTTTCAGCAATGGTCAGAGCAGAAAGCCCCAGATTCCGATACAGGTCAGATGCCAGTTTATCATACTCCACGAGTGCACCTATCTCCTTTCTGATCGTATCAATATCACCTCTGGCAACAGGTCCAGTCAAGGCGCCATCCGCTCCGAAGCACAGAAAATTGCGGACAGCCTGGGGAGCGAGAGCACCCGTGACCTTTTGAATATCTTTTTCTGACATTCCTGTTCTTTCCAACACCTTACAGGCCGATTGCAGAAGAGCCACTACGTAGTTGCTCAGAAATACAGTTGCGGAATGATAAAGCGGCTTGGCATCCGCACGAATTGAAAACACTTCCCCGCCGATTCCGCGAAACGCCTCATTCAGCACAGCCAGAGCAGAAGAAGTTCCCTCAACAGCACAGGGTGTTCCCTGGAAAGTACGGCTGGACTGCCCGGGATCAGCAAAACTTCTGACCGGGTGCACAGATGCGGTTTCGCATCCGCACTCCGCTAGTGGTTCCAAAACCTTACTCGAACAGAACCCGCTGAGATGAAATACAACCGTGCCCTGTTTCAGACATCCGCCTGAAGCCAAATCCTGAGCTGCGGACGAAATCTGATCATCCGGCACAGAAATCATGATCACCTCTGCAGTACAGACATCCTTTTGAGAATGAGCAATACTCCCCGATTCGACAAACGCCAGGGCACGTTCGGAACTTTCAACCGTTCGGTTGAGAACTGGACCGATATCGAAGATTCTGTTTTGATTAAAAAGCCTGGAAAGAGTTCGACCGGTTCTACCGCATCCGACCACAGACAATACTTTTCTCTTCTCCCCCATACCTTCATTCCTCGTTTTAAACCTTTTTTCAGAAAAGCGGTACCTTATACGCCTTCCCAGCCACTTCCTTCACGAAACGGGGCACGGCATACCCCGGGAGACGGACACGCAGTTCCCGCATCAATTTCAACCCACTCTCGGAATCAACCTCAAAATGCGCCGTCCCGTTTACCCTGTCAAGTTGATGAAGGTAATAGGGGACAATATTCATCTGCACCAGCGAAGAAAAAAGGCGTTCCAATACATCAGCACAATCATTGACCCCCTTCAGCAGAACAGTCTGACTCAACTGCAGAACACCCATTGAAAAAAGTCTTCCCGCTGTCTGTATGCTAAGCCTATCCAGCTCCTGAGGATGATTTATGTGGGACACGAACACACATTTTCTCCTCTCCTGAACCTTATCCAGAATATCCATAAACTCATCATCAAACCTGGAAGGCATGGTGACCAGTGCTCGTGTGTGAAAGCGTATGGTTTGAATATGAGGTGTTTCCTCCAGAGAATCCAGAAGACGTTGTAACTCCATATTCGACAGACACAATGGTTCTCCACCGCTCAAGACCACCTCCGAAATCTCCGGGTGCTCTCCGAGATACTCCAATGCCTGTGGGAGATTGTCTTTTAAAGAAAATGGTGGAAAGGACCTGCGAAAACAGAATCTGCAGTGCCCCGCACAACTCAAGGTGAGCATCAGCAGTGCACGCGAGCGGTATTTATGCAGAAGCCCCGGAGACGTCATCGAAGGCAGATCACCCACTGCGTCCTCAGAATATCCGGCAAGAGTTTTCCGTTCCTCTTCTCTGGGCACCACTTGCAGCAAAAGAGGATCAAACCAATCCCTTTTTCTGATTTTCTGAACATAACTGAACGACACAGAAAAAGGAAAATGCGGACTTTCAAGAACATGATAAGGAGCATTCCTCTTATCGAGATTCAGAAACTCAAGGAATTCATCTAAGTTTATAAACTGATCTCTATGGTTCACTTGATCTCTCATTTAGGTAAAAATGGTTTTCCGAACCCAAAATACATCAGGATTTTACACGTATTGATTAAGTTTTGAACATTCCGGGTTGCCTGAAGCGCTGCAAAAAAATTATTTAATGTTCAACTTAATATTATTTCAAAAATTTCATTCTCAGGATATAGAGGTACAACGTTATGGGAACAGTCAGTACGAATGAGTTCAGAAAGAAATTGAAAGTCCTTCTGGATGGTCAGCCTTATATGATTGTGGAAAACGATTTTGTAAAACCGGGTAAAGGCCAGGCATTCAACAGGGTCAAGCTGAAAAATCTGATCACCGGAAGAGTTCTGGACCGTACATTCAAATCAGGTGAAACTATAGAGGAAGCGGATGTAACCACTACAACCATGCAGTACCTGTATAACGATGGTACAGACTACACATTCATGGATACCGAAAATTTCGAGCAGATCGAGATTTCCAAAGAGCAGCTGGGGGATGATGTCAAATGGCTGGTCGAGAACGTGGAATGCGAAGTTTCCCTCTGGAACGGCAATGTGATCTCAGTTACCCCTCCTACTTTCATGGAATTTGAAATCACCTATACCGAACCGGCTGTTAAAGGTGATACTGCCACCAACGTGACCAAAAAGGCTACCATCGACACCGGCTATGAAATCGATGTCCCACTGTTTATCACCACAGGTAACAAAGTGAAAATTGATACCCGAACAGGTGAATATCTGGGAAGGGTTTGATTTCCAGACTATTAAAAATGCCAAATAAAAATTTCACAGTTCAGAATGCCCGCCTCAGAGCGGGCATTCTGAACAAGATCCGCCAGTTTTTTCTCAACAGAAATGTCATGGAGGTGGATACTCCCCTGCTGTCCAGAGGTGTATCCACAGACTGCCACCTTGATGTCTTTTCCTCCAAATTCCACCCCGACGGGTATACTGATTCCCCAAAAAGCACGACACTGTACCTCCAGACATCACCTGAACTCCTGATGAAAAGACTTTTGGCGGATGGTTTTCCCGATATGTATCAAATCTGCAAAGTTTTCCGCAATGGAGAACACGGGAGAATCCACAACCCGGAATTCACCATGCTTGAATGGTACCGCCTGAATTTCGGAATGCATGAACTCATAAACGAAACGGCTGAACTGTTCCGGGAGGTACTTGGGGAACATGCAGTGGTGAAGTCATCCTACCGTGATCTGTTCTTTAAGCATACCGGCCTCGATCCTCTGGAATCAACGGATCGGGAACTTCTGTCTTTCTGCAGAAGCAAAAATTCAGAACCTCCCCCCTGCCCTTCGAAATCAGACATTCTAAATTATATGATGAGCGAATTTGTGGAACCCGGAATGCCCGAAGACACATTCCTCTTTGTTCACGACTTTCCCGCAGAACAGGCCATACTTGCCGTTCTCAATCCCGGCGATAAACGTACAGCATTCCGGTTCGAGTGCTATTTCAATGGTGTTGAGCTTTGTAACGGATTTGAGGAACTTAACGACCCGCAGGAAAACAGAAAACGAATGGCTGAGGAAAACGAGAAACGCAGCAGCATACACAAACCCACTCTTCCCATTGATGAAAACTTTCTGAATTCTCTGAAAGACCTTCCTCCCTGCTCCGGAGTTGCTGTTGGTCTGGACAGACTGATACTGCTGGCTTCTGGCAGAAAAAACCTGGAAAATGTGGTTTCCTTCACATTCAACGATTGCTGAAAAAACAGATAGTATCACCCGATCTTGATTTTTCCTAAAGCTCGTCAAAACTGAATTTACTGTTCAGCTTCTTCAGCTCTTCAGCACGGATTAACAACTCGTTACGGATTTCCTCACCGGGATTTTCTTTGTACAGTGAATACAGCTTCAGAAAATCATCCAGTTTGCGGTTATACGATTCCCTGTTGTCCATCTGTTCGATTTCCCGCTGAAGATGATAGGCACTGCCCTCGCTCAATCTCTCCATAATTTCGAAATAGGTTTTGGCAGCCCGATGCAGTATCTGAAGCACCTCCTTCATATTTTCGGCCATGGACTCGAACACAGTAACCAGAGAGGCACTGTTTCCCTGAAGATGAGTCAAAGCACTTGCTGCGAGCTCATAGTAAAGTGCAACCCGCCCCTGTTCACAATCAGCGGTCAAAACGAACTTTTTATAAGATCCCTTATGCTCATAATCATCAAACAAACCCAGAACCATCAAACCGAAATCAGCATTGTCTCTGTATACGATGTATTCATTGCGCTTACCGGGATGAGAATCAATATAAGCCCTTACATCCACATCAAAGGGGCTGATATGGGATTTTGTCTTAAGGAAGGAATCACTGTCGGTCAGAAGTGAATTCAGAAGACCCGCGATGTACACATTGAGCTCCTGATCACTGGCGTGCCGTCCCGATTCCATATTCAGATCGGCTCTTGCCTTGAGCACATGTTCCAGAAAAAAGAAACGGGCACTTCTGACCTCCTTGTCCTTGAGATCAAAAAAAGGATTGATTATGCTCTTTTTCTCCATACGATATCCCCCTGCTGCGATTCAGCTGCAAATCTAAAACCGATCAGAACTCCGATTTATCTAAATCGTAGCATATTTCACCACACAAATCCAGAGCATGCATTTTTCTGAAAAAAAGATTAAAGCCCACCCCGTTTTCTTCCGATATATATAAGGGGGAGTTATTACCCATCACTCACACGGAAGAGGGTGAATATGATCAGGGAAGTTGGAAAGAGCCTTTTTTTCCGCTCAACAAAAGCTGAAAAAGCACCCGAAAAAAAACCTGCAGAGCTGAAAAAACTGCTCCAGAAATTCATCGGTACAGATTCAGAGGACAAATCAGTCCCGCAATCTCAAACTTACACCCCGCACCGCGGTTTCAAGCTTCATGATAGTTCTGCCCAGACCAGTGCGGTTGAGTCTGCTGCACCTGCTGACAGTCTGAATCAACTTGAAGCACTCAAACATAACCCCCGCAGCATTCAGAACAGACTTGCTGCCCAGAATTCAGATGCGGCACAATCCATCATAAGCAATGAAACAGCAGTGGAGATTGCAAAACAGGTAAGAGAGAAGCTCATCAGCGAGGGAGCCGGGGCGGCTTTCGGCAGATTCAATGAAATCAGTCGTACAAATGCAATGGTTCTGTTGAAATGAGCAATGCGGTAAACCACTATTCTAATATGCAGATACAGACCACAGGTCTGAAGAAACTGATCTGCCTCATACACGAAAAAACGATTTTTTATATCAAAAAAGGCATGGATGAGGGACAGAGGAGAGATCTGGAGAAAGCTCAGAATCTTATCTACCAGTTGGAAATTGCCATAGACCGCAAAGATGATTATTCGGATCTTCTGGCAGAGATCTACTCCTACTGCTACCACCTGATAGAAACCCACCAGCTTGACAACATAAACCAGGCAAAGGAGTTGATGGAGATTCTCTGCAGCACCTTTGACCGGCTGTTCCGGGAAAGCCGAAAGCTTAAAAGCAGAACTTGACAGTCCTGTCCCACCTCAGTTTGATTTTCTCACTCTTTTATCTATAACCCGTTCTCTAGAACGGAAGCTTTTGCGCAATGACTGGATGGTTGCGCTGTTTGAGATCAGGATAGGGAAACTCACATTCGCCTCTGCTCTGAGCTTGTTTGCGATTTTCTCCACACAAGCCGCCGGTGCTGCAGCCTGCAGGGTTATTCTGTCCGAGGTGGAGTTGTTATCTTCGACCACTACCGCATAATCTGCAAGCTCTTCTATACTGTCGAGTACGTTGATCACATTGAGAGGATAGATAATCGCACCATTCTGTAAAAGAAGCTTGTCCTTTTTCCCCAGAACAGGTCCCAGACGCGGCGAACTTCTTCCGCACTCACATTCACCGGGAACAATATAGGTAATGTCGCCGGTTCTGTATCTGAGAAGCGGCATTGCTTCATTGCCCAACGGTGTTACCACCAGCTCCCCCGGCGTTCCATCCGGAACCGGAGTATTGTCCTGGCCGATGATTTCGATATGCACCAGTTCTGGACGGCTATGCAGTCCGCTTCGCATCTTGCAGTCGCTAAACGAAGCTGAAATCTCGGTCATGTTGTAAACAGAGAAAACCCTGGCACCCCAAAGCTCCTCGAGTTTGAGAGAGAGCGGATTTGGAGCAAGATTCTGATCATAGAGGCTCTCACGGGGACACACCAGTTTTTCCACTGAACTGCCGGAAACATCAAGACCTGTTTTCTCCAGATCCTCCGCAAGTCTTTTCAGCTCGGAGGGAACTCCGACAAGCACAGTGGGTAAAAACCTCTGAATATGATTTTTGAAAACAGATGCCGGAATCACCCCGCTTCTGGAGACATTCCCCCCCAAAAGCATTGCACCGTGATAAAAAGAAATACCTGAGGAGGAGTGATCAAGACCATACAGAATTTCAATTCTGTCCTGCCCCCCTATTCCGCAACTGTGAAGAGACAAGGCTTCACCAAAAGCAAGACGGTCCATATCATTGCGGGAGTAGACAAAATGAAGCGGGGTTCCCGCTGCCCCCTGGGTCACCACCGTCTCCACTATGGAACCGACACCCCCATTTATAAAAGAATACCAGTCCCTGCAGAGGAGCTCTCTTGTTGTAAACGGAAGTGCGGCGAAGTCCTCCAGAGTTTCAACCGACTCAGGATCGAAATCCCCGAGCAGCTCGCGGTAATAGGGGCTGTCGTTTCTGAGATGTTTTATGTGATTGCGAAGTGCTCTGATTGTTTTTGACTGAATCTGGTCCGGGGTAAGAAACTGCCAGGAAAATTCGGGCTTGAAAAGCACGTATGAAACCTCCAAAACTTCTGCGTCAATAAAATGACTGGGCGCAGCATACTCAAAGGGCAGTACCCAATTAAGTGCAAAATAGTATATCCGGGTGCAGACTCAAAGACAAAAAGATGTCAGGCCCTAAACGCGTGGCCAGCGGCTGCACTCTCTGAGACTCACCGCATTCTGCCTGGAGACGATTATATGGTCCAGCAGAGGTATCTCAAGCAGTTTCCCCACAGCACACAACCGTTCGGTTATCTGCCAATCCGCCTCGGAGGGATTCATCCCGCCTGCAGGGTGATTATGGGCAAGGATAAAGGATGCAGCCCCGCACTTTAGCGCTTTCTCCACCACCACCCGGGGATAGATAACACACTGATTCACCGTTCCTTCGGAAAGAATCTCGGTTTTGATCACATGATTTGCGCTGTCAAGAAACACCACAGCCACATACTCCTCGCGACGATACCCGAAGGTAAGCCTCAGATATTCCTCCACATCCTTTCTGTGGGAAATCACATGTTTCTGAGTACAGGTTTCATTGAGACAGAAGGCCATAGTATCCCTGATCAGGGTGAAAAGTGATGCAGAACGCTTCCCCAACCCCTTTATGGAGCTCAATTCTTCAACAGGTGTATTTACAACAGAGCTGATTGTTCCATATCGGGAAAGCAGTTTTCTGGCAATATCCTTGGTATCACGTCTGGGGATGGCATAGGTGAGGATAAGCTCGAGAATTTCATGGTCATGCAGCGCCTCCAATCCTCTTTTATCATACCGTTCATGAAGTCTGGACCTGTGTCCCTCCCGAGTCAACTCGGGAGCATCAGGACTTTCCGAACCGGGCACAACTGGTTTTGCGCACACTTCAAAACTCCTCATCTAAGAGTACACGTCAACCGCCATTAATCGAAAAAGGAGAGAGAAAGTGCCCCGCGGAACCGGGGCACCCGAATTACTATTGAGAGAAGAGAAAAACGAGAGAAATGTAGCTTACCACTGCAGCGAAAGGCCTGCAGCAGTGATACCGGCCCCAACGGTGCAGAAAATGATTTTATCATCTTTCTGCAGCCCCCGTTCGATCTCTGAAAGAGCCACCGGGATACTGGCGCTGGAGGTATTTCCGACTCTATCTATATTGAGATAGAATCTTTCAAAAGGAACACCGCTTTTCCTTGCAGCGGCTTTGAGAATACGGCCGTTTGCCTGGTGAGGAACAACCCAGCGGACATCTTCAGGGGCCCAGTTGCTCTTCTCCACCAGCTCCCGTACCATGGTCGAGAAACTTTCGGTAGCAAACCTGAACAGAGCCCTTCCATCCAAACGGACCCAAGGATCAGATTCAGAAGAGTTATCGGGAACCTCGTAACCGGGATATCCGCGCCTGGCCATGTGAAGCCCGGCTGAATCCGCACTGAGAATCTCCTCTTTTATGATATGTCCGGTTTGACTGCCGCTGACAACAGTTGCCCCGGAACCGTCACCGAACAGAAAGTAGGTATCCTTATCATGCTTGTCCAGCACCCTGGACTGCATATCCACAGCCACGACCAGCACATTTTCCGCGACTCCGGAGAGAACGAAACCGCGGGCCACTGATATACCGTAAAGCCATCCCGAACATGCCGCGTTCAGATCAAATGCGGGAACACCACGCACTCCCAGTTTTTCCTGCAGTATACACGCAGTTGAGGGCATCACCACATCGGGAGTGGTCGTGGATACGATAATGGCATCTATATCTTTGTTGCTAAGCCCGGAATTCTCAATAGCCCTTTTGGAGGCTTTCAGAGCCATATCTGAAGGTTTTTCATCCGGTGCAGCCCAACGACGCTCCTTTATTCCGGTAACACCGAAAATGTAGTCCTCAGTCACATCGGGAAACTCAGAGAGCAGCTCTTCAGTCTTCACCACCCGTTCGGGAAGATACGTTCCGATTCCCAACAGGCTGATTGTGCGTACGGATGGTTCCTGCTTTTCAGCCACTATGGCCATCTTGGGAACCTCCTCCAACTCCACAGACTGATCCGGAACAGTCTGTACAGGGGAGAGCATGGATTCATCACTGGTGAGAATGTTCGCAACCGGTTTCTCGAAAGGAACGGAATCCCCTTCTTCATAAAGCAGTTTCTCGATCTTCCCATCACAGGGAGCTTCAAATTCGAAAGTGGATTTTGCACTTTCCACCTCCGCCAGCATCTGCCCCTTTTTAAACTCTTCACCTTCCGCGATCATCCATTTAGTGATGATTGCGTCTGTTTCTGCTGCCGCCTGAGCGGGAATAAAAAGCTCAGTACTGAATTCCTTGGTACTCACGATGCATCTCCGATCATTTTTTCTATGACCCGGCTAATCCTGCTTTTCTCTGGCAGAAAAACAGTTTCAAGCTCTTTGGCAAACGGAACCGGGGTGTCCGGTGCGCCTATCAGAACCGGTGCGCACTTAAGATCCTTGAAACACTCACGCACCACCAGAGATATGAAACGATCACCCAGGCCGCTTGTTTCACAGCTTTCCTGCACCACTAGCAACCTGCCGGTAGACCGAACTGAATCCAATATCGGTTCAAAACGCAATGGATTTAATATAAATGGATTCCACACCGAAGCGGTATATTTCTGGCCGCCCACTGCCGCCAGCACCTGCTCCACCATGGCCCCCAAAGCCACTACGGTAATATCTTCTCCCTGAGTATACTGCCTTGGACGGAACACTGCCTCCAGATTACCGTCAAAATCCACATCCCCCTGCTTGCCCCAGTACAAAAGCTTGTGCTCGAAAACGATACAGGGATTGGGATCATGAAAACCCGCCAGCAGCGCTTCATACATTTCCTGCGGTGTGACCGGATAAAGTAGTTTAAGCCCGGGAAACCTGGACCACAATCCGTCGAATTCTCCGGAATGAAACGCTCCAAGAGTAATCCCGCCTCCACAAGGAAGCCTGAAAAGAAGTGGTGCAGACTGATCGGATCTGAAAAACCAGGTGCCCGCATTCAAACCCAGCTGAGTAACAGCTTCAGTGGCGAAATCGGCAAACTGAAATTCCATTATAGGACGGCTGCCGGTTTGAGACGCCCCGAGACAAAAGCCCACTGTTGCCGCTTCGCATATGGGAGTGTCTAAAACACTCTTTTCACCATGTTTATCGATAAGCCCCTTGCAGGTCTTGAACGCGGAACCATACTTCCCGATATCCTGACCGCAGAGGAATGCATCCGGGTTCCGGGCAAGGATATGATCCAAAGCGGTGTTTACCGCATGAAGATTGCGCACTTTTTTAGCACTGTAGGGCTCAACCGACTTTGATACGGAAGGCGCATACACATTCCATGATGTCGTTTTGGGATCGGGACGTTCAATGCCCATTGCGGCAAGAGTAACCTTGTCAATCTCCTCGCTCAATTCGCCTTCATAAGAGGATAACTCCTGCTCTTCAGATCCGCAGAATTCAAGGTATGCCTTGCGGGCCGAAATGAGAGGATCTTTTTTCCAGCTCTCCTCTTTCTGCTCGGCTGAAATGTATTCAGCATTATCATACACCGCATGCCCCTCTAGGCGCAGTGTCATACTTTCGATTATTGCAGGTTGGGGATCACCGGCCATCTCCTCCAGTGAATCCACCACCGCAGAATACACCTCGAAAGCATCCAGACCATTTACGGTTTTACCGCTGATCCCGTAACCGGCCGCTCTGTCGGAAAGTTTTTCACAATTATACTGATATTCGGTGGGAACAGAAAAAGCATATCTGTTATTCTCAATCATGAACAACACCGGAACTTTATACACCGATGCCATATTGAGCGTTTCATGAAACTGCCCCGTACTCGTTCCCCCATCACCGATCACATTCAATCCGAAAACATCCTCTCCCTGCCTGCGGGCGGAATAGACACCGCCGACGACAGTAGCGAGCATATCTCCCAGATGACTGATCATGGGAAAACGACGGTTTTTGGTATCCCCGTGGTGGACATTTCCCTCTTTGCCGTGAGTAGGGCTCTGAGCGTTTGCCATATACTGACACATCATTTTGAACGGATCAGCACCGGAAACAAAATGAGCGGAAAGGTCACGGTGCAGAAGAGAAAGGACATCCTTCTGAGGCCTGAAAGCCATAGACATCCCTACCGCTGTGGCTTCATTCCCACTGGAAATGATAACCGTTCCTTTCACCAATCCTTTGCGGAAAAGCTCCTTGAGCCTGTTCTCGAACTGCCGGGCCACATACATGACGGGATAGGCTGTTTTGTAGAACTCCTCTTTGCTCAAGCGACGAGGGAAACGAGGTATGTCGCTTAAAAGAGCATCAAGCTTTTTCTGTTCCGAATTAGCTACAGCTGTGATACTTCCTCCTCCGAAAAATTACGCAAACGCAGGTGCTCAAATCATTGACCACCTGATGAATAAATCAAAATAATAAACGAAACCGGAACCGTGCGGGTTTAAATTACTAGAACGTGTCATTTGCCTTCATCATCACACTGAGTTCTCCTCCAGATACCGCTTTCGGCCACTTTTTCCCAATGATTTCCCAGTGGAGGGCACTTTTTTAGATCTGCTGTTTGAGAAAACTTCTGCACATCCTCAAAACAGCCCACTGCACTGAAGGAATCGGCAGCTTTCACACTGCGAGCCCCCACCGCTGCTGCGGTCCTGAGAGCAAACTCGGGCGGTTCCCCCTTCATGACAGACATCAAAAACCCGGCAATGGCGCTGTCTCCCGCTCCGGTTGCCGATACTACCCTGTCGACTTTGAAACTCGGACAGAACAATTCCCGGTTACTCCACTGATAAACAGATTTATAATTTATACTCCCGACATCTTCAGCAGTTTTAAGATACATACCTCTGATGCCACATTTGATCAGAGCCGTTCTGGCCCCCAGCTGAAGAATCCCGCCACCCAGCGCGCAAAGGCTGTCGGTATCAAGATTCTCAAGCGGATCACTTCTGAACGGCATCTGCCTGAAACGCCCGTACCCATCCCTGTCCAGCATGAAAAGTATCTCTTCATAGCTGGGAGTGAAGAAATCCACATACGGCAGCACATTTTCAAGGATCTGTTTCCAATCGCATCCGCCCGCTTCGCTTTCAGAATCGGGCAGTGTCAGATCCATGGAGGTAAGAGTCCCTCTTTTTTTTGCTTTGCTGAACATACGGACCAGCTCTTCTCCCCCACCCCGGCGCATTTCCTTCATGATAGTGGGGTACCCGAAATGAAAGATATCACCGGGGGACAACCGATCATAATTTATGTCATCTGCGGTGAAAAAGTCGTTTGCGCCCGATTCATGAAGAAAAATGCGGTCGAAACCGGCAGCCGAAAGCACGATGGTGAAGGATGTAGTCAAACCGGAGTGTTTCGAAAGACAGTTTGCTGCACCATGAGAGGCGAAAATACCGCTCAGAGCATCACCGAACAGATCTTTGCCGCAGATTGCCCGGATGTCAGTTTCGGCACCCAGGGCCAGCAGTGCCAGTCCGGTATTACCCGCGACACCTCCCGCGGTGAATGTCACTCCGTCCAGGGTGAGAAGTTTTCCCGGAGAAAGCACATTATCTATCTTCCGCGCTCCGTGGCTGGGGATACGGGGAGTGATATCAAGGCATACATGGCCTGCAACGGTGATTTTGGGTTTCATATGAATGATCCAGGATTTTACAGTGAGAAACTTATCATCCAGAGCTTTGAAAATAGATAGTGCGTGGAATGGATTGTAGACAGGTTCGGGGGATGATAGGTAAAAGGGCGGATGCCAATCTGCAGGTTTCTGTATGCCGTTCTGCCGTTTCCCAGGTGCCCCGGAGGTGAAAATCGGAAATTGCACCTCCGGGGGCAGTCATTTTCCTTTTTTGTGCACGATTTTTGATTGTACTATTTTCTCTTTACCGAAAAGCCGAAAACCGAAAGGAATCCATGTTTCCCCTCAGAGACGAAAACCCCACATTTCACCGGTCGGTGGTCACTTTCATCATTATAGCTCTGAACGCATTCGCCTGGATATTCGTGCAGGGCATGGGAACTGAACCGGCTCTGAGCCGCTCGCTTTGCGAGCTGGGGCTGATACCAGGAGAGCTTCTAGGGACGATACCGCCGGGAACCCAGGTGCAGATAAGCCCAGAAGCGGCGTGTGTAGTGGGAGGGGAGCCAAACTGGTTCTCGGTGCTCACTTCCATGTTTCTGCATGGAGGCTGGTTTCACCTGATCGGCAATATGTGGTTTCTGGCGGTTTTCGGAGACAATATCGAAGATTCCATGGGGAAAACCAGATTCATCGTATTCTATCTTCTCTGCGGAGTGGCGGCCACTGCAGCCCAGATACTCTCAAACCCGGACAGTCCCGTTCCCATGATAGGAGCTTCCGGAGCCATAAGCGGTGTAATGGGGGCCTATGCGATTCTATATCCTAAAGCCCCGGTGCATATGCTTCTGATCCTGGGTATATTCATAACCAAAGTGGTGATCCCCGCCTACCTACTTTTGGGTTACTGGTTTCTGATCCAGCTTCTGAGCGCTCTTCCCACCCTGAGCGGGGAAGCGGGAGGCGGAGTTGCTTTCTGGGCTCATGCGGGTGGTTTCGTCGCCGGCGTTCTTCTCATTTTCCTTTTCCGCGACCGGGAACAGGTGAGGATACACCGGGAGGTGGTGGAGGAAAAATGGAGCCGGCACCAGAACATTTTCTTCGGATAAAACTCCTCATTGTCAATATCCGGAGTTCTTTCAGAAATGAGAACAGGGTTCACCTGGAGCGAACGGGATCAGGAAATCTGATCACCTGCTGAACAATGAATCAGTATTCATTTTACCTGAAACAGAATCACTAGAAAGCCCCGCAGGTTTAGCATCCTGAATTTCTTTTTTTTTCAGATTTTCAACTGGCAGCTGCGATATGGGGCGGTATGGGAATTCCCATCATTTCCCCGACAGCTCTGATAAGTTCGAATTCCTCCAGAGTAACCTTCTCATCGTGCATCACACATTGACTACAAGCTTCTATCACAGCTTTTCTGCATTTGGCATTTGCCCTCGAGAGTACATCGACAGCCTTGTCCAATGCGAGATAGGTATCATTGTCAAGTGATTCCATACTGGTAGACAGAGGACTTACCCCTGAAGCGGACGCAAACCTTGATATCCCCTTGCGAAAGGCCTCCTGGGCCAATGTATCATTTTCCGGCGCTCCTTGACGGGCTATTGTGGAGAGAAGCAGAGAAACCTCACGTCTGAGCTGGGATGCAGCACGTGCGCCCCTGGCTTCTTTCATACCACTCACCCGATCATACTGCCTTTTAAGAAACTGCCTTACCACAAACTCGAATGCATCTATTCTGTTGTCAGCTTGAACAAGTATATGAACGATTTTTAAAAAATCCAGATACTGGGAAGAGGACATCTGACCCAGGGAAGGAAGAGCGAGTTCCACCAGCGCAAGCCTATGCTGCGGTCTTATACGATCTCTTAGCGAATGAAGCTTCTTTGTCTGGGAAAACTCATTACTGCTCAAATGTGAGGTAAGCGTTTCAAACTGTTTTTGCGCAACACTCTCATCCTTGCTTATCAGAAGTATGAAAACGACCATGCGTGCACTGTAGGTATCCCTTGTGGCATCCATTATCTCTGAAGGTATGGATTCGAGAAGAGCTGCAGCATAGGCGACATGCTCTGGTTCGAATGTTCCCACACTTTTGAGAGTGGCTTTTTTATCCACTGGAAACACCGGTTGCTCGCCCTTCTGCTCTCTTTTTTCAAATACCGAAGCAGCAGCAAACATCTGCTGGTGGGCATCTGCAGAAGCAGCACTTCTCTGAACTTTCACTTCGGGAAAATCACCCTTGAAGGAGGGATCAATCCGCTGAATTCTGGTTACCAGATCGGGATGAGTGGACATCAGATTGGAGAAACCCTTTTTCAGTCCATCCGCGAAAAACATATGACTGATACTTTTTGCATTTCCGGAATGTATATGGGAACTGCTGGAGAATCCCCCGATTTTCTTCAACGCTCCGGCCACTCCATGGGGATTCCGGGTGAACTGTACCGCTGAGGCATCAGCCAGAAACTCCCTCTGACGCGAAAATGCAAGCTGTATCAGCTTTCCTATGACTTCACCCAAAAAACCCAGAACCATGAACGCAAAGCCGGCCAGCAGAATGACAATCAATAAGCCTTCACCTCCGCCCTTTTTTTTGTCAGAACTGGATTTTTTCGAGCCTCCGCTGCTGCCCAGCAGCCTAAGCAGCAAATACCCGATAACCGAAAGAACGTGAAGGCCATAGAGAACGCCGGTCAGGCGCAGATTCAAATTCATGTCACCATTGAGAATGTGACTGAACTCATGAGCAACTACCCCCTGGAGCTCATCGCGGTTGAGAGTATCAAGACACCCCTGTGTTACCGCGATAACGGTGTCGTCTATACCGTAGCCTGCAGCAAACGCATTGATGCCACTTTCCTGCATAACATAAACAGCCGGTACGGGAACCCCCGATGCAATAGACATCTCCTGTACAATATTGAGCAGTTTCTTTTTCTGGTGATCTTTTGTGGAGGAAATCACCAGTTCGCCACCAAGCAGCTCCGCCACCAGCGTGCCACCACCCCTACGGTATTTCATCAGCTGAAATAGCGTTGCTCCACCGATTATGGCAATAACCGTCCCCACAACAGAAAAGAAAAGGAGCGGATTGTAGAAGCCGTTTTGAAACTGAACGTCCACTCCCGCAGCAGGAAGTCCAACCACCATAAACGCATAGGTTGCAACAATGATAAGCAGTAATGCAAGTGAAAAATAGGTCACCAGAAGAAACGATTTCTTTCTGGCCAGTTCCTGATTCTGAAAAAAATCGGTGGAATAACTCATCTGTTTACTCCAGTCGGAAGGGAAATGGGATTCAGCAGAAACAAAAAGCGAAGCCGGCATATTCGCCGGCTCAAACAACTATCATGAAAATGAGACTTTCGGTGCCTTTTTCTCCTGTTCATCTGTGATTTCCCAGAGAGAAGCAGGATTGAAATTGAACATTCCCGCAAACACGACGTTGGGGAATTTCTCTCTCATGTTGTTATAAAACATGACCGCATCGTTATAGGCCTGGCGTGCAAAGGAGATTTTGTTTTCAGTGGTGGTCAGTTCCTCGGAGAGCTGCATCATATTCTGATTGGCCTTCAGGTCGGGATACGATTCAGACAATGCAAACAAACGTCCCATCACTCCTCCCAATGTACCTTCCGCATCAGCCAACCTCTTCATCGCCTCTGGATCACCCGGGTTGGAAGAAGCCTTGGACTGTGCACTAACGGCGGAATTGCGGGCAGAAATAACCGCCTCAAGCGTCTCCCGTTCGTGTTTCATATACCCTTTGGCGATTTCAACCAGGTTGGGAATAAGATCATAACGGCGCTTGAGCTGTACATCGATCTGAGCAAAGGCATTCTTGTAGCGGTTCCTGGATGCAACAAGGCCGTTATAAATGCTTATGGCCACAACACCCAGAATGACAAGGAGTCCCAATAGAACAAAAAAAGCTATCATCACAACACTCCTAAGCTGATAGTGAAAACGGTTTGCGGTACATAAAGGTGGCGCTAGTATATCAAATTATATAATTACACCCGATATTTGAAACAGAAAAAATGAATGATCCGGTTTTGCTCAAACTTTGCAGGCAAACTGCTATGATATGATTTCTGGTACGGGCATGCTGAACAGAAACGGACGCAGCTGGTATATGAATTATAAAACAGCAGCAATGAGTTCAGCGGCATCGGCGGAATACATCCCTCTCCCCCGCCCTAACCGCGATCAGCATTTCTTATTTTGTTTTTTAACTTTCGGAGAAGAATGCTATGCCTACAAACGAATCCTCCCTCGAACTCTCCTACAAGAACTCCAGTCCGCTCAGAACGCTTCTGGCGGTCTATTCCTATGATAAGTGGAAAGTGTTGTGTTCTCTTGTTTTCGGAGCTATAAAGCACACCCCGTTTCTTTTCATGCCGATGATAATAGGCGACCTGGTGACAGCCGTAAGCGATCCCGCGGGGCATGGTGCCGATATTATTTGGCGGGATATGATAGTCATAGTGATCCTTTTGGCCCAGAACATCCCCCTTCACACTCTGTTCATCAAATACGCAAGCATTGCGATCCGCAATATGGAAATCCGCCTCAGGACCGCTTTGGTGCGGAGGTTACAGGAGCTTTCCATCTCCTTTCACGAAAACTTCCAGTCCGGCCGGCTCCAGTCCAAGGTTCTCAGGGATGTGGAAGCCATAGAAGTGCTCTCACGGCAATCCTTCATGACAGTGTACCACTCTTTCATGACCATAGTGTTCGCCACGGCGGTTACCGTGGCCAAAGACCGGACGGTTGCGCTGTTCTTTCTGGTCACCATTCCTATTTCCGCGCTGCTGGTTCATATGTTCCGCAGGAAAATCAGTTCCCAAAGCCAGGATTTCAGAATGGAGACGGAGGCCATGTCGGCCATGCTGGGAGAGATGGTGGCCATGCTTCCCGTCACCCGGGCCCATGGTGTGGAGAAAAAGGAAATTTCGAAGATCAGCTCACAGATGGAAAGGGTGAGAAGCCGCGGTATCCGTCTGGACGTGACAGGGGCCAAATTCGGAGCATCCACCTGGGTATCGTTTCAGAGTTTCCAGGTGATATGCCTTCTGTTTACTGGTTTTATGGCCTACAAGGGCAGAATAGAGGTGGGAGACATTGTGATGTACCAGACGTTCTTTGTTCAGATTGTAAACAGCATCGGTGCGATAATCAACATCTACCCACAGCTTATGAAGGGATTCGATTCTGTCAAATCCATCGGAGAAATTCTGGAATGCCCCGATCTGGAGCAGAACGAGGGCAAAAAAGCTCTGTCTTCGGTTAAGGGAGATCTGACTTACGACAATGTGACCTATTATTACGAGGGCAGCTCGAAGCCTGCTGTCTGTGATTTCAATCTTTGTATTCAGAACGGTGAATGCCTTGCTCTGATGGGAGAATCGGGAAGCGGCAAAACTACACTGCTTAACCTTACCATAGGTTTCAGACGCCCGACCTCGGGACGGATTCTTATTGACGGGCAGGACATGCAGCATCTTGACCTGCGCACCTATCGCCGCTACATTTCTGTAGTACCGCAGGAAACGGTTCTCTTTTCAGGAACTATAGAGGAGAACATCACCTACGGAGAAGATTACACTCCCCGCAGCAAGCTGCTGGATGTCCTTGACCAGTCCAACGTTTCCCAGTTCATAAACAGCCTCCCCGAGGGCCTTGACACTATGATCGGAGAACACGGGGCGAAGCTCTCCGGAGGACAGCGTCAGCGTATCGCCATCGCCCGGGCGCTTATTCGCGATCCGCGAATAATAATTCTTGACGAAGCCACATCAGCTCTCGATGCGGCATCTGAGGCACTGGTTCAGGAGGCCATAAACAGGCTCGCCCGGGGCAGAACCACCATCATAGTCGCCCACCGGCTTTCCACCATAAGAAAAGCAGACCGCATAGTGGTGCTCAAAGAGGGACAATGCATTGAAAGCGGGACCCATAAGGAGTTACTTACCATGGGAGGGGAATTTCATAAATTCCATAAACTGCAGGCATAACATCAGAACCGCGATGTGTCACGAACACGTTTTGCTCAGAAATGAAAACAGTTTTGCATATTCCTGCTCATGATCGACAAATTCTGAACCCCCGCAGGATTTCTCAAGCTTTGGCCAGAACAGAAAACGAACATCCGCCACCTCCTCTGTGCAGACACTCAAATCACCCACCAAAACATCCGCTCTGAGCAGGTAGACATCACAGAATTCATTGTCGACAAAATCATTTTCAGCAAAACTTTGTGTAACTGTGAACAGATACTCAAGACTGCCGGGCTCCACCTCTATCCCAAGCTCCTCCTGAATTTCCCGTACGGCAGAGTATATTGAGGTATCACCTGAACAGCAATGTCCGGCTGCGGAAATATCCCAAAGACCGGGATGGGATTCCTTCAGATGAGAACGCTTCTGCAGCAGCAGCTGCTTGGAGGAATTCAAAAGCCATACATGAACAGTTCTGTGCCACAGTCCGCGTTTGTGGATCTGCTTTCGTGGAAAAGATCTGCCGGTCGGTTCCCCTGCCCCGTCCAGTTCATCAATCATTTCCATCATGATTCTTTTTCGGTGGCATTACATTCAGAGCACACTTTGAAGCAAATTTTTCTGATCCGCTCAATACGACCGCAGACATCCTCGTTGAGTTTTTCTCTCAGGCGGTTGGTGCGGACAGTTTTCACCCGCAGTTCATAATCTTTTTCATCCTCTCCCTCACGCCGGGGCGGCTTGGGTATATTTTTGAGAAGATGAAGCAGTCCGATATGCGAGGTGGGTGCCTCGATAATACCTCGGGAAATACCTTTGACCAGAGTGGGGGTCTGGGAGAGAAGGACTTCAAAATGGGCATCAAGCTCCTGAATATCTTCAGAGGAAAGCACCTGCTGTTTAAAAGGAACTTCCTCTTTTTTCTGAGCCGCTTCATGAGGAAGGCAGGTTTTCCTCGCCTCGATCAACTCGGGACAGAACTGCTTAGCGCAACTGTCACACACATACCCCTCATCTGGGGCATATATGGAAAGCGGACCTGCAAGCTCTACCTCTCTGGAACAAACAATGCAGCTGCTTGTAACGACCTGATCACCGGTGAAGCGCAGAACGAGTCTGCTCCGCAGAGCTTTGACTATTTCTTCTCTAATACTCATCGATTTTTGACAGGGGTGGAGGAAGCTTTTTTACAGCTCTTCCATGATAAGCTTTTCGCTGAGAATATCTTCCAGTTCCGTAGAGGAATCGAGATATTCTTTAATCCGTTCCCTTACGGTATCCTCAGGCATGGCGTCGATAAAGTCCTTAAGCCAGGTGTTGTCGTCTGAAGATTTTTCCTGATTGAGATCGATACGGTCGAAAGTAACAGCCTGGAGAGGTTTGCGCTTCTTCCCCGACGCTCTCCTTGTGTAATAATCAAAGTGGCGTTGATCTGGCTTATCGCTGATTCTGCCCACCTGAAGCATGTGCTGATACTCCCTTGAATTTAAAGACAACCTTTATCTCTTCTAATATTAATATAATAGAAACAATCGTTCCGTGCTCTGTTTTAGGCTATTTTTTTTAGCCTGGTTTTTGCAGAACCAAAAAACAGCTCTGCTATGCGAAAACAGGGAGGTGAACAGAATCATGCAGAAAGGAATCTTCTGTCTCGAAGGGCTTTGGAATGACAATCTCAAACAGAAGTCATCAGTACAACCGATTCTCAACCTGCTTGAAATAAACGGGGGCATACCATTCATTTTCCACGATGTGGCCACTGTGGAGGAACTTGAGTTTTATGTTTCCAAATGGAGACAAGCCCGCTACAAGGGATATCCCATTCTCTACTTTGCCTTTCACGGAGAGAACGAGTCGCTGCTCATAGCAAATCACAAATACCATTTAGGGCAACTGGCCACAGTGCTCAAGGGTGCATGCACAAACTCAATATTCCTGTTTGCTTCCTGCAAAACACTCAGAGACGGCCATGGCACCATTGCAGAATTCATGGAAACGACTGAGGCACTTGCTATTTTCGGCTACCGCAACAGAGTGAGCTGGATGTATTCGGCAGCTCTTGAGCTGCTGATTCTCACCGAGCTTCAGAATGTTGACTTCTCGACCAGGGGGATGAACAGCTTTGAAAAGAAAATCAATTCCTTTGCCGCCGCGTTCCAGAAGATTGATTATACCCTGGTCACCCGCCACAACGGAAAAAAACACAGGAAGGGACATTAAAACCCCCACTCCATTTGAAAATTCAACCTGCCACAGTGTATTTTCTCTGCTATTTCTCCTGAAAGACGGAAGGTATATTCAGGAATAGAATTATATGAGGACACAACAGTTTTCCGATATATTGAGAGGTATGTTATGGCCAGAATCATCGAGGAAGTTTCACGTACATTTTCCGAATATCTGCTGATCCCCAGACTGACCGGAAAAAATCATCAGGCTCACAATGTAAGCCTCAAAACCCCTGTAAGCAAATTCAGAAAAGGGGATGATGCCAGACTTACCCTCAACATTCCGTTTGTCACCGCAAGCATGCAGGCGGTATCAGGATCGGATATGGCCATAGCACTTGCACGTCGTGGCGGTCTGGCTTTCATTTTCTGCTCCCAGCCTGTGGAGAAACAGGCGGCAATGGTGAGCAAGGTTAAAATGCACAAAGCGGGCTTTGTCCCATCAGACTCCAATCTGAGACCGGATAATTCGCTACGCGATGCACTCGAATTAAGGAAAAAAACCGGTCATTCCACCATGCCTGTGACCAGTGACGGAAGCGGGGCCGGGAAATTTCTGGGAATTCTCACTGATAAGGACTTCTGGGAATTCGAGGATGATCTCAGCCGCCCGGTAAGCGAATTCATGACCGCAAAAGAACACGTGGTTTTCGGAAACATTGGCACATCTCTGCACGAAGCCAATCTTCAGCTGAGAAAACATAAAAAGGAATGCCTGCCGATTCTCGACGAGAACGGGAATCTGCACTCTCTGGTATTTAAAAAAGACTACTTCGATCATATGAACAACCCCGACGAACTTCTTGACAGCCAAAAACGTCTGGTGGTGGGTGCGGGAGTGAACACTCACGACTACAAAGAACGGGTTCCCGCTCTTGTGGAAGCCGGAGTGGATGCGTTGTGTTTCGATTCCTCCGACGGCTATACGGAATTTCAGAAAGAAGCTGCACTCTGGACACGCCAGCGGTACGGGGACAGGGTGGTTATCGGCGGAGGCAATGTGATAGACGGGGACGCCTTCAGATACTTGGTAGAGGATGCCCAGCTTGACTTTGTCAAAGTGGGTATCGGCGGAGGCTCAATCTGTATCACCCGGGAACAGAAAGGTATCGGCCGCGGTCAGGCCTCAGCACTCATGGCTGTTGCAGCTGAACGTGACCGCTACTACAAAGAAACCGGCATTTACGTTCCGGTCTGCTCCGACGGCGGCTTATCCAATGACACCCAGATCATCATTGCACTGGCCATGGGTGCCGATTTTGTCATGATGGGGCGGTATTTTGCAATGACCGACGAAAGCCCCACTCCACGGGTCTCCATAGGCGGAAGAATCTACAAGCCCTACTGGGGTGAAGGGTCCAACCGGGCCAGAAACTGGCAGCGCTACAACCAGGGCGAAAGCGGAGGCGGTCTCAAGTTCGAAGAGGGTGTGGATGCCTACGTGCCGGTTGTGGGCTCAGTACGGGAAGTACTGGGAGTCACCACGTCAAAACTCAAATCCACAATGTGCAATATGGGCTCGCTGACGGTCAAGGAATTCGCGGACAACGCCGTACTCACCCGTATCTCCGAACAGTCTTTTGTTGAAAGCGGAACATCAAACGTTCTTTCTCTGGACAAGGATATTCCCAGAGAGGTCTGAGTCCTGACTATCGGGGTGAATGTAAAGTTGGCTCCCCAGAGGTAAACATTCCGATTACCTCTGATTCATAGTAGCACCTTCCTGCAATAAAGTTTTTTCCCCTGCCGTATTCTGTCCCAGGGGAATTCTAAACCAAGGAGGTAAACGTGTCTAAACTAATTCAGAAGCCCATTTTACCCCTAACTGTACTCATCTTACTTTTCGCCAGCGGGTATCTTCTCACCAACTCCTGCTCTTTTGCAGATTCAAAACGCCCGGAAAAAGGATCGATCAATTTCGGCGCCCAGAATCAGCCGGATGTGGATATACCGCCCACCCTTCAGAGCTTTTCCACCGTGTTTGCAGATGTGGCGGAGAAAGTAATACCAACCGTGGTATCGGTTATTCCCACCAAAATCGATACAGTCACCTTCTCCAACAACCCCTTTTACCAGTTCTTCAACGATCCCTTTTTCGGTGGTCAATTCGAAGATTTTTTCGGCAGACAGCCCCGTTCGCGCCGTCGCCCCCCGGTTCAGAAAAGGGAATACAGAAAACAGGGACTCGGTTCAGGGGTGATTGTTTCCAATGATGGTTATATACTGACCAATTATCATGTGGTATCCGGGGCTGACGAGATTGAGGTGAAGACAAACGACTCAAGAAGCTTTGAAGCTACAATTGTAGGCTCTGACTCGCTGTCGGATGTTGCAGTGCTCAAAATCAAAGAAAATGTGAAAAATCTCCCCGTAGCCTACCTTGGAGACAGTGAGAAATTGCGCCCGGGTGAATGGACCGTCGCGATCGGCAACCCTTTCAGTTTAACTTCATCTGTAACCATGGGTATCGTTTCCGCAACAGGCCGTACGGCTCCCAGTGGCAACAATGCCTCCTATCAGGATTTCATTCAGACCGATGCGGCCATCAACCCGGGAAACTCCGGCGGCGCCCTGGTAAATATCAAAGGGGAACTCATTGGAATCAATACTATGATCTATACTCGTTCGGGCGGCAATATGGGTATCGGTTTCGCCATTCCCATCAACATGGCCCGCAGGATCATGGAAGATCTGATCTATGAGGGCAAGGTCAGACGCGGGTGGCTGGGAGTGGCGATTCAGCCTCTGGATCAGTCAACACGCGAAGCATTTGGCCTATCTCCGGAAACAAGAGGTGTTCTGATCGGAGATGTTTTCGATGGGCAACCGGCAGACAAAGCCGGAATCAAACGAGGTGATGTGATCTCGAAGGTGGATGGCAAAAAAGTTGAGAATCCCAATCAGCTGAGAAATCGGATTGCCGCGATTCGCCCGGGTGAATCAACTCCTATCGAGCTTCACCGCAACGGCAAGAAAATCAAAGTCAAGGTACATCTGGCATCCAGAGATGAAAATGCGCAGACCACCGCAAACACTAAAGAAAGTGCTCCCTCAACAGAGAATGAGCAAAGTGCAGCTCAACTCCTCGGAATAAAGGTGAGTGGAATCACTCCAGAAATCCGAGATGAGCTCAATCTGCCCTCTTCCCGAAAAGGCGTTGTTATCACGGAAGTTGACCAGTCCAGCCAAGCTGCACGTCAGGGGCTGCAGAAAAATGATATCATTATGGAAATCAACAAAAGGGCGATCAAATCCGTGAAGGATTTCACCACGATCACCAAGAATATCAAAGAGGGAGATGCGATACTGCTGCTTGTTCAGAGGAAAGGAAGCACCTTTTTCAAGGCCTTTAAAGTCAGAAAATAAGTACTTAAATTGATTTAATATGATCCTGAACAGTCCCCGAGCCCACTAATAGGGTTCGGGGTTTTTTTCGTGCACAGGACTGAAAGTCAAATGTGCTTGACTCATCTTGGCAGAAAAACGTATCTTTGAATACCATATTATAAACAACATGTCAGGAGGAAATACATGTTAAGCAGGCTGATTTTAGTTTTTTCCCTATTTGCATTTATTCTGGTTGCCGGATGCGGCGGAGTCAATGAGGAAGTTATCAAAGATGCGGAGCAGCGCCTTGATGCTCTTGAGGAGAAGGGTGTTCCGGATGATGATCTTTCAGATGCTCGTGTGTACCTTTTCCAGGCGAAATCCAGTATGGAAAAGGGTAATAATTCTGAGGCAAACAAGGCGGGCGACTCATTGAAAATTCACCTGGAGAAGGCAGAAAAGCTGTATCAGGAAAAAATTGCCACCCTGGGCCCAAAAATCGATGCCCTTAAGGAAGAGATTAACAAAACCAAAGAGGAAGAGCTCAGCGGGCTTCATGCCAAGAAAGTTGACTCTGTGATGGCCGTGGTGGATTCTTTCGTGAAAATCGACTGGTTGCTTCAGGCCAAGAATGAAGCCGAGGAGCTCAAGGGCATGCTTCCTAATCTGAAGAAATGTCAGAGCACAGCAAAAAAGATAAAAAACAATATTCCGGGCGTATGGAAGTGCGTAACTAGGGCCACAAGCAAGAACAACCCTGCTATCAATGCTGTGGAACAGAAGATTTTCACTTTCTACAGAAACGGCAAAGCCAAAATGATTGAGAAGAAAAAAGGCCAGAGCGGTCCGTTTCTCAAAGAAGACTGGGAATTCCGTTCAAACGGAACTTTTGATCTGGTGGGCGACACTATAGTTCTGCTGGTAGATCGCTTTGCTGCAGTGAAGCAGGACTTCACGAGAATACACAAAGTTGACGGTAAAAAAGTTTGGAAACATGAGCCGGCTCCCACTTATGACTCAACCATTACCGATGGTAGCCAGGACAGATTCATCACTTATGATGATCTGAAGCTGGATTTCAAAAAAATCAGACGACTTTGATCTAGCTTGTGACATTTATGAGAAAGGCGGCTTTTATAAGCCGCCTTTTTTGTTTGGAAGATGCTACTCTACTTGATTACACAGCCTACCGTATAGTAATATTTGTTTAGTTATGTTTTCCAATACCTACCAATCAGATTTCGGCTAATGAAAAATCTAAACAGAGATACTTGGAGAAGAGCAGATCCACTTCTGCTGACATCAGTTTTATGCATTGTTTTTCTCAGCGGAACCAAATTGACACAGTTCTCCGGTGATGCGAATTATCTTCTCGCATTCATTTTCTTTCCGTTTTTTCTTTTCAAGCTGTTTAAAGCCCCGGGAAATGAGAATACATTCAATTACGGTATTAAAAACTACCTACCATTAATACTTTTCGGTATCTATGTACTGTACATTCTTACTAACTGGTACCTCTTGGGCAGTCCATATTTCGGAACCAGAGGAATGGTTTACCAGTGGTTCTGCATTTGGGGCTTTATGGCAGGAGCTTTTTTTCTGTTCAGAACAGATAAACAGTTTCACCTTACTGCTACGCTCCTTCTTCTAACATGTGTAATAAGCTCTCTTTATGCAATTCTCGAATATTTACTCATTGTTCCAGCAAGCGGCTGGCCTCTCAGAATGAGTGGTTTTTTCAACAACAAAAACGTTTTCGGGTTGTTTATCATATGGGGCATCGTCCTGAGTTGTTATTTTCTGTTTACCCAACCCAAAAAGAAATGGAAACTTTTTTCAGCCGCAGCTCTAGTACTTCTGTTATCAGTCCTCATTCTTAGTGACAGCAGAGGAGGGTTGATACTTTCCTTCACAGCCTTAACAGCGACCATCATCCCATTCTCCTGGAAATATATCAAGATATCAAAGTTGATCAGATATGGTATTTATTTGGGTGTATTTTGCTCCGCTCTGATTCCTGTTCTCTTTTGGAGTGATTCAAGCTGGGTCAGAGTAGCCCGCCTGATAGTAAACCCGGACATGGACGTTTCCGCTCAGCTCCGACTTAACCTGTACTCATCCAGTTTTTCTCTTTTCCTTAAAGACCCGCTATTCGGATCAGGAATCGGAAATTACATTCTATCGATAAAACCTTTTCAAACCGCCGAATTTGTATTGGAGAGAATATCAAACTTCAAATTCGCACTCAATGCCGAATCCGATTACTTTGAAGTTCTTACTGAAAGCGGAATCGTCGGTTTGATCCTTT
Source organism: Chitinispirillaceae bacterium (assembly GCA_046546375.1). Lineage (GTDB taxonomy): Bacteria > Fibrobacterota > Chitinivibrionia > Chitinivibrionales > Chitinispirillaceae > JAEZKC01. Next base: position 15,922 of record JBKGXV010000003.1, on the reverse strand, counting down.
ATCTGACTTTCATGCTGGGAGCGGTAGTAATTGCTATCGGCAAGCTGAAAAGAAGTTGGAACAAACGAGACCACACAATGCTCGTTTTACTCATTATAATGCTCTTGAGTGCCGCTTACGATACAGCTTTACGTCACTTGCCTACCGGGTTTCTCTTCTGGGCTGCTGCAGGATATTTCTGGAGAGAGAAACTGAAACCAGCACAAAACCTTTCACCGAAAGGTAAGGCCTATATCAAAACAGGTATTCTGGTTGTTCATATAATTCTTGCAGGCTTTTTCATCAGAATACTCGCAGGGGATTATTTTTATATAAAATACCTGAAAAGTAACCGGGAAAATATTCCACACATTGCCAAATCACTGGAAATTTGTCCATTTCATCCAGATGCTCTCTACAGTGCAGCATGTATAGAAGCCGGCCACGGAGGGAGTTTGGGTATACGGAACATTGCCGACAAGCTTGATGCTACTTCACCCCACTACCGCCCAACAAATAATTTAAGAGCAATTTCCTACTACAATGAGAACAAATATGACACAGCTTTTACTCTTATTCAAAAAGATCTGAGGAGATATCCAGCCCACTTTCCCCTTCAGAAACTAAAAGTTCTCACATTAGCGAAAATGGGTGAGTGTGAAGAGCTCACTCGTTATCGCGACAGCTTGATCATCGGACTGGAAAAACCGAAACTGGACTTTCAAAAGGAGTACTATATCTCAAAGTTTCGACAAGGTGCCGGAAAAATCAGAACTGCAATAAATGAGAAAAAAACCAAATTGGATTTCATTCAAAAAATGATCAAACGTTACAACAAAAGAATGGAAACGTATGAAGAGAAACTCAAATTAGAGGAAATTAACTGCGAAGAAGATACCACCAAAAAAGGCGTTCCTTCTTCAGGACCGCCTTTTAGCGAAAATCAATAGTTTTCAATGTTATGATGCAGGCAATATGCTCACCTTCTTTTTATCATTCTTGCCGCGAGCATACTGTACCACCCCGTCTATTTTAGCAAAGAGTGTATCATCAGAACCCTTCCCCACGTTCGGTCCGGGATTCACTACTGTTCCTCTCTGACGCACCAGAATACTTCCGGCACTTACCTTCTGACCCCCGAAACACTTCACCCCAAGCATTTTCGGGTTACTGTCTCTTCCGTTTCTACTGCTACCAACACCTTTTTTATGTGCCATTGTTTATCTCCGTTTTCCGTTTACTGTTTTCCATTCACAGTTTTAAAAATCGTTTGCCGTGTCCGGGCATGAGGTTGAATCACCGCGTTATGCATTTACTGACAGAATTTCGAGCTTGGTATACTGCTGACGATGACCGTTTTTGCGTTTGTAGTCCTTACGGCGCTTCTTTTTGATCACCAGAACCTTCTTGTCCTTGATATGATCAACGACTTTGGCTTTGACAGTCGCCCCTTCCACCATAGGAGTCCCCACTTTGACATCTTCACCGTCACCCGTAAGCAACACCTTGTCAATAGTGAGTTCAGTGCCTTTTTCAGCATTGATAAGAGGCACACGAACAACCATTCCGGGAGCAACTTTGATCTGGTCTCCACCCTGTTCAATAATAGAATACATGAGATCTCCTCTTTGTGACTATTCGACTGCATCCACAGTCGCGGCACTTATCCATGCCGTAGATCATAATTTTCGGATTATAGAAAAAGACCATACAATATAATACAAAAAAAAGAGCCCGGCAAGTATTTTGAACGTTCAGCGTTCACACGGACCGGCCCTGCATGAGAGGGCCGGTCCCGCGGGAATGGAAAACTCCAATTTCTTAATTCCAAGTCCCCCAATGAGATTACAAGACTCTCTTCACCCCCCCTGAAACCTTATGAGGTCTCCTCCTCGTGAAGACTACCCCCAGGGATCTCTTTGAAACTGAACTCATCCTGATCATACTCTTCGTTTTCCACTACCTTGAGTTTGCAGTTATGCTCTGTTTCAAGCATTCTCCTGACAGCCCCCTTATCTTTGTTCAGATAAGCGGAAACAGCAGGATGTACCAATACAGTAATGAACGAAGGCTTCGGATGAGCTCTGTGCAGGTCCCGATCAATCCGCGCCGAAACCGTTTCCGGTGAAAATATCCAACCCAAGCCCCCACAGGCATGGCATACATCGGTGAAAAATTCCTGAAGCTCGGGGCGGACCCGCTTTCTGGTAATCTCCAAGAGACAGAACTTGGACAGGCCGGTTGAAGCAGTTGCAGTCGGATCGGCATCGAGAGCCTTGCGCATAGACACTTCAATTTTTTTGCGGTTCTCCATACTCTGCATATCGATGAAATCAACCACTATCAAACCGCCGATATCCCTGAGACGCAGCTGACGGCATATCTCACCCACCGCATCCATGTTTGTTCTGAAAATGGTCTCCTCGAGATTGCTTTTTCCCACATTCCTTCCGGTATTGACATCTATGGCAACCAAGGCTTCGGTACGGTCTATCAGAATGTATCCGCCGCTTTTAAGCCATACTTTGCGCTTCAGAAGACGCTCAAGGTCCTTTTCGATATTGAACTTATCAAAAAGAGGGACTTTGTCTTTGTAGAAAATGACCCGTTTATTCAGAGCCGGCGAAAGGATTTCCACATAACTTAAAACGTCTCTGTAATCATCTTCCTGATCAACATACACCTCACTGACATCTTCCGAAAACAGATCACGAATGACCCGGGTGGTGATTCCCAGTTCTCTGTGCACCATCTTGATCCCGGAACCTTTCAATGCCTCACTCTGAGTTTTTTTCCAGGCATCCAAAAGCATGTGTATTTCGCTCACAAACTCATCTTCGGAAACCTTCAGCCCGATAGTACGCACTATAAAACCCACACCCGGAGGTTTGATCTGGGAGATAAGCTTTTTAAGCCTGGAGCGCTTTCCCATATCGTGAGTCTTTTTGGAAACACCGATAAAATCGGTATCAGGAACCAGAACCAGAAACCGCCCCGCAAGGCTGATCTGTGTAGTTACCTTTGCCCCTTTGGTCCCGATAGGTTCTTTGGCAACCTGCACCAGAATCTCCTGCCCTACCTCAAGCACCTTCTCTATGGGAATGCGGGGGACTTTTCCTCTCTTGGAGACTCCCTGACCGAAATAGCGCTCCATAAGCACATCATCCTTCTCCAGAAGCAGAGAAGGATCCACGTCGGCGGCATGAAGAAAGGAGCACTTTTCAAGCCCTATATCCACAAACGCAGCCTGAATACCGGGAAGAATGGACGTCACCTTGCCTCTGTAGATATTACCCACCAGCCTGAAATGATCAGGCCGCTCAACCACCAGCTCCACAACCTTTTCATTTTCCAGCAGCGCAGCGCGCTTTTCCGTAGGTGTGGCGTTAAAAAGAATTTTTTTGTTCATAACCGTATCTTTTAGAATTTAACTCTGACAATAATTGCAAACAAGTGTTTATTGGTATCCACTCCGCCTGAGCTCCTGCGGCTTCCGGTAAATTTGAATTCGCCATCCACATTTTTTGTGAACTCATACTCAATGTAGGGCGTATATCTCAGCTGGCTTTCAGGCGCTTCTTCTTTTTTGAGTTCATTTCTGCCATACTGTTTTGTCCGTAAGGTTTTATCCTGACTGACATTCAATCCCATGCGGGTTTTGCCCCTGATGGGTATCACCCATTTAAACAATCTAATTTCCTGCAGGCCTTTGATCTTAGAAATTTCGTAACTTAGAGTGAAATTATGGGAATTTCTTCTGGTCGTATCGGTAGAAAATGATCCGTTCCGATCGTCCTTGCCGTTACTGACATTGATATCCCTGCTATTTCTGTACCGATAACTGAAATTGACGGGCCATTTCTTCATTCTCCCCTCAATCCCCAGAAGTGGTGAAAAATCCAGCTTTTCAGTTAGATCCGTACGATCCCTCAACTGCTTTTCGGTTTCTTTATAGCTCATGGAGGATGTCAGTTTGAAACGGGATGCGTTTTTCTGTACCAGAGGAAATTTCTCCAGAATGCTGGTATTGGCATTAACCCGGATTTCAGGCAGAACCATGGTAGTATCTATATACCCCGAATCCGGTTTAGCTCTGAATTCCTTTCCCCACCCGACGGACACATTGGGAATATTGATTCTGAAAGGATCCGGAAGATTGAAACCGGTAGAAACAGTTGCGCTCCAGTTACCGGTAATCTGATCATTTTTGTATAATTCCTCAGCAACATCCTTATCTTTACGGTAAGCCATACCCCCGAATCCGTCTTCATCAACCCTGGCCCCGAAACGGTCTTCCAAACTTCTGCCAAGCCCCAGCTGATATTTCAGAAATTCCCAGCTTTCCAAATCGGCTGAATCCTGATCTGAAAGAAACGTGGAACTCAGATAACTGTTGGTCAGATCGTTGGTGATATCATAATCAAAATTAACGGATCTGAAACCGAACTTCTGAACCCCCTTGCCCAGCCAACCCAAAAGCTTTCCCACCGCTGGAAGATCCGAATTCTTTTTGAAAAAATCATTAAAATGAAAGGTGTTTCGGAACCGAAGCGATGTCCGTACGCTTGCATTCAGATAATCGGTACTGTCCGATCCCCTGGACACACGCGCTCCGGTGTAATCGGCGGAATAATTGGCAGAATGAGTAAGCCAGTCGAAAAACTGGGGCTCAAGACTCACAGATGCCGATTGAGTTCTTCGATTCTCCCCCCTCAGAATCCAGTATTCTGACCAGGCATCATCATTAGTCAGAACGCTATCAGCTATGAAATCAAGCCAGGCATCAGTTCCTGAAATACCAGATGTCATGGTTGATAGGTCACGGTCGATATTCAATGAATAACTCAATTTGACCAGAGGGTTGATTGGTGAATACTCCACTTTCATACCATGGCGCAGATCGAATGTCTGGTTATCGTAATCGACTCCCAGTTTGGGGTCATACTGCTGACTCACTCTGTGCCTAACATCCGCCAGGTCAAAGGACAGAGTGGAGGGAAGCAGGTTGAATCCGTAGTTTTTGTACAATTGGGGAATCCATTCGACCTTATCGAAAGGTTTCCACTTGGTCCAGTTGGGGGGATTTCGCGGACTAAGATCGTATTTTAAATTACCGCTGTAGGACGTGTTTATGTCTGTTCTGAGATAATCGGCACTGTCGGGATTTTCATGAGGTCCTTTGCCGGTTTCTGTTTCTGTCTGATTGTAATTCAGGTCGGTACTGATACGATCAACCGTGAGATTGACCAGAGGATTTTCAGATGCCCGGTTTTTTGAAAAGGATGCATAGGCATTGCGGGTTTCAGAGAAGGTCTGAAACCGCTCTGCGCGGGTAGTATCCTTGTTTACATCTCTTCCCAACATCATATTGGCCGCATCAGAAGCCATGTCCATAATGTTATCCGGTGAACCGTTGTCGTCAAACAGGAACACATCAGAATTGGGTTTTATGTTCGGCCTGGACACCGAACCCGAAACAGATCCCCCCACAGGGATGGATACACCCCAGGACTTGGGGAGAAATTTATCAAGCTTGGCACTTGCATTGACATTAGCGGAAAGTTTGCTGCTGCCTGTCCCTCCCGCAACGTCCTGTGTCATTGTGCGGAAATCACCTTCGGTATAGTTCATGCCCGTACTGAACGACATGAGATCAGCCCATTGGGTGGACAAATCAGTTCTGGCAGCCCAGCCGTTGAGTTTTCTTGAACCGACCGCTTTCAGCTCGTTTACCCACAGCTCGCCTTCCAACGGTGTCAGGCTCGCATTCTCATCGCGTATGACGCCCGTTGCCATATACCTGATGGATGAGAAATTGGGTCTTTTATTCGCGGGAGCAACAATACGGAGATGACCATCCGCACTCGAAGTGTCGATGGGCTGATTATTCTGATCAGCACGCAGTTTCAGATCTGAAAGTTCCTGAAGACTGATCAGAATCCGATTGTTCCATCCGCTTTTCACTGGGCCGCTGTATTCATAAAAGGTGGAATCATCTGTTCCGAACCGGAATACGAATTCCAGATCATCACCATAGCTGACATCCCCATGAACCTGAAGTGACAGCGAATCGTAACCGGTAATATCCTGAGGGAACGCATTCAAGGTTTTTCGAGCCAACGCTGTGTCCCCGGGAAGCAGATCGAAAAAACGCAGCCTGAGGGAATTCTCCTCCTCCGTTTCCTCACCCGCTTTACGTTCGACAAAACGGTCATATACACTGTTGAAGTACACGGAGTCTTCTTTATTGCTGATATTTGAAGCTTCGATTTTGTTTTCAGCAGTGGAATCATCAGCTGCTACCGTCTCCCATTCATTTCCCACAATCTCCATTTCCGCTATGAGCAGTTTGTGTTCTCTTGTAATGTTCTGCTCATCGAAATCGTGCCACACAAGTCTGACCCCGCCCATTTTCCTCCAGTCAGGAGAGTTCACACTGTCGCGGATCAGCCCCTCCACCACCTCTTTAAGAGGTATGCGGTAAAATCTCCATCCGGACCCTTCCACAAGCCTTGCGGACCGGTCGATATATTCCACATCAGCACTGTCAAGATCGATTGTATAGGAATAATACTCCTCTTTCTGAGTTATCTGAGGAATACCATCTCCGTTTATGTCTTCAGTATCATAAGCTTTGTTTTTTTCAGTCCGGTTGGCGTATTTGAAATTTCCCACATGATCCCTTCCGTATTCCTTGTAGTTATCCCCACTTGGATCTTCGGGATCTTTCAGCCTGGGATCACCATAAAAAAGTGTATCCCAACCGGTTCCATCTTCATTGGGAATGAGATGAAACTCATCCTCATCCCTTACTCCGTCAAGTCCTTTATCAAGCAAGTCGAGCTTGCTGTAGTCTTTTTCCAAAAGGGTATCCTCAAAATCGTACATTCCGTTGGGCGGCCCCCCGTTTCTGACCTGATCCTCATTGAAAGTACCTATCTGAATAGTCAGCTTCCCTTTGGACCCCGCTCTCGCTCCGTCAGGTCTGATCAGAAGATCAAAATAGCGGGCGTTATCCAGATCCAGTCCGTTACGGTAAAACGGGGTGGTGATGGAGGCATAGGCATCCTCGAATCGCCGGGCATATTCAGGATGGCCCGGAGTGGCGTGCAGACGGAGAATATCGATGGTGTTTTCAGAGCTGGTTATTCTGGTCTTGTTGGGGTCCTTTTTCCAGATGGAATACCTGTTGACTTTGTTAAGGGAGTCATTGGAAATGGGCCTGAACCAGTAGAAATCCCACACCGGGGGACGGTTAACAATGGAATCTTTTTCAAAAGGAAAATGCGAGGGATGCCACATCGAATGGGAAAGGCTCAGAGAGTGGCTTTCCTTGGAGCGCTCGAAGTCATCAAGGTAGGCTGAGGCTTCCCGGGTAGTGTTGGGATTCATGCGGCTGTGAACCACCTCCATATCAAATTTCGCCGAAGAGGGCCGGGTGGTTCTGACAAGCGGCAGCAGGTCAACGGCATCTGTCATCCAGTCCGGTTTGAAATCCAGCCGTGTGTTGAAACTGAGATGAAGCTTGCTGTAGGGTTCATTCTGCAGCTGAGGAACATCGTTGCTGGATGAGGCCACATCCTGATAAAGCAGATTCATGGCGGCAAAAGACTTTTCACTTATAAAGGGAAGCATAACCTCTCCACGCATCCCTGCGAAAACTTTCTTTTCCATTGCGAAATCCGATTCACGCTGGTAGGTCACGACAATCGATTCAGCAGCTTTGGCTTCAGGAGAAATCAGTTCAAGAACCCCCATCTGATAATCCAGCAGGTAGTCCTCCTTTTCCTTGAGAACCTTTCCGGATTTGGTTTTCACCACAACGGTTCCTTCCATTATGCCCCACCCCAGATCATCGAAAGTGGTCTGTTTGGAAGTACCGCTCATCCTCATTCCGAATTTTGTCTTGTAATCGCCGATTTCACTGGTCGATCTGCCGTAATTGTAAATGGTGGAATCTGCCATATCCCCTAAAGCAGGATTGGCGAACGGCTCATTGCCCTGAAAAGAGGGATCGTGTGGAGGAAGAATCAGATAACCGTTCTCAGTATCGAAAATATCTTTGCGATCTAGCCTTGGTTTTCCATCAACCGTAAGCCCGAGCACATCGGTAAGGAGTTCATTTTCACTGTTCTGTCTCAGAGTATCATCTGAATTATTCGGATCCATATAGAAAACATCTATCTTAAATCCCTGGGCATCGGTGAAATCGGACAGGTGATACACATTTCGCCACATGAGTCCGAAAGACGGATCATCTCCGCTCTCCATACGATTCATTCCGTCAGGTTTGAGCTGCCAAAGAGAATGCGCACTGTCACTTGAGGAGGCCGGAGAGACATATGTTCCCTTTTCAATACTGCCATCAGCAGTCCTCATTGTAATAGCCAGCTTTTCGTTGTCACTGATCCTCACTGTATCATGAAAGCGGATCCAACCCTCTCCGGGCTCCAGATAATAATGTTCATCCCTGCGGAGCAGTTCGAAATCAACTTCACTTCCTCCGACTTTTCCCTTATAGATTTTTGTGTTTACCCCTCCCTTTCTCGCCTGTATTTGGCGAAAAACCTGCAGCTGCTGAACCTGAGGCGGATCAACACTTATATCCGGATTCTGAAGATTGTATTTGCGGTTATATGCCCTGCGGTAAAGAGTGTCCAAGAAGAAATAGCGGTTTTCCTCGATCTCCAGCTCACTTATGGATCTGTTGCTGTTGGGATCGTTGCCCCCCCCCAATTCCTTTGTGATCGCCTCTCCCTGAGCATGGCTTGCAATAGTGGTCAGCATAAGAGGACCGAACTTTGACCTCACTTTTATCCCGAACAGACCATCCGTTTTCTGTGAATATCCGGACAGATCGGTTCCGGGCATATTGAAATCGGTATACCCGGCGGTAATCTCCTGAATGATTTCATCCTCGAGTTCACCCGGTGTGGATTCCTTGTACTCGATTTTGAAGTTCTTGAGCGGGTCCTCGGCCAGGTCGAATCCGCTATTGCGGTTATGAGTAATATTGATATTGATCAATCTTCCCACACTACCACTGATACCGAACTGATAGTCATTCTCGAAAACAAGCCCGCTTGATTGCGACTGATCCGACATAAGTTCACCATCAACCATGGTTTCAATGTTCTCGAAACCGATGGTGATCTCAAGGTTTCCACTGATTGTCAGACTGGGAGGCTGGTTTCCCAACAGACGCTGAGCCCAGGGAGGATAGTGAACAGCCAGTTCCCACTGAAGCTTTGGCTGAGACCTGTCGGTTACTGCCTTTTTTTCATCCGATGTCAGCTCCTCATACCACTTATTTATAAACGAATGATTTCTTCCGGCCAGGATATAGTCATTCATTTCTCCGTAGTGATAGGTCCAGACCGCATTGCCCTGGGAGTCCTGACGGAGAAATGTAAGCTGCCGTTTTTCGAAATCGATGATGGTGGTATCTGAGAAAAGTTTCATATCCCGTCGTTTGAGCAGACGGGGGTGAGGATCGGTAAGAGGACTGCCGTAGCTGGGCTCAAAAGGTGAATGAAAGCCCTCGATCCGGGGTGACTCATATTTGAGCCCCTGGGAGAGAAGAGGCACGCTTAGACAGAACAGCAGTATGCTCAGTTTAACAATTCGATTTCGCAATTAACGCCCGCTCCCATTATCAGATGTATTCTTGTCAGACTCCGGTATATCCTTGCAGCACCGAAATCCCACCGGATTGTGCCTGTTCTGAGGATAGTAGCTGTAGCGCTTATCCCCGCACTTACTCTGAGTGCCGCTTTCCCAGAATCCACCCATTACATTGTTGAATGAACGGTTTGTCTTCGATTTGGTGGATGTCCACTCCGCCAGATTGCCCGACATGTCATAAATTCCGAAATATCCCCTGCACTCGGAGTTGCTTCCGGAGGATGAAGCCATGGAATCCTGAGCAGTGCACGCTTCTTTCTCATACCGTTTTCCATAGGAATACTTCCAGTTACGAGGTCCCGCACAGGCAGTTGTCCATTCTTCAGAAGTACAGAGCCGTTTGCCTGCTGAAAAGCAGGAATCCATGGCCTCGTAAAGAGAAACGAACGATAAAGGAGCCGCACCTTTACGGTTGGGCCATTCATACTTATCCATGCAGAACTCAGACTTCCCCACTCTTACATACTCCATATCATCCGGACACAAACCCGCTCTTCCGGAAAGATCAAAATCATACAATTCTCTTCGCGTTTTCATCTCATTGCCACAACTGTCCGCCGCCGAATAGTACAGAACAGTATTTTCCTTCAGCTGTATGGGAGACGCATAGATTTTCCATTCACCATTTTCTTCCGTTTTCCATCTGATTGTACAGCTTTTGTCAGCCATAAGCTTCACCGAAATCACCTTGCGATGCAGCCCCCCCGAAGGTTCAGGGTATACCCTGGGAGCAGCCGTGTCCCGCAGACAGGGATCAGGTGGTACAACACTGTCCAACACAACTACAGAATCCAGTAAAACGGCAGTGTCCTCGACGAGCGAATCCTTTTGAGCAGCAGCAGCAGCAGTATCAGTTGAATCTTTTTTCACCTCTTTCTGCACCTTTTTCGGTATGGAGGGAGGATCGGGCCTTGGTACTTTCACACTGTCATCATTTGAAACAGTATCCTCCACCATAACGGAATCCGAAACTGAAGCAGTATCGGAAACTGTGTCTGAAGGCGGGAATTCCGGATCTGAAGCCGTAGCAGAATCGGGTTCCTTTTGCTGCTGTAGGAAAAAGAACAGAGTACAAAGAGATAGGGCAATGAACAAAAGGAGCACAAAAACCCGCTTTTTTTTACGATCGTTTTTATTCTGGTTATTTTGGGGGGTCAATTCCGTTTTCCAAATTGTTTTTTCGTTCAGCGATTTATCATGAATTGAGATCCGTGGAAAGGAAAATACCACTTTCCCGAAAGGCATTTCCACCTAAGCTGCTGATTTCAGCAAATATAAGCGCTTAAACCGATTTTTCCACTGCTGTGAGCACTTTCAGAAAATCACCTGTCTCCTTCACATCATGAACTCTGAAAATGCGCGCGCCCCGGAAATAGGAACTGGCCACCGTAGCCAGCGACCCCCATAACCGCTCCCCCACCTCTCTGCCGGTAATCTTTCCGATAAAGGATTTGCGGGATGTTCCCACCAGAAGAGAAAAACCCAACTCCCCTATCCGGTCCAATTCCCGTAGAAGAGTGAGATTGTGCTCCCATGTCTTGGCAAAACCAATTCCCGGATCCAGAATGATTTTTTGCTTCCGCACTCCGGCATCCATGAACTGCTGAGCTGAGGTGAAAAGCTCACTCATCACCTCGCCTGTCACATCATCGTAGCGGGGATCTATCTGCATGGTCTGAGGTGTTTTCCGGCTGTGCATGAGCACAACAGAACAATTTGCCTCAGCTGCAACAGAAGCCATTTGGGCATCGAGTCTTCCCGCGCTAATATCGTTTATCCACGACGCCCCCGCCTCCAGAGCAGCCCTGGCAGTCATACTCCAGGTGGTATCCACGCTGATCGGCCCGCTGAATTCCCTGGCCAATGCTTCCACCACCGGTATGACCCGACGGCACTCCTCCCGGGGCTTTACCAACTGAGCGCCGGGTCTGGAAGATGCCCCTCCGATATCCAAAATATCCGCACCCGCGTTTATCAGCCTGCGAGCATGTTCAACTGCGGCGTCCACGCTGTCATAGCGCCCCCCGTCATAAAAAGAATCCGGAGTGACATTCACTATACCCATGATCTGAAACGGCTTGTGATTCAGTTCTGCCATAATAGTGCGAGAAGGTGAATAGGTTTATTGCGTTAACGTTCAGTATTCAGTGTTCACCGTTCCGCTCATACTGAGTCCCGACCTGTCGCAGACTTGTCGGGATCTGCAGTAGTCGAAGTATAACTCCTTGCAGCGTTCAACGTTCTCTAAATCTAAAATTCTCTTCCAGCTCTGAATAACCGAAAAAAGTCCCGCTTCAGTTACCCGAAGCGGGACATTTTCTATTTAATAATCTTTCCTCAGAGCGAGGAGCTTGACGCTTCACCCTCCGATTGAGGAGCGGGCGCTTCCGGAGAAATCGTCACATTGGTATCACCGGTGGTTGCCGCGATCCTCCTTGGAAATGTCCGGGTCTTTTTGGCAGCTTCAAGAGTTCCACCACTTATGACCTTCATGATCTCCTCACGATCAAGCAGCTCATGCTCAAGCAGCGCCTTTGCCAGCCGTTCGAGCTGTTCCCTGTAGTCGGAAAGTATCTTCCGAGCCCTAACAGCCTGTTCCTCGATAATCGTGCGCACCAGCTTATCGATTGCCTCGGCGGTGGATTCCGAATATGCCCGATGACGGTTCATGTCACGTCCCAGGAATACGGAATCATCTTTGTCCCCGTACGATACAGGTCCCAACTCACTGGTCATTCCGTAATCGCAGACCATTTTACGCACCAGGCTTGTCGCCCGCTTGATATCATTTGATGCACCAGTGGTCTGATGATCGAATATCTCCTCTTCTGCGATTCGTCCACCCAGAAGAATACAGATCTGATCCAGGATGAACTGCTTTGTATGAAGATGTTTATCCTCACCGGGCAGAGAGAACGTCACTCCCAGAGCGCGTCCGCGAGGGATAATGGTCACCTTGTGCAGAGGATCAGCCTCTTTACAGTGAATATTACAGATGGCATGACCCGCCTCATGATAGGCAGTAATCTGCTTCTGCTGTTCGGAAAGCACCATGCTCTTACGCTCGGTACCCATGAGCACCTTGTCTTTTGCCTCTTCGAAATCAAGCATGGTCACCACTTCCTGATTGAAACGCGCCGCCATGAGAGCCGCCTCGTTCACCAGGTTGGCCAAATCCGCACCCACGAACCCAGGTGTTCCCCGGGCGATAGTGTTGAGATCCACATCAGGACCCAGAGGGGTCTTTTCGGTATGGACTTTCAGAATACCCTCGCGTCCCTTCACATCGGGTACATCCACCACGATCTGCCGGTCGAAACGTCCAGGCCTCAGAAGCGCCGGGTCTAGTACATCCGCACGATTGGTGGCAGCGATGAGAATCACCCCGGAATTGGGTTCGAAACCATCCATCTCCACCAGCATCTGATTGAGAGTCTGTTCACGTTCATCATGACCGCCTCCCAGACCGGCACCACGCTGACGTCCCACGGCATCGATTTCGTCTATGAATATGATGCAGGGCGAGTTCTTCTTGGCGGTTTCAAAGAGATCGCGAACCCTGGATGCTCCCACACCCACGAACATCTCCACGAAATCCGATCCGCTCATCGACAGAAACGGAACCTTGGCCTCGCCTGCCACGCAACGAGCCAGAAGAGTTTTACCTGTTCCGGGAGGGCCCAAAAGAAGCACACCCTTGGGAATCTTTCCGCCCAGTTTCTTGAATTTTTTGGGATCCTTGAGAAAGTCAATAATCTCCCCCAGCTCAGTTTTGGCTTCTTCTACACCCGCGGCATTGGTGAAATTCACCTGAGGGCGATCGATGTTATGAAGCTTGGCTCTGCTTTTGCCGAAGGAAAACATTCCCTTCTGTGCGGACTGCATATTGCGCAGAAAGAATACATAAAAGAGCACAAACACCACGACTACGAACAGAAGCTGAAATATGGCATTGCCCCACACCTTTTCCTGTTCGAAAGAATAATTGAAACCGTGCTGATCCCACCTGTTGAGCATCTCGGAATCCAGAAAGGGAAGATTCACCACGAAATGCTTGTTCGCGGCGGCATTCTCATTTGACTGAGCCACCTCCGCCAAGGCGGCAGGCTCACTGACCTCACCCTTCAGCACTGCTCTGCCGTCGGTTTTCTGGACCACATTGGCTTCATTGATTTCCACATCGGGATCTTCAAGCAGTTTCTGAAACTGAGTGTAGGTGATTTCCGACTCTTTCTGAGTGGTATAGCCCTCGATGGAACGAAGCCCGAAGAAGACTGCCACGATGATGAGGAGCCACATGATTATGGTTTTGGTGGGATCCTTGCGGGGGCCTTTCTTTCCGCCGCCGCCATCTCCCGGCCTTCTGGGGCCGGATCCGTTTCTCGGATCGATACCTTTTTTCTTTTCTTCAGAACCCAAATCTATCCTCCACAGCAATTATAGATTAAATTTTTCCGTATCCGACACACTGATTGAACAAAACTTTTATCATCTGATTAAGTTTGATGATGAAGCTTATTGCCCTGAAAGAGATGAAATATGATTTTTTCAAACATTTAAAATACATTAAGTACAGGTAAAATTGTGACTTGGTATGGTTTTCGGGTCATTTTGACCCATTTCCCCGGAGGTGATTCAGTACAGAATAAGAAAATCACCTCCGGGGAAACCACTCATGCATCAGATTTCCTCCCGAAATCAGAAGATATCTCGAAAAACCTCTCCGTATCCGGTTTTATTCTGAAGTGATGGGAGATACGCACACCCGGAATCCACACTATGTTATCCTGAGCCGAAACCACTACACTGCTCATTTCCCGAATTTTGGCGGGTATACCCTGCTTTTTCAGAAAATGTTCGAGATCCATCTCTTTAGAAGCCCCAAGAGGCCAGAACCGGTCACCTTTTCGACTGTTTCGGCATCTCAGAGGGAGCTCTTGTTCTGATACGTCGATACATGCCCTTTTATTGTCATCTGAAATATTTTCCGGCTTTCCCTGAAACTCTTCCGAGTGAAACAGAATACCGGCCTGTCTGCAGAAAGTCCGGCCCGTTCTTCTGAGCTCACAGTCGAATTTTTTTCTACGGCAATCCGCTCTGGTGAAGAATATTCGGTCCCGGGCCGGATAGAAACGCCATAGTTTGGGAAGCAGATTCTCACCGTGAGTAAGCGTGCGGGAAGCAAGGATCCGCTCCAGATGAGTTTGCCCCAGAGATATTTCATACTCATCAAAGATGGTCATCAACGCTTCTGATGCAATTGTCTCCTGTATCAAACCCTCTTTGCTTACCCAGAAGGAGAATTCATCGGTTTTGACTACGTTGGAGCTGATCCATAACATGATTTTTTCTGAAAGAAGCTCCCATATTTCCGACATTCTGCGGGCCGTAGCAACCATATTTGCAATGGCAGAGGGTTCTTGAGAGACCAGTTTGGGTATGATTTCCTGACGAACCCAGTTTCTGCGGAATGCCGGATCGAAGTTGGAGGAATCGGTACGGAAAGGTTGTGTTTGGGATTCAAGCCATTCGAGAAGCTCTCTTCTTTGTACATTAATAAGGGGTCTTATCACCCCATCCTGCCGGACAGACAGTATCCCCCGCATTCCCCTGATTCCCGCTCCTCTCATCATGCGCATGATAAGCGTTTCGGCCTGATCATTGGCAGTGTGTGCAGTGGCGATGTAGTCGAATTTGTGGACATTTTTCATCTGATGAAAAAAAGTGTACCGTTCTCTTCGGGCCCATTCCTCTATACCGCTCTCTTTGAGTCCTGTTCTGTCCAGTTTGGTGGTGAAGAGCTCGATCTGCAGTTTTTGGCACAAAGTCCTTACGAATTCCTCATCGACATCCGACTCCTCACCGCGCAATGAATGATTTACGTGAGCGGCTGCAATACGGGAGATGCCCAATTCTTTCTTATATAGATGTAACAGATGAACAAGCGCTACCGAATCGGCTCCTCCGCTGAGCCCGACCAGAACGGAGGTGGTTGGTTTAAGCTGCTTCCAGAAGGAGCGGAGGTGGTCGGAGATGTTGGGAGGTGTCATAGAGGTTTTCTAAGTTAATTCTTTTTGTATTGATTTTAAGTGACCTTATACCTGGTCGGAAACAGTACCCGTTATTGCGCGGCACTATCGTTTTCTTTCCGCAGTTCCTGAATTTTTTTCAGCTCCAGACCGGTTATGTCCACAATATCCTCATCACTCATCCCTCTGGCAATCATTTTTACCGCATCTTCCAGTTTACCTTTCTGCAT
>JBKGXV010000002.1:0-131732 GCA_046546375.1 Chitinispirillaceae bacterium | reverse complement strand
CTGCTTCCCCGGATTCACGCCCGGAGAGTAAATCACCTCTAAAGAGTGATCTCCGCCCATGAATACAGATTAACCTACTCCAATTGTAATATCCGCTCTTTTTTGAACGGAATATCTTTGTAATCACTTCCCCGCTGCAGGTTGTTTTTAATCGTCTTTATCAAACTCATCAATCAATGCTTTGTACTCCCTGCTCTCTCTTACGAAATCGAAATCATCATCTCCCCTCAGATGCTCAAAATCATCATATCCGTTTTCAAAAGCTTTGCGCAGGAACTTGATACACAAATCAGGCTGCTTCTTGTTTGAATAGGCGCAGGCGATATTGTAGTAGACATCACCGCAGGATTCATCGAGCTTCACCGCTTTATTGAGCATCTCGATAGCGTCATCGAACTTTTTCTGCTTGATCAGGGTGATGCCCATTGAATTGATCAGATCGGTATTGGTGGAATCGATGGCATAGGCTTTACGGAAGTCTTTGTATGCCCTTTTGAGCTTTCCTTTTTTACTGTAGACAATGCCTCTGTTGGTGAGAGCGGATACACTTTTTTTCTCCAGCCGCACGGCTTTATTCAGATCTTCCAGAGCCTCATCATACTTTTCAAGTTCGGCCAATGCACCTCCTCTGTTTATCAAAGTATTGACATCATCAGAATCAATGGCCAATGCTTCGGTAAAGTCTTCGAAAGCTTTCTGCATAACACCCTTTTTGAAATAAGCATAGCCCCTGTTGTTATACGCCCCCAAAAGAGTGCTGTCCATCTTCAGCGCCTCGGAATAGTCGCATATTGCGGAATCATACTCCTCTTTTTTGAGCCTGAGTGCTGCGCGGGTTGTCAGGCTTGCAAGTCTTGCGTCTCCTCTACTAAAAGCTCGGTCGATATCCTGCTCGGCTTTTTTCAAACTGTCGAGAACCATATACATTTCAGCCCGCAGAACCAGAAAATTGGTCGAGTCTTTGTCTTCTGCGAATCGAAGCGCCTGTGAATAATCTCTGACTGCTTGCGCATAGTTTTCAAAACGCCTGCTGCAGTCTGCTCTGTTTGCATACGTTTTGGCATCATTGGAGTCCAAAGCGATTGCAGCAGTGTAGTCATCATATGCTTTTCTGAACATATTCTGAACATGAAACGAAACACCTCTGGTAAAGTACAGTTCATCATCCTGCACTCCCGATTTGATAGCCCTGTTAGCATCTTTGATGGCCTTTTTGTACTTTTTTGTGGCAGCATAGACTTCCGCACGTCTGGAGTAGTATTCCCCCTTGCTCTTGTCCATGCGGATCGCTTTGTTTATGTATTTCATTGCCAGAACAGGATCACCCGTGAAGAGAGATTTAAGATACCAGTGATCGGGCGATTCCTCCGGGCGTGGGTCCGGGGAATCGAGTGCACCCTTTTTGATAAAAGATTCCCGCCTTTCCCTCATCAGACCGCCGCTGTGAGTATAGATCCAGATGTTATCGGAAGAACTAATCACAAAATTGTTGACGTAGCTGCCGGACATGGATGTATTCGCTGAATTGTAACTGTACCATTCCTTTCCGTCAAAACGCGAAAGGCCGTAATCGGTTGCTGCCCAGAGGTTTCCATCTCTGTCGAAATTCACAGAGAATACGGTATTGGAAAGAAGGCCGGAATTCCAGACATCGTAGGCTTTCCACTTTTTCCCATCGAAAGAGACCAGCCCACTGCGCTCTGCGGCAATCCAGACCACCCCGTTTCTGAACGCAAGTGGCCAGGCATCATTAATGGGAAGTTTAGAATTGAGTGAATCATACCTTACCCAATCCCCTTCATCATAAACCCCGATTCCCTTTCGAGTGCCTACCCATAGTTTTCCAGTGCCATCAACCTGCAGAGATCTTATTTCACCGAAATCCGAGCCATTCTTCCCCACTTTTACGACAGCACAGCTGTCTTTGTTGCAATGCAAAAGCCCCCCATAATTTGCAAACCACAGATTATCGGAAGAATCAACTGCCATGCGTTTTATCTCATCAAACCCTCTCTTGCCTGGATATTCGAAATAACTCAGCCCCGAGCTGTCATATCGGAAGACGCCGCTGTCACCGGAGACGATCCAGAGAGTTGAATCGCGGTCCCATAAAATTTGGCGGGCATACCCGTAATGTGAAGGAGATCTGTGATATTGCTTCTGATTATCAGAATTCGTTTCTGTAATGGGCGACAATTCCCAACGACCATTTATGTACGCTGCGATTCCGTCGGAATCGATCATTGTAAAGTTACCGTCTCTGTCAACTCCCATGCATTGGGGTTCACCGGGAAACTCACGAGAGCTCAATCCCACTCTTGTGCAGACAGTTTGTGTGCTGTCAATGCTGAACAGTCCCCTTCCTGTTGCGATCCAGGTGTTGCCCGAGTCACAAAAACCGATATCGTTGATTCCATATTTTTCAAATTCCGGATACAATGCCCATGACTCGCTGTTATAGGAATACAGGCCCTTTCTGGTTCCGACCCAGATCCGGTTTTGGAAATCAACTGCCATACAGGTAATTGCGGTACGTCTCTCTCTGAAACAGGGGTATTCATATTTCTCCCATTCTGTGCCGTCATAACAGAAAATAAGGCTGTCTGCAGAAAACCACACATTTCCGCTTGAGTCGATGGCCATAGCCTCGACATAACCCCTAAGTCCCTTGAATTCAGAAGAATCAACAAACCTCCATTCTTCACCGTCGAAACTTCCGATACCGTTACGAACCCCCATCCATACGGTACCATCGTGACCTGCAGCCAATGCATCAGCTTTGTACTGGGGAAAGGGAGAGTTCTTTTCGGTAAAAGAAACCGTATCATCGCCATCGATTTTCAGCAGCCCCCCATCCCACCGTCCGGCCCATACCACATCTCCAGACCCGGAAGAAAGCAACTTAACTCCGCCCAAAGAGTAAGTATCCAGGGAATCAGCATTCATCACATCCCAGTTCTCACCATCAAAACTGCACACCCCCTTATGCCTCGTACCCACCCAGAGTTTTTCCTTCTGAACAGTCAAAGAAAGGACCACATTGTAGGGAAGGTCGGAATTGCACCGGTTATACACGTTTCTTCTGCCGAGACCGTCGATCCGCACCAGTCCGCGATCCGTTCCCGCCCACAGGTTTTCATTATCATGTGCAACAGAAATGACGTTTCCCATATTCCCGTAATAGGTGCAGCCCTCAGGGTTTTCTCCCTGTGCCGAATCAATTACCTCATCTGTTTTTATCTCAGCAAACCGCACCACTTTTACAGATCCCAACGTGCGTCTTTCCAGCATTCGGATGAACTCTTCAACAGTTTTCTGCATGTACCCCATTCTCATTTCTGAGGATTTGTACGCCGACATGGCGCTTTGAAGAGCGTTTCTGGTCTCCTCAACCTGTTTTTGGGTAAAGACCGTGTATTTATTGCTTTCCACACTGTCTTTAAACCTTCTCATCCACGAGCTCAGCATTGAAAAGTGATGCTTGAGCACTCTGTTTCCGTACTCCTTTCCGGATATGACTGCACGCCGGTCAAGATTAAAAAACAGAGAATCGGCACTTGTAAGCGAATCGAAGTAATTCAGAGAGGAAATATGCTCCAAACTTTCTCTGGATGGAGACGCCGCATAGGGGAAGAACAGCAGCGCAAGCATGGGGTCTTCGGACATACGGGAAACAAACTCGCTGTCACGGAAAAGACACCTTAGCTGATCGACAATCAGCGAGTATTTTTCCGTATCAGAAAACTTCATCTCGCCTTTTGCCATTTGAGCGATTTTTTCCTGGTAAGCAGTATCGGGAATCAGAGTGTTCATGATACTCTGATCAAGAAACAGTGTGTGAGGTGAAGACATCAGCCTGCTTTTATCAAAGGAAAGAGGATCAAAAGAGAGCAGCTGACTGTATACATGATAATTCGCAGCACATTTCATGAGCAGATTCAGGCTCATGGAAATAAGAACAGGGGATTTATGAAGCATGGACGTATCGGGTTCTTCCGAAGAGTCGAAACTGTAGGGATCATTTTCAAACATCAAGGGCAGCGAATCACGAAGCGAACACGCCCGTTTTACAAATTCCGAAGGTCGTGTGAGGATATATTCGGCCACCTGTGAAGTATCGCCGTGACCGTAACTGTAGAGAAGATCATACTTTTTGACAAACGCATGTAAAGAATCGGCTTTGAAATCGACTTCGGACAGGACTTCACAGGCATAATTGATATATTCTGTAAAAAAGGAAGCGGAGACATAGTAGGGATTGTCGGGATCGAGCTGATGAAGTGTGCGGGCCTGTGAGCTGAATGCAGAAAGCGCGGCGATAACTATCAGGAGAATCGTTTTGTTCATCAGAAAACCTTTCTGAGCGGAATCGAGGTAAAGAGGGAAAATAGATTTGTGCGGAGGTGAGTGTGGGATTGAAGTGTGAAATTGGGGGAGCAAAACCCTCCTTAGATCAACAAACGTGCTGCCACGTTGAACCATCAAACCGGGATATCTATATTATGAGAGTACTTCATGGTTTTAAGGACAATAGATGCATCGCATCCACTTTATCCAGAATATCTCTTTTGAAACCCCGGGCTATCTAAAGGAAGCTGCCGCCAAGCTAGGATTCCAGACCTGTACAACAGATCTGTCACACCAACGAACGATCCCCGATACCCAATCATTCGATGCACTGGTGGTGTTGGGCGGGCCCATGAATATCTATGAAGTCAGCAAATATCCCTGGCTGAATCCTGAAAGAAATCTCATCGAACAGTCTCTGAGATTTGGCAAGAAAATCCTGGGAATCTGCCTCGGGGCTCAGCTTGTAGCGGATGTGATGGGTGCAGCGGTTCAGAAAAACAGATATAAAGAGATCGGGTGGCATAAAGTGGAACTGGACCCAGACGCCGCAAAACACCGCCTGTTTCACGGTTTTCCCTCCCGGTTCACTACCTTTCACTGGCACGGGGACACCTTTTCTGTTCCCCGGGGGGCTCACCGGATCGGCTCCAGCGAAGCCTGCCTCAACCAGGGGTTTGTATATGGAGATCAGATCGTGGCTCTGCAGTTCCACCCAGAAATAACCAAAGAGACAATAGAGAACCTGCTTGGAAAATGCGCCGATGAACTTGTTGAATCTCCCTTTATTCAGAAACCCTCTGTGATCAGATCCGAAGCTCAAAAGCATATTGAAAGTAACCATCGACTGATAGACAACCTGCTCGGAAAGCTGCTTGGAAACAAACCTGAAGCTGAACGGCACGATTTTTGATGCATACTAAAGGATTTTATGACACGCAGATTTCAGTTCATCTCAAGGAGAATGTATGAAAAAGGTGAAAATCGCATTTTTTGATGCCAAACCGTACGATAAGGAATTTTTCAACAAAATCAATGAACAGTACGGATATGAAATTCGTTATTTCACCCCTCATCTGACTCCCGATACAGTTCCTCTCGCCAAAGGGTATGAAGTCGTATGCGCGTTTGTGAACGATATCATCACTGCGCCCATGCTGGATGAACTCTATGAACACGGTACACGGCAGCTGACTCTACGCAGCGCAGGGTATAACAATGTCAACCTGCAGCACGCGTACGGGAAAATCCATGTGACCAGGGTTCCCGCCTATTCCCCTCATGCGGTTGCCGAACACGCAGTGGCGCTCATGATGGCTCTCAACAGAAAAACACACAAAGCCTATATCCGCACCAGAGAAAACAATTTCACTCTCAGCGGGCTTCTCGGTTTCGACATGTATGAAAAAACGGCCGGAGTGGTCGGAACGGGTAAAATAGGAAAAGTGGCAATCGAAATCCTCAGGGGTTTCGGTATGAACATACTTGCCTTCGATGTCTATCCGGACAGAAAGTTCGCCCAGGAGCACAATGTGGAGTATGTGGAGCTGGATGAACTCTACCGCAAAAGCGATGTCATCACTCTTCACTGCCCGCTTACTCCGGATAACGTATACATGATCAATTCCCAGAGCATATCAAAAATGAAAGACGGAGTAATGATCATCAACACCGGGCGAGGCAAACTGATCAACACCCAGGACCTTATAGGGGGGCTCAAATCCAAAAAAGTGGGAGCTGCAGGTCTGGATGTCTATGAAGAGGAGGGGGATTACTTCTTCGAGGATTTTTCAGCGGAAGCAATAGGCGATGATGTCCTGGCCAGACTCATGACTTTCCCCAACGTGATCATCACCTCTCACCAGGCATTCTTCACCAGAGAAGCATTGGAGGGAATAGCAAAGACCACTATGGAAAATATCCGCCTGATGCACGATGAAGACAATTATCCCCACGAAATCTGCTACCGGTGTTCGGAAGGCAAATGTGTCCGGCAGGAAAAAGGAAAATGCTGGTAAGCTGAATCGCCCGGTATACAAAGACCACTTCGATTTCCTGATCCGCACGACCGGAAGTCGAAGTGATTACCACTCTCCTCTTATTCTGTCCGAGATCCTTTTGAGAGCCGCTACAAACATATCCACTTCCTCGCGGGTATTGGAGGGGCCCAGAGAGATGCGGACACTGCAGGCAGCCTCCTGAAACCTGCGGCCGATGGCCAGAAGAACCGAAGAGGGGGTCAAGCGCTCCGGACTGACAGGCAGAACCGCCTGAAATGCAGAAACCTTCCTGATCCAGTGAAGCAACCATGATCTGCGTTTCCACTCCCGGGATACTGATGTTGAGCGTGCCGGGGAGCCTCTTTTCAGGATGTCCGTTTCGCAGCACACCTGATATTGAACTGCAGATCCGTGAATACATATACTCTGTGAGTGAAAAGAGATGCTGGGAACTGCTCTGCACATTTTCACAAGCAATTTCAGCAGCTTTGACAAACCCAAGTACAGCAGGTACATTCTGCGTGCCCGACCTGAGTCCCCGCTCCTGTGCTCCTCCGAACATCCTTGGGACGAGTTCCAGATCCCGTTTCACATACAGAGCCCCTACCCCTTTGGGTCCGGAAATCTTGTGGGAAGAAAGCGACATCAGACCGATATTGTTCTTTTTCACATCCAGGGGAACTTTTCCGAGCGCCTGAACTGCATCGCAATGGAAAACCGCACTATTTTCTGATGCAATCCCGCCGATTTCCTTTAGCGGCTGCACGGTGCCGATTTCATTACTGGCTGCCATTATGGATATCAAAGCACCATTGTTTTCCTTCATACACTCCAGAAGATCAAGCTTCACAGTTCCTTCTGTATCAACCGGAACCGTACAGCACTCTATTCCATTTGAAGTGTTTGGGCAGGTCCCGCCACTGCCGGATGCTCTATAGCGGAATAGTACAGTTTGGCTTGAGGTTATGCCCGAAGTATCCAAACAACGCCAGATTGTCAGCTTCGGTACCTCCGGAAGTGAAATAGATTTCATCGGCCGAAGCATTTATGAGTGAAGCGAGTCGTTCGCGAGCTTTTTCAAGTTGCGCAAACGCGCTCCGTCCCGCAGAGTGAATGGAGGATGGATTCCCCCAATAGAGTTCCATAGCTTCATTCATAACCTCTCTGACCTGCAGGACAGGTGTTGTGGCATTATGGTCGAAATAAATCATGTATGATTTGCTTTTGTTGGATAACGAACAGTATGTACGGTTTCAAAGCGAAATATGGGGAAACGAGTATATCGTTTCCCCGGAGGTGATTTTATGAAAAATCGGTATTTCACCTCCGGGGTATCGGTGAATCATTTCGTTTTGGTGCAGACATAATTCAGACATTCTCTATGGTGCCCCGGATGATTTTATGATCCGTCATCCGATTCACCTCCGGGGCAGCTACCAATATGATAAAAGCCGTATGGACAGAAGATCCATACGGCTTGATGTCAATTCCAAAAAGGATTACCAGTCTACTTCT
Source organism: Chitinispirillaceae bacterium (assembly GCA_046546375.1). Classification (GTDB taxonomy): domain Bacteria; phylum Fibrobacterota; class Chitinivibrionia; order Chitinivibrionales; family Chitinispirillaceae; genus JAEZKC01. The sequence goes on along the minus strand of JBKGXV010000002.1, from coordinate 123,870 downwards.
ACATCCCCCTCCACTAGCTGGGAACTTTTATCGGTATACTGATGAAGCTCAAATTTGTTTCCATCCGGGTCTGTCAGCCAGATCTGATACGTATTGTCACACCCGAGCTTTTTTTCAGTGAAATCGATTCCTCTCTCCTTTAAAATCTCCATGGATTTGTCGATATCATCCGTTTCCAGACAGAAATGAGCCAAACGGGCATTGGGCAGATTCAGATCAAGATCTTTATCCTCGAAAAGCTCAATGAAATTACCCGAACCAAATTCCAAATATATTCCATAAAGCTGGCCATCCTTATGGAAACAGAATTTTTTCCTGAAGCCGAGCTTTGCATAAAAATCAATCGATCTCCGAAGATCCTTCACATTAAGACAGACATGAGCGATTTTGGAAAACAGCGGCTCGGCATCTGCATATTCCTGTGCTTTGACGGAAGTATCCGCTTGCGGCATTTCCTTCTCAACCTCAACATCTTCAGAGGCGACATCCTCTTTTTCTTCCTTAACAGACTGTTCATCAGTCTTTTCTGCTTCTTCACTTTCACTCTGATCAGCTTCTTGCGAAACTGGAGCATCCCCGATATCGAATTCGAACACATCCTCTTCCTCAGCATTCTGCTCTTCTGTATCCGCTGTCTGGGTTGCATTCTCTTCATCTTTATCACCGTCATTATCTAACTCTGAAACAGCACTTTCTTCCAGTTTATCAGAATCACTGTTCTTTTCTGAATCAGTTTCTTCTTCGAATTCTTCATCTTTTTTCTTTTTCTTTTTACCAAACCACTTCAGAATTCCCTTAGGTTTGCCTTTACCGTCCTTCAGCTCAGATTCGTCCTCATCCAAACTGTCGGTATCTCCCATTTCCTCGGATGAGATATCTGCGTCACTGCCGGTCTCAACAGATTCATTTTCATCATCTGATTTTGTTTCAATATCTCCACCATCAGCAGGAACATCTTCTCTTTTCTCCTGCTCAGAATCATCCAACGCAAATAAATCCACCTCTTCATCGGTCTGATTCTCATCGTCGGCACTCTTTTCAACATCAGAAGAAGCAGTTTCAGTTTGCTCATCCTCGCTTTCAGCCTGTTCATCGGAAAGCGGTTCCTGCTCCTCTTTCGATTCTTCTTCGATGGTACCAGTGTCACCGTCCTGATCTTCCGGCAACACCTCCGAATCCGCTTCCGGTTTCACCTCCTCAGAAACAACCTGTTCTTTTTCTTCACTCTCCTCAGGTTTTTCTTCGGTATTTTTTTCCTGATCTGCAGAATCATCAGCACCCAAATCGAAAATATCCACTTCTTCCTCATCGCTATCTGTCTCATTCTGCGGCTCAGTTTCCTTCATTTCTTCAGACAAGTTATCCTCTGAAGTAACATCCTGAGCATCTTCAGGTATGCTGCCCTTTTCACTTTTCTGGTCCTGATCCCGTAACTCGTCCAGATCCTCAGCTTCTTCAGATTTTTTCTTTTTTCTGCCAAGCCCCTTGAATAACTTCAGTCCCTTTTTCTTCTTCTTCTGAAGCGCCTCCTCCTCTTCCAGGTCGGGAGAAGGCTGCGATTCAGAGACACTCTCTTCTGAAATACCGGCATCTTCTGTACCATCATCGGATTGAGCCGGTTTCTCTTCTGTGGACACGTTACTTTCATCCGGACCTGCAGCAGCGTCAGATGAGATTTCAATTTCAAACACATCATCTTCCTCGATTTCCCCCACCGGGCCGGTGTTTTCCGGGGGAGTGGAAGCATCCAGATTTTCCTTTTTCTGCGATTCCTGTTCATCGAAGATTTTGTCAGTCGGGCTCATGAAAATTGTCCTCTCGAGATGAAAACTGTAACTGCGAGGTTGCGGTCTGTTTTATTTAAAATACATGCGGCCGCAGTCATGAAAAGTGGTATAGTACTGTTTAGTAGGATAAAAGTGGGGTGGAGTTTTTTTGTTGAGAATTTTTTTTGCATCCCGGGGTGATTTTCTGATACATTCTGAAATCATTCTCCAGAAGAGGACACAAATCATGTGTACTTCAGAACAGGCGAACTGGTCCATAGCTGAAAAAACAGTGCCCCGGAGGTGATTTTCACCTCCGGGGCACATGTGATCATCAGATGAACAGATTATACCCCGACTGCTCCGCCTCCCCAAGATAGGAAGCCACTCCACCAAGCTCAACCCCCTCTATCAGCTCATCCTCCTTTATACCCATAATATCCATGGACATCGAACAGGCCACGAACCGAACACCGTTTCTCCTCGCCTCCTGCATCAGAACCGGCAGAGAATACACATTTTTCTTGTTCATGATATACCTGATCATGGCTGTCCCCATGCCGCCCATATGCATTTTGGAAAGAGAAAGCTTCCCGGGTCCCCGGGGCATCATGAAACCGGACATCCGCTCCAGGAAATTCTTCTTCACCTTCACGTAATTGCTCCTCCTGAGCAGATTCAGACCCCAGAAGGTAAAAAACAGAGTGACCCTGGAACCCATCGAGGCCGCACCGTTGGCAATAATAAACGCCGCCATCATTTTGTCGAAATCATTGGAGAACACCACCATGGTCTTATTTCGCATTCACCTTTGAAGGACTACTATCACAGGAGGATTTCCCCTGTTTCGCTTTCTGGATCACAGCCCTGTATGTGCCATCCTCGGAATTCATATCAACAAGCCTGTTTCCGGTACACTGACACCAGGAAGGAATATCGGCAACAAAACCGGGATCCGTGGCACGGATCTCCACAGTTGCACCCTCCGGAATTCCCGAAACCGTTTCCTTGAGTTTCATCACCGGGCCGGGACACTGAAGACCACAGGCATCGATCACGATCTTTTCACTCCCCGCCGATTCACACACAGGTTCGCATGCCGCACTTACCTTCACCTCTTGATTTCTTCTCTCTTCTGATTTTTCAACGGGATAAACGGAGCAGTACGTTTTGTACCCTCCGGACAGATTTGAGGCCTCAAAACCGTTCTGAACAAGCATTCTCACCGCCACATGCGCCCTCAGACCCACCTGGCAGTAGACCAGCACCGGTTTTTGCTTGTCAATCTCACCCATCCGTTTTCTCAGATCATCAACAGGTATATGCACCGATCCCTCTATAAAACCCAGCTCCCTCTCCTGAGCTGTGCGGACATCGAGAAGAACATGCCCCTTCTCCAGTGCCTCCTTAACATCTTCGGAATATCTGACGGAAGTGATACCGTTGAGCATGTTCTGAGCAGTGAAACCTGCAATATTCACCGGATCCTTCGCACTGCCGTAGGGAGGTGCATACGCCAGCTCCAGCTCCGCAAGATCCCCAACAGTAAGTCCGTGACGGACCGCTGCAGCCAGAACATCGATTCTCTTATCAACCCCTCTGGTCCCCATGACCTGGGCTCCGAGCACCCTGCCCTGACCGGGAGAGAAAAGCAGCTTTATGGAGACCGGTGCTGCCCCGGGATAATACCCCGCATGATCGGAGGAGTGAACGTAGGTCTTGAGAAACTCCACTCCGTACCTCCGGGCGTTTTTCTCCGAAAGACCGGTGACAGCCGCTGTAAGATCGAACACCTTGCATATGGAAGTCCCCTGAGTGTTTTTGTATTCGGAATCCAGACCGGAAATCACATCAGCCACAATGCGTCCCTGCCTGTTTGCCGGACCGGCAAGCGGAACATGCACCTTCTTGCCTGTAATGAAATCACCAACCTCCACCGCATCCCCGAGAGCGAAAACATCCTGGCAACTGGTGCGGAGCCTGTTATCCACTACCACAGCCCCCTTCCCACTCAGCTTCACACCGGAACCACGCAGAAACCCGGTATCGGGCCTCACCCCTATGGCCAGAACAACCATATCGGCCTGAAGCTCCCTTCTGCCCAGATCCACCTTAAGCCTGCCATGATCCGTTTCGGTGAAACTCTTGGCGGCTGTACCGGTTACAAGATCGATTCCCTGAAGCCTGAGCTGCTGTGCCACGGAATAAGCCATCTCCGGATCCGCAGGTGCGAAAACCTGATCCATGGCTTCCACCAGAGTCACCCGTACTCCCCGGTGATGAAGATTCTCGGCCATCTCAAGACCGATGAATCCGCCACCGACCACCACGGCTTCCTTCACGGATTTCTCATCGAGCTCACGTTTGATCCGGTCCATATCCGGAATGTTGCGCAGAGTGAATATCCTCTCATGCCCTATTCCCGGTATGGGAGGGCGAACCGGCGCCGCCCCGGGTGAAAGCACCAGATAATCGTAGCTTTCCTCATAGGTATGTTCCGGCCCCTTCACCATGACCGTCTTCTTTTCGGTATTCACCGACACCACTTCCGAACGGTTGCGCACATCCACATTGAAACGACCGGCGAAACTCTCGGGTGTCTGAATGATCAGATTCCCCCGCTCGCTGATTTCCCCACCTATGTGATAGGGCAGACCGCAATTGGCAAAGGATATATACTCACCCTTTTCGAACATAACTATCTGAGCAGATTCGTCAAGACGGCGCATGCGGGCACTGAAACTGGCCCCGCCTGCCACTCCGCCGACCACGAGAATTTTTTTCATTGTTTACCTCTTGAAACCTTGTAAGATACACCCTCAGGCTGCGCTGCGTAGCGCATTCATGTACACCTGCTCGGGCTGAACCCCCACAAACTCCCTTTCCGCTTTACCGTCGCGGAAAATCATCACCGTGGGTATCCCGGTTATCCCGTACTGTACGGCGGTTGCAGGGTTCTCATCCACGTTCATTTTATAGACTTCAACCTGACCCTCCATCTTCTTGCCGATATTTTCGATGATGGGTCCCAGTATACGGCACGGGCCACACCACGGTGCCCAGAAATCAACCAGCACAGGCCCCTTCTGTTCCAGAACATCACCCTTGAATGTCGCATCATTGGTTTCTTTAGCCATACCTTCCTCCTCTGTGACAGATGTCTTTGACTTCTGCAGAAATACGCAACAGCCATGCCATGCCCTCGGTCACTTATCTATCACCTTTATTACGTTGCACATATTATTTTGTGCAACTGTGCAACAGTGCGAATGCAACACCGCAACGGGAGAAGCCATGAACTGCATCCTCGAAGAAAAACTCTCCGCCCAGTGCCAGGACATGATCCTGCAGACCCTCGCCGAGGGCCTTTTCATCATCGACAAAAAAGGTACCATCATCTACTGCAACAAAGCACTGGAACAGATGACCGGACGCCCGAAAACACAACTGGTGGGACAAAGCTGCTGCACCCTCATGAAAGAAGCCTGCAGCCCACCCCCGGACTGCTCCCTCTACTCAAGAGGCTCTGTCACCGATACCGAATGCAGCATCAAACACATATCCGGAAAAACCATCCCCGTGATAAAAAACGCACGTGTTTTGACCGATGCAGACGGCGAAATTCTCGGTGCAGTGGAAACCCTTACCGATATCTCCAAACTCAAAACCACCGAACAGCGCCTCACGCATCTGGAACGGCAGTTCAAGAGAAGAGACGGCATCGGAGCCCTGGTGGGCAGAAGCAGCCGGATGCAGGAACTCTATTCCCTGCTTGAAATGGCAGCCCAATCCCACGCCACCATACTTATTTCAGGTGAAAGCGGAACCGGAAAGGAACTGGCCGCCTCCGCAATCCACCTCTCAAGCAGCCGGGCTTCTGCCCCTTTCGTGAAAGTGAACTGTTCGGCCATCCCTGAAAGCCTTTTGGAAAGCGAACTCTTCGGCCATGTGCGCGGTGCATTCACCGGAGCGGTAAAAGACAAAGCCGGACGGTTCGAACTGGCGGATACAGGCACCCTTTTTCTGGATGAAATAGGCGACATATCCCCTCTCATCCAGGTCAAGCTGCTTCGCTTTCTGCAGGAAAAGGAATACGAACGGCTGGGAGAGAGCATCACCCGCAAAGCCGATGTCAGAATTATTTCGGCCACGAACCGTGATCTCAAAAAGCTGGTCCAGGAAGGAAAATTCAGAGAAGATCTGTATTATCGACTGAAAGTCTTTGTGGTGCATATTCCTCCTCTGAGAGAACGCAAAGAGGATATCGGCATTCTGATCGAGCATTTCATCGGAAAATTCAACAAAGAAACCGGAAAGAAAATCACAGGTGTCACCCACGATTCAGCAGTAATGCTCATGGACTACAGCTGGCCTGGAAATGTAAGAGAACTGGAAAATGCAATAGAACACGCCTTCGTAACCTGCCCGAGAGGAAAAATCGATGTTTTCGATATTCCGGCAGAAATCCGCAGAGCCCAGATGCGCAAAGATGCAAATCAGAACAGTACCGCAGAGAAAAACACCGAGACAACAGACCTGCTTTATCCCAGCACTCCCCGGGTTTCTTCAGAGGAACTACTGCAAACGCTCAAAGAATGCAACGGTAACCGTTCGGAAGCGGCCAGAAAGCTGGGAATTGACAGAACCACGCTCTGGAGAAGAATAAACCGGCTGAGGGAGAAAAAGGAACTCTAGCCCCGGTTGCACCCCTGCGCTATTCCATTTTCCCTCATGCAGCTATAGAGGTAAGCCAGCGCCTTCTGTTTCTTAGCACTCCATAGAGGTGCCACAAGACCAAACTCAGGCTTGGAATCCGCCACTACACGATGAATATGCTGCTCTGGTCTGAGTAGTGCCAGAAAACGACAGAGAAGATCTCCATACACCTCCAAGGAAACCGGTTCAAACCCTCCCTCTCTGTAGAGATCCTCCATGGCAGTGCCGGACACGATCATGAGCTGATGAATCTTTACCCCCCTTACCGGCATCCCGGAAAGCATCCGGGCAGTCTGTTCCACCATCGCAGCTGTTTCCCATGGAAAGCCCAGAATCACATGAGCAACCGTTTCTATACCCAAAGCATCCAAACGGGTCACAGCCGTACGGAATTCCTCCACCCCATGTCCCCGATTGATCTTCTGCAATGTTGAATCATGCCCGCTCTGCAATCCCAGCTCAACGGAAAGATAAGTCCTTTGAGAAAACTCTTCCAGATAATCATATACCGATTCATTGAAGCAATCCGGACGTGTGCCCACAGCCAATCCCACCACACCCTGAATAGATACAAGAGGCTCGTATGTTTCTCTCAGTTTCGATACCGAAGCGTATGTATTGGAAAACGGCTGCAGATACGGCAGAAACGCTTCATACTTACCCCTGCTGCGCAGGATAGCACCATTGACCTGCTCGCAGGGAGACAATCGGCAGGATGACACAGGACTGAATGAACGATTGTCGCAGAATGTGCACCCTTCGAAACTTTTGGTGCCGTCCCGATTGGGGCAGGAAAAACTGGCATTGACCGGTATCTTTAAAACAGGAACCCCGAAACGGTTCTTCAGGTATGTGCGGTAGGTAGTATAGAAATGCTGGTTCATTCAGAAAAGACGGTGCGGCCATGGTTAACCGCACCGGTTTCCACTATTTTTTCTGACCCGGAAAATCGAAAAGATCGCTGTTTTCGTCTTCACTATCCTCTCCCATAAGATCTCCGAAATCCACGTTCACCGGTGAGGTTTTCATCCTCTTGGGCTTGGTGGTATCCCTCTGGGATTCTCTTTTCAGCGCTTTCATCTGAAATTTGGGCGCACTCGATGATTTTGCCCCTCCGTCGGTATCACGCCCCTCCAGCATATCGATATTGGCCTGGATCTCCTCTTTTATCAGAACATCATCAGAATATACCAGGGCCTTTTTGAGAGTTTTCACCGCCTCGGCCTTTTTCTCCTGCTCCACCTGTATTCTCGCCATGTCATTGTAAAAACGTATAACCTCGGGATTGATATCCACCGCAAGGCGCAGCTCAGTCAATGCTTTGTCCAGATCTTTTTCTTCTTTCCAATATATCTGAGCCAGTTCCCAGTGTGCTTCCTCATTCTGAGGATCGGCAACCGTTGCCTCAGTCAGGTAATTCTTTGCCTCCTCAGTCCGATCGGCGCTGAGCAGACATCTTGATAGGGCAAGGTACACTTCCGCATTCGACCCGTCAATTTCAATCACACTCATATACTCTGAAATCGCTTTTTTCAATTGATTATTGTTGGCATAAGTCGCAGCCAGATTCACGCGTGCGGTTATGTTGTTGGGATCGGCCCTTACTGCCTTATCCAATGCACCCAAAGCCTTGCTGATATCTCCCATATTCTCATATGCCACAGCCAGATTCGCCCATGCGTGTGAACTGTTGGGCTGAAGACCTAGAGCCTTTTTGAACTCCTGCACCGCTTTTGCATTCCGCCCCCATCCCAGATAGGCAAAGGCCAGATTATACTGCGCTTCAAAATTACTGGGCTGTCTTCTGGCAATCTTGCGAAAAGCGGTCACGGCCTGACTGTAAGCTCCCCGCTGAAGCATTACATTACCCCGACTCATCAACTCCTCGGTGGACTGTGCCATTAGGCTGAAGCAGAAAGCCCCGACGACTAATAGTAATCCGAAAGTTTTACACATCTTCATACGCTCTCCCATTAGGATTTATTTTGCATCGTCCATAAAATAACTTACCCACGCTCACACGGGCAAATCTAAGCCGTTTTCAGTTCATAGTGAAAAGAAAAGATGCACTGCCGGTCCCGGTATCCAGAAACTATATTCAGAAGTTTTGACCAACAACTCTTTTCCAATTTTTCGTTCGGAGTACCTATGAGCACCATTTCCTCAACCGAGTACAGCAACCCACTTCTGGAACGATATGCCAGCAAAGAAATGTCATTCATCTTCTCCCCTCAGTACAAATTCAGCACCTGGCGCAAACTATGGATCGCCCTGGCCGAAAGCGAAAAAGAACTCGGTCTGCACATCACGGATGAACAGATAAACGAAATGAAAGCACATGCGGAGAAAATTGATTTCGAACTGGCGCGGGAATATGAAAAAAAGACCCGTCACGATGTCATGGCGCATGTTCATACCTTCGGTACTCTCTGCCCCAACGCCAAGCCGATCATCCACCTGGGAGCAACCAGCGCTTTTGTGGGAGACAACACCGATCTGATACAGCTGCGGGAAAGCTGCCGGATTCTGCTGGCCCGCCTTTCACAACTCATCACCGAACTCAAATCATTCGCACTGGAACATGCCGATCAGGCCACACTCGGCTTCACCCATTTTCAGCCAGCACAGCTGACTACAGTAGGCAAACGCGCCTGTCTCTGGCTTTATGATCTGCTTATGGATTATGAGGCGCTGAAACAGTTTGAAACCACACTCAGATTCAGAGGGGTAAAAGGAACCACCGGGACCCAGGCCTCATTTCTCAATCTCTTCGGAGGTGATCAGGAAAAGGTCAAAAAACTGGACAAAATGGTCGCTGGGAAAATGGGATTCAACGAGGTTCTTCCCGTAACGGGTCAAACCTACACCAGAAAAATCGATGCGCAGGCGGTTTCCATTCTATGCGGACTTGCCCAGTCGCTCCATAAGTTCGCAAACGACATCAGACTTCTCCAGCACCTCAAAGAAATCGAAGAGCCCTTTGAGAAAGGTCAGATCGGTTCCTCCGCCATGGCCTACAAACGTAATCCCATGCGTTCGGAACGCCTTACGGCTCTCAGCCGTTTTATCATCAGCACCTCCCTCTCCCCCGCCATGACCGCTGCCGAACAGTGGTTCGAACGAACTCTCGACGATTCTGCCAACAAACGGCTCACCATTCCCGAAGCATTCCTTGCGGCGGATGCGGCATTGATCATTGCCGCCAATGTCTGCAGCGGACTAGTAGTATACCCCAAAGTGATTTCCAGAAGAATTGAAGAAGAACTGCCATTTATGGCAACAGAAAACGTAATAATGGAAGCAGTGAAAAAAGGCGGCGACCGGCAGGAACTTCATGAGCACATCAGAATACATTCCATGGAAGCCGGTAAAAAAGTCAAACTCGAGGGAGAGAAAAACGATCTGCTGGAACGAATAATCAACGATCCCCTGTTCGGCATGTCACGCCAAGAACTGGAAAAACTGCTCGATGTAAAAGACTTCACAGGCAGAGCTCCCGAACAGGTCAGAGAATTTATTGAAGAACACATTGATCCACTTCTGAAAGAAGCTCAAAATTATGGCCAGATGGATCAGCAGGAATTAAGAGTATAAAGGTCAATACCCATGTTCATCATACCAGATTACCATGTGCATACCTCTTATTGCGGACACGCGGAGGGAAGCATCACTCAGTACGTGGAAAGTGCCATTCTCAAAGGCATTAAAAGTATCGGCTTTTCCGATCACCTCGGACGCTACTACCTCAACCGCAACCAGCGAAGGAAAAACTGGAGCTGGGGGATGAAAGACGAGGACGTTGAGAGGTATTTCGAGGAGATTTCTTCAGTCCGGGAAATCTACAAAAACCAGATCAATATCAGTATAGGTCTGGAAATTGACTACATCGAAGGGGCCGAAGAAAAAGCGGAGAAAATTCTCCGTTCTCTGCCCTTTGATTTCACCCTGGCTTCCATACACTGCCTTCCCCGTTTCGGATGGCGACATATCGGCCAGATCACCGAGATACATCCCGCACTGATCTATACAGAGTATTTCAAAGCAGCCAGATCAGCTTTAAAGTGCGGTCTGTTCCAATCTCTGGCACATCTGGATTTCATCTGGCGCTATATTCCAATTCCTGAAAAGAAAAAAGTGAACATTTTCTCCGAAATCGAGGAAACCGTCAATGAATCAGTAAAGAGTTCGACAGCACTGGAGATCAATTCCAATGCTTATTCCTGGTCAAAAATACACAGACCGCAAAAGGATCCCTTCGACTTCTTTCTGGACCGGATATCCGAGTGCAAAAAGGAAATCACCGTGGGTTCCGATGCCCACAGCCCCGTTGACGTCGGCAATCATTTCAACGAAATCGGCGAGTTACTTGAATCCAAAGGAATCAATGCGATAGTTCAGTTCGAAAGGTTCGAAGCAGCCCCGGTTGGTCTGGAGGTCTCAAACACGGTTCAAATCCCCCGGATCTGACAGTTCAAACCGGCTTTGCCGAAAACGGACTGCCACTTCTTCAGTTCTTCGGGATCATATGCTTTTTTTTGAGCAAAGGAGGAATCCAGCAGTTGCGTTTCTCTGCTGAACTGCTGCAGATAGATGTGTTTTACCTCTTTGAGCGTTCTGCAAAGCTCTGTAATCACATTTTCATCAACGATTCCCGGAACGGCAGTGATACGCACTTCGGCATCATCCCCCATCTCTTTTACAATCTCAAGTGAGTGACGGAGCCGCTTTTCTGTATCCGGAAAAGGTGTTTTGAGCAACCTGTATCTCTCAGGTGAGGTTTTGATATCCAATGCAAGATAATCAGGCATATTCTGCCGGATGATTTCAGGATTAAGTCCGTTGGTGTCGATTTTCACCCTCAAACCCAGCTCCCTCAATTCAGCACACAATTCTCCAAGAGAATTGTGAAGCGTCGGTTCTCCCCCACTTATCACCGCCCCGTCGATAATACCCCTGCGTTTTTCAAGGTACTCCCTTATCGGTTCCCATTCAAGCTCTTCAGTATTTTTCCTGACCAATTCAGGATTGTGGCAATAGGGACAGCGCAGATTACAACCGGAAAGAAAAAGGACAGTCGAAACCGTCCCCGGGAAATCCACAAACGAACTTTTCACCCAACCGGATACCCTGAGATTATCCAGCATACACTTCTTCTTGAACTTTCTGCTCTGCATTGTGCGTTGTGGCTTTTGATGAACTAAATACGGTTCTGTCGGTGAATTCAGCCTTCTTGCCCGGATTCCAGTTCTGTACCGGACGATAGTAACCTACTATACGGGAATACACTTCTGTTTCCTCCGAACAATTTGGACAGGAGAAATGCTTGCCTCTAATGTAACCGTGAAGCTTGCAGATAGAGAATATCGGCGAAAGGGTGAAATACGGTATTTCGTATTTGTGGGCGATTTTCTTCATCAGCTGCTTGCAGGTTTCCACATCATCAATGGATTCTCCGATATAGGCGTGAAACACGGTTCCGCCGGTATACTGTTTCTGAATGCCGTTCTGCATTTCAAGTGCTTCAAAAATATCATCTGTAGCATCAACCGGAAGCTGAGTTGAATTGGTGTAATAGGGATTATCTTCACCCGGAATAATCATTCGTGAAAATTTGCTTTTATCCAGTTTGGCAAGTCTGTAGGATGTACCCTCTCCGGGAGTCGCTTCAAGGTTATAAAGGTGACCGGTTTCTTCCTGATATGAAATCAGCCGATTGCGCATATGCTGCAGCACTTCCATTGCAAACTCCCGGGCCTCAGGATCGGTAAGATTCTTGCCCATAAAATTAAGTGCCGCCTCATTCATTCCTATCAGACCGATTGTGGAGAAGTGATTGTTCCAGTGGCGCAGATAACGCTGAGTGTACGGGAAAAGCCCCTGATCCATCAGCTTGGTTATGACCTTGCGTTTGATCTCAAGTGAATCCCGCGCAACATCCATGAAATGATTGAGCTGGCTGTAGAAATCATCTTTTGTAGTTGAAAAGAAACCGATTCTTGGCAGATTGATTGTGACCACACCTATCGATCCGGTGAACTCATCCGCTCCGAAAAGTCCTCCGCCACGGTTTCGCAGCTCCCTTTTATCCAACTGAAGTCTGCAGCACATCGAACGGACATCGCCCGGATTCAGTGTGGAATTCACAAAGTTCTGAAAGTAGGGAGTGCCGTACTTTCCGGTCATCTTGAAAAGAAGCTGCGCATTCTCACTGTCCCAGTTGAAATTCTTGGTGATATTGTAAGTGGGAATGGGATAAGAGAACCCCCGCCCGTCAGCATCTCCCTCTATAAGCACCTCAAGAAAAGCCTTATTGATCAGATCCATCTCCGGCTGGAAATCCCCGTATGTCTCTTCAAGCGGTTGTCCTCCCACTATCGCGGGCTGATCTTCAAGATCTTCGGGAACAACCCAGTCCAGAGTAATATTGGTAAAGGGGGCCTGAGATCCCCAGCGGGAAGGTGTGTTGACTCCGAAAATGAATGACTGTATATGCTGTTTTACATCCTTGTAGGACAGTTTATCAACTCTGACAAACGGAGCAAGATAGGTATCGAATGAGGAAAACGCCTGGGCACCGGCCCATTCGTTCTGTAGTATGCCCAGAAAATTCACCATCTGCTGAATGAGAGTGGAGAGGTGTTTGGGAGGGTGGGAGGAAATCTTCCCTTTCACACCGCCCAGCCCTTCGGAAATCAGCTGACGCAGAGACCAGCCCGCGCAGTATCCGGAGAACATGCTGAGATCATGAAGATGAATATCACCGTTTCTGTGGGCATTGGAGATATCACGTCCGTAGATGTTTTCAAGCCAGTAATTGGCCGTGATCGCACCACTATTGTGAAGGATCAGCCCGCCCAGAGAATAGTTTACATTCGAATTTTCGTTAACACGCCAATCCTCCTGTTTGAGATATCCATCCATGGTATTGGCGATATCGAGCAGAAGGTCATTGGTGGTACGAATCCGCCTGTGCTGCTCGCGATACAGAATAAACGCTTTTGCAACCCGGGCGTGTCCCTGTTCGATGAGGACTTTTTCAACTAAATCCTGGATCTCTTCAACCGCAGGGATGGAATTGGAATGAAACTTGTTGTCGATGGCTGTTTCGATATGTTTTGCCAGATGAAGAGCAAGACCGAAATCCTTCCCCCCAACTGCTTCAGCTGCTTTGAAAACCGCATTCGCGATCTTGAAATTATCATACGGCACCAACTTTCCATCACGCTTGCGAATAGTTGAAATCATTAAAAACGCCCCCGGAAATCTTTAAGTATGTGAGATGCAATTAGACCACAATAGGTGCTACATTAACGCTTAGAACATACAATATATACGGGGTCGAGTCAATTTCTAAGGAAAGAAAAGGTGAGCGGGAAATGCTCCAGCACTCTAAGGCATTGAATTTGGGTGAAAAAGAAAACGGCCCCGTTCCAGGGGCCGCAGACATTTTCAGGAATTGGAAGCAGATTTACATTTCAGAATGAATTATGTGGGGAGTGACAAAAATGATAAGATCACTTTTATCCAGTGTTTTCTGAGACCTCTTGAACAGATTTCCAATAAGTGGAATATCTTTGAGAATGGGTATTCCACCTTCGGTTGTCCGTTCTTCATTTGAGGTGAGACCGGCGATCACCACCGTCTCTCCATTGTTCACCATCACATTGGTAGTAGCACTCTGCTCGTTTATGATGGGCGTGCCTTGAGACAGTGTATATGATTCCTTTTTGGGATTGAGGGTAAGCTTGATTTTTCCCTCCCCGGAAAGATAAGGTGTCACTGTCAGCTCAGTTCCGGCATTCACCATCTGAGTAACAACATTCCCGGCCTCATCCTTGGTATTGATCGGTATCTGCTGACCCATGAAAATATTTGCTTCCTTGTTGTCCAGAGTCGTGATCTGCGGCTGGGCCACTACTTCAGCCTTGTTGTCCTCAAACAGATACTCCATCGCCACACTAAGCTTTTCGGGACTCAGAACTCCGTAAGTAACTCGGTTTATAGCATCGCCCAGAATGTCGTTTTCTGAAAGCTGATCAGCAGTCACATTTGCTTCCTGATCCATGAATCCCCAATGAGTTCCCATTTTCTGCAACACCCCCGAACTGACCTCTATGATTTTACAGGAAATGGAAATCTGGGACGTCTGAACATCTATCTGTTCTATAGTCTCACGGATCTGACTTATATTCTCCTGTTTATCAAAAACAATAAGAGCGTTGGTATGCTTTACAACAGTTAGTTTTCCCTTGGAGGAAAGAAGACCTTCAACAGCTCCTTTTATCTCATCAGCTGTGGTAAATTGCAGCTTGATAATTTCTCTTGCCAGCGAACTGCCACCACTGGAGACGCCTGCTGCCGGTCCTGCCTCACCGGTATCACCTACACTGCGAAAGCCCCCTCCGCCACTCACCACGTATACATAGTTTGCCTCCTCCACAGCGGAAAGATCATGCATTCGGCAGAGTATGGAGAGTATCTCGCGCCAGGACTTGTTGGTCACCGACATAGACACTGTAGCCTCAACATCTTCAGCAGCCACTATGTCCACACCGCTATATGCACTGAGCTGTCTCAGAACAGACTTCATATCAGCAGAATGCACTTCGAAAAAATCGATGACCTTGTCTCCACTGGTATCGAACTGCTCTTGAGTCGTACCGGAATCACTGGACTGCGAATAGCTGACAGAAACAGCTAAAAGAACAACAGGGATGAGCAGAAATGCCCTTATCTTCATCATCTATCCCTCGCTTTGCTGGCATCTGGTTTGGTGAGGCTCAGCGTATAAGAACGTGAAACATTAAAATCTCTGATCAAAAACACTACTTTATCTCTGTAAATCCGCAACACTCTTCCACTTTCAACTCTATCGTTTTTTCTCAATGCGTACGCGCGGTTATGATCGGAAGCGTCCTCCAGAAGTGCGATTCTCTCTTGAGAATCCTCCAGAACACCTACCAGTGCCAGGGACTCAACATCAGGCAGCTCCGAGCCGCTGGTATCCTTCTGAAGAGGGACAAAAGGATCTCGACCGTATATACGGTACTTGACCATCTCCCCTTCAGGCGATTTCTTCACAACTTCCTTGCCTTCAGATGCGGATTTATTTTTTTCAAGTTCGACATCCCGTTTACCCGACGGGACCTCGATAGTTATCGACGGATCAGGTTTGTCAGCCTTTTTCTTTTCAGGTACTGTGCTTTCCGGCGGTTTTTTGGCCTTTTCAGGTGGTTTCCTGGAAGATGGTATACTGGTCTGCATAGCTGAAGGTTTCTTCTGAGCAGACTTCTGGGCCGGTTCGGAAGCCTTTGAGTCCTGAACTTTTTTCTTCTCTGTATTCTTATCAGAAGATACAACTTTTGACTCTTCGTCTTTTGATACCGTTTCTTCCTTCAGAGGAAAAAGATCCGTTTTATTCAGAGAACGTTCAGTATCCCGGGTGGCCCTTTTTTTCATTTGCTTTAAGTCGAGAGGTTCAGAACCTATCCGCGCAAAAGAGTGTGAAGCCCGTTCACCTTTGTCTGCACTCCACAAAAAAACTCTGGCGCTGTCTTGGGTTGGAATATAGACCGCATACTCTTTACCCTGCTTGCTTCCGAAAGGATTTCCGGACAGAGAACCCCGGAGTTTCACTTCTGCACTAATTTCCCTCCGGCCATCTTTGTTCTTCTTATTGCTGAATTTTACTGAACGGAATACCGTGTTACCGGGAATTGTGAAAACGGACTTTTTCATGGAGCGGGTGGCATTGATAAAGGTTATGTCAATTGAGCGGCCCTGGTTTTTAAACTGTACAATAGGAGCAGAGGAAAAATCAAAATACAACGCGGCAGTACGATCCCGCTGGATAACACGCATATTCTGCAATTCTGCTTCGGCCTCAGAGGGGATAGTCACATTCACTACCTGAGAATCTTCATCTTTTTTATCATCTGAAGTGATTTGCGCTTTCTGGGATTTTTTAGCAGGTGCGCTTATTTCATTTTTTCCGGTAGAAGCAGATTTTTTTTCAGCAACCTGCTCAACCTTAACCTCTGAAGCCTTCCAGCTCAAGCGGGGCTGTGCATCCTTGGTAAGCATGATTTTCAACTGATTCCCACCGCTTCGAACCTGAACCGGACCACTCACAGGAGAGTCCATCTCGATTGACAGCTCAACAGCGTCTCCTTTCTTCTTTACTGATACTGTTTTAACCGGAAGTTTTTCCGGACCTTTGAATGAATTTGCTCCCAATGCGGATTCAGCACCCTTAATACTGACATTCAACCCGGTATACTTGCCGCCGTTTTTCTTTTCTTCGGAAACGTCAGCTCTCACCGCGCCATCACCGGTCACAATAAGTACCAGGCCACGCTGTTCTGCTTTGAACTCAAAATCTGTTATTTTGGTGACAGCACTGTAAGACACAGCAGATGTGCACAATATAAGCAGCAGCATTCTGCAGAGTCGGTGTATTTCAGTATGTTGTTTGTCTCTTTTCATGTACATCAGCGTCTCGATGAAAATGTGGTCATTTCAAATGTTGCTATAATCGAGGGGAGAAAAGGTTCGTTGGGATCCTTGTCTCTCTCTTGGGAATAACTCGGATTGGCGGAAATGGTTACCGAACTGAGATTGATAATCAGCTGGAAATTCGCCAGATAGGAGAAAAACTCTCCCAGATTGTGATAATCGCCCGCAACCGCCACATTGTACTTATTCTCAACATAGTATTCTTTTTGCACATCAGGCAGAGGATGAAAACGGGTGGCCACGATGTCGCTTTTTTTTGTAACACTTGTCATTCTCCTGATCAATCTCGGCACCTCTTTCTGATCAGGAAAGATGTCCTTGAGTGAATCAAGCTTTGCAGAAGCTACAACCATTTCATCTCTGAGCCTGGTGAGTTGTGGTTTGAGCGCATTTATGGTCCTCAGTTCAGTTTCTTTCGCTTCTTTTTTTGTGACAAGACTGTCCAGATCCGCCAAAGTGGGTTTGAGAAACTGCTCATACCATAAATACCCAATAAGTGCCGCTATGAATACAATAATGAGCGGATTGCGGACATTGGGATTCCGAAAATTCATTTTGGAGTTAGCCATCGTTAGAGCCTTCCTGCGAAGGTACATCCAAATTGACATCCGGATTCACGGTGCAGGAGATCGTAAAGCGGTAGACCCGTCTTCCCTGACCGCTTACCTGCTCTATATCCGACAATTCCACATCCGAGATGTATTCATTGTTTTTCAACTTGGTCATATAGTGAGCGACTTCGGGAAAGGAATAGGTTCTTCCCTCCATTTTCAGAACAGATGGAGGGCCCAGCTCTTCCTTTACAGAAATCAACCAGGAGTAGGAAGGCAGACTGTTGGACATTACCTCAAGAAGCCGAACCCACTTCTCACGATTGATATTTATTCTTTCCAAAGCCAGAATCTTTTCATCGATTATGTTTTTGTCCTGGCGAAGTTTATTAATTTCGGTCTGAATATGACTGTTTCTCTTTATTTCCCTGTTGAGATTTTCTATCTCTCCTTCATATACATCGACCTTGTTCTGCAGATAAATGCTAAAAAGTGCAGCAGAAACACCCAGAACCAATAATCCCAGCACTGGATAAACGACCGCCCGGGAAAGTTTGATTTTCCTTTTATGGACACGGTACTCGGCTGGAAGAAGATTTATCTCAATTTTTTCGATCATCATTCCTCCACTTTCCGCAAGGCCAGCCCTATAGCCACAGTTAGAAGAGCAGAGATGCTCTGGACATCGATGTTTCCGAAAAGGTTCTGATCGTACTCGACACAGGACAGAGGATTGGAGATCTGCACTTTTGTCTGGTGGCGATTCTCAAGAAACTGTACAAGACTGGGAATATATGCTCCGCCTCCGGAGAGAACGATTTTATCAATGGAATCACTTTTTTCCGAAGATTTGTAATAGGAAAATGCCAGATCAATACCGGATGAAAGCTCCTCTGCGGCATATTCAACACTCTGCCTCAGCAGATTCATATCAAGATCGGTAGTTGTCTTTCCCTTGATAGCCTGAAGAGCCTCTTCGCTGCTCAATCCCATATTTCGCTGCAAAGTACGGTTGAAGAACTGACCGGCAGTGGAGATGTCCCTGGTGGAGTGATAAATCCCGTCTTTTATGAATGTCACATTGGTAAGATCGTGACCGACATTGAGCAACGCCACTGTTCCCATATCCGGAAGATCCGAACACTCCAGAGCGTAGCAGTTGGTGATCGCGAAGGCATCCACATCCACAATAATCGGTTTGAGCCCGGCATCGTAAAGCAGGTCTATATATCCCTGCATTATCTGATTTTTGGCAGCAACCAGAAGAACTTCTGTTTCATTTGAATCGGGGAATCTGCGCAGAATCTTATAATCAAGAGTAATATCATCCACATCAAACGGACTTCTCTGCCCCGCCTCCCACAGGATCAACTCTTCTGCGTTCTCATTGGGATCGATTTTAAAGGTGATCTTATCCGATATGATCCCATGACCACTCATCGACAAAACCACTTCCACAATAGAGGGATCACACTGATTCACCAAATGCGTGATGGCGTCTGTCAGCACGTCCTTCTTTTTGATTTCACTACCCTCGATGGTCCCTTTGGGCAGTTCCTTTATACCTGTTGCTTCCAGAAAGTAACCATCTTTCTGATGACGAAGCTTAACAAGCTTCAAAGAATGGTTGCCAATATCCAGTCCGACAGTAGATTGCTGCCCCTGTAATCTTTTCAGGAATTCCATTTAATCCCGCTCTGCTGAATTTGAGCTGAATTGTCTCATAATAATGATCGTTTCAGAACTTATAATTAGATATAATACATTTACTGTAAACTGCTTGTCAAACACTGCGTTTCCCCACAACTGCGTTTTTCACATCATGCTTTCCCTGACCCAAGAAGAATCGCCATCAGAAGTCCTGAGACGCAGAATGCATTCTTTGTTTTTTTTAACAGAACCCATCTCTCCCACTGACTTCAGTTTTAAACGAAGAGTACCGTTTTCGACCTGGGAGTCTACAATCACTTCATAAGCTCCGCCAATATAGGTTTTATTTTGAAACCCATCTCTCCAGGATGGCTCATCCTCTATTTTCTGAAGTGCTTTTAGTAGCCCGTACTCACAGATGGTCAAGGCCTTGCGATGATTTTCAAGATTCCGCTGCTCATAGGTTCTCAAAAGAACAGCTATAAAAACGCCAACTACCAACAGCGTCACTAAACAGATAATCACACGAAGAAGCACTTTTCCCGAACAATCATTCACGTTTCCTATATATCTGATCTTTTTTCCGCTCATAAACTTTCCATTATCATGAACTGTGAATCTTTATTATCACTTAAAGGTGCACAGAATTTCAAGACAGAAATACCTAAAGCCTTAATTTTTCTTCCCAACAGTCACCCTTATCTCATCTGATTCACTTGACGCTGCTTTTCAAAAATAAAATGGACTATCTGTTCTCTGTCCCTGGGATCGATATGCAGAAACTGCACAGAATGCTTATACTGCTCAGTGGTCTTCCCTTCCAGAAAAGAAATCCTCAACACTTTTGCTCTGATTCCACTTACAATCCCGTTTGGCAGTTGAAGGGAAAGAAGAAGTACATCTCCCAGTTTCAGTGGCTCATTGTGAAAAAAACTCAATCCCCCTCCGCCTACCTCCACAATACGGCAGGTATATTTCTGAGAGGAGACTTTTCCACTCTCAGAACCTGGCGAATCCACTATCCTCAACCGCAAAGGCAGGTTCACCTCCATTCTGACATGATTTCGCATCTGATTGCGGGAGAAATCAAGAGTGTGAAAGAATTCCAGCTTACCAACCATCTCACAGCTTTTCACTTTCACCACGACACTGTACACTCCATCACACTGCCTTGTGAAAGCAATCAGCAGCTCCGTTCCAGCATTCACTAGAAGTTTGCTTTTCTGGTCATCTTCAGCCTGCACCGTGAAACCGCCTTCGTTTATCAGAGTAACAGTGCAGTTTCGAGCCAAAGGTACTTTGCTGCTCTGAGTGAAAATCGAAACCTTCTGACCAACACTTATGTTGCGTGTGGAGATAAGAGGATGTTCGGGTGGAAGAAAATTGAACCCCATTTTATTGCGAAGATTTTTCAGGACGATCTCCTCTTCCAAAAATTGTTCGGGAGAGAGATCGAGACCGAAAAGATAATCCACGTAGGCATCGACACATTTCTCATAAATTCCGATGAATTCGAAAATCACATGAGGTTTGAGCCCCTTCTCATAGGAGAGCAGCGTTTTGAGAGTCTGAATCTCCTGTTCGTTTAAATCAGCACGATTGCATGCCTCGGAAAACAGTTTTATCGAAAGCTCCTCCTCGTCTCTGAGAGCCCTGCGACGATTTCCCACATATAATAAAGAAAGCAGCACCAGACTGAAACTCAAAATAAAGACGACCCCCCAGATAATACCCGGTTCCGCACCCTTCCATCCGATTTGGCTGATCAGATTCTGGGATTGAACCGTACCTGTAATCAACAGACACGCGAGGAACGTTTTTCCGACCTGTTGCTGCATTCGGCCACGAGGCATTCTTATCATCTCCTTTGTATCAAAAGTATAATCGGAGTCAGAATATGTCCATGGTTTTTTGTGCTCAAGAACCAACCTTAGTATATTTTAATTTTTACTTCAATCTGTACCGAAAAACAAACTATGCGCAGAATATCTGTTGATAAAATTGAAAAAGGCCACATTTCTGCCCGGGAGGTGTATGGACCTTCAGGTAATATACTTCTCTCCAAAGGAGCGTCTCTTACCCCTGCATTAGGCAGAAGACTCAAAAACTGGGGTATCTCCTGTGTGTTCATTGAAGGCGAGGAGAGAGAATCAGAAAAAAAACAGATTCAGGCCATTTCACCTGAAAAACTCAAAACACACTTGATGGAGAAGTTCTCAGACGTTCTCGACAACAACCATATGAAGAAAATTTTCGCCGCAGTTTACCAGCACAAACTCCAAGAGTCCTGAAATGAACACCCGAATCTCAACTGACAGTTTCAAACAACGCCTTCAGTCCATAAACAACCTCCCGACACTTCCTTCGGTTATTGCAAAAATGACCGAACTGCTCCAAAATCCCTCCACAAGCGCTGAAGAAGTGGGGCAGGCGATAAAAAGCGACCAGGCCCTGGCCTCCAAAGTCCTCAAACTGGTCAACTCCGCATTCTACGGTTTCCCCGGAAGAATAGGAACGATCACTCATGCAGTGGTCATTCTAGGCTTTTCCACAGTGAAAAACATAGTACTCACTGCCTCCATCCTCGATGCATTCAGAAATAAACCTGTGGATGAAAAGGTATTCAATCCGGAGAATTTCTGGATTCATTCCATTGCCTGCGGAGCTGCAGCCCAGTGCATCGCACGAACTTTAGGCAGCAGTGAAAAAGAGGAATGCTTTATCGCGGGTCTAATCCATGACATCGGAAAAATCATTCTCTACCAGTATATGCCCGAAGAGTTCATCAGGACAATACGTAAAAGTAATCAGGATGAAAAACTGTTCTTCGAAAGCGAGAGGGAACTTTTCGAAATCACACACCAGGAAATAGGAAGTGAACTGGCTAGACTCTGGCACCTCCCTCCTCACCTGAACAATGCCGTTGCCTACCATCACCACCCCTCAACCAAGCGGGATGGGTATACGGTCACCTCAATTGTACACTGTGCAGACATTTTCGTCAGAGCACTTGATTACGGCAACGGAGGAGATAACAAAATCCCTCTTATATGTGATAGCGTATGGCGCAATCTCGGTCTTGAGAATATCTCCCTGACCGACCTTTTCGACAACATTAAAGATGAGGTGGAGAAGGCGGAAATCTTCTTTCAGCTAGCTTGATCCTCCTCTTCTCCTTTTTGGATTGACTGCTTGTCCGATCTGTTCTCCAGAAGGGAAATCTTTAACTCGCGGCGGTAGTTCTCCTTTTCCTCAAAATCCGAAGGAAGTCTGAAATTTCGAATGAAAACCCAGCCTCCTATCAAAGCCGCGACAGCAACTATCAAAGACACAACGGATATCTGTTCCCAATTTTCCAACACAACCGCCCACCTTTCATGTGACTCTCAGATTATATCAGCTTTGACTCCGGGCTGCAATGACCTTAATGGAATCAATACGACAAGAATCGGGTCCGGAATTTGCGGTTCTTTTGCCTCTAAGAACAGAAAAATGCATTTCTGCGGGCCTGATTTGATAAAAAGGGTTGTAAAATGCTCTGCCTCGGCGTATTTTTGACACGGCTTGTATGAAATCATTGACTGAGCAATATTATCTATTATATATTTGATAGACTTTTCTATCAGGACAAACAGTCTATTCTGTCGTGGGGAAATATCATGAAAACCGTAGTAGTTGACACCAAGTCGATCAAGCGCGACTGGTATGTAGTTGATGCAGCCGAGCAGACACTGGGAAGACTTGCCAGCAAAGCGGCAGGTGTATTGATGGGAAAAGGCAAACCGGCCTACTCTCCTAATCAGGATCATGGTGATCATCTCATCATCGTAAATGCCGATAAGGTCAAACTCACCGGCAAGAAACCGGAAACCAAAACTTATTTCCGTCATTCCCGTTACCCCGGGGGCGGTAAGTTCAGATCTTTCCGGGAGCAGATGGAACGTGATTCATCTCAGGTAATCACTCATGCCGTTCATGGAATGGTATCCAAGAATGCTCTCGGCAGAGCGATTATGAGAAAACTCCATGTCTATTCTGGAGAAAGTCATCCTCATGAGGCACAAAAGCCCAAAGAGCTGAAATTATAGTCTGCAAGTATAAACAATAGGAGCAGGAATTTTGGAGAACAGATTTTTCGGTACAGGAAGGCGCAAGAATGCGATAGCTTCAGTGATTCTCCGTCCCGGCAAGGGACAGAAAGTCATCAATGGCAAATCTTTACTGGACTACCTTAAAAGCGAAGTCCTGGTTATGGATGTTGAAAAACCCCTACAATTGCTTCAGGCTTCTGAAAACTATGACATAGTAGCCAGAGTCAAAGGTGGTGGTCTCAGCGGCCAGTCCGGAGCGATTCGCCTCGGCATTTCCCGTGCTCTTGCCTCAATAAGCGAAGAATACCGCATACAGCTTCGCAAAAGCGGACTGCTCACGCGTGATTCCCGCGTGGTGGAACGGAAAAAGTACGGTCAGGCTGGAGCCCGCAGACGTTTCCAGTTCTCAAAACGCTAAAAGTTCATTTCTTTTCAATTTCACACACGGTGCGAGCAGAAGACGGGTGCTGTCCTCAAGGGCAGTATTCTTCTGCAATGATCGCCTGTGGAGGAACAACCCATAATAACAACAAGGAGCTAGTATGTCCTCATTGACTCTTCAAGATCTTCTGGATGCCGGTACCCACTTCGGCCATCAAACAAAACGCTGGAATCCGAAAATGAAGAGGTTTATCCTCTGTCCCAGAAATGGCATCTACATCATTGACCTCAATAAAACGCTCTCCACTCTCGACAGATTCATCGAGCGGGTCAGAACCGAGGTGAAAAAAGGTGGTAACGTTCTATTTGTAGGTACCAAAAAACAGCTTAAAGACTGCATCAGAGAAGAAGCTACACGTTGTAATATGCCCTATGTCACTGAGCGTTGGTTGGGTGGAATGCTCACCAATTTCAAAACCATTCGCCAGAGTGTGGCAAAACTTGAGAAAATCGAGACGATGGAAAAAGATGGTACCTGGGAGGCGTTGCCGAAAAAGGAACGCATGCTTCTTATGAAAAGCAAAGAGAAGCTCATCTCCATTCTCAGTGGTATCAGGGATATGCGTCGCCTTCCCTCCATCATCTTTGTGGTGGACACTATAAAAGAGCACATTGCCATTGCCGAAGGAAGACGTTTAGGTATACCCATCGGAGCCGTTGTGGATACCAACTGTGATCCAGATATCGTTGATTTTCCCATTCCTGGAAACGATGATGCTATCAAGTCGGTACAGATCATCACCCGTGCCATAAGCGACGTGATTGTTGAGGCCTCTTCCAAAGAAGTCAGCGCAGAAGAGATGGAAGCCGGAAAAGAGGAGAAGACTGCTGGTGCTGAGGAAAAGGCCCCAAAGAAAGAAGAAGTGCAGTCTGAGGGAGAAGAGGAAGAATTCAAAGGCAAGCGGCGCCGCGTGGTGCACAAGAAATATTCGAAACGAGACGAAGAGGAAGAATAATCATACGGTCCGGTTTTCAACCGGACCGTTTTTACAACTGGACATTTCTGGATGGCGGGAGTCTTGTCTGCCCCCTCGGTGACAAGTCGTTACATATCCACCAGAGAACGCGTAAAGGAGCAAGCAAATGGATATCAGTGCTTCACAAGTTAAAGAACTGCGGGAAAAAACCGGTTTGGGTATGATGGTCTGCAAACAGGCCCTTATCGATGCCCAGGGAGACATGACTGTGGCTATAGAAAACCTCCGCAAACAGGGTCAGGCCACAGCCGCAAAGCGTGCTGGTAAAGCAGCCAAAGAGGGTAAGGTGACGATTGTTAATGACGATACCTGTTCGATACTCTTTGAGGTGAATTCTGAAACAGATTTTGTGGCACGCAACGAGGATTTCGTAGAATTTCTGGACAAACTGGGAAAAATACTCCTGGCCAACAAGCCTCAGGACCATGCTTCAGCACTGCAGCTCACCCCTGAGGAATTCGGAATGACTATCGAAAACAGAATCACAGAACTCATCGGGAAAATCGGAGAGAATATCTCTTTCCGCCGTTATCAGAAAATCGATGCCGACCCCTCAAAGGAGAAAATCTTCTCCTACAATCACGGAAACGGTAAGATCGGCGTTCTGGTGAAACTCGCTTCAGAGAAAAATGAAGCCCTCTCCTCACCCGAGATGGCCGAACTGGGCAAGGATCTGGCAATGCAAATTGCTGCAGCCAACCCGCTTGCGGTAGATCCAGACAGTGTTCCTCAGGATCTGATTTCCAAAGAAAAGGAAATCTATCTCACTCAGGCTCAATCATCCGGAAAACCGGAAAAAATCTGGAACAAGATTGTAGAAGGAAAGATGTCCAAATTCTTCCAGGAAGTCACTTTGGTGGAACAGGGTTTCATCAAAACTCCCGATATCAATGTCAAAACCAGAATTGCAGAAACAGCAAAAAGTCTCGGTACCGATATAACGGTAGTAAGCTTTGCGCGTTTTGCACTGGGCGCAGAGGACTGATTTTTGGAAATGACATACAAACGTGTCCTGCTTAAGATTTCCGGCGAGGCTCTCGCCGGAAATCAGGGATTTGGAATCGATTGCGAAACTGCAGGGCAGATTGCTTCTGAAATAGCTGAAGTATCCCGATCAGGTGTACAGCTCGCACTTGTGATCGGCGGAGGGAATTTCATCCGTGGAGCAACGGCCAAAGGAGTCTCCCGGGTTTCCGGAGATGCCATGGGTATGCTGGCAACTGTCATCAACTCAATCGCCTTCGGAGAACATCTGAAATCCTGCGGTATCGATTCACGTGTACTCACAGCAGTGCATCTTGACAAAGCGGGTGAATTCTATACCCCTGAAGTGGCCGTCAGGCATCTGGAAAAAGGCAGAATTGTTCTTCTGGGCGGTGGTACCGGCAATCCTTTTTTCACTACAGATACCGCCGCTGCGCTGCGCTGCGCCGAAATCGGGGCCGATGCCATCTTCAAGGCAACGAAAGTGGATGGGGTTTATGACAGCGATCCTTTCAAAAATCCTCACGCCACACGATTCAAAGAAATCAGTCATTCAGAGGCTCTTTCAAAGAACCTGAAAGTCATGGATTCCACCGCATTCTCTTTCTGCATGGAACAGGACATACCCATTATAGTTTTCAAACTTCTTGAAAAAGGAAATCTGACCCGGTGCATCAAAGGGCAACCGGTAGGATCAATAGTCAGAACAGGAGGGTAGTATGGGAGCAATGGAAGACATCCAGAAAGAAACAAATCAACGGATGCAGAAGACAATCGACAGCTTCAAAAAAGATCTGGGGAGAATCAGAGCCGGCCGTGCAACTCCCGCTTTGCTCGACGGAGTGAATGTGGATTACTACGGTACAAGCACCCCCGTTAACCAAGTGGCGAACATCTCTGTCCCCGAAGCGAGAATGATTATCATTCAACCTTGGGAAAAAAGCATGCTTTCTGCCATTGAAAAGAGTATACAGACTGCGGATCTGGGTCTCAACCCGCAAAATGACGGCAACCAGATCAGATTGCCAATACCTCCCCTTTCAGAGGAGAGGCGTAAGGATCTTTTTAAAAACTGCCGCAAAATGGCCGAAGACAACAAGGTTGCATTGCGCAATGTAAGGCGCGATTCCAACGAGAAACTCAAAAAGGCCGAAAAGGAAAAGCTGATCACCCAGGACCAGGAAAAGAAGGGACTGGATGAAATTCAGAAAATCACCGACAAGTTTGTCAAAAACATAGATGAGCTGCTCGCTGTGAAAGAAAAAGAAATCATGGAAGTATAAAAGCTTCAGAATTCTGAAAAATGAAAACGGCGCTTCACTGAACGCGCCGTTTTTTTTTCTGTTCTTCTATCATTCACATCTGCAGAAGCAGATAAAAGGTTGCGCTTTGAGTTTTTTTAATAAGATCACAATTCAGAATCATGTATATTTATCAGTTATTTTGAATAGAGTTAAACATCAAAAACAATCTGGAACATCGTTCGGGAAATAACATGCACCGATGGGAAAAGACACTCGCAAAACAACTATGAACATCCCCAAGCACATCGGAATAATAATGGATGGCAACGGAAGGTGGGCCCGCAACCGTGGGCTTCCCCGAACAGCCGGCCACAGGGCCGGAACAAATGCAACCAGAGAGATTGTAAGAGCATGTGGTGAACTGGGGGTTTCCTATCTCACCACCTATGTCTTCTCGGCAGAAAACTGGGGCAGACCATCCCGTGAGGTTTCCATGCTTATGGACCTGTTAGTGGAGATGACCAAAAGAGAGATTGCGAACCTGAACCAGAACAACGTTAGACTCAAAGCCATAGGGGATCTGAGCCGACTTCCTCCCAAGACCAGAGCTGAACTGATCAAGGGAATCGAAAACACCAAAAACAACACAGGTCTCACTCTCAATTTAGCAATCAGCTACGGGGGGCGTTCTGAACTGGTTCAGGCCGCTCAGGCATTTGCCAAAGACGCGCTGAAGAATCCGGAGATAATTGATAATCTGGACGAAACATCCTTCTCCAACTATCTGCATACAAAAGACATCCCTGATCCGGAACTGATCATCCGCACCGGCGGCGACTGCCGAATCAGCAACTTTCTTCTGTGGCAGGCTGCTTATGCAGAGCTCTATATCACAGATACCTTGTGGCCTGATTTCAATAAAGATGCACTTGTAAGCGCAATAGAGGACTACAACAGGCGCGACCGACGCTTTGGAAAGGTAAAGGAATGATAAACACGGCCAATCTACAAAAACGCCTTCTTTTCGTATTCATTGCTGTACCCATTGCCTGGTTTATTGTTAATTCCCAGTTCTCTGTTACTCCCTCATCATTACCACCGGTCTACCCCGGGCAGATTCTGTCAATCATTTTAGTACTGATGGGGACATATGAATACACCAAAATGCTCAGCATAATCTATCCTCACAATGCTTTCTGGTTGAGCTACATATGGATTCTCGGACTGAGTGTGGCCCATCTACTTAATTTCAACATACCAGATATGCTATCCGTCTTCGTACTTCTCATACTGGTGGCGATAGAGTCGTTTTTCTGGGGCAAACGGAACAGACAGAAACGATGGGTTAGAGCAAGTCTGCTGTTCAGCGGGACCATTTTTCTCAACATAGCATCCATTTCTCTTCTAAGTCTGTACAAAGAACCATTTCAACTGCTTTTTTTCACTCCCGACAACCCTTTTCTCTCACAACTGGGTATCGTAACAGTCCTCACCTCCATATTTCTTTGTGACAGTGCAGCTTATCTGGCCGGTTCTGCCTGGGGACGCCACCATTTCTCCACCATCAGCCCCAACAAAACTATAGAGGGAAGCATAGCGGGACTCATTGCAGCCACAGTGGTCAGCAGCATCGGATGGGTGTTCTTGCGCAATCCCGAGTACCCCGTTATTCTCGGACCTATACTTGGTCTTCTCATCGGGGTGATGGCGCAGGTGGGGGATTTGCTGGAATCGATCATAAAACGGAATTTCAAAGTCAAAGACTCTTCCACTCTCATTCCGGGACATGGAGGAATTCTGGACAGATTCGACAGTGTTTTTTTCACCGCACCGGTTCTTTACCTTTTTGCGTGGCTGGTGACCAAATAATCGGAAAGTAATTGATGATTCAAGAAAAACTGAAGATTCTCCTTTTAGGCTCTACTGGATCCATTGGAACAAGTACCTGCAATTGTGTTCGCCGGTTCAAAGATCGTTTTGAAATCACCGGACTTGCGGCAGGAAGCAACCTAGAAATACTGCTTTCACAAATAGATGAATTCTCTCCCCCATCTGTGTTCATAGCAGATAATCAGAGATCAGAAAGTTTGAAAAACCACAATGGAAACTTCAGGGTATTTGAAAATCTGGAACAGATAGTGGAGGAGACCGAGTTTGACATTCTGGTCAATGCCCTTGTGGGGGCGGTAGGGTTCAGACCTACTGTTAAGGCACTCAAGCGGGGAAAAAGGGTGGCTTTGGCCAATAAGGAAAGTTTGGTGATAGGGGGAGATTACATTAAAACACTCACCCGTAACGGCAATGGAAGTCTGATTCCGGTGGACAGTGAACACAGTGCCATTCTACAGTGTTTACCCGGAGAGGAAAACAGCTGCATAGAATCAATCATCCTCACAGCTTCCGGAGGTCCTTTCCGCAAAATATCTAAAGAAATGTTCGCCTCCATTACTCCAGCTCAGGCACTGAATCATCCCACCTGGTCAATGGGCAAAAAAATCACTATCGATTCATCTACTCTGATGAACAAGGGCTTTGAGGTCATAGAGGCTCACCATCTTTTCGACCTCCCCTACTCCCAGCTTAAAGTCTGGGTCCACCCCCAGTCCATAATTCACTCTCTGGTGGAGTTCCATGATGGTGCAGTTATGGCCCAGCTGGGTCTGCCGGATATGGAGTTACCCATTCAGTATGCACTGACCTATCCACAAAGGCTTCCGATAAGCAGCAAAAGACTGAGTTTGCCGGAAATCGGCAGTCTGGAATTCTCTGAACCGGATCTGGACAAATTCCCCTGCCTTCAACTCTGTCTGGAAGCAGGGGAAATGGGAGGTACGGCTCCCGCAGTAGTCAATGCGGCAAATGAGGTTGCAGTCGAACTCTTTCTCTCCGGCCGGATCAGTTTCACGGGAATAGGGGAAATAGTGGCATCTGCATTGCGTAATCACAAGACTGAACAGGCACATTCAATAGAAATAATAGAATGGGCGGATAAAGAAACCCGTCAACAAATCACTTCAGACTTCAAACAGAGGGCATAACGTGACATTCACATTGGCAATTCTCATAGGTATTCCAGTTCTTGGTATTCTGGTCTTTGTTCATGAACTGGGCCACTTTCTGATGGCCAAAGCCTGCAAAATAAACGTACTTACGTTTTCTCTGGGCTTCGGGGCTCCTTTGATAAAGAAATCCTGGAAGGGTACGGAATACAGAATCAGTGCCATTCCTTTCGGTGGGTATGTACGCATGGCCGGAGAAAATCCGGAAGAGGAACACAACGGAAGCCCCGATGAATTCTCATCAAAACCGATATGGCAGCGCGCCTTGGTAGCACTGGCCGGCCCGGTAGCCAACTTCCTCTTTGCCATGCTTCTTCTGTGGATCGCCTTCATGTATGGGGTAGAACGTCCTCTCTATCTTGATAATTCTATTGTGGGAGCAGTTGTGGATAGTTCTGCGGCCGATAAAGCAGGCTTTCAGCCTGAAGACACCATTCTGGCGATCAACGGTCAATCCGTGAAGGGCTGGGGACAGATTGAAACCCACTTGGGACAACAGCTCAAAAAATACGTTTTGAAAGTCAAAAGAGATGATCAGATACTCAAACTAGATATGCGGATTAAAAGAAGCGGTCCAGGAATACCCGAAAACCCCACTGGCGGTCTGCTTCCCCCCACTCTTCCTTCTGTAGTGGGCAGTTTAACCAAAAACAGCGTAGCCAAGGAACATCTTCAAAAAGGCGATACGCTTCTTTCCGTAGATGGAAAAGCGGTGAGCTGCTTTGAACAGTTCGCTTTGGAAGTTGGTGATTACAAGCCCTCCGACAGTGCCATTTCAATTAATGTTAAACGCCAGAGCAAAACATTTGATGTAAACCTGACCCCACGTTTCGATTCCACCCGGAACCGTTATCTTCTGGGAATTGGGCCAGCAAAACCACAAAGTAAATACGTCAGTTATGGACCCGGCGAAGCTGCAGGTCATATGATGGACAAGTCCAGGGAATATACCACTATGATTTTTGATGTGCTCTCGAAGCTGTTCAGCGGACAGGTATCTGCCAGTCAGCTATCGGGACCATTGGGTATCATACCCGCATCGGGAATGATGGCTCTACAGGGTTTCTCCAATATACTGGATTTCATGGCTCTCATCGGAATCAATCTTGGAGTACTCAATCTGTTGCCTCTAGTCATCACCGATGGCGGTCTCATTGTGTTTCTGGGAATAGAAGCTGTGAGAGGAAAACCACTGTCTTTGAAAACTCAGATGACTGTGAACAAGGTAGCTATGATTTTCTTTCTGGGCCTGTTCATATTCGTTTCCATAAACGATATCATACGAATTCCAGATTTTCTGCGGATTTTCAAATAAAAAGGCCCGCGCTTGGGCGGGCTTTCTCTCCACTGAGCGCAAGTCACTTTAGATACCTGCGAGTTCCTGAAGCCAGTGTTCAGACTCGATTGCTGCCATACAGCCACTTCCGGCAGCGGTAATAGCCTGTCTGTATTTTGCATCCTGCACATCACCTGCAGCAAACACACCTTCTATCGAAGTCTCAGTCGAATCCGGTTTAGTTATGACGTAGCCCAGTTCATTGGTTTCAAGCTGTTCCTTCAGAAAACCGGTGTTGGGTTTGTGCCCAATTGCCTCAAACGCACCTACAACCGGCAAATCTGAAATTTCACCACTTACTGTATCCCGCAGTTTAAGACTGGACAGGTGGTTTTCACCTACAAACTCCTCCACTACTTTATTCCAGAGGATCTGCACTTTTGGATGAGTAAGGATACGCTTCTGCATGATCTTACTTGCTCTTAATTCATCTCTTCTGTGAACCAGATAGATTTTGGAACCGAATTGAGTAAGATGGAGAGCCTCCTCAACTGCTGAATCCCCTCCCCCGATTACTGCAAGTTCTTTGTCTCTGAAAATAGGCAGTGCACCATCACACACAGCACAGGCGCTAATCCCCCTGCTCCAGAGGCGTTGTTCGGATTCCAGAGGTAATCTTTTTGCCGTAGCGCCGGAAGCCACAATAAGTGCATCAGTAGTGTATTCTTCTCCGCTCATCGAGGTTACCACAAAAGGATATGTCTGAAGATCGACTTCCACCACGTCTTCCATAACCGCACGGGTACCGTGTTTCACGGCCTGCTCACGCATATTCTGCATGAGTTTAGGTCCCATGATACCCTCAGGGAATCCGGGGAAATTCTCAACTAAACTGGTGATCATAAGCTGTCCGCCGGGAATCCCTCCCTCCTGAAAACCCTCGAAAAGAAGCGGATTGATATTGGCGCGTGCAGCGTAGTTTGCAGCAGTCAGCCCCGCAGGTCCAGATCCGATGATAATGAGTCTTTCCGGCATTAAACCTCCTCAGCGATACAAAAGTACACCCGAGCCCAAAGGTGCCTTTCTTCATTGTCGAATAAGTGAAGTTATGGTACAATGTATCAGTACCTCTAAGATATTTAATATAAATCAGAGAAACGTGATAGTGATCACACTTTCTCCCAATCGTTGCCTGTACAATATATTTCTGAACGGGTAACCGGGGGTTCACCATGACAAAAACACAAAAACTGGAATTTTTGCCTCTACTTCTGGTAATGTTTTCTTATCAGTTCGGTATGGCTGCAGTTAGTTATGTCACTGACACCGCCGGTTATGGCATTGCAGGGCAACGAATCGAATTCTACTGGGCAGATTCGGATACAGACTCGCTTGTGGCTACTTTTATTTCCGATTCAAACGGTACCTATTCCATTACAACTCTGGGTTATGGATACTACAACATTCATTTTCCCGCAGGTACTTTCCCCTCACAATGGCAAGGTATAGACGGTACAACGACCGATCCTCAGTTCAGAACCTGGGTTGATCCCGCCTACACGGAAATCAGCAGCACCTTGAGAGACAAACCCACACACAACCCTCCTATTTCAGAACTGCGAATCAAAGTTGTTGATTCCACCTTAAATACTATCAGAAATGGCGGCATCAGTCTTATTAGAAAAACAGACTCAAGTGAAATATTCTATCACGATCTGACATACTCCGATTCCATTCTGATCTCATCCCTTCAACCTGGCACTTATGCGATTGGTTTTCATGAAGCCACTCCCTATCCCAAACAGTTCTATTCGCCGGACAAAAACACTTCCTATGAAGTTTACCCTGTCACAGTAGGTATAGCGGACACCCAGCAGATCACAATAACTGCAGAACTGCTTCCTGAAGGTGACGGAGTACTTACGGGAACTATTTCCGATTCCCTTGGTCCTGTTTCAGCTGCAACAGTAGAGCTTTATCCTGCTATGAGCCCTCTTTTTCGCGCCTACAGCACCGTAACGGGAACCGATGGGACGTTTCAGTTTTCAGCACTAGCCCAGCAGGATTACCATATCAAAATCACCACCAGTGACGGCTCCTACCCGGAACAATGGTATTCTGAGGAGATGCTTACAACTACTGTACACCCGGAATATCCAGTCCATGTATACTATGATTCTCTTTTTTTCGATATACAAATCTCAAAAAACCCCTACGACAACACTCCCAAAGGTTGCATCAAACTTCAGCTATTCGATAAAAACAATGATACCATCAAGCAATCAGCCGAAGTCTGGGCTTCTGACCACAACGGCAGTTACAAAGCTGATTTCAAACCTGATCTCAATGAATACTGGATCGACACTCTGCAGGAGGGAAGTTACAGTGTAAGGGTAATCATTCCCGGACATCCCACCTATTATTACGGACCCGATTCCGCTGTCGCCGAACCTTATCACTATATAGTTCTTATGAAAGACGAGGTTGTATCCCACCAGCTGACTCTGAAAAGCGTAACCAGAATTACTAATCCAGGATATGTAAAAGGTTCTCTGAGAGACTACTATAGCGTCCTTCCACAGGTTCATGTGAAAATCCTGGACACAAGTATGAACGTTATAAACGAATGTTATACTGATGACAACGGAGACTTCGGTCCTATTGCGGTGGAAGCATCTGTTCCCCATTTAGTGAGCTTTGCAAGTTCGTTTTATCCTCTGCAGTACTGGTCTGCTCAGAAAAACACATCCACAACAGGAAATATCAACCATTTCCAGACCAGCTTGGATATGGATATGGACCTCAGTTCAAGACTGATAAGCGATCCTCCCACTGCAGAAGAACTGGTGAATATGAAAATCATCGACGGGTATGTTGTAGATGCTTCAACCCAAACACCTTTATACGGAGTGGAGATTCTGCCCCTTCCTGAGCATATCAGAGACACTCTGGAATACAACCCTTGGTATCAGTATGACTCCTATAGTGTGATTACAGATTCGACCGGATATTATTCAATTGAAGATCTGCCCTATGACAGATATGTTCTGCTTGCCAGAAAAACCGCCTCATCCTATATACCACAGTTTCACTCCTATTCCGATATGCCTCAAGAAGCTGCAGTCATTGACCTTAGCCTTGATCCAAAAGCAACAGCTCAGTTCGAATTGAGGTCGGGAGGAACCATTACCGGGACAGTTAAAACCAGCACCGGATTCCCTGTAGAAGGTGCACGTGTCGAATTAGAGGAAAAGAATGGGGGATTGTGGCATGAAACCTGGTCGGACAATCTGGGCCGCTATAAATTTGAAGGTCTGCAGGCGAAACAATTCACACTTAAAGCCTATCATTATAAATATGCCTTTTATTTCGATAACACACAGGAGTGCACGGTAACAGAAAACACCACCATTCAGGCAAACGATATAATTCTGAATGCGGGATCCGTAATCAGTGGGAATCTGACATCTTCGGATCAAACAGTACAATCCGTTTTGCAGAATGAGACTCCGATAGGGTCACTAAGACTTCTCAATGATTCTGCAACTACCGATACTTTATTCATTCATCCAGAAATGTATCTTGGAATCAATCACCATTACCAAACAAGCAGCAGTTCCGTTATTTTCTCCACTGCTCGTGCACCTGAAGGCTCTTATAAACTGCTTTTCACCCCCCATCCGCAGGACAGTTTCAGTACAGATGCTCCTTTCAGTTCCTCTTTGGGCTGGAGTTTTGCCGAAACCACCGATTACACCAAAACTCCGACGTATACTGTAACGCCTCCGGATTCGGTAAAAGGTGTAACTCTGAATATCAGAAAAGGGTACGAAGTTTACGGTACAGTCAGCATGTCGGATCCGGCAGCCTTTCAGGAATATGAGATCACGGCTTATATTAAAAGCGGCAGTAAGTTCATAGCCGTATCCAGAAGTAATCTGAGAAATTCGGAACAATTCGGCCTTCCGGGTCTGATCGATGGTGAAGACTATTACATACGCATCTCTATGGCAGGAATGGTGGACCAGTACTGGAACGGTTCAGGATCCTCCGTATTTCCCGATGTCCCTTACCACTTCTCAACTACGGACTTTGTGCCGCTTGATATTGTCGTGAACAGTTCATTCACAGAAGACAGCCCGGAACCATCTTTGATCAAACCCGTTTCAGTACGGCAAACAGGATTTGCACGTATAGAACTGAGTTGGATGCCGCCACCGGAAGCTTCTCCCTCGATGTATAATGTCTACCGTTTTCCGGGAAACCCTGATCTTTACAGAGTAACCAACGGTTCAGAGTGGGAGCCCCGAATCTCAACCGATTCGCTGATGAAAATATCCCAGGTGATGAAAAGCACCTCACCGAAATATGTAGATACGAACGTTACCCCCGGAAAACCTTATATTTACTGCGCTACCTGGAAAGACCATCTGGGTCGGGAAAGCAGAATTGTTTTTCCCTATCCTCCGGAACTGGATCAGTATGTTGTGAACAATTTCCCGGCGCAATTCGTAGCCAAAGCCAATGAATGGTATATGATGGGGCTTTGGGGAGGAGCACCTCAACAGATAGCTGGCAACCCTAATTCACACCTCTTCAAGTGGGATGATAAACGTATCCCTGATCGTTTAATGTCCAGCTACATTCAACCTACCAGCATGAAACCTACTGACGGTTACTGGTTCAAAAGTACTGTCGATACTCTAATGAAAGTTCCATCCACGGCTCTGAAAGAGCTTGTGACCAGGCAAGACTCGATAAAAAAGATTTTGAATAAAGGGACAACTGGCTGGAATCAAATTTCGTCACCATACCCCTTTTCGATTTGTCCTGCTTGGATGTCCTCCAGAACAGTATGGGAATGGCTTCCTGATTCAGGCGGTTACAGGCAAGCTTCCGAGCTCAGACCATGGAAAGCATACTGGGTACATACTGAAGAAGATACCACTTTGAGCTATTTTCCTCTTTTGAAAGATTCTCTGGTGTTGAGTAAAAAAAGCAACAACACTGAATGGGAGATGAGACTTGCCCTCAGAGGTGAAGGGGGTTACGATCCAGACAATTTTCTGGGGATTTCAAGCGAACTTGGCAAGAAAACCGCACTCAGGGAACCTGAGCCTCCTTTGGGGTTTGATTCTCCACAGCTTTATTTCCTGAATGAAATAAATGGAGATAAACTTTCAAGGTTTTATAAAGGTTCATCTTCAGCTACACACGAATGGAGAGTCGCGATTTCCCCAAGCACAAAGAATCTTACTCTCAGTTTTGAAGAAATGGACGGTGTGTCAGAAGATGTGAATCTTTACTGGATTGACCAAAGAGGTACTGTCGACATCCGCTCCACTTCGAAAGTTGATATCCCGGCACACAGTAAAGAGATTCAGGGATATGTGGTGGCAACAACGGAAGCATTAAAAGCTGATCTCTTCGGCGGAGAAATCAAACTACAAAGAACCGGCCCCAACCCCTTCAGAAAAATCACTGCACTCGAACTGGTGCTGCCCTATTCTTGGGAAAATTCAGTCGAGATGAATTCGGTTTCCATAAACATCTATGATCTGAAAGGAAGAATCATCCGCAGACTTCTGCACAAACCGATGCTTCCCGGCAGATACAGAATAGTATGGAATGGTAAGGATCAGAACAACAGAACAGTTCCCAAAGGAATATATTTAATGAGAATGCAGTATGGAAAAGTCAGGAAATCACTGAAACTGATCAAAGCGAACTGAGCTATTCCCGACAGATACCGGAATCAAGAGAACTTTCGGTCGAGACCTCATCGGGTAGGGACTGATCAATTCGTCTGCACTGAACAGAGGCTATCACCAGGCGTTCAAAAACAGTTACTGTTGCCAGCACAGTGACTCCCCCCAGAATCCAAACCATGATTTCGTAACCCAAAAGGAGTCCAAATGCGATAAGTATAAGCCGTTCAGGTCGTTGCAGAAGTCCCCGAGAACAACTTACGCCCGCCCCCTCGCATCTGGCTTTCACATAACTCACCATTATCGAACCGGCAATTGCTGTAAAACAGAGATACACACCCCATCCCTGCATAATGGAATTCTGCATATAGAATATTAGCAGCCCCAAAAGAAGGAAAATTTCAGTTATTCTGTCGCAACTTGAATCGAGAATGGCACCGAAGACTGTCATTTTATCGCATTCACGAGCAAGCTGACCGTCTAAAAGATCCATTACCGAACCGCACGCGAGCAGAATCAAAGCCCAAAACCACTCCCCTGCTGCTGAAAAGTATCCCGCTGCCCCGAACAATGCAACACCCAGAAGTGTAAGATGGTTGGGATGAATCCCCACTTTAGAAAACATTCTCATAACTGGTCTGAGGAAACTATTGGCGGCAGGTTTGAGTTTTTCCAACATGAGTTTTTCCAAGCTCCATTTTTATGACCATTTATCTTTTAGAGAAAAATATAATTCAAGGCAAACCTTTGAATTCAGGTCAAAATCAAAACCCTGGAAAGGACTGTTTTTTGCGGATCTGTTTTAAAAATTCCATAGGAATAATATTTTGACACTTGCTCTTTCAAAATCTATATTTGTAGATTATTCAGAAACTAAAAAAGATATTCGGAGGAGATATGTCCAAAACATGCGAAATGTGTGGAAAGCATCCGCGCTCGGGTAGTACCATATCCCATGCGCACAATGTAAACAAAAGAATTTTCTATCCCAATCTGCGCACCATCAAACAAGTGATCAACGGCACTCCCAAACGGATTAAAATCTGTATGAAGTGTCTGAAGGCTATGTCCAAATCATAAGCTGACCTAGGATTAGTCAGTCTCGAAATTTCAAGTCCCGAAATTACGGGACTTTTTTGTTTCGTGTTCTTCTTCTGCCCTTATACTTAGGTTGAATCTCCCGTCCGACATTATAGGAACCCAACAGTCGATAGAATGTGGTGATTTCCTTTAAGTGAGAAACGGCATTCTTAAGAGCAGTGTCTCTGATATCCCCCATACAGTCCAGATAAAAGAGATAATCGAAGCCTTTTCCATGAACAGGTCGGGATTCAATTTTGAACAGATCAACATCTCTGAGCGCGAATACGCTTAAAGCTTTAAAAAGAGCACCCGGCATGTTTTTCATTGAAAAAACAACAGATGTTTTTTTAGGTCCATTAATTGGTTGTGGAGGTTTTCTGCACACAATAAGAAATCGTGTGGTATTGTAGATATTGTCCTCTATTTCCGAAGCGAGGACACTCATGTCATAATCTATCGCCGCCTGCATGGAGGCCACTGCACCAGCATCCTCAAGCCCTTCATCTTTTATCTTTTTAACAGCCAGAGCCGTGTTGGAAACCGGAACTAGAGAACCGCGAGGAAAACGTTTAAGAAAATTTCTGCACTGCGCGAGAGCCTGAGGATGTGAGAATACACGCTTTATTTTCTTGAGGGCAACACCTTTATTTGACAAAAGATAGTGATTTATGCGCAGATACACTTCACCTGCAATATGCAGTTTGCTTTCCAGAAGAAGGTCATAGTTCTGATGAATACTGCCGGCAAGTGAGTTCTCAATAGGGATAATTCCGAAAATGTATTTTCCCCGTTTGACTTTTCTGAAAACATCTTCGAATTCCGGCACCCCGTCCACCTCGACACTTTTTCCGAAATATTCCAAAGCAGCCAGTTCACTAAACGACCCCTTCTCCCCGGCAAAAACCACTGTCATCAGAAAATTCTCCTTATGGCGGCAAAATGTCTGGAATAGTAATCATCATTAATATCGCTGTATATCACTCCATTTGTACCACTGGCGTGTACAAAACGGTCATTCCCCATATAAATTCCGACATGATTCACTCTGTTGAGAAATCCTCCCCTGAAAAAAATCAGATCACCGGGTCTGGCCAGATTCGGAGAAACGATTTTCCCCAACTTCCACATTTTCCCCGAAGAACGGGGTAGCTCCACATTGTATACCTCTTTAAATACCAGGAATACAAACCCCGAGCAATCAATTCCATTTCCACTGGTACCTCCATATTTATAGGGAACACCAAGATATGAGGCGACAGTATTTTCAAGTTTCGTATGAAGAGCTGATGTTTCGGTCCCTTCGGGAAGCGAAAAGCGGGGCTTGCGAACCGCAGAATCCCCACCCCTGGTATAACGGACGGAAGGAGCACAACTGCTGAGAATCCAGATCAAAGAGAATAAAAAACTCAATTTGAAAAGCGATCTGCAGTAAGAGCCTAATCTCACACAGGCTCCTGTGTCAAGAAAAGCTCCTGGGCTTTATAAGCAGCTCTAAGCAGAGTATCCTCTCTCCATTGCGGGGCCATGAACTGTACCCCTACAGGAAGAGAATCCACATTTCCACATGGCACACTGATCCCCGGGATTCCGGCAAGATTTGCCGAAACAGTATAAATGTCTGTAAGATACATCTGAAGAGGATCATCTGACTTTTCCCCTATTTGGAAAGCAGGGGCAGGTGCAACAGGTGACACAACGAGATCACAGGAGCCAAAAGCGTTATCGAAATCTTTGCTGATAAGTGTTCTCACTTTGGCAGCTTTAAGATAGTAGGCATCATAATACCCTGAAGAGAGCACATATGTTCCCAGCATGATCCTGCGCTTCACTTCTGATCCGAAGCCCTGTTCTCTGGTTTCCATATACATATCTTTGAGAGATTCGGGATCAGGTGATCTGAATCCGTATTTGACCCCATCATACCGGGCCAGATTGGAGGAAGCCTCTGCAGTACAGATTATATAGTAAGTCGCAATAGCATATTGGAGGTTGGGAAGAGATACGTTCACGATCTGAGCACCTTCATGTTCCAAATTCTTCAGAAGCGATTCGATGCACTCACGAACACCCGAAGACAGCCCTTCGCCGAAGTATTCCCTAGGCACCCCGATCCTTAGCCCCCGAACATCTCCGGTATATAGATCTGATGAATCCGAAAACGGTCTGCCGGCGCAAGTGGAATCGCGTTTGTCCGCACGGGAAATCACGGAAAGCAGAAGGCCTGTATCACGCACATCATTTGCCACAGGACCGATCTGATCAAGTGAAGACGCAAAAGCGACCAATCCATAACGCGATACCCTTCCGTAAGTCGGCTTCAACCCAACCGCCCCGCAGTGACTGCTGGGCTGGCGAATAGAACCTCCCGTATCAGAGCCTAATGCAGCAGGAACCAACCCTGCCCCGACGGCCGCAGCACTTCCTCCACTTGATCCGCCGGGGATTCTCTTGGGATCGTGAGGATTGAGTGTTGAACCGAAATAGGAGCTCTCCGTACTGGACCCCATGGCAAATTCATCCAGATTCGTTTTACCCACTACAACAGCGCCGGAATCCCTGAGAGCCTCGACCACTGTTGCGTCATAGGGAGGATCAAATCTCTCAAGCATACGCGAGGCACAGGTTGTGGAAATTCCCTTTGTACAGATATTATCCTTCACCCCTATCGGAATTCCCAAAAGAGGTTTGTTTTTCTTCTGATCATCAGACAATTCATCCATTTGAGCGGCGAGAGCCAGCGCTGCATCATTTTGGGTACAGATGAAGGAATTCAGCTCCTTATCGCCCTCCTTCACCGTTTCCAGAGCTCGTTTCACCACTTCCCGACACGACAAGTCGCCCTTCTTTGTTTTATCCACAATTTCAGAAATCGGACGATCAAAAAAAGCCATTATAGAAACCTTTCAAGCTAAAAGGGGTTTTGAAAACCTATTTGTACCAACGGAAAAAATACAGACTCAGAACTATTCCCAGAATGGAAAGAAGGCTGAATTTGATCTGAAAACCTAATTGGAAACGGATTGCGTTCAGATCAACAAGAACAGGATTATTATTCTCGAAATCGCCGATTCCGAAAGGAACGGTATATGTGAAAAATGTCCGGACCACATTCTCTCCTCCCGGAAGCATCTGTATAGCAGCATTAAGGTATGAACCGATTAGAATTCCTACCAGTACAACCAGAATCAATGTTGAAATCCGCTTTTCCTTAAGAGGTATGGCCATATTGCCAAATCCTTTCTTTGTGATTCACAAGTGCGGGCCGGGCTTCACCGGACCCGATTCACTCACTTACGGGAAATTCTTTAAGCACAAGGGCGGTCTGTTTCTTTTTGCCGTCTCTTATAATATGCATATTTATCTTGTCACCCACAAAATAATCCAGGAAAAATCCGTCAATATCAGCATGAGAAAGGATTGTACGGTTTCCCATGCGCTTGATGATATCCCCCGGTTTCAGTCCAGCTTCCGCTCCGGGACTCCCCGGCTGAACACTTACAATCACCACCCCTTCCATGCGGTCATAGCCCAGAGCCTGAGCAACTGAACGGTTGAGGTTCTGCACGGAAATCCCAGTCCATACCCGTCTTCTTTCCCCATGATCGATGAGCTCTTCAGCAACACGCCTGGCCCGCTCTATAGGAATTGCGAATCCGATTCCTATAGAACCTTTGTTTTTGGAATTTCCCGTGTATATGAAGGTGTTTATCCCGATGACTTCACCACTGGCATTCACCAGCGGGCCACCGGAATTACCGGGGTTAATGGCTGCATCGGTCTGGATCATACCCTGATAGTACACGCCTTCTGTTGGTGCGAAATTCCGATTGAGCGCACTGATTACCCCAACAGTTACGGTTGGGTGAGCATCATTGATGAAATTCAAAAAAGGATTACCTATGGCTATACTCCATTCCCCGATAAGAGACTCTTCAGAATTACCGAATTTCACAGTTCTGAAATTCTTCCCGGAAACTGAGATCACCGCCAGGTCGGACTTTTCATCGAAACCTATGACCTTACCTTCTCTTCTGCGGCCATCAGGCATATTCACATACAGCTTTGCTGCATTCTGAACCACATGATAATTGGTGAGAATCATACCGTCATCTCGTATCACAAATCCGGAACCTATGCTCTCCACCTGACGGTAACGGGGTTTGAGTTCAGGTCCTCCGAAAAAGAAATTGAAAAAATCATCATTGTGATAGCGACTGCGGACCACCTGAATCTGGGTCACCACAATCCCCACCACGCTGGGAGCCACATCGTAAGTAGCTTTGACTATCGCTGTTTTTCGTGAAGCCGAGATATTCTCTCGGGCAGAAGAGGAAATCTGCGGCATATTCGACTGAGGATCTGAAATCGACGGCTCGTTGACAGGTGACGACTCCTGCAGCTTGTCGGTATAAATACGCCGGATGACCTCTCCTCCGAAAAAGAAGCCTGCCGTAAGTCCAAGAAGGAGAAATATTACGTAGGTAGCTGTTTTGGTACCGTTTTTTTTCATGAAGCTACTTTCTGAGAATAACTGACCCATTCCAGAACCAGTCCCGCAGCAGGAGCCGTCCCCCCTGCTCTGCTTCTGTCCTTGGATGCCAGAATGGATTCAAGATCATCTTTCAAACGCCCTCTTCCGATATCAACCAGCGTTCCGACCAAAGATCGAACCATTTTGTACACAAACCTGTCAGCCTCAATTGTAAACATACACAGTCCCCGACCAGATGCCAAGCGGGCGTCGCTAACAGTACATACAGCAGAGGAGGAACCGCTTCCTGAAGAACAGAATGCGGTGAAATCATGAGTTCCTATTACATTCTCAAGCTCCCGCCCTACTTTGTCCCAGTCAATAGTATAGTAAAGAGGCCATACACGGTTGTGATTAAGCGGGCTTTTCCGTTGAGAAAAATAATACGTGTATTTTCTGGAAAGTGCAGAATACCTCGCATGAAACTCACTTTCGGCAGGTTGAATATCATACACTGCGATATCGGAAGGCAAAAGTGCATTCACAGAAAGATTCAACCTTTTAATATCCGTTGTTTCAGGAGCATCGAAGTGCAAACCCTGCCCTCTTGCATGAACTCCTGCATCGGTTCTACCCGCTCCAGTTATCGGGCATTT
Source organism: Chitinispirillaceae bacterium (assembly GCA_046546375.1). Taxonomy (GTDB): domain Bacteria; phylum Fibrobacterota; class Chitinivibrionia; order Chitinivibrionales; family Chitinispirillaceae; genus JAEZKC01. The sequence goes on along the minus strand of JBKGXV010000002.1, from coordinate 80,682 downwards.
GTCACGGAGCACTACACCGAAAGCCTCCTCCAAGACCTGCTGTATGCTCAGGCAATTCGGCTGATACTGCCATCCGCCATAACGGGTCCCGTCATACTCCACCCGACCGAAAAACCTCATGCGTAAACCCCGCTTTCAACGCATTCGGATATCCTGACAATCCTGTAGCAGAACATCTGAATAACATGCTGAACCGGATCGATTCTACCCGTCTTTACCCCCACATCAAGTTCCTGAAGCATTTTCAGTACCTCTTTGAGATCAGCATCGCTGAAATTCCGGGCCTGATTCACAATACCCGACTGTATTATCACAGGAAACGTTTTGCGCTTATCGTTTTCAGAAAGAAGGCCGCTGGCTTTCCCTATACTGAAAGCTGCTTCAGTCTGAGGAGAATTAGGCCCGTAACCTCGAGTGTTGAACTGTTTCATAACCCCCGGATTCTTCTGGATATATTTTCTGATACGCAAAAGAGCCCAGAAGTGACGGAAAAGCGCCGATACCGCCATAGGGACATAAAAACCGGACGAGAAAAGAGATTCCAAAACCTCCAGCGCCCGGACAAAGTTCTTCTCACCAAGAGCGGATGCCAGTTCAAAGGCAGTCATTGTTCTTGAAGCGCCGGTAATCTCCTCTATGGTACTTTTGTCCACCGGTGCTCTTGGAGGAAGATTGATATCTATTTTCTGAAGTTCTGAATACAGAGAATCCAGATCATTACCCACCAGATCCAAAAGAAACTCCGCATCCGCTTTGTTGATTTTACGATTGAAAAGAACGGGGACCTGAGCTGTAAGCCAAGCAGCCAACTTGTAATCGGGAGGTTTGGATAAATCCTGAATGGAAACAGAAGAATCCGATGAAAGTTTTTTAAGCTGCAGTATTTTGGCCAGTTTTGCACTGGTCATTCCTTTTTTTTCAGGCTGAGCTTCCATGATCACGAAAACATCGGGTATTTCATGTTTTAGCAGCTTACCGAGCTCCTCCAGCTCTGTCTGCGGAAGGGTCTGCGCATGCCCGATACTGAAAACCCTGATTTCCTGAAAAAGAGAGGGCGTGATCATTTTCTGCAGAAAATCGCAAAACTCCTCTGCCGAAGAATCAAACCTCTCAACAGAACACTGCCCATGAACTGCCTTCACCTGCTCGATAAAACGGCTTCTTGCACGTTCCTTTCCAATGGAGTCATCTCCTGTAAGGATTACCAGACGGGAAAGTTCGGTTATTTCACTCATGGAATCAACGGCTCCCAAACTGCCTGACGTTTGTTTACTGTTTCAGTAAAAAGAATCTGAGCATTCACAAACCGCGAAGGTTCGGATTTCATTACTTTATATATTGTTTGTCCCAGACCGGCTCCGTTCTCGCTTCTGAATCCCACCCCGGAACTGACCAGCCGGTCACAACTTTCTTTTTGAGAGTAAGTGTATGGACCGAAAAACACGGGAATGCCGAATCTGGCAGCATCCCAGACATTGTGTCCGCCTACCCTGACAAAACTGCCGCCCACCACTGCTGCATCCGCGATTCTGTACATATCGTCAAGAACCCCGAATCTTTCCACCAGACACACATTCCATTCTTTGTCAGTTTCGGTGTCTGTAAGGTGCAGTACATCGTCCCCGAGTTCATCAATCAAAGCAGAAACCGCCTCCATATGACGAGGCACAATAATGAATTTCACAGGCATATTCAACTGCTTGAGCCTGTCCAGACATTGTTTTACGACTAGTCCCTCTCCCGGATGAACACATCCGGCAGTGACAAGCAGCACCGATTCATCAACATTCAGCTTCTTGCGCAGAGTAGACCACTGGGCAGAATCCGGTCTGCGCACAGTAATATGACTTTTGAGGTTCCCGACAACATGAAGTCGCTTTTCCTCCACACCCAAAGCTTTGAATCTATCCGCATAGTTGGTATCCTGAGCCAGCACGATATCTAAGGATCTAAAAAGAGGCCTGAAAAGAAAACCGAAACGCTTGAGACTCCTGAACGACTTCTCCTCAAGACGACCGTTCACGATTCCCACGGGTATCTTTTTTTTCATACAACACCACAGCATGGAAGGCCACAGCTCAGTTTCCACAAGCCATACACGATTCACCTGGTACCGCTCCAACATCCGGTTCATCAAAGGAACGGAATCGATAGGCAGAAAACCTACCGAACACACCTCAGCCCTTCGGTGCCTTTCCAGAAATCTGACCCCTGTTGAGGAAGCAGCTGTTACCAGATAATACTCCTCAGGGTGACGGGTATTCAGTATTTCCAGGAATTTATACAGCAGTTTTGCCTCCCCCAAGGAGGCTGCATGTACCCATACAACAGTTCTATTGCGAATATCGCGATACCATCGCGGCACGATCTGCCGTTCTCTGAGATTCCATTTTCTGCTCTGTGGGAATCTGGAGAATATCAGACTGATTGCTCGCCTTAGTACTTCGACAACTGAACTGTATGTGTATATAAAAGCAGCTAAACCGATATTTTTCATTTTTCCTTACTGGTGCTGACTGTGACCCTGTTCTTTCCAGCCCTTTTGGACTCGTACAAAGCTTCATCGGCTTTAAAAATGAGTTCATCCTTGCCGAGCGGTTCGGCGCCATTATACACCGCCAGCCCGAAGCTGGCTGTATAGATGAATTGATATTTCGAATCGGCAAAAGGTGTATTTGCCACAGCCTTGCATATTCTTTTTGCCAGACATTCTGCCCCAGCCTCGTCCGTATCGGGAAGAATGATACAGAACTCCTCCCCCCCGTACCTTGCAGCCACATCTCCAGTACGAATATTGGCTGTAAAACGCTTGGTGAGATCAATAATAACAGCATCTCCCACCTGATGGCCATAGGTATCATTTATGGATTTGAAATTATCTATATCTGCTAAAATCAAAGAAAAACAGCTCTTTTTACGATTTGCACGAGCGATTTCTCTCTCCAGTGCTTCATGAAAGTGACGATGATTGGCGATTCCGGTAAGGCTGTCGGTTTTTGCCTGCATTCGCGCCTGAAGATCCATATATGCGTGCTCGATTACAGGGGAAATAATGGAAGTCAGAACATGAAGAAACTGGTTCACATCGGGAGGGATTTCCTTTTTAATGTCCAGAAACACCGAAAGATTCCCTATGGTTTTCCCTGTCACGATAAGCGGGTAACTCACACTTTGATATTGCTGTACAGGTTTGAATTCACCCTGACGTCCTTTGTAGACAAATAGCGGAATATCACCTTCAACGAATTTATCCTTATCCAGCATGCTGAACGCGTCATCCCAATGCTGCGGTAGAACCTCCTTAAGCCGACCAATATCCAACTCGCCGAATGACGGCATGGCATATACTTCATAATAATCCAGAAGATTGATTCCTATACAGCAGAAGTCAGCCCCGATTTTCTGATTTGCCTCTTCCAGGATTATTCGCATCACCTCTGAAATTTCCAGAGAAAGCATAAGCTTGCGGGTGAAATAGTAGAGTGATGTGATGTCGCTGAGATGCCCTTTCACCGCAGGGTCCATGAAATCGGAATGTTTCATGAGCTGCAGGCTTTTTAGATGAAAAAGCCGTGAAGCGATCATTTTTTCGGTTCGGATGAGAAAATCGGTAATGGAGAAAGGTTTGGCCAGATAGGAACCCGCCCCCAGATTAAGTGCAGCAGTGGCCGTATCCAGAGAGGCATATCCTGTAATCATGAGAACCTCAGTGAACTCATCTCTGCTTTTGGCATATGTTAGCACTTCTATGCCGGAAATATCGGGAAGCATCAGATCGGTAACCACCAGGTCGAAATCATGCTTCTCTATCTGAGCAAGAGCCTCCTTGCCGTTTTTGCAGACAGTCACGTTGTAACGAGGAGAAAGAGCGGAATTGAGCATCTGGCAAATCGCTTCTTCATCATCAACAACCAATACTGAACATTCGAATGGACGCTTAGCCGTTATGCCCATAACCCCCAAAGATGCAATCACCTGATAAAGAAACCAGAGCTGCTTTGAAAAATGTTGAAAAAACCGAAAGACATCTAAAATACTATATATACAGTATAGCTCAAAATACCGTTTTTGTCCATTTTTGCACAACAGACCGATTTCAGAATAAAAATGATGCGTCACTGGGAGGAAAGTTTGACTTGCACCGCAGAGTGAACCTATTTTTTTTGCTGAACAGAGCTAAATGATTGCTCTTCAAGGCACTCGAACATTTTAATTGGCAGGTGACATGATTCGATCAAACAAGCTGTTTTTCTGCTCTATTTTACTACTCTCTTCTATCTTTTTCCTCTGCTCCCGATCAGATACCATTACCGGAGCAGGAGACGGGGTGATTTCAGACCTTGATTCCACTCTTACCAACCTGGAAGGTGCATTCAGAAAAACGGTTCTGGACAGCAATGACATCCAGGAGGCTTTCAGCATTCCCGAAGGTGCAGATTCACTTTTCAGTACCAAAAAGACCAGTTACCTTCTAATCGGCAGGAAAGGGTCTGAACATGCATTCGGCCATATGCAGTTCGACCTAACAGACAGTGTTCCCTACCCCGCATCTTATGGAAGCGATGATACTCTGAAAAGCGTCTGCATGTTTGTGAAGACAGTCGGTGGGACAAGTGATTCCGAGAGTGTAAACATTCATATCAGCTCCGAACTGGACTCTCTGGCTCCGGTAAAAAGAGGAGATTCGGAACTATTGGATTCAATCACACTCATAAAGAAGCAAACCGATTCCATAGTATTACCTGAAGAATTGAGTAAAGATATTTTCGATGCAAGAACGGAAACTTCTGCAGGTTACACATTCAGTTTCAGTATTCCTGATTCTCTGAAAATGATGAAAATACTGAAACCATATATAATTGTAAACGTCACGAAAGAAGATGGGAAAACGGTACGAGACTCAATCGGGTGCACTGCTCGCTTCACAATTTATGAGGACACTGAGGCTGCCGATTCGCTTTCAGCCATTCCCTACTCCTCTCATTCATCTCAACGCACAGCGGTATTTGAAATCAATACTGAAGACATTTTCGAAACCATGAACAATACTTCCAAAACCCTGTACAGTGAAGTTCTCAACTCTGTGATCACTCTGAAAACGGAGAGTGAAGCACCGGATTCAGTCTATTTCAAATTCCTGCTGCTAGATGATTTAATTGAGGGCGACTCCCTCAAAACCCTCTTCAACCGGGAGCCCTCGCTGAAACTCAGCAGCACCTTAACCCTTCCGGTCAGAAGACCGGTTCAGAAAATCCTTCGGGGCGCCCGGAAACCACTTTACGCATATTTACGCCTGAGCAGTTCTGAAAGCGGCTATGAAAATATTGTTTGGTCCAAACCCAAAATGGAAATAGTTCTCACCCCATCACGATAGAAAAGAGTCAGATATATTATGAAAAAAGCAGTGATTTCTCTTCTGGTCCTCTTCGTAACGGCTGGTGCCCAGTCCCCTCTGGGATTACATTTTCCAGTTGGTATGCCAGTACAGACAGTTACAGGTTTTTCCAGTTCCATGTCAGGCAGCGGCACAGGTGTTCGAAACGAGAAACTCGGTTTGAGTCTCAATCCGGCCAATATGGCAATGCGCAACCGGTCCGCATTCTCCTCACTAATCTCCTTTGATTTCATCCAGGCGAAAGAAAGCGGCACCTCGGATGTGGCAAGTGAATATTCCCCGCGAATGCTCTCCCTTGTAATCCCGGCGGGTTTTGCGGGAAATTTGGGTTTTGCCATACAGAAAAGCAGTGATGCTGCTGTTGACTTCCTGAATGAGAAAGTTGTGACGGATAATGAATACGGATATGACGAAAGATATATCGGTATTACCAGAACCGGCGGAATGACCTCATTTGAGGGAGGATGGGGGTATCAGTTCGGAAACGGACCAAGCTTCGGGGTAACTTACAAAAGAGTTTACTTCAACCTTTCCTCAAGCAGTGTTTTCGGCTCTGTATTGAAAAATTATGCAGACAGTTCAGAATCGACATATGAGAACACGCTTTCTGATGGTACAGAAAAGTCTTATTCCAGCAATGGATTCCGTATGGGGGTACTCGTCCCACTTGGTAAACTCTCAGTAGGCCTTGCCGGCGAGTACATGTTCTATAATGAAGGTAACATGAGCCATACCTACCAGAAAGTGGATACAACGGAAACAACTTCATCTGATTTCCACATGCACCTGCCCCCTTCACTCACAGCAGGTATCGGCTATGAACCCGATGAAAAATGGCTGATGGCAGCGGACCTGCATGCCACACTCTGGGAAAGGTATCAAACGGATCTTGAAATTACACGTCCTCTGCGCCGAGCTTATCGGGTATCGGCTGGAGCCCGATTCATTCCTGCACCCAATCAACTTGCAGCCAAATATTGGGAAAAAATGCACTACAGAGCAGGAATAAGCTATAACCAATTCCCTGCCGACGGAGCTCAGGAATACGCACTTTCATTGGGCGCAGGTCTTCCGATCGAAAACGATGGCGGATTGATAGATATAATTTTTGAACTGGGCAGACGAACCGATTCACGATACTCCGATTATTCAGAAAATGTTTTCAGAATGCAGCTGGGTATAAACGGCGGCCGGAACTGGTTCAAGAAAAATGAAACAAATTAAAAACAAGTGCAGTCCAGAATACATGAGCAGAGGAAAGTTGTGAAACTGAATTCATGACTTTCCTCTCAGTTTTGACCCAAAGGGCTGCCGGGAACTTACAATGCCAATCTCTCAAAAGAAAAGTCGGGCAGTTCAGCGATTTCTGAGGAAAAAAGTCAGACAGAAAAATCGCTCTCTGAGCCAAAAAACCGAGAACACTTCGAGCAAATCCGCAGGTCCGGCTTACACATTCAGTACCGAATTGCCAGAACAGTACAATGATACATTTATGAGGGCCATTCCCAAAGACCCTGAATGGATATATGTATACTGGGAACTTCCTGAAAAAACGCCCTCCATTCAAACCACTTCCGGCAAGAAATACGTTACTCAAAACGATTTGTTACACCTACGGGAAACGGTTCCCGAAACTGAAGAAAAGAAACCAGTCAAACCACTTGAAATCCCAACCGTACCCAGAAGCAAAATGTACGTGAGAATGCCCCAAGGCGCAAAACGGTATTCGATAGAATACGGAGTCAAAACTGAAACCGGAACTTTTTCACCCGCAGTTTCCGCACCGGTGGTCAGTATACCTCAACCCGGAATCAAACCGCCTGCAGCAGTGAAAACAGATGTTGATACAGACAAGCTCACCGAACTGTCTTATGACAATATAGATATAAGCAGACCTGGCGTTTCCGGATCATTGCCCTCATCACCTCATAACAGTTCAAGTTTCATAATCGGAAACCGGTAGAGAAGAGAATGAATAACTGCCAGGCACAGATTCCCGCTCACGGATTCTTATGCATGGTTCTTCATGCCCACCTTCCCTATATCCGCCATCCTGAAATCAACTACATGATGGAAGAGAACTGGTTGAATGAAGCTATTACTGAAACCTATATACCTCTGCTGTCACTATTTGAAAATCTTCTTTATGACAGAATTCCCTTCAGAATCACCATGTCCCTCACCCCCCCACTGTGTTCCATGCTCAATGACGAGCTGCTTCAGAGCCGCTATTCCCGTTATATAGATCAGCATATCGAGCTGGCTCATAAAGAAATCAAACGCACCAGGAATGATAAACAGCTTAACCGCAGCGCAACAATGTACCTTGAGCGGTTTTCCCAATGCAGACAGATTTTCGAACATAAATACTGCAGAAACATCATTTCTGGATTCCGTGCTCTTCAGGATGCAGGCGTTCTGGAAATCATCACCTCGGGCGCAACTCACGGATACCTCCCCAACATGCAGTACAACCAAAACGCTGTACGTGCACAGATCGAAGTGGCAGTTCAATCATACCAGGATTTTTTCGGTCGTTCCCCTAAAGGAATCTGGCTTCCGGAATGCGGATACTATCCGGGACTGGAAACACACCTCCACAGCGCGGGAATACGTTACTTCTTCATGGAAACGCATGGTCTGCTCTATGCCGACCCACGCCCCGTTTACGGTACATTCGCTCCCATACATTGTAAGGATGCCCCTGTTGCCGCATTCGGAAGGGATATGGAATCATCACGTTCGGTCTGGAGTGCTGAGGAGGGTTACCCCGGACACCATAATTACAGAGAATTTCACAAGGATATCGGTTTTGATCTGGATATGGACTACATCAGGCCGTATATTGACCCTGCGGGAATCCGCATCAATACCGGAATCAAATATCATCGTATTACAGATAAGAACAGTGACCAAAAGCAGCCATACAACCATACTGTTGCCCTTAAAACTGCTTCCGAGCATGCAAGCAATTTCATGTTCAACCGTGAAGGACAGATCAAACATGCTGCAACACTGATGGACAGACCTCCCTGTGTTGTTGCACCTTATGACGCGGAACTTTTCGGTCACTGGTGGTATGAGGGGCCTCAGTGGCTTAATTATCTGATCAGAAAATCCGCTTTTGAGCAGAATGTCTATAAGATGATCACACCTTCGGAATACCTGGATATATATCCGGAAAACCAGAAATGCGTCCCCTCCTTTTCAAGCTGGGGAGAAGGTGGCTACTCACATGTCTGGCTCAATGAAAGTAATGACTGGATCTACCCCCATCTCCACAGAATTGAGGATCGCATGGTGGAATGTGCGAAAAAATTCCCCGGCGCACAAGGAGTGACAAAACGAGCACTCAATCAGATGGCCCGGGAACTTCTGCTAGCTCAGTCAAGCGACTGGGCATTCATCATGAAAACCGGGACTACGGTTCAGTATGCCCAGAGAAGGACAAAAGAACACATCGCCAGTTTTCTGCACCTGTATGAGGAAGTCATGAGTGAGAGGATAAATGAAAGTCAACTTGCATTGCTAGAGTCTCATAATAATATATTTCCCGATATCGACTACAGAGTCTACATCTGAAAAAAAACGGGTTCCGTGAATTCTACAAAAACAGAATGTTATGATTAAAGTAAACAGCACAATATACCCAGGAGGTCTCAAAATGAAAAAAGCTTCAGTAGTTGTCAGCTGCATACTGCTGCTTGTTTTCAGCACATATGCTCAAAACATTGTCAGTCTGTTCGGGGATGTAGGATACGGCTTCGGTATGGGCAGCTATTATCTGGGAAGCTCAAATACCATCGAAGGAGGCGACACGCTGGAAACTGAGGACCATTTTCTCAACCTGGGACATGGTGCCAAACTTGAAATGGGTCTGGGTTATATGGCCGGGGAGAATCTGGAGACGCGCTTTTCTGTGGACCTGTCCTTCGGGGTCCCCTCACCTACCATTGAATCCAGCATTACCAATGCAACCGGAACTTACAGTACCACCACAGACTACAGTTATTTCTCCTGGGGTATAAAAGCTCTTGTAGCTCCCCACTTTGAACTTCTTGAAATAGTGGATGCATATGTGGGAGTCGGTGTGGGACTCAATTTCGCCACTTCCTCCTATGAAACCACTGTAGTAACTGAAACTATCACAGAAAAGGCAACATTCAACAACGAAACACCTGCAGCCCTGGGCTTTATCGGAGTTGCCGGTTTCGACATTCCCCTTTCAGACCTGTTATACGTATTCGGAGAAGCACGTTTCGAGCCCATGAATTTTAAAATCAAAAAAGTGACTTTAGAGAACCTGAACATTTCTGAAGATACGGATTACGATCCCAGACCTGTCAATTACGAGGAAAACGTGACCGACAGACCCCCGCCTCCCAATATTCCGGGAACCAACTGGGGGCTGCGTGTTGGAGTTAAATTGTGGATCTTCTGAGAAAAGGGGGGCGCATTCCGCTCCCCTTTCTTCTCATTTTCCGCTTAAAAAACCTACCTGCTGATATAGAATATTACCCCCACCCCGGTATTGAAAGTACTGAGAAATGTGGGATCGAACGTGATACCCACCCCGAGCTGCCCGTACACATCCACCTCCTGGCTTACCCTGTGCTGAAGCCCGTAGTAGGCTCCGGTTCCGAAATCGCCATCGAAATCGGTATTCACATTCACACCGACATACTGCCTGAGGAAATCATCCCCCGCAATGAAGAAATTGTTATCGGCGCTCAATGTGAAATTTGTTTCATTTTCGCTTATGTCCAACATCACCAGCGGCTGAAGCGCATAGAAATCTCCGAAACTCAACCTTACACCCACCCCCTGACCGCTTTGAAAACCGAAGGGCAATCCCACTCCGACTGCTCCAGAGAGAGACCAGCACACCAGAACCGCTACCGCCGCCGCACTCATTTTCCTTTTAAGTGAACCCATATCGCCTCCTTTTCACTCATTGCTGCACAAATTTTGAGTTCTCATACTCAACAGGTGAAAGCGAGTTCTGTGCCGAAAAGAAAGACTGTAGTTAGATGGGGAGGGTAGCGGAAAGCCCGAAGCCGTCTCCGGGCCGGAATCATTCATCTCATAATGTATAAGAGGAAAGGATATGGGAGAATTTCAGGCAATGAGATCGAGAAGTTCTCCTTTAGCAGTTTCTTTTCCCACAACCTGCTCTACATTGAAACGAAGCAATTTTTCGGACATTTCCGTCATCTTATCGTTCGATTGCTGTACTACTCTGCTCATGGCTTCTATGGATGCGGCTGTTCGGGCTGAAGATACGGAATCCATCTTGACCTCCTGATATGGAATAATCTGTATTATATTTATCGGAAGATTTTCAGATTACTGAAGTATCATTTTACAGCGCTCATTTCAGTCGGCGGCGTGCTTTTTGCTGCAGAAAAGAACTCTTTTTCAAAATAGATCGGAGCCGCAATTTGGAAACACAAACTCTCCTCCTCGCGTTCAGCCTCACTTTTCTGGCAGGATTATCAACGATCGGCGGAAGTCTCATCGCTTTTTTCACCCATCGTACCAATATAAAGTTTCTGGCATCATCGCTGGGGTTTTCCGCCGGAGTGATGCTTTATGTCTCATTTGTGGAGATCATACCCAAAGCAAATGAGTTCATGGTGGAATATGCCGGAGAAAGCAGTGGAGAGTGGATAACCACACTGGCGTTTTTCGGAGGGATACTGTTCATAGCAGTAGTAGACAAACTCATCCCCTCTTTTGAAAATCCCCACGAGATGCATGAGGTGGAAGAGATCCGCGAGGCCGAGGAGAAGCATCTCAAAGGGCTTCACAGAACCGGTCTTTTCATGGCTCTGGCAATAGCCATACACAATTTTCCGGAAGGTCTGGTGACTTTCACAGCGACTCTAGCAGACCCGACCCTGGGTATCTCCATCGCCATAGCAGTGGCGATACATAATATTCCGGAGGGCATAGCAGTCTCAGTTCCGGTGTATTATGCCACAAACAGCAAAAAGAGCGCATTTCTTTATTCCTTTCTCTCCGGAATAGCAGAACCGCTAGGTGCCCTCATCGGCTACCTTCTTCTGCTTCAGTACCTCAGCAACGCCGCGTTCGGAGTACTTTTCGCCTCGGTAGCGGGAATAATGGTGTTCATCTCTCTGGATGAACTGCTCCCTTCCGCGGAGCGCTACGGTGAGCACCATCTCTCCATTTACGGACTAATCGCAGGAATGGCGGTTATGGCACTCAGCCTGCTTCTTTTCTGAACTTTCATCAGGGTATTCTCAACTTCGATAATTCCCGCCAGTTCTCCCGGTCTGCGAATTACTCTTCTGCAGACTGAAATTCCGTTTTGAAACGCGTAAACCGCCGATTTCCCCGACTGGTATCCAAATTGCCATCAACTATTAACATCCGGAATACCGGTGAGGAAACTACTTACTACCTTTTCCCAAGGAGGGACGTATGCTACGCAACAAACTACCCGTTTTCATTACAACCGCTCTTTTTCTGACTGCAGGATTGGTTGTCAACTGTGCGGATGACGACAACGGCAACGGTAACGGAGGAACGAATTCAACAGTGGAGACGATTCAGAATGAATCCGATCTGAGTACTCTGTTCGATGCACTCGAAACGGCTGGTCTGGCAAACACAATAGAGGAGCTGGAATCGGTCACGGTTTTCGCCCCGACCAATGATGCCTTCGATGCACTGCCGGCAGATACTCTTGATTCGCTTCTGGCCGATACCGCAAGACTGAGAGATATTCTTCTCTATCATGTCACCGATACAACACTCACATCTTCGGATCTGGATTCGAATACTGCTGTATCAACCGTGCAGGGAGAAGACATAAACGTCACTACAGAAAACGGCAATATCATCCTGAACGGCACCGCTCAAGTCATTGATCCTGATATTGACACTAAGAACGGTGTGGTACACAAAATCGACGCTCTTCTTCTTCCCGGCGCAAACGGAGGTACTCCAGAGGATCCTACCGAAGATCCTACCGAGGATCCTGCCGAGGATCCTGCCGAGGATCCTGCCGAAGAGCCGACAGAGGAACCAACAGAATAAACCACACCGGGACACAATCTGCCGACCTCAGGTGAAGCTTTTGACCAAAAAAGCTTCACCCTTTTTATCATATTCCAATCAAACATTTGCATCAGCAGAACCCATCGAGTTATACTTCAAGACTGATCGAGTTCATTTTCACTTCCGATTTCGGAGCCAGAATGCCAAAGGGTTGTCCTGAAGCTGTATCAGCACTGCAGAAAACGCTCAAAATCCAGGAAGATTTCCAAAAGGGATCAGAGAAGCTGGCCAGTTTCTTTAAAAAAAGTGAAGAGCGCTGGGATCCGGGAGATATCATGGAAGCTGTGCTTTCCCAGCGTTCAGATCCCAAAATGCTTGAATATATCGTTTTTTCCTTTCTGCACATTGGAAGATCGGATCTGGACACCGCTCGGGAAGTCATTCGGTTCAGAAGATTGAACCGGCTTATATTGCGCGCAGTACGATACCCTTTCAGTCTGAGTAATAATGAAAAAAGCATCATAGCTTCACTGCAGCGGGAATTCAATATCAGAAACTTGCAGCAGTTTTGGAAAATCTGTAAAGATGCAGCTGATCAGATCAATGCTCTTTTCGCCAAACAGGATCTTGACACAATCATCAGAAAACGGCTCGGCCTGCTTCTGCAATCCGAGGCTGAAGCCTTAACTGAACGGCTTTCCCATATATCGGACAGAATAAACCCCTATGACCTTAAATCAATGGCAAAAATTCTCCCGCTGGTCACAATTTACGAAGAAAGATGCAGATCATATCGTTCTCTGGCTTCAAAAATCAAATCAAGGGATGAAATCGGCACAGATATTCTCCTATTTGAATACCTGATGAAAGAGGATGGTTTTGAAAAATGGCTCAAACGCATATCCAAAAAAGACAGTTTGGAACATTTTCTCAAATTAATCATCCTCCAGCGGGAAAAACAGGTCTCCACCCTCTCCTTGGTGGGAATCAGCAGCCTTTCCAGATGTATTCTCGGAGACCTGCCGGAAAGCATGCCTGTGGACTGGGCATTTCACAGTCTGGAAAGCTGCAACGGGTCCCATTTTTTCATGCGGTGCGAAAACCAGCGCTCAAAAGTGGAAAAACTGATCAAAGGAAGCACGTTACAGCTGCAGGATAATATCATTGAGGGCAACTACATAAATGATGTCCTCAGCAGCCTTTTAGGAACAGATCTGCTGACAGTGCTCCCAGAACGCGGAGAAATTGAAGTCAAGGATCTCGTGAGCCGTTCTATTGCCAATGATTCGGTACTGCTGCGGCTTCTGGACAATCCGAAAGTGTACAGCCGCCCCGGCCTGGTAGAATACATCGTCAAATCCACCAGATCCATCGCTGTTCTGACCAAAATCGCATCCACCAGAGCCCTTTACACCGGTACAGCCAACTTGGGTGTACCTGCAGCGCTTCTGAAAACCCCGGGCATGATACCTCTTTCACTGCTCAGAGGTTTTATCAGTACCAGATACGTTTCCATTGCGGAGCTCAGAGAAATCGCCCGCTCGCCCCACAATGTGAGAAGAGAAGTATTCAGAGAAGTTGAATCCTACATGAAACGGCGCTGAACTCAATAGTTTTCATACAGCACCTTAACAATCGAATCCTGAGCAGCCCTTACTGGTAAGGAATATCCGATAAACCCGTTCACCATCACGGAAAAAGCCACAAGAGTTCCTTTTTTCGTTCTCAGATACCCGGCAAGAGAACTGATTCCCGACATAGTGCCGGTTTTTGCCCGTACGGACCGTATCAGCAGTGAATCACTCATTCTTCTCTGCAGAGTACCATCCGCTCCGGCAACCGCCAGAGCACTGCTGAACTCGGGGTAAATCGTAAAATCATCCTGAGCAGCCTTCAGCACACTCACAACCTGCCGGGGAGTAAGCAGATTGTAGGTGGAAAGTCCGCACCCGTCAACGATACGGAATTCATTACTCTTGATTCCGATCTTCTCCATCTCCTGCTCAATTACTTTCACACCATTGTATGCCTCTCCCGGGATTCCCGCATCAACAGCTCCGAGTGTTTTTAAAATACACTCCCCGATCAGATTATCACTCTGTTTAAGGAATTTCTTGACTATATCGCCCAGAGAAGCTGAGTGAAATGACTCGATCTTACGAACTGTGGAAGGTACACTCCCGAGCCGAACAGTACCTTTGACCCGGACGCCGTTTTTTTCAAGCAGTTCCTTGAAAACAGTACCGGCGAACAATTCCGGCTGATGAATAACACTGCTGAATCTCAGGGGAGTTGATCCCGAACTGAACGGACCGGCAATGACAAACTTTTCTCTTCCATTCATCTTTTCGTGCATGATAGAAAATCTGCTGTTTTTGGTGGTATTTTCGACAGATACATCTATGAGTGAGGATGCCGGTACACTTTTCACTTCTATTGATTTGTTCTTTGCCGGTGAAACTATGAAATCGATTCTGTTTTCATTAATGAAAAAGGGGGCAATAGGGGTATTGGGGTCATCCCACATCCAACCGCTGCCGAACTGGATGGTATCAAAGTAGGAGTTATCCACTACAATGCCATCTGTGATCTTTTTCACTTGTTCTGATATTCTAAGTGCATGATTATTCAGATCGGCTGTGGTGAGAGTGGGATCTCCGCTTCCTTTAACATAAAGTTCGCAAGCGGATGTGGAATCCGAACCAGTATCTGCAACATAATATTCGGTCGAAAAATTGAACTGAGGCGTAAGCATCTTGAGAGCAGTGTAAGCCGTTATTATCTTCAATACCGAAGCGGGAATAAACAGTTTATCTGCATTGTAGCTGTAAATGCTCTCACTAGTGGAACAGTTAACAACTTTTATACCGACATTTGAATTTACAAGAGTATCAGATGTCAGAATACTTTGAAAGGGGTTGCTCTTGGCATACGTACCGGGCAGCGGTAGCGCAGTCAGAAGACAGCTAACAATTACTAAAAATCGGAAAAACCTGCCGCATTCCTCATTCTTGGGAATAAAATCAGAACAGTCAGTATTTTTCATGTTATTCCTGTATCAGTTATCGTGATGGACCAGTTTTCAGCAGTAGAACCCGATCTGACCATTGAAATCGGGTATTGACATTAATCTAATTCTATTTGAGGCGAATAGCAAATACTCTAAAAGAGGTTCTTTGGGTGCAGGCTGACGTGCGGAAATATCAGTATACTTCTACGGTGATAACATCACTGGCGCACTGCGTGAAGGGAATTTGTACTTGAAAGGTATGTTCACCCGGACTCAGCGGCCATGCTTCCCTGTAAGGAAACTTGCTCACGGCATACTCCTTACCATCGACAATCCACATGACCTCGGAGGCCCTGGGCTCGACCATGCAGTTCAGCATGAGCATATTCTGCTCTTGGGGCATTTCAGGGTCCATAAACAGCCTGGATTTGTTCTGAGGGGCGATAATTGAAATATCATAATCATCGACAACGGGTGCACCGTCACACAGGGGACTGTGGTTTTTGGGAGGCAGCTGCAGATCCTGAACTTCTGCCCAATCCTTGAAAATAGGGGGCAATGCAATGAAACGCTTTGACACCACATGCTCTCCCGGACAGTACTGGGAAGCAAGAAGCCCGTTTCTTTTGTCTATAGGGAGCCAGCGTTCGATACGGCTGTAGGTAGTTGGTTCGGTGCCCGGTTTCAGATATATTGTGGTTGTAAATGGTGAATGCTCACTGTTGAGTTCCCCGGTAAGAGTGTTGATGCGGAACGGTTTGTAGCCCTTTGGCGGGGGGAAGCGGAGATTGCTGAGCCCTTCCTTTCTTTCCGGATGCAGCTTTGTGAAAATATCCTGCACAACCGGTGCAGCGGCACTGAAGCCGCTAAGCCCTTTCATCGATTCATGATCATGTCGTCCGATCCAGACCCCCACAAGATAGGTATCGCTCCATCCGACAGTCCAGGCATCGCGGAATCCTCTTGAAGTTCCGGTCTTGAGTGCTACCGGATATGGATATTCAAGATAGCTTCCCGGGGGAAAGCTGGGAAGGCGTGCTTGAGGATCAGAAAGGATACGCTGAATCTGAAGTGCGACATCTCTTTCTATCAACCGTGTATCGGAGCTATCACTCTCACCATAGAGCCAGTGAGTATTTCTATATTTTCCCCCGTTTGCCAAAACGAGATAGGCGCGGCAAAGCTGGTGAAGGGAGCTGTACAGATTTCCCACAGCCAACCCCAAGCCATAGTGATCTGCATTGCCGTCATCCTCCGTTAGTCCGAGGTCGGCTAATCGTTCATAGGTGAGATCAAGACCCACATCGTTTAAAACCTGAATGGCAGGAACATTGCGGCTGTTGGCCAATGCGAATTTGTACAGAACCGGGCCGAGAAACTGATCATCGTAGTTTTGAGGGATGAAAGGGTCATCACCTGTTCCGAAGTACAATCCCAGATCAGTCAATAACGTTGCAGGGGTGTATCCGTTCCACTCCATTCCGTAGGAGTAGATAAACGGTTTCAATGTACTTCCGGTGGAGCGTTTCACCTCTGCAAAGTCGATCTGGCCGGCATGAGCATCATCGAAATAGTAATCCGAACCGCTGTAGGCAAGTATTTCTCCTGTTTCCCGCTTCAGAACCATAATGGCGATATTATCTGCCCCTTTGGGCCTGAGCTCATCCATGTGCTTGAAAGCCACTGTGGTCAGCATATCCTGCAATTCCGTATCCAGTGTAAGACGCAGGGTGGGATTATGAGGATCAAGAGTGATATTTGAGCTGCGGGATTTCACATGACGATTGGCGGCAAAAATGGGATGGAGCATGTTGTCCTGACGCAGTTCTTTTGCGGGCCGGGGCAGATTGGCAAGTTCCTCCAGTGCGAAACCCTTCTCCTTTTCGTCCAGCCATTCAAGATCATAAGCGCGCCTTATGATCCGTCGAGCTCTTTTTCTGGCGATTCGCAATCCGTTTTCTCTGTAGAGGTTCATAGTTCCCGGTGCATTGGGAACGGCGGTAAGTAAAGCGGTTTCCGCCCAGGAAAGATCGGCAAGGGGCTTTTTGAAATATCTGCGGGCGGCATAATTGATTCCTGATATGCGGTTTCCATACGGAGCTATTGTGAGATAGTGAGAAAGAACATCCTCACGCCCGAAGAAAAAAGTCAGCCATACAGCAGTGAAAGCTTCTCTTACTTTGTAAAACAGAGAACGATCAGTTCCCGCACCCTGCATTCTGGCAACCTGCATCGCAATGGTGGAGGCTCCGGAATATTCTTTACCCGTTATGTAATTACCAATAAAAGCCCGAGTGACGGAAAACGGATCGACTCCCAAATGGTTGTCGAAACGGTGATCTTCAGCAGCTTTGAGCAGTATTGGAATCTTTTCCGGCAGAGTATCGGGAAGAGGCCAATAGCCGAAAGTTCCGATTTCATTTTCAAGAGCTCCGATAAAGGAGTGATACCTGTCTTCCAAGAGAAGTGAAGGTTCTCTTCCCTTTAGAGAAATTGTGAACAGACTGGCTAAAAAGGCCACGTAGAGGAAAAAAAAAGGTACTGCGGGAATAAATAAGAGCACCTTGTTTCGGGAACCCGGCACCATTAGAAAACGGATTGCTTTTTTTATTATTTCAGGAAGTGAATTTCCCAGTTTTTCTTTCATTTATCTCTTTACAACGAAAAAGCTGCCGAAAGGGGAACCGTTTTCATCCTGAATAAAACGGTTTCCACAGTTTCAGACTATTTATGTGGGAGTACCACAATTTCTGTTCCGGGTGAATTACCTCTTATCTCCTCTTCATACATCATCTCTGCGCACGCCGGAGGTTGTGAGAAAGTTCCCTCTGTAGTAGCCCTTACTCTGAAGTAGAAATCGAATGTACCTTTATTCATCTTTCTGAAATAGTACACGATTTTATCATCATAGAAAGCCTGATACGAACCGGGATTTCTGGTTTTTCCTTCCGGTTTGAAATCAGCCGAAGCAGTATTGAGCTCCGGATTGAGGTATTCAAATCCGGCTGCAAGAGGGATCACAACGGCGATAAAGTGCCGATCGGAGGGATTGGTGACCTGGATATGTTCCTCCATAATCTTTCCCAGCGGCACCTTGAAACTCTCCCCGGGTTTATCTATCCAGATCTTCTTTGAGGGAGCATCCTGTTCTGAAGGATATATTATCCGGCGTTTTACTACAAAACCTTCCTGACTGGCTGCTGCTTTACTTCCTAATTCGACAGGCAGATAACGCTCGAAAAGTCTGACATGAACGGAATCATCGGAATCAGACGAGGAAAGTTTCAGTACACCTCCGCTTTTGGAATCCAGACCATGACCAAAAAGTCCATCGCTTTCTCTATAGCTCAATTTTTGTTTCTTTCCATCCATAGAAAGGTTTAGAGATATTTTTTTTCCGGATTTTTTCTTGTATTCAAGCCTGTCGCGCAGAGCAAGCATCGCCAGGCTGTTGTTATGAGTATTTCCCCAACCATCCGCACTTCCGAGCACAACCAGTTCATCGGCCATCATAGCCACTTTCTCAGGTTGGCTCGCTTTTTTACTGAGAGCACCAACCAGACCGGCCAGATTACCTATTTCAGAACCATGCACCACCGCTCCGGGCCAACTGCTTCCCTGCTGCAGCCCTCCATACACCTCATCTCCATCTCTGAGTTTAAAAACGGTATGATCCCACAGTTCATCTTCCAAGTCACCCAGAACCTGATCCATGGTTTTCCCGCTTTCGAGAATGGCCGAAAATATCCGTGATTGACTGAGAGGATCAGCACCCTGAGACTCATATGCGAGCTGTCTGAGATAACTCATATCCACTCTGCCGGCTTTCACCAGCGCATAAATCGCCGCACATCGTTCAAAATACCGATGACTGCCCAGATAACGGGAATTGTCACTTCTCAAGGCCCGTTCCAATGCATCACATGCCCGCTTGTATACAGTTTTAGGGAAGTTGTAGACGTTTCTGGAATTGTATTCCTTAACTGTTGTCAGAAATTCCACCGCATAAGCAGTAATATAGACCGAACCATCGTTTCCAGGCCAATATCCGATCAGACCGTTGTCATCCTGTGCTTTTTTCAGAAAAGTAACAGTCTCATTGATATATTCGTCCAGTTTGGGATCCGGATTATCAAAACCGATTTCGCGCCATAATCCCTGGTAGGCAAGGGAGGGATATGCACGACTTATTCTCTGTTCGATACACCCATGGGGGTATTCCATTAAATAACGCAATCCGGCCAGAATTTTCACCAAGGGTAGCTCATTGCTGATCATCAACTGTCGCGCAAGTGTATTGGGACGCAGATCCGGTGAGATTTCATCAAACGCAAAAGAGGAATCCTTTGTCATCAGCGCCAGAGTCTGACGGGTAACGGGATCACGGTCCGGCAGAAGCGGAAGAGATACCTGGAACGCATCACCTTTGCGATCCTCTGCTTTCCGCACAGCCATTTGAAAAGCAACCGAATCATGAGTCAACTGACCGTCATCTCTGTAACCGGGACTGGGTACTTCCATTTCCATATATACAGGCTGTGCTTTCTTGTCAGGAAATGTAAAGGACAGCCATTTACCCTGCTTTTCACCGGAAATGATATCCAGCCCCTCTGTTTCGACCGAGTATTTTCCAGCTCCTCCAATTCCCTCAACGATTCTGGCTGCGCCACCAGCTTTGAATCTGTCTCCGATACGGACAAAGCGTGGAAGGGCGGGCTGCACGATCACAGGAAGACGGACTGACACCCGGGATTTGGAAAGTCCGTAGCGTTCAGCCCCGGAAACAACAACTGCCCGGATTGCAAAGCGGGTCAGATTATCCGGAAGGGGCACAGCGATGTTCTTCTTACCGGACCTGTCCACATTTATCGATGGATTATAGTATGGTACCGTCTTGAAGTTTTTCCTAACGGTGATCTTGACAGGAGCTTCCATTTTCCGCTTCTCTTCGGAGCCATCCCCCCCCGGTGATTCAAGATCGCTTATCATACCCCGAGCCATATTGCGCGAGTCGCGTAAACGCAGGCGAGAAGAAACGCGAGGTAAAAAGGAAGGGAGGGGGTCCAGATTCATTTCGTCTTCAAGAGCAAGCACCGCCTGATCAACCAGCCACAATGTGACTTCACCACTAATGGGGTTTCCTTTCCAGTCAGCAAGGGCCAATTCGAGATTCATAGTGTCACCCGGAGCCTTGACCTTGGGATGTTTAAGAGACACCTTCACCCGGTTAGCCGTGGGTTTCACTGTAAGCCAGGTTGTATTGGCTTCGGTTTTGGGTTTACCGACATCCACAAAATGCCCTTCAGGCATTTTTCTTGCAGCACTGACCCGGGGACGCATAAGCAGAAACGAAACCGGAATTCTGTCAATCATATCCTCGGTAATATCGAGGGTGAAAGTGGCCTGTCCTTTGGAAACGGTGATCCACTGGTACTCCGGAGCGCCGTCGGGACGTTCCACGACCGCAAGAGCCAACGCATTCTGATAAGGACTTTTGAGCACTATGCTTGCCTGGTCACCCGGCACGTATGCACTCTTGTCAGTGACCGTTTCAAAAACCTTCTGCTTCGATTTCTTCCACACAACAGGCTGGTCACCGGCCAGAAACAGATCCAGCTGCAGTGTCTGCAGACGACCCAGCTTATCATGACTGCTCAGATCAATTATATAAACTCCCGGCTCCCTGTCCTTGAACACGAGTTCGAGAGGTGAGCTTCCTGTTGTCACTTCCCGCTGCTCGACAACCGTCACGTTCTCTTCTGTTATATACTTGGGGTCACTTTTGGCGAAATCAGTTTCCTGAAGATAATGATGCCAGGTCTTCTTTTTCAGAGTGACAGTGACTTTCTGTCCGGCTATTGCCTTTTCGTGAATATCCACTGCCGCCAGTTTTGCCTTTATGGTCGAACCTTCGGAAATGTGGCGGTCTGCTTTGAGAGCAAGCACGAAGGGAGGCAATGCAACAACATTTTTGTAATTGGTGACAGTCTGCTCATCCACATCAGTCACAGTTGCCTCCACAATGTACTTGGTGGGATTTCCACCCAGCGAGGCATCGGACTGCACTGAAAGTTCAGCTCCGCCGTTTTCATCCGTACGCCCCTCTTCATCTATGGATCTGCGGTCGGAAGTTCTTATGGAGCGGCTGTAGCGTCTGTCTGAAGAAAGATAGTAGCCATTCCAACCGGTCAGACTCCAGCTGTATGGATAAGCCAGAACCCGCCACCTCACAGGGCAATCCACCACTGTTCCACCGGCATAATAGGAAGCGGTAAGATTCACAGTGAAGGTTTGATCGTTGGGCACCTGATCCGGTCCATGCAGTTTTACCTCGAACTTGGGAATACGATAAGCATCTACTTTGAATTTTGCTCTGGAAAGAGTTCTTCCTTTGTACTCAAGCTGCACGGAGTAATCTCCGGTTGCAGGATCTTCTTCAGAAAACACATGATCAAAGCTGCCCATTTCGCTCAATTCGAGGGGGGTTTTCCAGACATTGTCGGGTCCGGTTATCCTTAGTTCAACCGAATCCTTTTCGGGAAGGGAATATTTCCCTTCGAAAACAGAACGGACATAACCCTTGATAAACACCTTTTCTTCCGGTCTGTAGATGGGACGTTCCGGGAAAACAAAACCCTTCCACTCACGATCTCTGGAAAAGTCGTATGGTTTTCTGGTCAGCAGTGATAACCACCCACCACTTCTGCTGCTCCAGTGATTGTTTCTGAAAACAGGAGGTGCATCCAGGCCCTGAGTTTCCAAAACGAGATAATCACTGCCCTTGCTTACAACAACTCTGCGTATTTCTCTGCTGTGCATTTTCTTATGAAGCACACCGTCCTTGATTCTGCACTTTCCATGCTTGTCGGTACGTATATCATACAAATCAACAAACTCGCCTTCTTCGTATCCATCAATGGAGATATTGGCATTCGGAACGGGTTTTCCGGTTTTGTAGGATGTAACCGCAAACAGCACCTCGCCCTTGCTTTCCACAGTGGAGATACACAGATCGGTCACCTGCACTTTGACATAGTACCGGTTGGAGTTTCCATCGAGTTCTCTGAAACCGATCAGATATGTGCCCGGTTTTCGCATTCCACTGATCTGGGCCAGTTTTGATTTGAGGTCAAGAGTCTGGTGACGCAGAATACCGTCCCCACGTGCATCGATAACCTTGGAATAATGCGGCGAACCCAGCATCTTTATGTGTTTTTTCAAAGTGGATGAATTCAGGGGCCGGTTGACTTTCTTTTCCGATGTCGGTTCCTCACCGGGTCCCGGCGGACGTTTCCCTTCGTTTACAGCGACAGGAGAGGAAGGAAAAGGCCAGAAGCACTTGTTCAGAGGATCGATTTTGAATATGCGCAGGTCGAAAGATCCTACATTGGCAATTTTCAGAGGAATATGCTGTGCCCCGTAACGTTCAAGTATGTTATAACTTTCGGTCCAACGGATATATCGTTTATCAGGATTTTTATAACAGTAGAAACTTGAAGGTCCATCGGTAACCAGATGGCGTTTTGATTTGTCCCTGATCGGAATAGGTTGGACTGTCACTTTATACAGGCGTTCGGGTTCAAAATCGACATCAGCTACTATGCGATTTCCGGATTGAGAATAATCAAATGACAGCGGGGCAGGTGAAATATTGAAAAGGCTTTTGGCTTTGGAAATGGAAATTTTTTCGGGTCGGGAGGAAAATTCAACCACAATCCTGCCTTTTTTATCAACGGGTACCGCATTATCCACCGAATAGTGACTGCCGGAGGAACCTACACTTAAAAGATTGCTGTAGGTTCCGGTACGGGTGATACGGAATTCGGCTTTGGTTTCGAAAAAATAGGTCCGTTTACCCTCATTGAATTCCGGAATATCAGAAAGGGTGACCACGGTTCTGATCTTGTGCCCGAGGGAAAAGGGATTGGAAAAGGTGAAAGTGTAAGGAACAGCACCGGAAGGCTTCTGTTCGCCTGTTTTGATGGAAAAATCAGCATCGGTAAAGAAAACACTCTGCGAACGGTCTATACCCGGAAGCGGAGTCGATTCGAACTTCACCAGCTTTTTAAGGACTTCCGGGTCAACCGGATAAGCGAATTCTAGTGTGACCTCCTTGACCTTTCCCAGATCGGTTGAGCCGCTGGAGGGGTTGATGCTTTTGGGGGGAGTCAGAATCGTAGCCAGTTTTTTCTCTGCTCTCCCGGCTTTTACAGTAAAGTGCGATACAGGCGGCCAAGGTATGGTAGGTCGGAATTCCAGTGTCTTGTCATCGATCCATACATACTCACCGGGATGTGACGGAGAAATTTTCATGTAGCGTTCGCCATGATTCTCCGGACCAAGCTCGCCGCTTTTCTTTTTTTTCGGGAAAAAGACAGTGACAGGATCATATTCCCTGAGAAAGCTCTCCGGGAGGATTTTGGCGGCATTTTTTTTCTGAGGATATTCTCCTCTGTCGGCAGGTACATATTCATACGGTTTAGAGAAAATCAGTATTGCCATTGACAACACCACGATCAAACCACGAAAAAATCCAAAGCACTTCACGAATACACCTCGTCTATTTATTGCTTAGTGATGGATGTACTTACGAATGACATTCTCAGGCGGCTGTTCGGAAGGCACATTCTGCCCTACAAGCCTGACCACACATTCTGCAGACTTCTGATAATGTGGTATACTCAGCCGGAGATAATATGTCCCCTTCTCAAGGGACTGATACATCTGCTGTCCCTTGCCCACCAAATCGAAATCATCCGTATACAACTGAGCCTGCCATACCTCCTTATCGGTATCCAGACCTATTCCAATCGTGCGTTTTTCTGAAAGTTTGAACCGGAGTATCCGGCTTTCACCGGAAGTCAACCTCACCAGTGGCGGTTGTGATTCCGTGAGATGCTCTATTTCCCTGTACGATACAGTAACAGAAGAGTGTTCCAATGGTGCATTTCCTAAACTGCGCAATCCGAACACATACGTTCCCTTCTCAAGCGGGATATCAGCTTCAAACTCCCCGGTTCCCACATACGTTTTCAGTGTTTTATCGTTTTTTCGAAGTATACCCGCGCAATCGGCATCAGCGGAGACTTGAACGTGAGTGGGATTTTTCGCAGTAATGGCAAACCAGTTTTTTCCATTCTCAAGCTTCATTACTTGCTGATGAGTAATCCTTTTTTTGGTATCCGTCTTCAGATCAGGCCCCCAGCTCAGATTGGGAGACTTTTTCAGTGGAAGATTCACTACCACCATACCGTTTCCGTGCTTTAGATCTAAAAACCCGGCGGTGTTTTCTGATGTGCCCGGAACATCCATTACAGGGAAGGATTCATATTCCTCAATGCCCCGCACATACATTCCGTTTTCAGTCCACCAGTCGACCCGGTCCACTGGTCCATGCAGAAAAAGTTTACGTTTCGAGAGGTCCTTGAAGGTAGCTTTGATGGGAACACGCGTTGAACCTGCTCTGTTGGACTTGTATTCAACCGGTCGTGCATCTGTTTTCAACTCACGGGTATTTTCTCTCTGATTTTCCACAGCTATGCACTGCACATGAAAATATCCGGTCTCAGCGGTATTGATACAATAGAGCTCACCCTCTTTTTCCAGAAGGGTAAAACTGGCGAATCTCTCATCAGTAGAAAACACTTTCCTTGTACCGTCTTTTCTTTTCCAGACCGCGATGCCCCCTCTGGGAACAGTCACATCGATCATAGCAGGCCCTGACTTACTGAATTCAAACACCTTCATTCCTGGTGATGACGGCTCCCACTCTGTATTACCCAGTTCAAGTCTGGATTGTTTCAGCAGTTTGTATTCACGCCTCTGAACGGAAACATGATTTTCCGTTTTCGCGGATTTGACATCAGCATTCCACACCAGAAAACGATGCGGATCTCCGGGAAGGGCCACACTGACCGCTTTGCGCCTGCTCTGAAATGCTCCGGCCCATACCGGTACCGTTCCCGGGTAAAAATCACCCCTTTTACGGCTGTAAACACCACACATGGGTGTTCCGTTTTTCATCTCGGCACTGAATACAGAAGCCCCTTTGTCGGGATTATCACAAGCAAATGCTCTGGGATTGTATGTGACAGGAAGATACAGAGAAGTGTCAACCCGGACAGGAGCTATTTTCACATAGTGAGAACCCTGCTTGAGAAACTGAAACTCTGCGCATACATTTTTTCTCAAGATCGAAATGTAATCCTCATAATCCCGCTCGAAACCCTTATTCGTTTTCACCAGGGTACGAACCGCAGAAAGGTTTCTGCTTTCAGTTACGCGGAAGTGATTGAGAGAATCCTTGCCCATGTCTATCTGCAGATAGGCATTGGAGAAAAGACCATTTGTGGAAGTTTTGAGTTTTTCACCCTTCAGAAGATCATTTATGGATACATTCTGCAAACGCGCAGTATTCACTGAAAGGTTTACCTTTTCGTTGAGATGATCCGCAGACCATACCCGAAGTCTGTATTTGTTTTGCGGATTCACTCTCACTG
The DNA here is from genome assembly GCA_046546375.1 of Chitinispirillaceae bacterium. Lineage (GTDB taxonomy): Bacteria > Fibrobacterota > Chitinivibrionia > Chitinivibrionales > Chitinispirillaceae > JAEZKC01. The sequence continues at coordinate 54,752 of JBKGXV010000002.1, read as the reverse complement.
AGAGAGACACGGTATCTCCCTCCCTTTCCCCTGCAGGTACGAATTCACCTGATTTGAGTTTGCGCTCGATAACCGAACCTGTCCGTGAGCCGCCATGAATTTCCAGATTGACAATATCGGTCTTCTTGTCCAGCACCACAGGAAAAGTGTGAATTTTACCATCCAGATCAACGGATTGAGTCTTGTTCATCGGCCATTCATCATGCAGAGTGTCTGAAAGCGAAGACATGGAAATTTCACATTTTCCGCTTGAAGAACCCCTGTTCTCAACAGTCAGTCTGTAGAAAGCAGGTTCAAGGACCCGGGAAATTTTGAAATTCCAGTTTTTAGTAGCATCGTCATTGAAAGCGACAACTGAATCGCTGTCTTTTAACCGCAGTGTTGCTGCCACATCACGCATTCCCTGACTGAACAATTCTACCACAGTTTTGCGCCCGACACTTACAGTGAACTCTTTTCTGCTGTTATGAGAGGGGAACGAATAGGAAAGACCAGAAACAAGCATCGATGTGCTCACATTCACCTGATAATCCGCATAGTTCTGAGGCTTTTTTGACATGATTTCCAAGGTGTATGTTCCCATGGGCAAAAGGGTATCCACGACGCCTTCAAACGAAAGAAAATGCGTGCTGTCCTTTAGAACTTCTACATCAAATCCCTTTGTACAGGAAAACTTGCAGCGAACAGGTGCGGGAATCCGTACTACATATTTGGCCGGTCTGCGTCCCTTTGCAGAACTGTCCTCCATCCATACTGAACGGGCTGTTTCATTAAGAGAAATAATATGCGGCCCCTTACCCTTGAACTGCTGTGGCTTTTCAATTTCGGTAAGTCTGGCAATACGGGTGGTTCTTCTTTTCAAAGGAAGAGAGATCAGTTTGTAGTCCCCCTTCTTCAACGGCATTTCTATATCGCCTTTCTCTCCCGGAGACCGAATCGGCCATCCCTCAGAATCTTCTAAACGGGAATTATAGTATCCGCTCTGTCCCTGAGCAATAAGATGATAGGCACCATCATGAGATACGTGTACCTGGTATTGAATACCAACACCTATCGGTACCGGGTGGCGTTTTTCCCGCCCCAAAGTAAGCTTTCCCCCATTGATCATTCTGTTTTTCTTGAGAGACAGACTGAGTCGTCCCGCACTTCTCCCCTCCGTCTGGACTCTGGTCTGGTATCGGCCGGGAAGAAGATAGGCCTGGATCAACGCATTCCGCCCGATACCATTGGCCTCTTTATGATGTGTTTTCACGATGAAACGATCCCTGAGGGTAAGCGAGGTCCTGAGCCTGCCGGTTGTTTCAAAACGGTAGATCCCCGGTATTTCAACATTGAACTCATACACTTTGTAGTCATTTCGTTCCATGTCGATAAAGACGGGTTCTCCGGCTTTCAGTTCAGGAAAGATCTGCAGCGGGCTGGATTTTCCTGTAGGAAAGGGCCTCGGTTTTGCTGAAGGCAGATGATTCAACGGAACTGTTTTGGCGTGAAGACAGACAAGAGAGTCCCTTTCAAAAATAAGTTCATACGATCCTTTTTTCACTCTTGCCGGAGATTCCCTCTTTTTCCCGTCAATTTTGAAACTGAAATGATTTCCGCGCTCATCGGTGAAATAGAGGTCCGACTTTTCCTTTACTTCAATTTCTACCGAAACAGGTTTTCCCGGTCTGAGACAGACCGGCAGCGACTCTGTGAGATCCAGAGGGAGCTTGCGCATGATAAGCCCTGCGAATTCAGGCTGAAGAGAGTTGAGGAAAAAACCGTACCTGTGACCCTTTTCAAGCCTTACAGAGGGGAACTGGGCATTAGGCTCTGGAGTTTCGGTCTGGCTCTGCAATCCTGCCATTTTCCTGGCTTTACCCACAAACGAATTGCTTTTAACTTCCAGTTTCCCCACACCCTTTCTGAGCGGATCAAGCTTAAGTATGTAAAATCCCTTTTCAAGCGTGACAGTCATTTTCTTTCTGGACTTTTTCAAAACTTTGCGGGAGGATTCCGCAAGAAAACGATGTATGGACATTTCCATCTGAACACCGCCTGAAATAAACTCATATTTTCCGTAATTATCCGCCCAGAAAACAAGAGAAACATCGTCAAGCAGATTAAACGAACGCTCGATCTTTCTGTCAGCACCGACTGTATCCACACTCGTTTTTACGATTTCGATATCACGTTTCCTTCTCTCTACGATTCCTCCGGTTACACCAATTTGATCCTCTGGGTAACCGGTATGCTGAGTGGAAATCCAGTAAGAAGCAGTTTTTTTCGCATACAGAGAGGATTTGAGCCCCTCAAACGTCTTTAATGTAAACTGACGTCCAGGTTTTCCAGTTACTCTGATGATATTGCTTTCTGAACCGGAACTGATAACACATCTTGGTTCTCTTGATTTGGTATGAATGGAATCAGTCTGAGTTGTACTTAAAACGGGACTGGTTTTTCTGTACTTCTTTCTACTCAGGTAAAGTTTCTCTTTTTTATCCGGGGCGGTCAGGACCACATTCCGGGTAGACGAGGGAATCAGAAACTGATTGTACCCTGTTTCTGAAATGGTGAATGCACCTGTGCCGGTTGCAGGAAACCGCGGCAGCTTCCATCGGAAATACACAGGATGCTCATCACTGTTCTCGGACCAGTCAGCTACAGGACCACCGTAAATGGAAAGCATGTAATAGCCGGGTTTGAGTTTCTGGACCACTCTGTAACCCTTGAGCGGTGTTGTTTCCATCGGACGAGAAGATATGCTGGTTCTTTTGGCATCGACTCTCCACTGCCCATCCTGCCACAACTGTACATCCGCGACATTACGGCCCAGAACCTCAAGGAATATGGTTTCTGTTTTCTCCAGATGAATCCAGTATGACAGCTGTTCCAGATCTTCAAGACTCTCTTTATACTCACGATCAGCAGTTAAGTACCGAGGAGCGTTTCTGTTAAGTTCTTTGAATGGAAAAACCTTCAGCTTTGGAGAGACCGTTCCTTTTTCATGTGAACTGGCGATAATTTTGTATTCACCGAAATCAAAAAAGTCATCTATACGGCCGTTACGTTCACCAACCAAGCCATTTTTCTGACGGACACCTACTTTTCTGTCGATCAGTTTCAGAGCACTCCCTTCGGGACTTTGCACGGTAATGGCATACCTGCCCCATTTTTCCACATTGAAAACAGCTTCGCTCTGTCCGGAAGCTGAAAGCTTTTTCTCAAAAACAGGCTTCTGGGCAAAGGGAGTGGCGGTTATGAGGGCAACAACAGTGCTAAAAGCGATGAAAAGAGATTTTTTTGATTTCTGCATGAGTTTGTACGCTGACTGGGTATATTGGTGAAACGTACGGGTTCAGCTTAAAATAATATATATAATGTAGGGTGCAAATGCAGAAATAAGTGGCAGGAATGAACGGCATGCATTTTCAGGATAAAGAATCTATTGATCTGTTCTTTTCGAAAACAGCCACGACTTTCTCCAGCTCTTCTGGGATCTGAATCTGCTGAGGGCACTTTTTCACACAGGCTCCGCATTTGGTGCACAATGACGCTCTGCCTTTGTTTTTCTTCAACTCGAGCTGTTTTGCATTTTTGGCGAGCCGTTTGTAGTTACGGGTAACCAGCCACTGTATAATCCTGGCGGAAAAATTACCTTTGGAACTGAAAGACTTGTTATTCAGCAATGCGAAATTCTGAGCGATATCCACTCCGAAAGGACACGGCATACAGTAATGACAGGCGGTACAGGAAACAATGATGTTCTTCCGATACATCTCTGCAAGTTCCTCAATCACCCGGTTTTCCTCACCGGACAAACTGTCCACACCGGACACATCGGCACTTGAACAGTTATCCTCGACCATTTTTCTGCTTCCCATACCACTCAAAACGCAGGACACCTCAGGGCGATTCCAGAGAAACTGAAGTGCCCAGTCAACCGGGGTCCGCGAAACCGGAGCTCGATCGATCACCGACCGTGCCTCTTTGGGCGGATTTGCAAGCTGCCCCCCTTTGAGAGGTTCCATCACAACTACAGCTATCCCCTTTTCATAAGCGTATTGAAGTCCCTCTGTTGTCGCCTGCACAGCAGTATCCATGTAGTTATACTGAATCTGGGTCATATCCCAGGGATAGTAATCTATTATTGTTCTGAAAACCGGCAGGGTATCATGAAAAGAAAATCCGATATGCTTGATTTTTCCCAGCCTGCGGGCATTTTCCATCTTGCTGATCAGATCCAGCTTTTTCATTTTTTCAAACTGCTCCTGATTCAACATGTGGAAAAGATAGATATCGAGGTAATCAGTATGAAGACGCTCGAGCTGCTGATTCAGAAATTTATCGAAATCCTGCTCTTTTGTAACCATCACCATGGGCAGTTTCGTCACCAGATGGACCTTTTCTCTGTATCCGTCCTGCAGAGCTTTTCCCACCACGGTTTCACTCTGTCCCAGATGATAGAACCATGCAGTATCCAGATAATTGATTCCCCTGTCAATACCGTAACGCAGAATATCTGTTGTATACTTCTCATTCACCCTGCGAAACAGTCCCGATGTCGGCAGACGCATGCATCCGAAACCCAATGCTGACACTTTCCAGGGCAAAGAACCCATTTTTCTGTATTTCATGAAAATATCCTTACCTTACGATTGACTCTGCACTAAACCGGAAACGGTTTAGTAAATATACCATATATTGAAACTATGACTAAACGATTCTCCGACTAACAGATGAATACGTATTATTACGTATCACTTTTTTTATTTCATAAGTATCATTTATACTATATTATTGAAAGACGCGAACCCCTGATTTCAATATTACACTTCAAATATTTTTGGAGGTCGGTTATGACTGGAAAAGCTCTTTCTGCCCTGTTTTTTTCAGCTCTTATGTGTTCACAGACATTCGGAGCCGTATCAGGCACAGTTCTCACTCCCGAACTCAGACCGCTTGAAGGTGCAGATATCCACCTTGCAAGCAATCCTGAGATGTGCGGTACAACAGATGAGAAAGGAAATTTCACTCTCGATCTTCTCTCCGGAACCTTTTCCGGCAATCAGTCTTACAATAAACAGGCATTTCAAAGCAACGGCAAAAGCCTTCTGTTCACACTTCCCCGCGATGAAATGATAAAATTGGAGCTTTTCAGCCTCAAAGGGAGAAAAACAGCAATCCTTTTCAGGGGGAAATTGAGTGCAGGGAAACACAAGCTGGATCTGCCCTGGCGAAAAACCGCCCGCCAGAATATGTTGCTGCGGGCGGAAATCGGAAACCAAACCTCGACATTCTTTTTGTCACCCTCCGGAATATCCCGCCAAACCGCCTCTGCCAGGCTCGCCAAAGAGCAGATCAGTGCCGCCAAAAAGCTTCCCGATTCCCTCGTCCTCAATCACCACCTGTATCCGCGCCTGTCTGTCCCCTTTGATGAACCGAGTTTTGCGGATACCATAGTGGCAATAGATTCGACACGGGGTACGGCAACAGACATTAGTGTCGATATTTATTGTGCTATGGACAATGAATTAGTAAAAAGAATTGACAGTTTGAAAGAAGGTGCTGTCGTATTTCCAGTAACAGAACGTGATCCGGAATACCCTTACGGCTTTCGAATGCATGCCTATTCAGAAGGGTTTTATACCGAGCTTTACAATTTCAATCAGGATGAAGTGGTCTATCTTGATCTGGACGAGACACCTGCAGAGCAGGGTACTCTGAGCGGAGTCCTCATGGGAAAGCAGACCTATTTCGGAAACTGTTATGCCCGGAATGTGACTCTCCAAATAGCAGAGCTCGACAGAGAAACCCAGACGGATGACCGGGGCAGATATCTGTTCACCGATGTTCCCCCGGGAGAATACACTATCGAATTCACCTACCAGACGGTTCAGTTTTCATTTATGGCTAATACCGATGACGGTTACTATCACGATCATACATTTCTGGAACCGATGCAGGCCGACGCTCCCAACATCTATCTCTACCCGGAAACAACGTCCGAAATTACCCTCTCCCTCTCCTTCCCTACCGGCGGCAACGTGTTTCTGTCAGATCCGGAGTATGGTGATGGATGGACCGTCACTGCCGACCCTACCGGCTATATATACGACACTGTCCCCTATCTGTTCTATGAAGCCAAACTAAACGGACCATTTGTGTCCGAAAGAGGCTGGCTGATAGATGAAAGCAGTCTTGAAGAGGAATTGACCTCACTTTTGACTTCGCGGGGGTTTGAAGGAAGAGAGATCACCGACTTTCTCGAATTCTGGATTCCTGTTCTGGACGATGCTGCCCCGTATTTTGCGGTGTACCCTCAGGATGTGGAATCGCTTATAGAACACCATGTGACCCCCGAGCCTCAAAGCATCCTGCGCGAATTGTGGATCATCCGCTCCCTTTCTGCTCCGATATCACTTCCCGAACCCCAACCGATTGAATTCGAGCGGAACGGTTTTACCCTGGTGGAATGGGGAGTACTGCTTTCGGAAGATCTGCTGCAGAGGAAAAATCAGATCTATACAGTCCAATGATTGAAATCGTCCCGTTCACTTAAAATGAGGGCGGGAGTTGACTTAAATTTTGCTTTTGTGCTGAAGAAAAAGAGGGGTGAAAAGCGGGAGACGGGACTCGAACCCGCGACCTCAACCTTGGGAAGGTTGCACTCTACCATTGAGTTACTCCCGCGAAAGTCAATAGAAGATACATCCAAAGCATACGTGGTGTCAATAGCGGAAACACCAATGGACTGTCGGACCGGCCCGCTCATGCTGCCTGTACTGATCCCGCTGAGCAGGAGAAGTCGGCCCGTCCCGCTAGCGGGGGTCGAAACATGAGCTCCTTTGCCGTTTCAGTGCCATCTCCGAATATCCCCACGGTCAGGGCCCTGCCTAGCGGGCGCCTCTGGGCATAGTTTGCCTCTTCAAGGAAACAAACCCGACAGTCCCCGGGGAAAAAGATCAGGGGTATAGTGTGTCTGGTGGCAGTCACTTAGCACGGAGCATTTTTCTCTTTCTTGAAACCGGAACAGAAAAGAACGTATTTTATGCTGTTTGCGCGCCTCCAGCTTTCTGCACTGGTGGCGAAAAATTGAAAGATACCGTGATTCAAACCTTCATAACCCCTTAGGAGTACATTCATGGCTGAAAAAATCAAAATGGTGGATGGCAATCTGCAAGTACCCGAAAACCCCATTATTCCTTATATAGAGGGAGACGGCACCGGTCCCGATATTTGGAGATCGGCAAGCTATGTTCTGGAAAAGGCAGTGGAAAAGGCCTATAACGGAAAGCGGGTGATCGAATGGAAAGAGGTGCTCGCAGGGGAGAAAGCCTACAACGCAACCGGTAGCTGGCTTCCCGATGAAACCATAGAGATCTTCAAAGAATATCTTCTGGGCATAAAGGGCCCTCTCACTACTCCTGTGGGCGGAGGAATCCGTTCCCTTAATGTGGCTCTTCGCCAGATCCTTGATCTCTACGTCTGTCTTAGACCGGTACGCTACTTCACCGGAGTACCCTCACCGGTCAAGCAGCCCGAAAAGTGCGACATGGTGATTTTCAGAGAGAATACCGAAGATGTCTATTCGGGCAAAGAGCTGGAGATGGGAACGGAGGAGGCAAAAAAGCTTCTGAATTTTCTCAAAGAGGAGTTCGGCTGGGAAATCCGCGAGGATTCGGGTATCGGCATCAAACCAATTTCAAAAACCGGTTCCGAACGCCTGATCAGAGCCGCTATCGAGTACGCTGTCAACAACAATCGCAAGAGTGTGACCCTGGTGCACAAAGGAAATATTCAGAAATTCACAGAAGGTGCGTTCCGCAAATGGGGCTATGAGCTGGCCAAGCGCGAGTACGCAGGAAAAATCGTAAGCTGGGAGGAGTGCGGCGGCAACCCTGCTCCCGGGCAGATTCTGATGAAGGACGCCATTGCGGATATCTTTTTCCAGCAGGCACTTACCAGAGCGGATGAATTCGACGTGGTGGCCACAATGAATCTCAACGGTGACTACACCAGTGACGCTCTAGCGGCTCAAGTGGGCGGAATCGGCATCGCGCCGGGTGCCAACATCAACTATATCACAGGTCATGCCATCTTCGAGGCAACTCACGGAACAGCTCCCAAATACGCCAACCAGGATAAGGTCAACCCATCTTCGGTGATACTCTCGGGGGAAATGATGTTCAGATATCTTGGATGGACAGAAGCTGCTGATCTGGTGCTCAAGGGCATTGAAGGGGCTATTGCCAAAAAACATGTCACATACGATTTTGCACGTCTGATGGATGATGCCCAGACATTGTCCTGTTCCCAGTTCGGCAAAGAGATTGTCAACAATATGTAATAAAGGACGGCGCACGGATGTTTTTTATTGTATGTTTTAAATCTGTGCGCTTTTTATCAATTCTTTTCGGGGATGTGACTAAATGGTAGCAGTACTCATCGGACTGGTGATTTTAATGGTACTCGTGTTGATCGCAGTGAGGACGAGTTTCACCAAAGAAGAGGAGCAGGAGGATCTCAGCCCTCAGATTCATGTAAGTGGAATCTGGTCGGTCATTCGCAGCAGTCCCAGAGAGGCTCTTACAAAAATCAGGCCCGGAGAAGAAGAAATCCGACAATATTTGGCAAACACGGACGAAGGTAAAGGTAAGCTGGCCAGTGTTGCTGAACAAAACAAAATCATCGAACACTGGAAAGCTCAAATGGACGCCAATGTCCAGGAAATCGAGTCCGGAGATCAACAGGGGGCTGAATTCTATTATTACACCTTCCCCCAGAAGTGTCCGGGATGTGAACCATTCGTTTCGAAGGGCCAATTCGTGAGTCGCGAGGAAATCTACCAGCATCCTGAGATAATCCCCCCCTTTCACCTTGGGTGCAGCTGTAAAATCGTAGCTCATCACGGAGATGAAAATCTCAGAGAGACCACTGAATCCGGCCTTCGACCATTTTTTGCAGAGGGTCAAATTCCGCCTCTTCCGGAATGGACCACCATAACCAAACCCCAAACCTCAGAGGTACAGAACTGATGATCTTCAACATCGGGCGTTCAGTGGCGGGCCAAGTTGCCCTTATTGCAAGTTTATGCTTGTTTCTCAGCAAAGACGTATACTCCATAGGACAATCGGCAGTAGTCACCCTGGTGTTTCCTACAGGTGGCCGCCCTACAGCTTTGGGTGAAGCTTTCACAGGATTATCCGATGATCCAAATGCCACTTTCTACAACCCTGCAGGCCTGGGAACATCTCCCATGGCCAGCTCCTGGATTACACATTTCAAGGACAGTTCATTCACTGCTGTTGCAGGCAGAACCGGCCAGGTATTCGGAGCCAAAAACTATGTATGGGCAGGCAGTCCCTCCGGCATATACCGATATAATGGAAAAGTATGGGAAAAAGGAGAGGTTCACCTGTTGCTTGAAGGAAACGAGACTCTACCTGATATTGCCGAGCAGTATTTGGCCACAGATGATGAAGCAGCCATCAACAGAGCTGTATGGGAAATCCAGAAAGCGAATGACCTGGGGATGGGGAAATATGATGAGCTTGTTGAGCTGATCGAAGCAGAAATTGCACCCTCCGAACTGGAAAAACAAAACCTCGACGCAGAATCGTTTGCCACAAAACTGCTCACTCTCCCCTCCGATGAGCAAACCAGCCCGGAAATCAAAGAACTGATTTCCAAGCTGACTTCTCAGAACAGAGTCGAGGCTCTGGCTGACAATCTGGCGTCAGCCCTGGAAACAGAGGAAATCGATCTGGAAGAGCTTACCGAACTGACCGTTCCTTTTTCCATAGCTATCCGAGATACCATTACCGCTTTGGCCCTTGATGCTTCCGAGCGTCTGTGGGTGGGTACAGTTTCCGGTCTGTGGCGCTATCACAATAATGAGTGGGTCAGATTTTCCAAAGAGGACGAATTGCCTTCAGATAGGATTGTCGATATCGCCGCGAATTCCAGAGGTGATGTGGCTATTGCGACAGACAAGGGTCTTGCCCTGATGGAGGATCTGGAATGGAAATCCTTTACTGAAAAAAACGGGTTGGTTGACCAGTATGTGACCTCCGTGACATTCGGGACACACGACCAGCTTTACATGGGCACAAACAGGGGATTGGTTCAGAAAACAGATGAGGAGTTCACTCTTTTCGATACGACTTCCGGCCTTCTTTCCCAGAAAGTCAGTGCATTGTTCCGCGATACAAAGAACAGATTGTGGATAGGCGGAGAAAACGGTGTTACAGTTTACACTAGCGGCAGAAGCTGGAAGCGCTACAAATTCCCTAACAGCAGAGTTCACTCGATTGCCGAGAGCAAAAGCGGCATTATCTGGATAGGAACCAACAAAGGAGTGATCACCTATAAAGACGGCAAGTCCAAAACCGACAAAGATGGAAAGCCGCTCAGCACACCTGAATGGAAAGCCTATCACTCCAAAAACGCCCTCCACAGCGATAATATTCTGTCCGTCACTGCGTGCGGAAACGATATATGGATCGCAACCGACAAATCCGTTCATCAGTACGATAATGCCAATATGCAGTTTTTGTTTTTCTATGAACAGCTCCTTCCTGAATTCCAACAAAGCGATCTCTGGCACAGCTCGGGAGCATTCATTTATCCCACCGAAGAGTGGGGGACATTGGGATTTTCGCTCAACTACATAAATATGGGTTCCAACGAGTGGGTCGACGATCGAGGTGTATACCAGGGCAAATCCCGATCCTGGGAAGGGATTTTCGGTATCTCCTATGGTTTCCCGGTGAAGGAGGATTTATCACTGGGACTTAATGTCAAGTATGCCTACAGCGCTCTTGCACCTACAATCGGCGGTGTGGGACATACTTTCGCAGTTGATGCCGGGATGCTTAAAAAAGATTTCCTTGTAGACAAATTCAATGTCGGTTTCATGCTTCAGAATATGGGACCAAAGATCTACTATGTCGCACCGGATGAAGCTGACCCGATCCCCTTCAGTATGCGACTGGGGCTTGCCTATAAACCTATTCAGAGTCCGTTTCATGACCTGACACTGGTTATGGATGCCTATCGCGAGGTGGTTAAGAATTACTACAACAAGAGTCCGGACCCGTTCTGGACTGCCATATGGACCGACCTTCTCAATGACACAAGCAGCACGTTCAAAGAAGAGATCCAGGAAATAAATCTCAGTCTTGGTATGGAATATCTGTATGCCGATCTGATGGCTCTGAGAACCGGACTGCTGATTGACTACCTGGGAGAACGTTTTGAATGGTCCATGGGAATAGGTGTGAAATATTCCAATCTCAACTTCGATTTCTCCTATATCCATTCACCTGAAGGATTCATGGGCGGTCTGATCGGAGCGCTTAATGACCAAAAGGACGGCTCCAGCGGTGCCCGCCACGGTCAATGGAGACTCTCCTTACTGGTCGATTTGTAAACCATGCGTCAACCACTCCGGACAGGACAGTATCAGTTCCGATGAAGAGAACGACTTCAGCTGCAGAAAGTGAACCTTATGCGTAAACTATCTTGTTTTTTTTACGGTCTTCTCATGGCCGGTCTGCCTCTGGCTATTCAGGCGCAGTCCGGTGAGGGAAACGCCAGTAACCTGCTCTTGAAGAGCACCTCAACTAAAAAGCTGGTCGAAACGGCCAGGGATCATCAGTGGGCTATTGATTTTTCCAAAAAAAACAAGGATACTCTTCATGTAGTCGCTATCCGCGTACAATTCAAGGAGGATACCTCAGCCCTCACTACCGGAAACGGTCTTTTCGGAATACGGGGAGACATCGACGAGCAGAAGCTGATTAATCAAGACACTGTATACAAATACGACACATCCCCCCATGATTCCCTCTATTTTGCCGATCAGCTCAATGCAGTGAGAAACTATTATGAGAAAGCTTCGCGGGGAAATCTGACCCTTGATTTCAGTATTTACCCCCGCGGTTCGGAGGAAACCGGATATTCAGTTGACGAGACAATGACCCATTACTCTCCGGGTTGGAAAAAGAAAAAGGAAAGCACCGATGAATACTGGAACAGAAAAACCTACGGTCTTATGCAGTTTGTCAAAGAAGCTCTCAAAGAAGCAGCTGAAGACTCCAAAGATTCTCCTTTCAGTACGATTTACCGCGATTCTGAAGGTGTACTGAGAGACAGGGAAACCGGCCACAAAGCAGTTTTTCTGATACTGCACGCCGGAGCATCCTACATCACCGACGGAGGGGAGAGCGGAGCAGCCGGCGCAGATACCCCCTCAGACATGATCGATGCATTCATAAATGAAGAAATGCTGAAATTCTATGAAGACACGCTTGGTTTGGAGGGTACGGGTATAACCCTAAGCGGTTATGAGGGAGAACCTATACTCATAGATGAAATCATGATGTGCGCGGAAACATCAAACCAGGACGGTCTCAACTGGGGCATTCAGGGGATACTGGTAAACCAGATCGCCAGACAATTGGGAATACCGGACCTTTTCTCAACTTCAAGCGGAATATCAGCCATCGGGGCATTCTGTATCATGGACTTTGCAGGATATTCTGCAGGACGGGGCTTTATCCCCCCCTACCCCTCCGCATGGGTACGTGCATTCATGGGATGGGACAAAGCCTACCCGGCCACACTGGGCAATGACAATTCCTTCAATGTAAAAGCACTGTCTTCTGTTCTTGACCGTTCTCAATCCCAAGAGAAAAATGATACGACAATTCTTCTTGTTCCCATCAACAATCACGAATATTATCTGATTGAAAACAGACAGCGCAATCTCTCCGGCGACAATGAACGATTCAACTATGAAGATTCCAGTGATTACATTTCCGCATACCCCTTCAACGTGAATCTGGATGAAAACGTAGACAGTTCATCTGAAAAATCCAATGTGATTCTCAATGCCAAAAACAATGATGTCAGCCTGCCCGCTTCGGGCGTTCTCGTGTGGCATATTGATGAAAGAGTTATACAACAGAGACTCGCCCACAATTTCGTGAATGCCGATTCCACCTACCGAGGAGTTCGTCTGGTGGAAGCCGATGGAGTGAACGATCTGGGTGTAATGTTTACAGATATGTTCTATCAGGCTGCATTCGACTACGGAGGCGCTGAGGACGTGTTTCCTCACAGAACCGAAGATGATGATGAAACCAAAATGATTACCCGATTCGGTCCCTACAGCCGTCCCTCGACCCGGAGCAATGACGGCGGGCATACGTATCTGAACATCAAGCTTGAACCGACAAGCGAAAACCCCGGGCTGGAACTTACCAAACGCACCGGCTTTGATTACAAAATCAGCAATTATTCAGACAGTGTTTTCAAAATCAGCATAAGTTATGATTATCTGATACCTTCATGGCCCAGACAAGCCGCACCGGAAAAGTATTTCGATCCCCTTGCAGCTGACCTTGACGAATCAGCTGAGGGGAAAGAACTGATTCTTCTCGGGGAGTCAGGAAGGCTCTACATTTACCCTACCGGCGGAGATACACAGAAGTCCTATGGCAACAATGAAGCCGATATCCATTTTCTTGATTTCAGAGGTGACACCATTCCCGATTCGGTAAAACAGGTCACCTATGTGGACAGTATCGAAGGCACTTTCACTTTCCCCACAGTAATTGAAAAGCAACTTTACATACCCTCCAGAAGCGGCGTAATTCATGTTTTCAAATCTGTAAGCTCAGAAAGCATTGAACAAAGCACAGTTTCTCTGCCGTCAGAACCCTCCAGCTATATATGCGGCATCGGAGAAGACGCATGGGCACTGGGTCTTGAGAACGGAAGAGTAATGATCGGCTCCGGGACCGACTCCAGCGGCATGATTGATCTGCCATCCGATTCTGCTGTCTGCGCGGTTTCTGTCATCCGGGAGCTCAGCGGCACTGTTGCGGTTATTCAAACAGACGGAACTCTTTCCATCTGCAGCATGGATTCCGATTCACCTCTCCAATCGGTAGACGTTCCCAACGGAATCGGACCATTTACCCTGGTCACAGGTGATCTCAACCGCAGTGAAAGAAGCGAAATCGTGGTGGCCGACAGCAGACACGGAGTATGGGTATACGACTCGGAGCTGAGCCTTTGTGAAGGTTGGAAGGAGAAACCCAATGACTGGGCCAATGCCTACCATGTTGATCCTGAAGAAAAAGAGAATGTCCGCAGCAGATATCCCAAAAACTTTTCCGCTCCCGCACTTGCGGATCTCAACCGCGACGGTCATCTCGATATTGTCCTGAGCGGCACCAACGGTATCTATGCTCTCAACTACAAGGGGGCGCTTCTGAGCAGGTGGCCCGCATACCTGGACAACAGGTACTGGTACCAGCGGGGCAGCATCACCACATCTCCGGTGGTGGTTTCCGGAAAAGAAAAAGAGCCTCTTGTTCTTTTCTCATCGCCGACAGGAGAAAATGCCACCTTCACCGTTACCAAAATCGAACGTGCCGATCGCGATGAAGGAGTAATCACCTTCCGCAGACAGGATGGGAGTCTGGACAGTTTATGGGATCTGTCATCGGCAACTGTAGACACAGTGCTTGATCTGGGTGATTCATTGATTTACCCCTACATTCTCCCGGGGGGATTCATCGATGCGTTAAGTGCCGATGCAGAACGTCCGTTGAGTGACCCTTCGGATCTTGGCAGCAGTGTGCCGGAGCCGCAATCCTGCTGGCCTCTCTCAACCGGAGCTCCGTTGACCACATCTCCCCTGATCAGCCGTACGGATGGCACCTCTTCTCCGGATCTTTTCGCAGTTTCTTCAGACGGAATGATCTACAGATGGAAAATTCCTTCGGAAATTCTGCCCGATTCACTGTACTGGCCGCAGAACGGTTTTGATGCTGCACGGTCCTTTGCCTATGGATCGGATTTGCCGGAAATCACGAAAAACGAAGAAGAGCCCCTCACATTCTGGAACTATCCCAATCCCACAGCGGGCGAACGGGTAACCACATTCAAATTCAAATTTTCCGGACCGGCCAGCAAAGTGCGTCTCGACATATTCACCATTACGGGCTACCGGATGGATACCTTTTCAAATCTCAGCGGAAGTTACCCTGACTGGAACGAATTCAGAGTGAATCTGAAAAAGTACGGCCCGGGTGTCTACAGATGCCGCATGGAAGCCGATGTTGATGGCAAAAAACACGTGCGGTACTGGAAAATGGCCGTGGTGAAATAAACAGTGGAACTTAAAATGAAAATGAAAGCATACATACTCATAGTGCTGTGCGCGGCTTCTTTTTTTTGGGTTGATGCGGCAAAATTCAACGCCTTCGGTCAAAAACACTACACTGTAGAAAGTCAGCACTTCAGGATTCATTACCATAAAGGTTTGGACCATCTTACCGAAAGAGTAGCCGGTAAACTTGAAGAGTTATATGAAATATACACCGAAACCTACCAGATAGTTCTTCCGAACAAAACAGATGTTGTTCTCTATGACGGCGAAGTACCCGATGCTTTCGCCTATCCCAATTTCAATTTTCTTTTTCTGGGTATACACGATTATGAATTCAATCTGAGGGGAAGTTCGGACTGGCTTGAGGACGTGATCACTCATGAATTCGCCCATGTGGTTTCAATATGGTCCGGCAAAAAGCTTCACAACACCATTCCCAGTATACAACTGGGGTATTTCACTCACCCCAATCAGCATTTCAGCTCAGAAGCTCTTCACGTATATTCAACAGACATCCTTCCGCCATGGTTTACTGAAGGAATTGCCCAGTATGAAAGCAGCCGTCACGGCTCTGACAGTTGGGATTCACACCGCGACATGATCATTAGAACACTGGTAATGAGCGACAAGATGCTTTCATGGGATCATATGCAGGTTTTCACCGGCCGTGGTGATGATTATGAAAAAACCTACAACCACGGTTTCTCGCTCACCCGATACATTGCCGATACCTACGGATATGAAAAGGTCGTTTCGTTGCTGCGTGAAAGCGCCAGATTCGACAGGCTCAGTTTCGATGGTGCGATCAAAGCTGTTCTGGGGATTTCTGCAAAAAAACTCTATGACGACTGGAAAAGACACCTTAAAACCAGATACAAGCATCAGATTCGGGAAATCGGAACCCAGGTATACGGAAAGAAACTGAACAAATTCGGATACGACAACCGCCTTCCCCGATTTTCCCCGGATGACCAAAAAATCTACTTTCTTTCAAACGGTAAAAATGACTACTCCCTTCGTTCTCTTATGTCATACACCTTGTCTGACACCGTAGAGGAGGACAAGAGAGTCAAATTCGAGATGCCCATCACCAACGATTACGATATCCATGCTCAAAGCGGGAAAATCGCCTTCGTGAGCATGAAATCCGGAAAATCGGTCAAAAAACCACATAAAGGCGGACTCAAAACATTCGATCTTTTCATTGACACTCTCTCTCCTGAAAAAAAGAGTTTCAATCCGTTCAAAAAGAAAACCGAACGGCAGGTTACCACTGGCAAAAGTGTCTTCACCACAGCCTTTTCCCCCAAAGGTGACCGTCTGGCCTGCGCAGTAAGAAAATACGACCGGTATTACCTGGCCATTACAGACACATCAGGAAAGAAACTCGAGATTGTATACCCGGAAGTTAAATCTCAAAACTCCTTTTTCAAGAGTGTGTCGTCACATCAGTCCAGTTCCGATTCGACGTTTCTCAACACGATATATTCTCTAAGCTGGTCACCGGACGGTCACAGTATTGCCGTGGATTTCATTGATGGCGACAACCGCAAAGTCGGCATATACGATACTTTGAGCAAATCATTTTCTCTTGTATGCAACACAGAGCATGATGAACGCAACCCGCATTTTTCCTCCGACGGTTCAGCACTTTACTTTTCTTCCGACAGAAGCGGGATTTTCAATATCTACCGCTACAAATTTTCATCCGGCAAACTGGAAAGAGTTACCAATGTCTCCGGAGGCGCGTTTTCTCCCGCTGTTTCCAAAGACGGAAAAAAGCTCGTTTACGCCGGATATGACCATAACGGTTACGGTATCTACTTAATAGACAGTATGAAGGTGCTTGATTCACAGACTCCGACCAAAGCGGTATCGCTCAGAAAAAAGAGAAAAATGAAATCCTACAAGATTTCCTTAAGCAACCGTCGCAACTATTCGAAAATTCCCAGACAACTCCTGGTGGTTCCTACACTTTTAGGCGAGCAGATGGTCACAAGCGAGGATGACGAGACCAAAGGCATTACTCGTGTCAAAGCAGGAGTGATATTCAATTTCATGGACCCTCTGGCCTGGGCCGGGGTGGGCAACGAGGGCGGAGCCTTTTTTCTGATTGAACCCAGCCGAATATTCAGCTTTATAAACCCGGACAAGGGAGGAATCAATCCCAAAGCCAACTACGACGCTGGTGTCTACGGCACCTCCGATATGCTCCCTCTGAGCATCAGTGCGGATTATATGGTACGGGGAATCGCCGGTGAAGACTGGTTCTATGAAGAATCGGAAGAGCGGATGGAAGTTTTACCATACAATATTCAGCTGCAGAACTTTCTGCTCAGCACCAGTCATGATTTCACGGAAAATCTGGGAGTGTCTCTTTTCACCGGTTTCGACATGTACGATGTATCTCTTGACCTGGAGGAAGCCTACGGTCAAGGAGTATTCAAATACAATCTCAGCAAAGGATACAGAGTAGGTGCCATGGCCCACATGCTCATGCAGATGCCTAATGCACGCAGCCTGATATCCCCCACCGGCATGGCAGCCAAACTGCAGTACAATTACTGGAACGAACTTTCTCTCAAGGAAGAAAACAGTTTCTCAACGGAATCTTCCATTCTGAAGGAACGTTACGACCGCTACCGTTACCATGAGCTCAAAGGACAGTTCAAACTGGGAACTCCCACTTTCATTCCCAGACATGATTTACATTTTGACCTGAGCGGTTCCTATATAAAACCAGCCGGC
This sequence comes from Chitinispirillaceae bacterium, assembly GCA_046546375.1. Classification (GTDB taxonomy): domain Bacteria; phylum Fibrobacterota; class Chitinivibrionia; order Chitinivibrionales; family Chitinispirillaceae; genus JAEZKC01. Next base: position 36,838 of record JBKGXV010000002.1, on the reverse strand, counting down.
AATCCTGAAATACCCTCCTTTTATCTGCCGGTCAGCCAGGTTCCCGGATATATCTACTACTACCAGGATGAGAAAACCAGAGTAGAATACGGTGATACCAACACAGTGATTCATGATACAGTTCTTGTTTCAGGAAAAGCGGTTTTAAACGGAGAGTTATCCTACCGATTCCCGCTCTGGCCCGAATCCATAGACAAAAAACTGAGTTTTATTTACTTTGACAAGCTCTACGGTGCCCTCAATTTCGCAGGTGGAGCCGGTTGGGATACTCCGGAAGATGCTCTGGAATTCAAAAGGTCTGACTGGATTTTCTCATACGGAGCTGAAGTACGCCTTGAGGCTTTGTCCTTCAGTACCTACCCCATGGCTTTGAGTTTCAGATGGGATAATGGCCCGGACCGGCCATCTCCCATCGGAGGAAACCGCTTCTCCTTTTCCATAGGATTCAGCTTTGATAACTGGGATATGATATCTGTTCCAGACTACTCAAGCAAATCAAACCTGAATTTTCGCTATTCATCACTCCGGGGAAAATAAAAGGAAAGTTCCTCCACAAGCTTGAGTGCAGAGAGCTGACCGGGAGCAACCGATTCACCGATGAAACCATAGGTGAAAAGTGAACCGAACAGAGGTGCCATCACTCTGCTTATCTTCCCCACCTCTCCCATAGCAATAGCCACAACAGGAACCTCTGCATCTTCGGCAAACCGCATAAGACGAGTCACATCAGAGAAACTACCCGCCATAGCTGCAATCTTCACGATCTGAGCTCCCTGATCCAAAGCTTTCTTCACCATATCTTCAAGTGCACTCCGATCGGGCATTTTTTCAAAATCATGCTCCGAAACCATAATCACAGCATCGGATGAAGCATCCACCATCTTTTTCCATTCAGGCGTTCCCAATTCGATATCGACGCAATCGACAAAAGGCGCCATGGTACTGAAAATGTCCAACCTGTTCTTTTTGTTGGCCTCAGTCTCCCTCACGGTACCGATAAGCGGAGCAGAAACAACAGCATTGATGCTTTCCAAATACTCAACAATCTGTCCGATTCCCATTTCATATCTGTCCAGTCTCACTTCGAACAGATCAACACCCTTCTTCTGCAGCTCCCGAAGTTCATTTACTCTAACAACATGATCAACCACCCCTACAACCCGGGGAATCCTCCCCAACTGAACATCTCCAATACTTATCATATAGCACCTTTTTCTGAAGTCTTCTCTGGTAACCCTAAAACAGTTCTAGCCCGATCATCAAGGTAACAAACCAAACCACGGGGAATTCTATTTACCATTCCGCTGGATTCCCATACTTCCCTGCTTTCCATACACATGTAAAGAGTCACATCAGGATGGTATTTCCTGAACTCCTCATCCATTGCCCTGTAAAACGCGGTTCGAAGCGGACGGGGATAACGAAGTTTCCCGTCTGCTGCAGTAATCATTTCTCCTGCAAAAAGCGGAAGATGCTCTCGGCGGTTGCGCAACCTGGCCTTCAAAGCAGGCATAGTTCTGAACCCCCCGATACTGCACCAGATTATCTTTTCAGGATCTCTTATGTGATCATAAATCATGGAAACAACTCTTCTGTAGTCAGTTTCCCAATCCCTGTACCACACCATGGGATCAAAGTGGAATGCCACATTGAATCCCATTTTTTCACAAAGACAAGCTGCTTCCAGCCGTTTCTTTATAGGTGCAGTACCTTTTTCCAGCCGCTCCACCATTTCATCCGTATTGAGAGAGAAACCGATCACCACTTTCCGAGGATTTTCAATCTGGTCAAGGGTTCTCACATTTGTGCTTTTCGTCTTGAACTCGACAAGCACATTCTCATACCTATCGAGTACAGAGGCGACTCTCCTTGAAAGCCCGAGCCGGTTTTCCTGAAAGAGTGAATCGCCAAACTCCCCGGTTCCGAAGCGCACTACACCGGATGTATGCCTGGCCATTTTCTCATGTACCTCACGTTCCAGATCATCCAGATTTTCATACCAGGTCTGATGCTGATGATCGAAATAGGCCTGAAGAATGCAGTAACTGCAATACATTCCACATCCAGTCAAGGGTGTGATAATCTGATATCCGCAACACAGGTATTCATCAATCGTTCCCGGACAGGGTTTCCAGAACTCACCCTTATGAATTGCTTTTTTCAAAAGATGACGCTCAGAAATCATTTCCTCATTCATTTCTATACCTATTCATTTCAAACAATCCTATCGGATTCCAACTGGACCTTTTGCCCTGTCTGTTCAATTCTTTATGCTTTGAAGCAATATCCTGAATGAGAAAACCCGCGATCATGAATCCGAACGTCCCGGTAATATGAACCGCCGAACCGTTTGCCTGTTTTTCCCCGCTATTATTTCTTTGGTCATTCTGCAACGATCCCTCATCTTGCTCCCTTTCTGGAGAGGAAATGAACTCATCACTCCACACACAGAGGAAATCACCTTTGAATCCTCTTCGCCTCAGCCGTTTTCTGACAAACCTTCCCAGTTTGCAGTTATACGATTCCCATATGGAACTGACCCGTATTCGGGTGGGATCCATTTTTTTTGCAGCTCCCAATGCGGAAAACAGCTTCGCACCTGAAGAGGTGGCATTCAGTATAAGTTCAATTTTAGCACCCAGACTGTCAATGGCATCGATCACATAATCATATTGTGAAAGCTCAAACTCTGCAGCTGTGGTTCTGTGATAGACTTTCTGAATTGTCTTGATATCTGCAGCCGGATTAATCTCTTTTAGCCTCCGGGCCATCTCCGCCACTTTCGATTTGCCCACCGATACTGACGTTGCCTGAACCTGCCGGTTGGTGTTTGTCACACAAACCGAATCTGAATCCACAAGGGTGAGGTTATGAACTCCCGATCTCACAAGAGCTTCCGCACACCAACTGCCCACTCCCCCTACGCCGAAAATAATCACTCGTACCTCACCCAATTGTTTCACACAATCGGAACCGGTGAGGAGTTCAAGTCTGTGAAAAGCATGAGAAGACAATACCGCTCCTTGGAAAAACTCTGAACAACAAAATAAATCTGGCTTGAAGGATAGAAAACAAAGCTCACGAAAGGTTGTACAGTCGATATGCTTTTTTCTGATTTCTTCTTGAGTTCGAGGATATAAGCGTTAGTATTTTCAAAAATAGTTCAGACATTTTCGCCAAAACTTCCCAGTTTGTGCCCTAGAGATCTCCGCTCTTGAACTCACCTCCATTCCGCACGTATTTTATCCTCTTTACCACATCAGGGAAAACAGAGCACATGGAATACAAATACATCTTCGGACCGGTTCGTTCAAGAAGGCTTGGAATATCACTGGGAGTGGATATGGTACAGTTCAAAACTTGTACCCTGGACTGCATATATTGTGAATGCGGTGCAACCACTCAACTTACCCGGGAACGGAAAGAATATGCACCTGCAGAAGACGTTATCAGCGAACTGGATAACTATCTAAGCCAGAATCCCAAACTGGATTTTGTGACCTTCGGAGGCAGCGGAGAGCCCACCCTTAATTCGGGACTGGGACAGATCGTGTCTTATCTGAAAAAGAATCATCCCGAAAGAAAACTGGCCCTTCTCACAAACAGCACTTTTTTCCACATACCGGAAGTGCGCAAAGAAGTAATACCCTGTGATCTGATTCTACCTTCACTGGATGCTGTTTCAGATGATGTATTTGATAAGATCAACAGACCTGCCGCCCATGTCGAATGTGCTGTTCTCATTGAGGGACTTGCCTCATTGTCCAGAGAAATGAAAGGACAGATGTGGCTCGAGGTGTTCATCGTCCCCGGAGTAAATGACACAGATGAGGAACTGAAGAAATTCAAGGACGCCGTTACCCGCATCAATCCCACCCGTGTTCAGCTCAACAGCTTGGACAGGCCCGGCACCTGCTCCTGGCTCACACCGGCAACACCTCAGGAGTTATCAGAAATAGCCAGCAGATTTCAACCGCTTCCGGTGGAAATCATCTCCCGAAACCTGCCAGAAACCCCTTTGGAAGCACTCTCAGACAAGGAGAGTACTCTACTATCCCTCCTCAAACGCCGTCCCTCTACCTTGGAGGATCTATCTGTAAGCATAGGCACAACGATCAACAATGTTCAGAAAATGATCAGCAGCCTCAAACCCGAAGCCGGTATCACCACAAAAGAGGTAGAAGGAAGAATTTACTTCTGTGTGAATTCAAAATAACTTGAACTGAAAAAGCGGCATATTCTTTCCCTCCCCCCTTACCTACAGTTCCACTCTACTTTATTAATGTCATCAGCGCCCCGAACCGATATAATAGAAAAGGTACCTAACTGAAAGATATTCCATGCAATCTGTATTCAGACGCATACTTACCGGTATTATTCTATTACTGCTGATCACCCTCCATGTGCAGAGTGGCGTAATCGATTGGTGGGGAGATATTTACGGCCATAGTACAGGAGAGACTACACTGGCATTTCTGACTCTCCCCGCTTCCGCAGCACAGCTTGCCCGGGGAACCGTTTCCTCCCCAGGGGCAATGGATGCCACCGATCTGGCCCAGTTCACCTCAAACAGCGCGCTCACAGAGAGAAACCAGTTTGCGCTGAGCCATATGGAATGGATGATGGGGCTGAGGAGCGAATATGCCGGAGCCGCTCTTCCGGTGCTTGATGTGGGTACGTTCGGATTTTTCTTCCGCACTCTCACTGCGGGAGAGTTCAAATATGCACGAACCATAGAGGAAACCGTTTCCGATCCCAAATTCCTTGAATACACCCTCAGCGCCTCGTTTGCCCGCTCTTTTCTGAAAAAAAAGCTCGGCATGGGAGTGAACCTGTCCTACATTGAAAGCAGACTCGATGTAGATGTGGGAAGAACAGTTGCTGCAGGTGTGGACATCCAGTACTCCTTTTTCCCCTATCTGACAGGACGAAGCTATCTTCTCAATGCAGGCTTTCCCATCCGATATGCAGGGAGCGATATTTCAAATCCACTTCCTATCCAGTACGGGCTGATACTCAATTATACTCCTCTCAGACACAGTGGTTTTCTGGGAGTGGATCTGGGTGGTGGCATTCAAAAAACTGCAGATGAACCTCTGCTGTTTGCAGTAAGCACTGAGCTGAACACGGGTCCCTGGCTCTACTGGCGGTTTGGATATGAACACATGGCCGGAGAGAGTCCTGACCTGAACGGTTTTAGTGCAGGAATGGGGTTTCATGCGGGCAACTACGGAATGGATGCCGCCTACAAATTCACCTCGGACCATTTCGGGGGGGTATGGGCTGCCACAATCCGCATGCAGATGGAGGAACTGAGCCGCAAAACAGCAGATGAGTACTATGCGATTGCCGAGCAGCACTTCGGAAAAAAACGTTTCCATAAATGTGAAAAATTTGCTCTGAAAGCAATGAACATAGATCCCAATCACTGGAAAGCACAAACGATACTGAGTCGGGCCCGTTCAGAGATACGTCGCAGAAAAAACCAGGAAATCGCCCTGATCTATTCCGGTAACCTTCAGGGTCATGTTGTTCCCTACCCGCCCTCTCCCGATGCGCTGGGAGGACTCAGCCGGCAGGCGGCAGTGATTTCCACAATCCAAAAAGCTTACCCAATCAATTTTTCTGTCGATGCAGGCAATATGGTGACCGCATCCAGCCATCCGCTCAGAGCTCAACTGGCAATGGAATATTACGACCACATGAACTATGATGCAGTGGCTCCGGGCCGGGGTGAAACCGGTTTCGGTCTGAAGAGGTTTATAAAACGTATGAAAAGAAGACTGCCCATCGTGATTTCCGATATAGACGGAACAAAGGGGCTGGATGTGGTTAAAGAAGCTGTTTTGGAGAATAAAGACTACCGTTTTTTTGTAATCAACACGGTAAAGGCGGATACTGATGAAAACAGAATTGGCAGACTTTTGTCCAGCCGTAAAGCTGAAAATGCTCATCTGCGGCTTGCGATTGTACATGATTCCTGGGAAGAGATAGAACTGTTCGCCCAAAAATTTCCTGAAGTGGATGTAATAGTCGCAGGCAGTCTGGATCAGAGGTTCAATACACCGATGAAAGTAGGATCAACTCTCATTCTGTCTGCAGGAAGCAATGGGAAATTCGTAGGTTGTCTATCTCTGACTTTCGATAAAAAGAAAAATCTGCTTTCAGCATCAAATAAACTTTACCCGGTTACTCAGGACATCACTCCTGATTCCACAATAAATAACAAGGTGAGCTCGGTGACTGCCGCAATTGAGCTGGACAAAGCCGGCGTCAATCCTGACACCCAAACTATCAAAGGGGTATTCCCCTTTGTTTCCGCCCGCAATGGCGCTCCGCAGGTGTTCTTGAAAGCGGTTGAAAAAATGGCTGAATTTCCTCTGGGCTCTGATCATTTCCACTGCCGCCACCCCTCATTCAGCCCTGTTACCAGTCGTGCGGTCTACATTAACGGCCGACCGGAGCATAAATCGGCAAACCTCGAAATCGTGGAACTAAGCACATTCAGAAGGAAAGCTCTGTGCAGAAACAAAAACATTACCGAAGCACATTTCTCTCCGGATGGCAATCACGTTTACTTCGTTGCAGCCGACAGCGGCAAAGAAAACAGTGGAATCTACAGAACAAGAATGCATATGCATGATAATGTGATGATTATCCCTCCTGACAGTTCCGTTCGAAAAGATCTGACATTTTCACCTGACGGATCGGCTCTTCTTTACTGCTCGAACAAGGAAGGGAAATGGAATATCTACGCATTGGATTCAAGTCAAACTGCAAAACCGGTTCGATTCACAGAAAATGATGCGCATCATCTGAAACCGCGTTTCAGTCCTGACGGTGAAATGATCGCCTATCTTTCGGACAAAACCGGTTTCGGAGGCAAAATGGACATCTGGATTTTCGACAGAACTCACTCTCGACATACACAGCTTACATTCAACACGAACGTGAAAGACTTCTGCTGGAGTGATGACTCCGAAAGCATTATCTTTTCCTCCGGAGTGAATATATTCGATCTCAATTTGGTGGAGATCAAGGAAAAGCGCTTCAGAAAACTGACTCAAACAGGCAAAATCAAAGAGTGGAGTGATAATCACCCTGTCTTCATGAGATATAAAAACTCTCCCAAGGTTCTGTTCAACAGAGTTTATCCCGACGGTTCAACCGATATTCACTGGTATGACCTGGAGAGTGGCAAAGAGGTTAAAATTGTTAAGGGAGGTTGGCTGGATTAACTCCGGCAATCTATTTTTACTTAGAAAAGGCGGACTATTGTGGCCCCCTGACCGCCATCCTTCATTGGAGCAGCCCTGAAATCTCTGATTTTACTGTGCAGCTCATATTCCAGCATATTTCTCACAAGCTGTTTCAAAACCGGTTGGCCACCCTTTGTGTGCATTCCCCACCCGTGTACAATAAGGACCTCTGCAATACCCTGCCTTCTGCACCTTTCAATAGTACTTCGCACTGCTGCAGCCGCCCTATCGGATGTCATGCCGTGAAGATCCAGTTTGTACCTGAAATGTTTTTTATGTTTGATCTTTTTATGCCTGGGTGAAGCACTTCGCTTTTTTCCATCTTTATCGATAACACCATAGCGCTCGATATGGGCAAGTATTTCACACTTTCTTTTTTTCTCCTCTTCAGCGTCTCTGAAGAAATCAGACATAACATCCCCGTTCAATCCAGAGACGATTGTCCAGCCACACATCTGCATTATCAAGAATAAAATGATGGACAGGATTCTTGAGCTGATCGTTTTTGATACCGAATTCGAAATGCACCAATCCTCTTGCCCGCAAATCAGGAGCTTGTGCATCGAAAGTCACAGTATCGAGAGTACCGACTCCGAAACGGCTGAGAATGCGCCAGCTTTGACGGCCTTTGATGAAGCGTTCCAGTTGGGGGTCACAATCCGACGAAATTACCTGACTCGCTCTGCCATCTCTTATCTCCATCAAAGACATCTGCTGAGCAGAATTACTCACTGACAACTTCCCCCGGGCACTTCCGGAGCTGACCACAATACCGGCCATACCGGCAGGAAATGTTCCCACCATTCCAGCAGAAGTAATCCTTCCATCTCTGACGAGGGGAAGGTTGCCGCTGTTGTCGAAAACCAGATCGGTCCCGTCTTCTGTTGTCACTTTTATTGATTTCGCCGCCCCGAGCAGCGCAGCACATTTACGGGTGAAAACACCCAGTTTCACCCAATCTGCAGATAAACTCTCGAAAAAGTTATCGGCATTTGCTTTGGGGAAAAGCGCCATTCTTGTGGCGCACCCGTCATTCATACCGCACAGCTCGACCTCATCAATCACTCCGCAGGAAAAAACCAGTGCTGTATCGAACTGACCTATCCAGGACTGTACCGGTGTTGCAGGCTGGAATTCGCTTTTTCTCGAATCGGATTGGGTCACCATCACAGCTTCCCTGCACATACTTCTGGCAACATCCCAGAACTGCTTTGCTGTATCGATACAGAATTCATCACACAACACCAGGCAGCGTTCATACCTGCGGAGACTCAAACAGTCATTAAGAATAGATTTGGCTGTTCTGCTGTTACTGAACTCCATCCCTATCTGCACCTGTCTTTCTCTGTTTTCTGCTCCGGTTTTTTCATTAATGAAAGCGTTTCCTTTTTCCAATCCGCAAAAGAACCGTTGATGATATGTCTGCGCGCACTGCGTGCCAGGTCCATATAGAAATGTATGTTATGCAGAGTCATAAGCCTAATTGCAAGAATCTCCCCTGCCATGTAGAGATGACGTATGTAAGCCCTGCTGAAATTGCTGCATGCATAGCAGCTGCATTTGTCATCCAGCGCATGATCGAAATCACGCGTGTGCTGGGAGTTGCGGATATTGATTTTTCCATTATAGGTGAATGCCGAGCCGTTTCTTGCATTTCGGGTGGGAAGAACACAGTCGAACATATCCACTCCGCGCTCTATACATTCAAGAATATCTGCAGGCGTCCCCACCCCCATCAGATAGCGCGGCTTTTCCTCCGGCAGAAACCTGGTTGTATACTGCACCACCTGATAGGTCTTCTCGATACTTTCACCCACTGCAAGACCACCGATGGCATAACCGGGAAAATCCATCGACACCAGCTCCCTTGCACAGCGGGAACGAAGGCTTTCCACTGTACCACCCTGAACAATTGCAAAAAGGTACTGAGGATAACCGTGGTGAAAAGGAAGCCTGTGATGATGATCAATGCAGCGCCTGGCCCAGGCAAGAGTGCGGTTGACTGCTTTTTGCACTTTCACACTGTCCGCATCCGAAGGGGGACACTCATCGAATACCATGATTATATCCGCACCCAGATTGTGCTCGATCTCCATTACCCTCTCGGGGGAAAAAAAGTGCTTGGAACCATCAATATGAGACTGGAATTCAACCCCCTCATCGGAGATACTTGAAATGTCTCTCAAGCTGAACACCTGAAATCCGCCGCTGTCAGTTAGAATTGATCCGTCCCAGTGCTCGAATTTCTGCAGCCCTCCTCCTTTTCTGATCAGTTCATCACCGGGACGAAGATGCAGATGGTAGGTATTGGCCAGAATGATTGGGCATCCACATTCGTTCAATTCCCGCGGCGAGAGTGATTTGACCGTAGCCTGAGTGCCTACAGGCATGAAAACGGGTGTTTCTATGGTACTGTGCGCCGTGGAATACACTGCTGCACGGGCAGCACATGTGGGATCAGTACCTACCAGACGGAATCCTAAATCGTTACTCATCAAAACTCCTGAAATGCAAAATGTCGACAGAAAATGGAAAATAGTTTTCTCCAGCGGCTTTAAACAGAGGCTTACATTGCCGACAAGTGTGGATATTTACCTTGCTCGGAGTCAATTTTTTTAGGTATCTTTTAGTAATAACCGTTGCGGATGCTCATCATCAAAACAAATTCCGACAACACACGAAATCTAAGAGCAACCGCTGCTTGAAAGGATACTACCAATTTGAAGTACCTCGAACAGATAAATTCTCCTGCAGACCTCCGAAAACTCCCCCCGGATTCACTGACACCGCTGGCAGAGGAGATTCGGAACTTCCTGATTGAAAAAGTGAGCAAAACCGGCGGACATCTCGCCTCAAGTCTGGGTGTGGTCGAACTGACTCTGGCACTGCACTACTGCTATCAAACACCCCGGGATAAAATTGTCTGGGATGTTGGTCATCAGGCTTATCCCCACAAGATTCTTACCGGTCGGCGAGAGCAGTTTTCCACCATTCGCCAGCACGGAGGCCTGAGCGGCTTTCCACGCATAACGGAAAGTGAATACGACAGTTTTTCTGTAGGACACGCCTCCACATCCATAAGCGCGGCTCTGGGAATGGCCATCGGGCGGGACATTCTCAAGCAGGACAATTCAGTTGTTGCGGTAATAGGCGACGGCTCCATGAGCGGCGGGCTGGCACTGGAGGGTCTCAACAACCTGGGATCATCCTCGACAGCAATGACCGTTATACTCAATGACAACGAAATGTCTATCGCCAAAAATGTGGGAGCTCTTTCCCGGTATCTCACCCGAGTCATCACAGATAAAAGGTACAACAAAATCAAAAGCGAAATCTGGGGTATTCTGGGCAATTTCGCTAATGTGGGTAAAAGCATACGAACCCTGATGCACAAGCTGGATGATGCTCTCAAACACATCATCATTCCGGGAAAACTTTTCGAGGACATGGGTTTGAGATACATCGGCCCCATCGACGGACATAACCTGGCAGAAATGATCGAGGTGTTCAAATTTGTAAAGTCCGAAGCGACGGGACCGGTCCTGGTGCACGTGATTACCAAAAAAGGCAAGGGTTACTCCTTTGCCGAAAAGGACGCCACCAAATATCACGGAATCAGCAAGTTCGAGCCCGAGACCGGCAATGTGATAAAAAAAGCTCCTTCAAAACCCACCTACAGCGATGTGTTCGGCAAGACCATGGTGGAACTCGGTCACGCCAGAAAGGATCTGGCGGCGATTACGGCAGCCATGCCGGATGGTACCAAACTGTGTGAATTCAGAGACACCTTTCCGGACCGGTTCTTTGATGTTGGAATCGCGGAGGGACATGCAGTTACCTTTGCTGCAGGACTTGCGCTACAGGGCTTGCGGCCGGTAGTGGCTATCTATTCCAGCTTTCTGCAGCGGTCCTATGATCAGATCATGCAGGATGTCGCCCTGGATAAAACGAATGTCATTTTCTGTATCGACAGAGCGGGGCTGGTGGGTGATGACGGGCCCACACATCACGGAATGTTCGACCTTTCCTTCCTCAGAACAGTTCCCGATGCGGTAGTAATGGCGCCCAGTGATGAGAAGGAGCTAAGGGATATGATGTACACCGCCACTGAATACACTGGTGGCCCGGTGTTTATCCGCTACCCTCGCGGAGGTGGTCCGGGTACAGCGTTTGACGGTCCTCTGAGGGAACTTGAGATCGGTATGCCCCAGTTGGTGCATAAAGGAAAGGGTTTGGCGCTGATTTCGATCGGAGATTTTTTCACGGATGTATGTGAAGTTCAGGAGAAACTGAAAGCTGAGGGCATCGAAGCTACGGTGATTGATGCCCGTTTTGCCAAACCTCTGAACGAAGAATTCTACAAAGAAATTCTAAGCACTCACAGTCATGTGGCCACATTTGAAAACAATTCTCTTTTAGGGGGATTCGGTTCAGCGATTCTCGAATTTGCTTCAGGGATGAAAAGCGGGCCCAAGGTGATGAGGTTTGGGCTTCCGGACAAGTTTGTGAGCCACGGGAATGTGAAGATACTCAGAGAGGAGCTGGGTCTTGATCCTGAAGCTATGGCTGAGCGACTGCAGGTGTTTTTTAAAGATCCAGTTGATGAGAAAGTGGAAGGGGCATATACGTAAGAGTGTGTAGCCCCGGTGGTGAACCATGAACAGATCATAAAATAACCTCCGGGGTACCCAGATCAGCTACCTCCCTCATCTGACCCAAAAGTGACTTGTGATCTCTCAGTACGTCCCCTCCGAGGAGCCCTACTTTTCACTCTCCTCTTCTGATATTGTACACCAGATCCGCACGCGCCATCTCCAGAAATTTCAGAAACTCCCATTCCTTATAATCCGGGTACGTCCAGGAAAAATGCCTGAAACAGCCTTTTCTGTAATGAAGTGTCACTTCACCATAAATCCCCTCCCCCAGATAAAGCCGGTGATAGAAATCCTTGGTAGATGCGAGAGCCAGCTTGTCCCGGGCAATATATCCCGGGTCGATATTCACCCTCCGCCTTCCATTCTCAGAGTAGCGGCTTTCGAGTTCATTTGTGTATTTTTTTATTGAGGGCAGAAGCGAACGATCGACAGGATCACAGAAAACAGCATAATACTTCTGCAGGTCACCACCCATTTCTTTTTCATAATAATCGGACCAGGAAAAATTAACCGGTCCGTAGCTGCGATCGATTTTCCCATATTTGGAAGTAAGGGAAAACAATACCGCTTCCAAATCAAAAGTGCGCTGAAACATCACTGCAACAAACAATTTCACTTTCGTTGGTTTCTGTATTAAACCCATTGCAATCCTCTGACAAAAACGGTACACTAAGCACTCATCATGATTTCTACAAAGAGCATAAATATACGTTGTTACAGGAACGAATTTCCGTTTCAGCCATATGCTTCGGGGAATATGCTCTGTTGGTTGAAATTTCTTGACTGGATTCGGCGTCTCTTTGTACTTTTAAAGTCCTCGAAAAACAAAGTGCATCAAGTAGGAGCCAATTGAATCCTTCAACTGTAACCCACTGCTGCACAATAAAAACAGGAGTCTCTCTTTGTTTAAGAAATTCAGTTTTAAGGGCGGCGTCCATCCGAGTCACAGCAAGTCCCAGACAGAAAAACTGGCGATAGAAACCTTTTCAGCTCCATCGCAAGTGATCATTCCTCTCTCCCAGCACATCGGAGCTCCTGCAAAGCCGCTGGTGAAACGGGGCGACAGAGTACTGATCGGACAGCCCATTGCAGAACCGGCAGGATTCGTGTCCTCTACCATTCACTCTTCGGTAGCCGGCAAGGTGCTCTCTGTGACTCCTTTCACCCATCCTCTGGGAAAGCGGGTGATGGCTGTGGAGATCGAAAATGACGGTTCCGAGGAAAAAGCTGAATTCACACCTTTTGAAAAGCCGTGGCGCGAAGCGGCCCCCGGTGAACTCGTCCAGAAAATCGCCTCGAGCGGTATCGTGGGAATGGGAGGAGCCAGTTTCCCGACTCAGGTGAAGCTTTCTCCGCCAAGCAACAAACCTGTAGACACTCTGATAATCAACGGCGCCGAGTGTGAACCATACCTTACCGCCGATCACCGCCTCATGCTCGAAAGAACAGAAGATCTGCTCACTGGCATGATCATTCTCAAAAAGATCCTCGGGGCAAAAGAGTGTTTCATCGGTATCGAGGACAACAAAGAAGATGCAATCGAAGCCATAAGTAAAATGCTTGAGGATACAAGGTTCAAGGATATCAAACTAGCAGTTCTGAAATCCAAATATCCTCAGGGGGGTGAAAAACAGCTCATAAACGCCATAACAAAACGACAGGTACCCTCGGCAGGACTTCCTATGGATGTCGGATGCGTTGTGCAGAATGTGGGAACATCTCTAGCCATCCACGATGCCATTTTTTCCGGAACACCACTTTATGAGCGGGTGGTTACTGTAACCGGACCGGCTGTCGGATCACCGAAAAATCTACTTGTGAGAATCGGAACACCGATGAAAGCCCTGCTGGAAGCTTGTGATACCGATTTCTCCAGAATGAAAAAACTTATCATGGGCGGTCCCATGATGGGACTGGCTCAATCGGAACTCGATGTTCCCGTCATCAAGTCCACTTCGGGAATTCTAGCCTATGACAAAACCACTCCGGCAGTGAAATCACATCCCTGCATCAACTGCGGCATGTGTGTGAGAGCCTGCCCGATCAGACTCGTCCCCTCACGATTAGCCAAAATGGTGGAAAAAGAAAAAATCGACGAGGCTCTAGAGTGGAACATGATGGATTGCGTTGAATGCGGGTCATGTGCATACGTGTGCCCTTCAAAGATAAACATCGTTCAGTTCGTTAAGCTTGGAAAGTTCACGGTTCAGGCCAGAAAAGCCGCTGAAAAGAAGCAAAAGTAGAGCAGAGGAAACATGACCACTTTACAGACAAACCCAAAAGGGGCAGTTGAGGAAAAGCAGACCTCCGCCCCGAAAGTTGCCGTTCCAGAACTCCACCTTTCGAGTTCTCCGCACTTCCGGGCCGGTGTGACCGTTCCGATAATTATGATGGTGGTGATTCTCGCCATGATTCCCGCCTTTGCGGCTTCTGTGATTTTTTACGGATGGCGAGCCATTATACTCACAGCGGCCAGCGTTGGTTCTGCAGTGGGAACGGAATGGCTTATCAACCGCTTTTTGAAGCGTCCGCAGACCATCGGTGATTTCAGTGCAGTGATAACCGGTATTCTGGTCGCCTTCAACGTCCCTCCGATGTTACCGATCTGGATGGTTGTTATCGGTTCGGCATTCGCTATCGGTGTAGCGAAAATGGTGTTTGGGGGTCTTGGAGCAAACTTCATAAACCCCGCTTTGGCAGGACGCGCTTTTCTGATGGCCAATTTTCCTGCAGCCATGACCTCTTTTTCCGCACCTTTCTTCGGAAATATGAGCGGTATCGACGGTATTACCGCGGCTACACCACTGGAAGCCATCAAAACGGCGTTTGCAGAGGGAACATATCAGACAACTCAATACGCAGACGCACTGAAAGAGCTTTTTCTGGGCAATGTGGGTGGCAGTATCGGCGAAACCTCGGCTGTTGCATTACTTCTGGGCGGTATATTCCTGATGGCAATACGTGTTGTCGATTACAGAATTCCCCTTTCCTACATAGGGACGGTGTTTGCCCTGTTCTGGATTGCAAATGGAAGCGGAGGCCATTTCACTCTATCTTCCCTTGTCACCCCTACTTACCACGTTCTGGCAGGCGGACTGCTGTTGGGGGCTTTTTTCATGGCTACCGACATGGTCACCTCCCCCATTACTCCCCGGGGACGAATACTTTTCGGTTTTGGATGCGGAGTACTGACTTTTGTAATAAGAAAATTCGGAGGATATCCGGAAGGCGTGTCCTATTCGATTCTTCTGATGAACCTTGTTGTGCCCCTTATCGACAGGTACACAAGACCAACCATTTACGGCGAGGTTGTCAAACGTGACTGATATCATTAAACTTGCAATAGCCCTGATGGTGATCTCCATGGCCGCTGGTCTGGCAATAGGGTTCACCAATTCAAAAACGAAGGACAAAATTGCCGCTCAGCAAAAATTAGCTCAAAACAGCGCACTGGAAGCGGTACTGCCGGAAAAAGTGACCGTGAAAGAAAAAAAAGGCCAGGAGGAACTACCGGAAAAATACTGGGCTGCTTCCAATGACAACGGTGTAGCAGGCTATGCCTTTGAAGTAAGCAGCAGAGGTTACTCCGGAGATATCAAATACATGGTCGGTGTGGAACCATCCGGGGACATAATCGGGGTTTCCATTCTTCAGCAGAGTGAAACTCCCGGACTTGGCTCTCGAGTGGAGGAAGTGGCATCCACCAAGTATATCTGGAATCCCTTCGGTTCATCGGAGAAGAAAGAGCCCTGGTTTACAGAACAATTTGAAGGGTTGTCCTGCCTGGAGCCGATTTCCATTAACAAGTCGATCGGCGAGTGGCACAAACTCGATAAATCGGCACGTGAAAAACTTGAGAAGAAAAATGCTGTTTCCGCGATAACCGGTTCCACCATTTCCACCAAGGCGGTCGTGAAGGGTATAGAAAAGGAAATAGCAGCTTACATAAAACAAATCAAGGGGAATGACTAATATGCTGGGCGAAGATATAAAGCGTGGCGTCGTAACCGAAAATCCTATTCTGATTCTGGCCCTGGGCCTCTGCCCTGCATTGGCAGTGAGCACATCAGTAAGAAACGGGCTGGGGATGGGGCTTGCAGCCACATTTGTGCTGATATGCTCGAATGTGATCATCTCCATGATAAAACAGTGGATACCTGAAAAAGTGAGAATCCCCTGTTTTATAGTTATAATTGCAACGTTTGTTTCGATTCTTCAACTCATTCTCAAAGCATATGTTCCTGTTCTGGATAAACAGCTGGGAATATTCATTCCCCTCATTGTAGTGAACTGTGTGATTCTGGGGCGTGCCGAGGCATTCGCGTCAAAAAACAATCCCGGTCGCGCTCTTGTGGACGGTTTGGTGATGGGGGCCGGCTTCACTGTGGCCCTGGTAATCCTGAGCACCATCAGAGAACTTCTGGGCAGCAACAAGATTTTCGGTATGCTGGTGATCCCCAAATTTCAACCCATGACCGCTTTGGTTCTGGCACCCGGTGGTTTTTTCGCAATCGCACTGGTTATGGGTATTGTTAATTTTCTGCGTAACAGAAAGGTAGCACGCACATGAACAGCATTATGAGTATTGTTCAGATCTCCATTGCCGCAGTGCTGATACAGAATTTTGTTCTGGCCCGCTTTCTGGGTCTGTGTCCCTTTTTCGGTGTTTCCAAAAAGCTGTCCAGTGCCACCGGAATGGGAATGGCGGTGATTTTCGTAATGACTGTAGCCTCCATGTTCACCTGGATTATCCATAATTTTGTATTGATGGAATTCGGTGTAGAGTTCCTGCGAACTATCGTCTTTATTCTGGTTATCGCCTCTCTGGTGCAGCTTCTTGAAATGGCTCTGCAGAAGTTTTCCCCATCTCTCTATGAATCTCTGGGGATTTTTCTTCCGCTTATCACAACAAACTGCGCAATCATGGGAGTTGCCCTGCTCAATACCGGAATAAATCAGTTCACAGGAAAACCGTTCACATTCATAGAAAGCCTTGTCAATGGAGTCGCATCGGGAGTGGGTTTCACCCTGGCGCTGGTTCTTATGGCGGGTCTTAGAGAAAAACTGGAATTGGCCGATGTACCGAAATCCCTGGAAGGGCTTCCTATAGCCTTTGTTACCGCAGGGCTAATGGCTCTTGCATTTCTGGGATTTTCAGGTCTCTCCTTTTTTACTTCCGTTGGAGGATAAGTGTGGAAATAGTAATTCCTATATTAGTAGTTGGTTCAGTGGGTCTGTTTTTCGGAGTAGGCTTGGGTATCGCGTCCAAAAAGCTCCAGGTCTTCGTGGACCCGAAAATATCCCGCATTCAGGTAGCGCTTCCCAATGCCAATTGTGGAGCCTGCGGATATCCCGGCTGCAGTGCATTTGCCAAAGCGGTTGCAGAAGGGGAAGCCGATCCGGCCGGATGTATCCCCGGAGGTCCCAAGACCGCCCGGGAGATTGCGGATATCATGGGAATCGAAGCGAATTCCATCGAACCGATGATGGCTGTTGTTCATTGCAAGGGTGGTCACAAAGAAGCGCTGGAAAAAGCGGTATACGAGGGAATTGAAGACTGCCATGCCGCAGTTCTGACCGGAAACGGAACGAAAGTATGCCCTGATGGCTGTCTGGGTCTGGGAAGCTGCGTACGCGCCTGCCCCTTTGATGCCATTTATGTGAACGATAATGGCGTGGCGGTAGTGGACCCCCACAAATGCACCGGGTGCGCCAAATGTGTGAAAGCATGTCCCAGAAATATTATTTCCATGATTCCCAAAGTCCACAAGATATTCCTGGCCTGCTCAAACCACGACCGCGGGGCCAAAGTGAAAAAGTACTGTTCTGTGGGTTGTACCGGATGCACTCTATGCGTCAAAGCTACTCCGTCCGGTACTATAAGCATGGAGAACAATCTTCCGGTTATGGACTACAGCAAAGATGAAAACTTCATTCCAGCAGCCAACAAATGCCCCTCCAAAAGCTTTGTTGATCTGGTGAAGGTACGTCCCAAAGCCAATATCGACACCAAATGTGACGGTTGCGGTGATTGTATCGAAGCCTGCCCGGTAAAGGGCGCCATTAAAGGTGAAAAAGGCGAACGACATGTGGTGGATAAAGATAAATGCATCGGCTGCGGTATCTGCCTGAGTCACTGCCACGCCCGCGCGATCGCTCTTTGGGGAGGCTTGGGGTATGATTCGGTCGAAAAAAACAGACGCCAGCGCAACGTCTCCACCAGCAAAGGTTGATGTAACGTTCCGGTTTTTACCGGAACGTTTTTTTCACCGCTTATCTTATCCAAACGCTTCAGTATTGAATCTCAAAGGATTTCGGTCCTGACCTTCCCTGCACCTCACCGGACGCCTAAACCTCTCCCTCAGCTACAACATTCGATTCCCAGCTATGCAACATCCTACACGCACCACCATATATGGACACCTTTTTCATTGACACACAACCCATTGAGGCGTATACTATTACTGATACTACCACTAACCTCTTCTCCGGAGCGCCGTATGCAGTTTCTGAAAATCTCCTGTTCCAACTGCTCTCATTACACCAAATGCTCCCAGAAAACCCGCTTTTTTGTGAACTACTGCGGCGCAGACCGAAAGCGTTTCGAAAAGCAGATCCGCAAGGCAGAAAACGAGTGCGTACACCGTAAAGGATTTGTTTTCAGGCGTGGTCAGGAACACTTCGTCCTCTCCTAACACCTTTTCCCGCCTTCAATTAAAAAATTGGCCACGGCCACCGCAGGATGTAATTTTCTTTTACTTAGAAAATGAAACTACCGATTTTGCAACAGTTCCCCATTAATATTGAAAATCATCAACATTTGAGTCTATGAACATATTCAGTCTGATTTTGAAATACATACCATTCTGTGCTCCTCTGCTTGTCGCAGGATGCGTTTCAGCTGTTAAAGAAAATCCGCCCGCTGTGGAACCAAAACCCGAACCTCCACCAAAACCGAAAATCGTTGAGGAGATTCCACCAGAAATCGATTCAAGCGAGATTATGGAGGATAAGGAGGAGGAAAGCGGCAGTATTGATGATCTTCTCAAAAAAGCAAAACAATCGTGCGCTGAAAAAAACTACGCGGACGCCGATACCCTGCTTCAAAAAGCTGTGAGAATTCTGGAAGCCAGGCTTGAATTTGCTGATGCCGAATGGTTTCCCCTTCAGGACTATATTGCCGATATAGTCCTGATTTATTCAGATTTGATGCCTCAGGAGTACACCGTTCCGGATGAAATCTCGATCCTGGCTTTCAAGCAACAGATTCTGGAAAGTCTGGGTACTTTTAAGATATCTCCCTCCGACAGTGCCTTTCTGCACCGACTCTCTCACAAAAAAGGTACCTCATACGACGTGCCCATAATCTGGAACGATCGTGTGAAACGAGCACTACTGTTTTATCTTAAGAGCAGAAAAGGAATTTTTGACCGCTGGCTTCGACGCGCCGGATATTACCTGCCCACCTTTAAAAAAATGTTCAAAGAGGCAGGACTACCAGAAGATCTGGCCTATCTCCCGGTTCTGGAAAGCGGATTTAATCCTAAAGCTTACTCCCCGGCACATGCGGCCGGCATCTGGCAATTCATACCCTCAACCGGCAGAATATTCGGACTTCGTCAGAATTACTGGATAGATGAGCGCCGGGATCCTTATAAATCCACCAAAGCAGCCATGCGCTATTTGCAAAAGCTTTATAATGATTTCAATGACTGGCACCTGGCGCTTGGTTCCTACAACTGCGGTGAAGGCAGAATGAGGCGAACCATGCGGATAGACAGTACAAATGATTACTGGTCTCTATCCCTCCCCAGAGAAACCATGAACTACGTTCCCCTCTACCTGGCATCAATTATCGTAGCGAAAAATCCCGATGTTTTTGATTTTTCATTTCAGACCGATACCATTTTCGATCCCGATACCGTGTTTGTAAGCGACTGTGTCGAACTGTCCACGATTGCCAAAGGAATTGATCTTTCCCTGGACACGATAAAAAAGATGAACCCCCATATACTTCACTGGTGTACCCCGCCTGATCTGGAAAACGTACAGCTTTATTTTCCCAAAGGATATGCAGAAGCGTTTAAAAAATTCTACAGCGAGCTTCCGGATGAAAAGAAAGTCAAATTCTACAGATACAGGATTCGACGGGGAGACAACCTGCTGCAGATTGCCAGAAAATTCGGAGTTCCTGTAAGTGGATTGAGAACAATAAATAATTTGAGAACAAATCGTATCATTGCGGGCAGAAATCTGTTTATTCCCATACCGGTCAACACTTCAGTGCCCGGAAAAATTGCATCCTCTTCGGGTGTGAAAAAAAGCACCGTGAAAGCTGCAGCAAAAAGAAAAGGTAAGAAGATCTCCTACAGGGTTCGCAAAGGCGATTCAGTCTGGAAAATTGCCGATGTTTTCGGAGTGACAGTAAAGGAAATACTCAAATGGAACAACATCTCCCGTCCCCAGCAGCTCAAAGCCAACCAGACGATTTTCATCTACCATTCGGCAGATATGAACGCAAGTTCCGCCTCGAGTGACAACAAAGGAAAATATACAGGCAAATATCTGGTGAAAAAAGGTGATAATCTGTATACCATAGCTCAAAACCTGGGTGTACCGGTGAAAGAACTGGCCCAGATCAACTGCCTCAATCCCAAAAGGCCGCTCATCTTTCCCGGTGATATTCTGGTGTACAAAGAAACCAAAAACAAAAACCGATCACCCCAAAAAATCAATCAGAAAAAAGCTGATAGCCCAAAGACTCAGAAAAAAGGAGATTTCATCACTCATACGGTGCGGAAAGGCGATAACCTGTTCAGCATTTCCCAAAAGTTCTCAATTGATCTGGACAAGCTTTTAGAGCTCAACGGACTGACTGAAACATCCGTTCTGCATATAGGAGATGAGGTCAAACTTCCTGTTGATTCCAAAGAAATACCAACCGAAAAGAAATCCAGCTCTCCTGCCGTGAAACTCCCGAAAAATGCGCAACTGTATACCGTCAAAAAAGGGGATAATCTCTGGAGTATAGCATCCGATCTGGATGTTTCACTGGATTCTATATATGAATACAACAATTTGACTCCAGATTCCAGAATCACGCCGGGAGATACCATCAAAATTGTGCAGGAAGGCGGATAATGAAACGGAATGTACAAAGAATCATAATCCTGCTGGTGATTTTGCTTCCAGTGGTACTTGGTATTATCGTCATGTTCAGGAATTCTTCCAATATCAAGACCATCTCTCTTCAGAAACTTGCAGTGGTACGAGTGGAGGGAATGATTGAAGAGTCGGAATGGTATGTGAATCAGCTTCGCAGCTACCGCCGTGACCAGTCCGTTGCCGGAGTTCTCCTACGGATCGACAGTCCGGGCGGAGCAGTAGCTCCCTCCCAGGAGATTTATTCAGAAGTAGCAGCATACAGAACCGCAGATAAGCCGCTGGTAGTCAGCATGGGAAATATGGCAGCTTCCGGAGGGTACTACATCGCCAGTCCTGCGGAAAAAATCTTCGCCTCCCCGGGAACCCTGACCGGTAGCATCGGAGTCATATTCACCATCCCCCTCTACAAGGAACTGACCGAAAAGCTGGGTATCGGGTTCCGAGTATACAAAGCTGGTGAATTCAAAGATATCGCAAGTCCCTATCGAAACCACAATGAAGAGGAAAACCAGATATTTCAAAAGCTTCTGGATGATACCCACGAGCAGTTTATTCAGGCGATCAGTGCTGGAAGAGCAATGGAAACGGATTCGGTGAGGAAAGTGGCGGACGGACGTCTTTTCACAGGAAAACAAGCCACAAGGAGAAATCTTGTGGATACCCTTGGAGGGTATGAGAAAGCCTTGAGCTACTTGTGTCAGAAGGCTGGACTTCCGCAGAACTGCAAAGTGATTGAAAGAGAACAGCGCGGAAACAGCTGGTGGCAAACCCTTACTCAAGCTGCACAGAAAGAGTTTCCTGCTCTGGGAACAATAAGCAAACCTGCAGGGCTTTATTACCTTTTTCACCCCTGAGATGCGTTTTTTTGAGATATTTTGGAAAAATACTAGCGTTTTAAGAGAGACAATTATGATATTACCTATGCTGTAAAAAGAATTATACAAGATTCAACAACCGACCCTTACAAAATATCAAGGAGGAACAATGTCTCTTCAGGATCTTCTGAACGAAGTGGAAGTTCTCAAAGCCGAATACGAAAAATTTGAACGTGGTAACAAATCCGCAGGAACCCGTGCCCGCAAAAGTCTTCAGAATATTAAAAAAATGGCTCAGGATCTCCGCACTCAGATTCAGGAAGCCAAAAAAACTGAATAAAAGATATCGGAGGGGAGATTTTCCCCTCTTTTCCCGCCCTTGATACAATATTCCAGAGTACAATTCGTATTCACTCCCCGAACGCTGTTTCAGCTCTGATTCGGCGCTGACAGTTTGACAGTGAATTGTTCCTTTCACATTTTAAAGCCTGATTGTTCTTTATTGGAGTGATTTGATTATTTCAGCATAAAACTGAAAAGTTCTTTTTTACAATACAACCTACTCACCTTTTATCACACAATGGTGGTAAATCTATGAACCAAAAAAGCAGCTCTTTGATGTTGGAGGTCAAAAACCTCAACAAAAAATTCGGCCAAGTACACGCCGTTAAAGACCTGAATTTCCAGATCCCCAAAGGAGAAGTGTTCGGTTTTCTGGGCCCAAACGGCGCCGGGAAAACCACCGCCATGCGCATCATCACCTGTTTCATCCCGCCTACAAGCGGAAGTATTCTGGTCGATGGGCTGGACACGGCGGAACAAAGCCTTCAGATCCGGCAGAAAATCGGATACCTGCCTGAAAGCACTCCTCTCTATAATGACATGACTGTCCAGGAGTACATGAACTTTGTGGGGGAAGTCAGGGGACTTAAGGGCAGCCGGCTCAAATCCCGTATCGACGAGATGTTCTCGGTGTGCGGTCTTACCAAAATGACCAACCGCCAGATCGGCAAACTTTCCAAAGGATATCGCCAGAGAGTCGGTCTGGCTCAGGCAATGATTCACAACCCCGACCTGCTGATTCTCGACGAGCCCATGTCGGGTCTGGATCCCAACCAGATCATAGAGATCCGTAATCTGATCAAAAAAATCGGTGAAGAGAAAACCGTTATATACTGCTCACACATCCTTTCGGAAGTCTCCGCCACCTGTGACAAGATTCTCATCATCAGTGACGGTGCGATAGTAGCCAGCGGTACACCGGATGAACTCACTGAAGGCTACGAAAGCGGTTCACATTACACTATGAAGATCAAAGGTGAGAAAATTTCCATCGAAAACAGTCTGTCGGATATCGACGGAGTGTCCATGGTAAAACTCCAGGACCTTGACTCCGGCTGGCACAACGCTCTCATCCAGACCGCGACAAAAGACGATATCGGAGAGATGCTTTTCAATTGTGCCGTGGACAACGGCTGGAGCCTGGCCGAACTCAGACGCGAATCGGCAAGTCTTGAGGATGTTTTCACACAACTGACAAGGAGTTAACAAATGAGCACAGTGGCGGCAATATTCAGAAAGGAGTTCACCTCCTATTTCATATCGCCCATAGCTTACGTTTTCATAACCGTATACCTTGTGGCGACCAATTTCATGTTCTTCCAGGGCTTTTTTCTGCTTAATCAGGCAGAGATGCGCAACTATTTCAACATTCTTCCCTGGGTGTTTCTGTTTTTCATTCCAGCAATCACCATGAGAAGCTGGGCCGAGGAGAAAAAAGCGAAAACCATGGAACTGCTTCTCACCTGGCCGCTCAGCGATGCCCAGGTCGTTCTGGGGAAATTCCTCGCTTCTCTGGCCTTTCTTTCCATAGTGATTCTTTTATCAATCACAGTACCGATCACCATCTTTCTGATCGGAAGTCCCGATCCCGGACCTATTCTGGGAGGCTATATCGGAGCGATTCTCATGGGAGCAGCCTATCTGGCTATCGGATTGTGGGTTTCATCACATACGGAAAATCAGATCGTGGCGTTCATAACGGGTTTGGTGGTCATTTTCGTACTGATGATGATCGGACATCCCATGGTCACCACCTTTCTGCCCACCTCCCTTGTACCTCTGTTCTCCTATCTGGGACTTACAACCCATTTTGACAGCATAGGACGGGGAGTCATAGACAGCAGAGATATAATCTACTATCTCTCTATTATCGGCTTTTTTCTGTTTCTCAACACTCAGTCACTCGGCAGCAGAAAATTTGAATAACCAATAATTGGAAATGGGATAATGACTATGGAAACCAAAAAGATAAAAACCAGAACCGAGCTTGCCGTGATAATTGCAGCTGTTCTGGCAGTTGTTGCACTTGTCAACTACGGGGCAAGCAGCCTGTTCAGGCGTATCGATCTTACCGAAAACAAGCAGTATACTGTTTCAAAAGCGAGCAAGAAACTTCTGAGAGGAATGGATGATATCGTCAACATAAAGGTCTTCTTCTCGAATGATCTTCCGCCGGAAACCTACAACACAGTTACCACCGTCAAGGATCTTCTGAGTGAATTCCAGAACCTCGCCGGAAACAAGCTTCGCATCACCTACGAGAACCCCTCGGAGGATAAAGATGCGGCCGATGCAGCCAGAAGTTTCAACGTGCCGGAAGTCACTCTTCAGACCGTGAAAAAAGACAAAGCCCAGGCAATGAAGGGCTACATGGGAATAGGTATCGGCTATGGAAACAAAAAGGAGTCCATTCCGATAATTCAGAACCTCAACAATCTGGAGTATGACCTTGCTCAGGGAATCATGAAGGTCATGCGGGATTCCGAGCCCAAAGTTGGTATTCTCAAAACACAGAGCGGGGATTTCATTCCCAATCAGGTCAGCCCCCAGATGAATGCGCAGCAGGAAACAACAGAAAAGAAGTACGCTCCGCTTTTCGACGAGCTCCGGCGTGACTATACAGTCAACACGGTTGATATATCCAAAGGCGAGCCCATCGATGAGGATATCAAAACCCTCATCATTCCAGGTGGCACAAACTTCACCGATCGCCAGCTTTTTGAAATCGACCAGTTCTTTATGAACGGCGGAAATCTGATCGCCATGACAGACCCGGTCTCCATCTCATTTCAGCAGGGCGCACGCGGAATTGTACAGGAGACAAAAATTCTCGATCTGCTGGAACACTACGGTGTGAAAGTGGAACGGAATCTGGTTCAGGATGCTTCCTGCAGCCACGTTGCCATTCCCAAAAATGTCGGACCGTTCACATTCAATGAAAGAGTCCCCTATCCCTATTTTGTAAGAATAGGCAGCAAGGGATTCAACAAAGACAATCCGGCCGTATCATCCCACTCGGAGCTGGTTCTGGCCTGGGCAAGCGGACTTACGTTCAAAGCGGATACGGCAAATACCGAGCAGCAAAAGGTGAAAGCAACCCCACTTGTATCCTCCAGTGATCAAAGCTGGATTACAGCCGGCAGTTTCGATCTTCAACCCAAAGCCGAGTACGATGTGCCGGAAGAAGACAAACTAGAACCTCAGGTTCTTGCGGCTCACCTTTCAGGAGATTTCTCCTCCTATTTCAAGGGGAAAAGTGTTCCGCCGGTTAAAGACGCAAGCTCGGACACGGCACAACCGATCTCACTTTCACCGGAGGATGCTTCACGCAGTGTAAATCCCTCAAACAGCAAGGGCAATCTGGTGGTGATCGGAGATGCGGATTTCGTTTCAGACCAGAACACGACAAAAAGCAACCTTCTTTTCATGCATAACCTCGTGGACTGGCTTTCCCTGGATGACAATCTTATCCAGATCCGCTCACGTGTGCTCAAAGACAAAACAATCGATGCAAACGTACTTGAAGAGGGATCGAAAACCCCCAACATGATCCGTCTGGCGAATATCCTGACCATGCCTCTGCTGGTTATCATAGTGGGAATCTTCATTTCTCTGAGACGCAGGGAGAAAATCTCACCTGCACCGGTCAGTGTCACCACAAGGGAGGACAATAACAATGGGAAAAAATAAGAAACTTGTTCTGGGATTGAGTGTATTGGTGCTGGTCACCGCCATATTCATAATATCAGAAAAACTCAATTCCAAAAAACCATCCGAAAGTGAATTGAAATTCTTCCCCGGTCTGGATGAAAAATCAATATCATCGGTAATGATCAGAAAGGACGGGAACACACTCAAGCTGGTTAACAAAAACGGTACCTGGATGGTCGGCAAAGTTGCCGACCAGAAAGACAACTCTAAAACCGATGAGGAAAAACTCTACACGGCCGACAGTGCATCGGTGCAGATAGCGCTGGAGAAGCTTGTCACCATGAAAAAAGGCGATCTGGTTTCCAACAATCCAGAAAAGCAGTCCAAGTTCGAGGTGGACAGCGCAAGCGGAATGTTTGTGGAGGTACTGAAAGGAGATGACAGTTCTGTGGGTTCCATGTTCATAGGTGATAAAGGGTTTGAGTGGAACAGTAACTGCGTTCGCCTTCTGGGAAGCGATGAAGTGTATTCGGTGTTGGGAGGACTGCGCATGTCTGTTCACTCCGAGCTGGACAAGTGGAGAGAAAAGAGAATCGTGCAGTTCTCAAGCGGCTCTGCCGACAAGATCTCTCTTACAAAAGAGGACGGCTCAGCTGTGGTTCTTGAAAAATCAGATTCAGGATGGACTATCACCGAACCTATCCAGCATATGGCTGCGGCCGACACGGTCAACAAAATGCTCTCCACGCTCTCCTCTCTTAAAACTGCTGAATTTGTCTATGACGTTCCGGAAGACTCGGTTTCCGGTATGAACGAACCATCTCTGGCGGTTGCGGTGACGCTCAACGGAGGTGCCGAAAGGAAATTCGTGGTCGGAAAAGCCAAAGAGGACAAAAAGCAGTACTGGACCAGAGTTGAGGGCAAAGATGAACTGTTCCTGATCAAGGAAAGCGACCTTGAAAAATTCGATCTGGATGCCGAGTCTCTGAAGGCAGAAGAAAAGCCTGCGGAAGCAACTGCGGATCTGAAATAAATCAGACTATATTCTTGATAAGAGGCCGGTAGGTTTATTTTCTTACCGGCTTTTTTTATTTTGCCGCTGGATGATGAATGGAAAAACAGGTCAGTTTTTCAATAATTGCAATCTGCTAAAAATAAGAGTATCGTGGAATTTTGACGAACCGAAAGGGGTAAAGATGAAAGTTGTTGGAATTTGTGGAAGTCCCAAAAAAGAGAACAGTACGACACTTTTCGGTCTTAAGAAAGCTATGGAGGCGGTGAAACAGTCCGGAGTCGATACCGAAATCTTACAGCTTTCTCACCATACATTCTCCGGATGTGTCGATTGTGCCAAATGTCGGAAAGAATACACCTGTGCACTCGATGATGATTTCACCAATAAGATACTGCCCCTTCTGAAAGATGATAATATCAAGGGGCTGATCCTGGCTTCCCCGGTCTATTTTGGCGGCGTGAGCTCGCAGATGAAAATGTTCATCGACCGCTGCGTTCTATTCAGAAGAAACGGATTCAGATTCGAGAATCTGATTGCGGGAGTTTTGACAGTCGGCCGTTCACGCAACGGTGGCCAGGAGCTGACCGCGATGGATCTTGTAAAGAATGCCATGATTCAGGGTATGACTGTAGTATCGGATGCTTCCCCGACAAGTCATTTCGGCGGCATACTGTGGAGCGGAAATCCCGATGGAATCGAAAAGGATGATACCGGTGTCAAGACTGCAGAGAACATGGGCAGGAAAGTAGGAGAACTGGTGAAAAAGATGTTTGGGTAAGGACTCAACAAAAGATCAACAACATCTTTTCGGATTAGAACAGAAAAAGACGAGCACAATCTCGTCTTTTTTCACCTTTGTATTTCAGTCACCCCGGTTTCCTGCAACCAGGGAATCAGGGTTTTTCCGATGAATTCACCATGCAGGTTTTCACCTTTTGAATTACGCAGAATCACAAATTGCAAATTTTTCCATAAGCAGAAGATCATAGCCGAACAGTGAAGCTTCAGCTCCATACCCATACATGGAACGGACACTTTTTCTGGAGGAACCCTGAATCAGTGGAATATGATCTCTACCAAAGAATCAGTAAATTGCACACCTGCTTAGAAACGCGACAACGATCAACCGCTGATCCTCAGACCCCGCGGAAGCTGTTCTCCAAAAGCCGCGCTCTGCTCCTCCTCATCAAGCTTCCCCCCCTCTGAAACCAGTATTGAATAATGATGAGGCACATCATATGCGCGCAGAAAATTAACCACATCAGCCCTGACCCGCTCACCAACATCCCGGTAACGGTCGTTGGTCAGACGTGTCATGAGCACCAGACTGAATGACAGGGTGATCCCGGGCCGGGCATTTTTCATCAGCTGATCAGCCCACCCCTCAACAGTCTCGACATCCACCAGTTCGTTAAGTGGGCCGTACATAGGTACTCTGGATCCCAACCTGCCCAATGCCCACACCGCAGCATCTGCCACAGAATCCTTTCTGCCGATCAGATTCAGAGCCATTTCACCCAGCTCTTTTTTGGCTTGAGAGGAGAGGTGCTCCAGAGAGGCAAGCATGCGCCAGATCTCTGCCAGCTCATGCACCCCGAACCGTTCTCCGTCCCGTTTACCCTGTTTTTTTCTTCCTTTGTCTTCTGGTTTACGGGACATTTTCCTCAGAGAACTCATAAGAGGCTGCGCAAGAGTGCGCTGCTGCCCCTGAGTAAGCCCTCCGGCAATCCGTCTCCAGAGAATCCGCCACTCGGCGGTGCAGGCCTGATTGCGGGAGTGAATCACTCCCAGGCGATAAATCTGCCAGGTCTGCTTCACCCTCCAGTCGTCCACAGCAACTCCGTAGCCCGGCCTCAGCGTGAATCCTAAAAGATTAAGCCACCTGGTTTCATACAACGGATCTATTTTGCGTCCCTCTTCATTGTCCAGCACCACCTCCCAGAGCGATCTCAGAAAAGAGGGGGGCCACTGAGTACGATCCATACCGCAAAGAGCTTCAAGGCGCTTGACCAGATTGCGGGGATCTCCCTCCCGAGCTGCATCGGTGCGGAACGTATTCACAATCAGATCCTTACACCCCTCGACCGTATCCACATCAAGAAAACCCGCAGTTTCTCCTGCGCCGATATGAGCCGATATGTCGGTACGGGTCGCAGAACGCACATCGAACTGAAGTTTCCAGCTTCTGTTACCTCCCCTTTCCGAACACCACAGATCCAACGTGCCGATTTCTGTGAGTCGGGCATGAAGCATGACTGTCACCCTTTTCGCCTCCATGCCCTTGCCGGATTTCAGCACCGTACGGATAGGTGGAAGAGAATGCATCTCCAGCGGATCAATATCCACCATATCACCAGGTTTGTCAACAGTTCTGATACTCGATACGTAAAGAGGGAATTCCACAGGCTGCCGTATGAGAAGGTCGAAGGTCCTTTCACTGATGTCCACACTCTCGCCTTCCTGTAGTCCAGCCGGAGCAAGACAGAGAGCCTGCAGTGCGGCTGACTCCCCCGCCTTTGTTTCCACACCTATATAATATGAGCGGGCAAGGCCTGCAGATATCTTCACCCCCAACCCTCTCCGCACCAATCCGAAATAGGATGCCCCCCGGCTCACCGCCAGCTCGGGGCGCTTGTTCTGGAGCACCTGAGGTGACCAGTTGGGATCATCTTTGCTGAACCAGCTGCTCAGGACATCGAGAATTCTCTTCCGTATTATATCGGATGTAAGCACCCCGCCGTTGAAAAGAACGATATCGGGCCTTATATCCTCCAAATTCTCCCCTCCGTGAGCTGTAAGAAACGAGGAGAGGTATTTGGTGATGGCCGGATCGGGCGCATAGGGAAGGCCAAATTCCTGAAAACCGGACTGAAGCTCCGCAGGCTTTTCATTGATCTGGACATAAGGTAAAAAGCCGTCAATCAGGATCTCTTCGGCTTCCTCTCTTGTTATCTGGGACTGAACAGCTCCTCCGATGAGCGATGATCCGCTCCCGGGAATGGAAACCGGAACCTGATCGGGGGGATTCTCACTCAGCAGGCTTTCCTTTGCAAACTGACAGCTGCGTACCAGCGCAGTGAACTGACGCGGTGAAAGCCTTTTACCCTCAAGTATTTTCTTTTCAGTATGATAGGCAAGAGCGAGATCCAGATTATCACCGCCCAGAATCAGATGCTCCCCTACAGCAATTCTGTGAAAGCGCACTCCCGCACCCTCCGGACGCACCTCTATGAGCGTGAAATCGGTTGTACCACCCCCGATATCACAGATAAGAATTTTCTGCCCGGCTTCCACCCTGGACTGCCAGTCGGAACTGTGCCTGTTGATCCAGGAATAAAAGGCGGATTGAGGCTCCTCGAGAAGCACGATATTGGTAAGTCCCGCACTGCCTGCAGCTTTGACTGTAAGCTCCCGTGCGATTTCATCAAAAGAGGCAGGTACTGTGAGAATGACTTCCTGATTTTCAAGCGGCTCATCGGGATGTTCATAATTCCAGGCTTCACGGACATGAGCTATGTAGCGCGAACTTGCCTCCACCGGCGATATCTTGTCCGCATCGGAAACCGCATGCCATGGAAGAAGCGGAGCAGTACGGTCCACTCCGGAGTGGCTCAGCCACGATTTGGCCGACACTACCAGACGCCCCGGGACCTTAGCGCCATGATTGCGCGCAAACACTCCGGTGGTGTTACGCGTGTTGCCCTCCTCCCAGGGCAGATTCAGTGCCCCGGGAGCGAACTCCTCCTGTGACGCTTCATAATGAAAAGAGGGAAAAAGATCCCGTCTGTCATATTCCCCCGGTGCCACCACCTGAAGAACCGGGAAATCCTCTATTCTGGGATTTTTTGCAGAGGAATCGACATACGATACAGCAGAATTGGTCGTACCAAGATCTATTCCCACTATATAACGGCTTTTCTGTTCTTGTTCCTGTTCCTGATTCATTAACTTTCCCGAACACTGAATTCCAATTTCCACGAATCGTCAGAAACGGTGCTTTTGCACCAGAGTTCAAATACGCCAAGCTCGGTTATCTTCGACTGAAACGTAACCGGCACATATCCTTCAGTAAACCTTTCATCACCCGGCAGATTTGCTTCCAGAGAATCTGTTTCCTGCATTTCGTTATCATCGTAATGTTCAATCAGATTTCCGGGAGCATCCTGTTTGCGCACCGAGGAACTGAAAAAACGGAACTTGGCAGGCTCTCCCACCACAAGTCCGATCTCCTCGCTTGGCACATCGATCTGAGTCCCCTCCTCCATACCGAAAGGAACCACACAAAGTGCGCTGAGCGGCCGTTCCAAACCGGGCACCGCAGGTCCGGCGGTCTCTATTCCGACATAGTAGGAACGGGCTGTACCGCCTCTGATACGCAAACCCCTGCTCTGTTTCACAAAAGCATAATATGCCGCCCCCTTTGCCACCGCATAGTCAAGATCCGGATTCTGTTCAAGAGGATCCACATCCTTTCCAAACCAGGACTGAATCACCTCAAGAGAACGCATCCTGAACACATCCGCCTTGAACACTCCCCCGTTGAAAAGAACATGCGATGGATGTACGGACACTCCGTTCTGTCCCTGCATTCTGAGAAAATGAGCCAGATGTCGGGTGATAGCCGTATCGGATTCAAAAGGAAGTCCCAGTTGTCTGAACCCGGATGCCGGTCTGCGGGTGGGAACCGCATCCGCTTCACACACCGGAAAGAAGCCATCCACCAACACGCTTTTTGCCTGCTCTGATGTCAGATCAGCTGAAATCGTACCCCCGATAAGTTTGGAGCCTCGGCCCAGAACTGTCACGGGGTGAGTTTCCGGACCGCCTATAGCCAAAAGCTGCTCCTTTGCATGACGGCAGGAATGCCAGAGCGCAACAGATTGCCACGGATCAAGATTAACACCCTGATCGGAGAACACGCCTTTGGCCACATGAGCAAGCGTGAGATCCATATTGTCTCCGCCCACAAGGATATGGTTTCCCACTGCGATTCGCTTCAACGCAAGATCACCCTCCTCATCCTCAACCCCGATAAGAGTGAAATCGGTAGTCCCTCCTCCGACATCAAAGATAAGAAGATTATCACCCACTTTCAGTTTGCTGCGCCACTCATCACCCGCATGGGCAAGCCAGGAATAAACCGCAGCCTGAGGCTCCTCAAGCAGAACCAGATCCTGAGGAAGACCGGCCAGCCTGGCGGCCTCCATAGTGAGCTCACGGGCACTGGCATCAAATGAAGCAGGAACCGTAAGCACCACCTGCTGCTCGCTGAGAGAATCATCGGGGAAACTCTGGTTCCATACATCGACCAAGTGCGCCAAGTAGCGCCTGGAAGCCTCGACAGGTGAAATTTTGTTCACGTCTGAGGGCGCGTTCCAGGGAAGAATGGGCGATCTTCTGTCCACTTTGGAATGCGCAAGCCATGACTTGGCTGCCGCAACGGTTCTGGTGGGGACGTCGGCTGACTGACGGCGCGCCAATTCCCCCACAGCAAAATCCCTGTTTCCATCCCAGGGCACACTGTAGACCTCCTTTTCACTTTCAGCCTCTGTTGCCAGATAACAAAAGGAGGGAAGAGAATTTTTGTTTTCTACTGTGGATGCAGCTACCAGTTGAGGAACTTCCAGAAGCTTGATCTCCGATTCATCCTCGAGTGTTCTGTAAGCAAGAACGCTGTTAGTCGTACCCAGATCTATTCCAATTGCATACTTAGATGCCATTTTCGCACTTTCTCCTTGATTTTAAAACAAAGATGCACCTTTGAAAACAGAAGAAACTAACTCAATTCCACCTCGGCGGGAGAAACCACATTCGCACCTTCCTCCGTTCCCTGGTATTGAGGCAACTCACACCGGGTGGCTCTCCAGCCATGATGACGCAGAACACCATTGTAGGGCGGATTGCCGGTAACATTTCCGGTAAGACGATACTGGTCCGGATCAAAGCCTGCCAACACAGTCATCTGCGAACCTTCCTCCTGCTCCACCACAGATTCCAGCCCGAAAGCCCTGTCCAGAACAGAAGCACAATCCCGGTGCACATCGCGCACCGCAGCTCCGATCTGAGCATCACTGTAGGCATCGATTGGTTCCTGGAGAAAATCAACCAGACGCCCTTCACGCTGAAGCAGCGCAAGCAGCTGAACCGCTTCTGAACGGCTGACCTTTTTTTCCTCGATTACCGGCTGAGGCGCAGGCTGCTCTTCAATCTGTGGAGGCCCCTCTTCAAAATAGGTGGCGATTTGATCCCTGAATTCCTTCTTGAAAAAAATCCAGAAAAAGGTTCTCACTGCCAGCTCGACTCTGTTCATCCATGCATCCTTTCAGCGTGATCGGTTATCAATTTCGGGAAAAAGTGTACTGTGTTCCATCACGGTTCCAATACTGAATTGTCACTGTAAATCATTGGTGACACATAAAATATAAAGCGCAGAAGGTCAAAGAAATGTAAATCGGACCGGAAAACCGGCTCGCAAGCAGAAGAATAGTAGCAAGAAACAGGCCTAAAAGGCAGACCTGCTAATCAGCCCAAAGCGTCTGACAACTCCTGAGGTTTCCTGACAATCAGCTCGGCACCCGCCTGCGTCAGTTCCTGCTCTGTTCTAAACCCCCAGGCCACACCAACAGGAAACATGCCCGCAGCCACAGCTGTGCGCATATCGGTATCGGTATCCCCCACATACAGAAACTCTTCAGGTGTGACACCTACCTGCTCTGAGATGTGAAGTGCTCCGGATGGATCGGGCTTGGTGGGAAAATGCTTGGCCCCCATCACCACCCTGAACCGCTCATCACCGAAGTAATGCGACACCACCATTTTCGTAAACCCGTCAGGCTTATTGGAAAAGACGGTCAGTATCAACCCTCTTTCCTTCAATTCATCAAGCATCTGCACTATTCCCGGATAAGGGAGGGTTTTCAGATCCCATCTGCGCCCGTACTCCTCCCTCATAGCTTCGAGACAGGTCGACACCACATCCTCATCTGCATCGGGAAGCACTCTCTGAGCCAGTTTCACCATACCGTCTCCCACGAAGTGACGGTACTTGTCAACAGAGTGCTGAGGATAGCCCAGTTTTGCGAGAACGGAATTCATCGACTCAGCCAGATCATCAATCGTATCCAGCAAGGTGCCATCCAAATCGAACATCACCGCTTTGTATTTCATTTGACAATATCCCCTGTATATAAATCTTTTGTGAATTCCAATTACTTGTAACCGGCGTTTTTCAGACCGGAAATTTCCCTTTGAGTCAATTCACGATATGTGCCGGTTTTCATATTCCCCAACCTCACTGTGGCGAACTGAATTCTTCTGAGCCGACGTACATCGTGACCCACAGCTTCAAGCATACGTCTGATCTGTCTGTTTTTTCCCTCAAAAAGGGTGATCTCATACCACTGCTGCCCCGGTTTCACCTCTATCTGCTTCACTTTCGCAGCATGGAGGATCTGTTCCTCTGATTCCACCCCTTTTATGAGTTGGGTTATTTCAGTCTCGCCCATTGCTCGCCCGGTCCTGACCAGGTACACCTTTTTTATCTGAAAACGGGGATGAGTCAGAGCATGAATCAGCCCCCCGTCATTAGTGAGCAGAAGAAGCCCTTCTGAATTATAATCGAGCCTTCCCACATACTTCAGAATATCCGCATCGAGACCATCTCTTTTCAATGCGTCATAAACGGTAGTCCTCCCCTGAGGATCGTTGCTGGTAACCATCACTTCACGGGGTTTGAAATATGCCCAGTACTGAAGTTTTTTGATGGGCCGCAAAGCCTTCCCCTTGTATTCAACCTTGTCCGAATCAGGACGTATCTTCATTCCCAGTTCGGCCACCTTTTTCCCATTCACAAGAATGTGCCCGCTTCGAATCAGCTCATCACACTTTCGTCTGGCCCCCAAACCGCACTGGGCCAAAAAGCGGTTGATTCTGATTGGTTCCTGCGAATTCATTTCCGACATTTCATTGCGCATAACAAATAACCTCTTCCATAGATCCGGCTACTCTCACCGGCAGTCCGATTTTACGGCTGATCCGCTCAGGGGAAAACCCATCAAGAGTATATCCGTTGTGGTTGAACATCACCGAGGGCAGCACCACCTCGGCCACAATCCCTTCTGCAGCATTTTTCCTGACAGCTCTGATGACATCGGAAGCGGTAAGCAATCCGGCAACTGTAACAGAATCACCGAAAAACTTGTTTTGGACTCCTATAACCCGATACTCCGCTTCAGAAAAACAACCCAACTCAGAAACAGCACTGTTTATATAAGAATACGCAGACATGCCTGTAAGAACCAATACAGTTCCTTTCACTATGCTGCATTCCTGTGCACACTCCTTCAACTTCCGTTTAAGTGAAGAAACCGACTTCAAAAGCTGTCTTACCAATCCCACACCATTTTCAATCTGAGGATAATCCTCGTAATAGGAAACAGGCGGTATAGGCAAACCGGCCCGGATATACAGCTCATCGGCCAAAAACAGTCTTCTGACCCCGTCTTTTCTAGCATGAAGTTCTGATATGGTACTCATCTTTTCGCAGATCGAGACAGCATTGTGCCTGTCCACCGCGCTTAAAGATTCTTTTCTGAACCGGGTCAAGCCAACCGGCACTACGGCTATGGAAAAAAGAGAATCTCCGTATCCGAACAGATCCTCAACCGTGCGCTCCAGAACCTCACCGTCATTGTAACCAGGACACACCACAATCTGGGTATGAAAACAGATTCCGTTTTCCTTAAGGAACTGAAGCTGCTTTCTTATATCCGGAGCACGCCGGTTGCGAAGCATGGCAGCCCGAACATTCGGATCGGTGGCATGCACGGAGATGAAAAGAGGAGAAAGGCCTATGGAGACAATCCGCTCTAAATCCTGATCTGTCGTAGATGAGAGTGTAACGTAATTCCCATTGAGAAAAGAGTGTTTGTAGTCCTCATCCTTTATATATAAGGAAGATCTGAGCCCCGGAGGCATTTGATCAATAAAACAGAAGATACACCGGTTGGTGCAGCGGTTGATGGGCTTTTCGAAAAAATCGACTTCAAGCGAACTGCCAAAGGGGCGTTCCAACTCAATCACCCCTATGCGTCCTTTTCGAAACAGCTCTATTTCCAGAAACTGCTCGGCAGCGTAAAAATGAAAATCCAGCTCATCGGTGACATCCTGACCATTAACCGAAAGTATCCGGTCTTCAGTACGAAGACCGGCTTCATAAAGAAAACAGTCTTTTGATAATCCTCGGATTTTTAGTCCCTCTTGGGGAAGGCCTGTTGTATTTTGATTTTTCATTGGCCTGCTCTGGATCGACTCAACCTCATTTGCGCCAATAGTATACGTTTTAGTCATTGATTTTTCCAAAATATAATATCTATAATTAGGAATGATTTTCAATCGTAGAAAAAATCTGCATTGAGCATTTCAATAAGGAGGAATGGCAGTGAGAAAAGGTACACGCCATTTGTGGCTGGCAAGCTTAAGCGCTTTTCTGTTTTTTTTCTGTACAATCAAAGATGACAACGGCGATGTGGTTGATCCGGGAATCATAAGTTCGAATCCGGTAGAGGATCCCGATGCCACTCCGGTTCTTTTTGCCAGCACAGACAGCGCCTATGTCAGAACAGGCGACACGATCGCTCTGCGCATTCGGGTAAGAGCAGACAGCGCTCACGACGCCGACCCTCTCAGCGGCGCCCGCGTGTTCATTGATCACCAAAGCGGATGGCTCTCCGATGACACCGTAGCTACTGATGAAAACGGCCGAGCCACAGTATACTTTTCCGATACCACCGACGGAAAAGCGGAGTTCACCATCACATCGGAAACCGCCAAGCAGGTATTGCGGATTGATGTCACCAACACGCCAACAGCCATCACAAAACGGTCTTGTAACATCCAGCCCGGAACAGTTCATTCTGCCTCTGGAAGAGGGAGATG
>JBKGXV010000001.1:0-184459 GCA_046546375.1 Chitinispirillaceae bacterium | reverse complement strand
ATCAGCTGTTCAGTTTCGTGTCATATTTTGATGAAAATTTGAGATCTACCGCGGGGGATGCACCACAAGCTTCTTTATACCGCTCTTGGCGCTTTTATTGAAAGCGGGAGCCTCTGCCGTTATCTGATACAGATACACATTTGGACTCAAAAGATTGCCTCTTTCATCTCTGGGAACCCATGATTCACCATTACGGGGATTTCTTATCACTTTCAGCAGTCTACCGCTGAGTGTGTAGATCCTGATAGTTACATCAACGTCAAGAGACTGAGTACTGTTGGAGTGATAGTAATAAAAACGCGTTTTACGCCCCATACGCACCGGATTGGGGATATTGAGCACATGGTCAAGCTTAATCTGATATTGATCCAGTACCTCCAGAGTTACCGAGGTCTTGGTGATATTACCCAGCAGATCCTGAGCGCTGATCACCAAATTATGTATCCCCTCTTTTAACGTATTCTCCTCGAAAGTCAAAGTAGCCACACCCTTGCGATGATCGCCCTCAGAGAATTGGAACAGATGATTTATACTGCGCTTGGAAAGAGCACCTTCAACTTCCATCCTCAAACCCTCATCGGGACCTGTTCCCACGACATTTATCCCGCTTTCATCGGATATACGGATTTCACACTTCAAAGGCAGATGAGCGGTAATCCGATTCGTGACAAAAAGACCAGCCTGATCCATTTTTTCGGAATTATACACCGGACGTATACTGATCCTGGGCCCCACCGAATCCACAATATTGGTATCAGTACCGTCAAACACGATACCGGTACGGTACCCTGTTCCTATCAAACTGTCATCCCAGGCATAAGCAATCAATTTCACCCCGGGATCATTGAATGTAACACTCATTGGCAGAAGCACAGACTGCTCGAAGGAACCATTTACAACGGGTATTTTTGTACTGAAAACAGGATTCCCGGGAATCACATAGGTCGGGTCACTGTACGTACCCCCGTCCTTTCTTCTGGAGGTGTCTGAGGGATTGAACAGCGTCACATTCACAAAAGCATCGGAACCTCCGAACTGATCATCCTTCTGTCCCTCTTTTTTAATACTCCCTCTGACAGTAACCTGCTGAAGAGCTTTAAGAGAATCCTGAGCAATTCCATTATCGTCTGTAAGAGCAATATCGACTTCCCGGCTTATGTCAGCCATGATTATGGAGGGATCTCCCAGAAGGACATAAGGTCTGTTGTTATGGTTCTCATAATTTACTTTAGCATAATTCAGAGCCATTCCTACTGAAGCATTGTCCGTGGAATCAAACAGTGCAGAGTAGAATGCAACCGCAAGTCTCTCGTTATTACTTGCAATCACCTCACGGGTACTTGAGATTGTGGCGATTGCCCCAGCTCTGGGTTGCTTTACCAGCAAAGCCGACAGACACACCTCATCAGGTTTGTCGAACTTACCGACAGAACAGGAAAAGGATGTCACAAGAGGGTACCGAT
The DNA here is from genome assembly GCA_046546375.1 of Chitinispirillaceae bacterium. Taxonomy (GTDB): domain Bacteria; phylum Fibrobacterota; class Chitinivibrionia; order Chitinivibrionales; family Chitinispirillaceae; genus JAEZKC01. The sequence goes on along the minus strand of JBKGXV010000001.1, from coordinate 182,996 downwards.
TCCGGTTATAAAGTCCTACTACATCCTCTTTAGTAAAAAGGTGCTCATCGGACCACTGATAATCGATTCCATGCCCGAACCAGTTGACAGCAGCAGCCCCGCTGTTGATCTCATTGATCAAAGCTCGTGTCGCTCCCGGTTTTGCATACTGCTCATTCCATTCATAATCAAAAAGATATACTTTTCTTATATCAAGAGATGGCCTCTGTTGTTCAACTTTTTCAACCACCCGTTCGGAAGACACATGATGGGGAATCGAGGAGCGGTTGATCTCATCATATTTTTCACCCTGCTGGTCATCATCAGCCACAAAAACAACTCTGTTGCGCCAGGAATCGTATTCAGCAACCTGGGGCTCCTCCAGTTCAACTATCTTTTCCACTATGGAGTAACCCTCCGATTCACTCTTCACCGGGAGCCGACCAATATAGTAATACCCCTCATCCTGTGATTCATACGATGCACCAGGCTTCAGAAAAACAAAGTAATCTTCTGTACATTCACCACCGATCTGAGCTGTAGGAAGAAAATTGGGAGAATTAGTGTTCAGGTGTTTGTAATCATAATGCCCCGAACCGAAAAGAACCACATAGGAAAGTTCATCTCCCCTATTCCAGTTTCTGTACACATATGCGAAAAAATTCCTCAGAGCCGAAGGATCCGTGTTCCCTCCGGAAAACTGATTGTACACATCATCAATCAAAACGATCTTGGGTGATGAAAATCGAAATTCCTTCTTATGCCGGGCAAGTTCCATAGCCGCGGAAAGAAAATCCGAATGCGTTACAATCAGATAATCAGTCTGATTGGCAGTATTTCTGAGATTTCGGACAATGTAAGGATTTTCATTACTATAATGCACTGCTTCAAGAGAATCACTCACATCAACGATTTCTGTTTCCTTCAGTATCATATACCTGATCCCCCGCCTTCCTTCATCGACCCAACTGTATTCGCCTCCGGCAGGATTTCTGACCGTGTCCACCAGAGAAACCTCAGACTCGTCGGGGGGGACACGGAAAATAAAAGCAAGGTCATTTCCAGATTTCGACAGATGATATTCAACAGTATCCGCGCTGTTGGATGAAAAAACCTCCAGTTTTTGCACCTCGGAGTCGATCTCAAGCCTGCGCTGGTACCGCAGATGAATTCCTGAAAGTTCGTAGAAACCTTTCTGATCAACTGTATTGTCGAAAAATTCTATCCTGAGCTGATCGCTTTCCCAATCATTTATTGTACTCCAACTATCTCTGCAGTCGCTGCAGAGATCCGTCTCTCCCAAAGAGGCGCTTATCCCGGTATTGTAGGAGGAATATGATCTGTTAAAAAGAACATGACCGCTGTATTCCTTCTCCAGCCCGGGAAGATTCAAATCTATAATCGTGTCGGAATCACTTTTTTCAAACTTTTTCCATGCCCAGTTGATACCTCCCTCGCGAGAATTGTGAGCCAAAATCAAAGGTTCGCGAAGATAAACATTATTCTCAAAATATTGAGTATAAACCCCTTCTCCGTCAGGCTCGTTAAAGGAAGCCATTTGACTGCTTTCCCCATTTTCTTTAACCGTAAGCCAGAACGTACGGTAATCATCATAGCGATTTGTACCGAAAGTGAATTTCTGCACATAACTGTTGTATTCCCAATCGGAAGCTTCACTGACATATGCCAGAATATAGTCTTCCGAATCAACATTGCCGTCCCCATCAAAATCAAAACGCATAGTAGGGATCTCGAAAACCCCGGCAGGTATACTACCCTCGGTTGGTACCGTCTGATCCAGCTCACCTTTCACAGAAGCATAAAGTGCAACGGTTGAAAACTTCACACTCTCTCCGAAAAGAGACTGTATGCGTTCTCCCCGGATTTTCACTACCCCGTTTTTTTTCGTACTGGTTTCATTCAGGTCCCTGCTGCCATCACCGATACTGAACCTGTATACCTTCTGTCCAAAAAGAGGAAACGCACTCTCCGAAGAAGTTTTGGACAAAACCCGATCAGTACCGAACCATCCCTGAGCTGTACTGAAATTCACAAGCAGTTTTCTCACCATTCTTTCATAATCCGAGGAAGGCTCCCACCGGTGCCCGCTATGCTCTGAAGATGGGAACGAGAACGTGATTACAGCTCTTTTGAGTATACGGATCTCCTTGTCTTCATAACTCTGGAATGGCCGGACAACAACTTGTGCAGCACGATATTCCCTTAAATGTTTGTAGATTGGTTCACTTACCCATCCAGCTGAAAAATCCAACGAGTCACTGACCCCGTTCCTTTTCTTGAGCGGATTAGCCAGCTTCTGAGTGTAAACCTCCTCCGGGGAAACACTTACCCGCACGTTTCCCTTAACAGGTACCCCGACATTCATAGAATACCCGGGCAGTAACACTTCTCCCGGATCACCTGTGACCACATTATCTTCAGCAAAGGACAGAAGCGTACTGATTCCTGTGGAATCCTGAACGGATACCGTATCGAAATCATCCATTTCCCATCGCAGAACAAGTCTTCGGGGGTTGTTTTCAAGAACCTCGACTGAAGCGGAAGCAGAAAAACAGACTGCTGAAATCAAAAAGAAAAGAACTGTTTTGTATTTCATAGAAAAGGCAGACTCATTGACAATAATTGTTTGCGGACACTACTATTTTCATTCCAAAAGAAGCTTGCGGATGGCATCGGATTTTGTTTTGATATATGCAAGCTGATTTTCAAGAACACACTGTTCCCCGTCACACAAAGCGTTTGCAGGATCATGATGTGTTTCAATTAGAAGCCCGTCTGCTCCGGCAGCTACAGCGCCCAGAGAAACGCCGGGGACGCTGGCTCTGTATCCGGCTGAGTGAGAAGGGTCAAACACGACAGGTAGGTTTGACTCTCTTTTGAGAACTGTTACAGCCCCAATATCCGGTGTGAAACGCTGGAACTTCTCCTCTTCAAAGGTACGGATTCCTCTCAGACAGAGAATGACATTGGGATTGCCGTTTGAAACAATATATTCAGCAGCCAGAAGAAAATCCTTCAAAGTGGAGGAATCCCCCCGCTTCAGAAGAATAGGTTTTTTGCTGTCCTTGGTGAGAATCCCGAGTTCCTGAAGAAACCCGTAGGATTTCATATTGCGTGCACCGATCTGAATTATATCTGCATACTCTATGACATTCTCCAGCACATTGCGTTTCTCCTTTAGGCCGTCTTTTCCCACATGGTGGTGCAGACCAGTAGCTTCAGTTACAATTTTAAGACCGAACCTCTCTCTCACGGCTGCAAGCAGCTTAAGCCCCTCAAGACCCATGCCCTGGAAGCTGTAAGGTGATGTTCTGGGCTTATAGGCCCCGCCCCTTATGATTCCGATTCCCAAAGAGGCCACATACTGTCCAATGGTCATCATCTGCTGCTCGGATTCAAGTGAACAGGGTCCTGCCATAATGGCTAGTTCTCTGCCCCCTATCTTTAAATCCCCTACCGAAATCACCTTGGATACCGAGGAATACTCTCTTGAAACCAGTTTGTAGGGCTTGGATATACGGATCACTTTGTCCACGCCCTCCAGTTCACTGAAAAAACTCTCCTCAACGCCGGAAAGATCCCCCAGAATACCTATCACATCTATTCCGGTGGAACCGTGAATTATCTCATAGCCGAATCCAGCATCCGTGATTTTCTGGAAAACACGCTTTTCCTGCTCCGGAGTGGCCTGTTTTGCCATATGAATTATCATAGAAAACTCCCTGCGCTTGTATTATGAAATATAATACCAGCCCTGCTTTGAACCATAAAGATACATGAAAGAACAACTTACAGCCGTCTGTTTGAAAGCATTTCATACACATACAGCACCAAAAAAAAGGGAAAGCCAAACCGGCTTTCCCACCAAAACGAAAACGCTCTCACTCCCTCAGGTTTTTCTTTTTGCGAGAATACCAAAAGAATTGGCACTCACAAGATCGTAAATTCTTGCAGAAAACTCCTTCATTGAAAATCCTTGGGAAATTTTTCTCTTCTCCCTACACTTCTTGTGGAACTCATGCAGCCGCCTTGCCTGCAGCACAAAAGCCTCCATATTAGCTTCTATCAGCTGAGGGAAAGGACTGCCATCAGTTTCCAAGGCCAGAAATGGAAATTCTCCGATATCCTCGTATTCATGAGCTTTTTCGCTCCAGCCGGGAATCCTGGATTTACCGATCACATTCATCTCCTTTTTCAGAATCGATTCGGCAACCCTCGAAGGCATGCAGCCGAATGGTCCGATGGAAATCACTCCACAGGAATCATCGAGTATCTCCCTGAGTCCAAGACCAACAGTCAGAATCGCCTCACCCCTGAAATTCACGTTCACCAGATGGGTGGCTGAATGAATCGTTTTCTCCACCTCGATCATCTCGAAATGATACAACCCGCTCTCTGCAAGAATCGATTTGATTCTACGCTCCCACCATTCCTGCAGCTGAGAGGTGATCTTGATCTTGAACTGATCCTTGAATTCAAACTCCCGCTCTCCTAGTTTGGAATTGAGAACAAAATTACTGTAGCAGAGATACTCACTCACAGGAGCGACCCTGACCATAAACCCGCGCTTTTCCAAATAATCCACAATGTTTTTGCGCGAAAATTCATCTCTTCTGACAAAAATTTCTCCAATCAGAGAAATTACCGGTATGTCCGAAGGCTTCACCTTGAGAGGGATTTCGGAAATACGTTTGGCAATGATGGAAAGCAGTGTGGAAACACGGGTGGAAAGCTTGCCTTCGAAATAACTGATCATCTCCGCCCAGCACTGCTCCAGAATCTCGAGTGCTTTCTCCCTGTCCGCAGCAGCCACAGAAAGCATACTTCTAATATCAGCGAAAACATCCGAAACAACTATTCCCTGCCAAGCCTTGAGAAGATTGCGACTGCCCATACCAGCATACCCATTCTCATCTGTCATGGTCAACACGGCCGCATTGGGAATCTGATGATTTTCAATAAGCTGCCCCACAGATCTGCCGTACTGACCCAGTCTGCAAGGGCCGCCTCCGGTAGCCATAAAGAATAGCGAAATCCTGTCTTTGTCCTTACGGTTCTGAAGATAATTCAAATAGGAACCGGTGGTGACGATATAGGGAAGACATTCCTTGCAGCTGGTGTTCTTTCTGCCCAGATTGAGAACATCCTTGTCCGCAATGGGAAGAGCTCGGGCATCAATACCCATATTTCTGAAAACCGCAGCAGCCGCTTCTGAACCGTAACGACCCATTGATGGTATGAGCAGCTCCACTTTGGGGTCCTGAAGGCTGTACTGTTTCCCATCGGAGCCGATTACCTTGATCTCTTTTCCATCCACCACTCTTGCCGGCACGAATGAAGTGTCTTCGGAAGGCAGATTTTTATAAATCCGAAGATAACTCTGCATGATATCCAGCGCAGCTTCTATACGAGTATCGATTCCCGCATCAGCCGTGTGCTGATCCAGTTCCAGAGTGAGCGAGGGCTTTGATTTCATGAGATTGCGGAAATATTTGAGTACGAATGAATCGGGTCCGCAGGAGAAATTGGTGATGAAGATCCCGAACAGTCTCTCCTTTTCCTTTACAAACTGAGCCGCCTTCATAATTTTCTGCCCCATGGCCCAATACATCTGCTTATCAACCTTATAATCGGCCGAAGGCAGCATATCATAAGGGATAACCATATAACCTCTTGATCCCGCCTTGTGAGGAATGCCCATATTGGCATCGGAGGCAAATGCATTGTAGGGACGGCCGAATATCACCAGCCCGAAAGTATCCTGATGAGATTCAAGATACTCAAGAGCCTTCTGCCCGTGCACCTGAAGTTCTTTTTCGAACGCTCGCTGCCTGCTGCATGCCTTCCTGAAAGCCTCCCTGGCTTTCCGTTCACTCATCCCCATGGCCACAGCCATTTCAATAAGAGCATTTTCAGCTCTTTCAAACTGGGCATCCATACGCAGAACCGGTGAAAGCAGAACTGTAGGCGACTGTTCAAGTTCTCTGCGGAAAGTGGTTCTCAGATAGTAAGGCTCCCCCTGTACAAACACACATGTTTTACTGTATGTAGGGACATTTGGAACGGGAATCTGAGAAATATGAGGCAGAAATATATAATCGAGTTTCTTTTTGAGCAGATTGAGAAAGCTTCCATGAGTAAGCTCCGCAGGGAGACAGAATGCCGCCTCGATACGAGAAATCCCCTCCTGATCAATTTCATCGGACAAAACAACTCTGAATCCCATTTCATGGAAAAAATTGGAATACAGAGGATAGTAGGCATGGGTGAGAAACGATCTCATAATTCCCACAGTACGAGTCGGTTTGTCCTGGTCCTCCGGGATATGCTCGTCCTTTATGCCGTATTCATCAAAAAGGAGATGATTGCGCAGTGCGACAAGATCAAATTCCTCCACGTCGACTTCCTTGTGAAGCCGCATGTTGTAGTATTTGTTGCACACTCCTCCGAAGGGGTACATTTTGCCGTTTATTCTGATACGGGCGATTTCACATTTGCGATCACACTTCTCCTTGCCTCCGGCACAGACAAAACTTCCCTCACGGGAGGCTTCACGCTCAATAAGCTCATCGAGATCAAACTGTACAGGATCAATAATCCTTAGATCAATCCGTTTCGATGTCTCCAGCGCCACCCCGAACGCCCCCATGAGCCCCGGCTCCGGCGGAACAACGATCTGATGCTGCATAAGTGAAGCCATGGCCACCGGAACAGCCTTGTTGTAGCACACTCCGCCCTGCATGAATATTTTCTTTCCAACCGGCCTCGACCCCTTTACCCGATTGAGATAGTTCATGCATATGGAATACACGAGTCCTGCAAGAATGTCATCCTTGCCGATACCCTCCTGTCCGGCAACCTTGATATCGCTTGAAATGAAAGCCGAACACTGATCTGTAAAATTGGGAGGTGAATCGCCTTTCAGAGCCCGGTCACCAATCTGCTCTGTCATGACATTGAGTGATTCCCTGGCGGATTCTTCCAGAAAGGAACCGGTACCGGCACTGCAGGCCTCATTCATTGCATAATCGGAAGGAACTCCACCTGTAAGGTAAGTGTATTTTGCATCCTGCCCCCCGATTTCAAAAATCGTATCCACATCCTTGTCGAAATAAGCCGCAGCAGTAGCATGGGCGATGATTTCATTTATCACACTGTCGGATAATGCATGAAGCGCAGCTATCTGCCGCCCCGAGCCGGTGACTCCCAGACCTGTTATGCTCAACTCCGTGTCACCGATCTGATCACGAATGGCTTTATAACAGTTTCGGGAGGCCTGGATGGGATCGCCATTAGTGCGCAGATACACCGAAGCCACCATGGCCATATCCTCTCTGCGCATCAGAACTGCTTTGGTTGTAGTGGATCCCACATCCAACCCAAGTATGCATTCATCACCCTTGTGAGCATTATCCTTTTTGATTTCCTTGAAAGAGACCAGACCCATAGCTTCGTTGAGGGGCGTATGTCTGCCAAAAGAAGTAGCGGCATCGTGAATAGCTGAGCTGTAATCATCCGGCAAAGCCACACACTCGTTCTCTGCAGCCCAAAGTGCCGCTCCATACGCTTCGAAAACAGCAGCTGTGGGAAGTACATCCAGCCTTCCGAACCGTTTTTTAAGTATCTCGACCATAGCAGTGTTGAGCGATCCGCCACCGATAAGAGCTGCTCTCTCACTGCTCATATCCTTAACCAATTCACTGATCTTATCAGCCATCATAAGACAAAGACCTGCAGCGACATTCTCTCTAGGCTCTCCTTTATTGAGCGCGTGTGTGCAGTCACTTTTACAAAACACGCTGCAGCGGCCTGCGATTCTGTGAGGGGTGCCCTTTTTGGCAAGTTCAACAGCCTCTTCAAGCTCCAGACCCATTCTGCGGATCTGCTGAAGAAAAAACTCCCCCGTTCCGGAAGCACACTTGTTGCCGGAGTGTACTGAACTTATCCCTCCCTTGGGATTGATCACATAAACAAGCTGAGTTTCACCACCGGAGCTGACCACCAGTTCCGGAAAATCTTTTCCTTTATACATTTCACCTAATGCATACTCCACAGCTTCCGGTTCGGATATGCTGGAGAGATCGACATTTGCCCGAAAGGCCCTCCCGGTTACAGCGACTCTGTCAATATCGGCATTTTTACTCAACAGATCAAAAATGATCTCCTTGGGATCCCCTTCATGAGCAATACGGCCGCTCGATTCAATTTTGCTGCTGTCATTTTCCACAGCAAGTTTTACATACTGAATAGTGGTGGCTCCAAAACAGACGCCAAATGTCTTCATAGCTGCTCCATTCGTATATAAACTGTCAAATCAGTTTCCAGTAAATCACAAAACATCAGAACGACCAGGTTCGTTTAAGCGAAGCATCTGATGCCGACAGGATTTTTTCAGTTCCTGCAACCGCAAAAAAGGTGAAACTGCAAAATAAATGTTGAACAGTACAGAAAGTCCTTTTTTCGCAGGAAAACGGAAGATCACTTCCTTTTCCCAGCAATTCACATGCCTTAAAAACATGAAAATGGCGTTAATTATCTTATCAGGGAAGCATTTCCGGCATGCTCAAGCAATATAAAATGTTAAAAAAACAGAGCGACTTTATCTGAAAAGGAAAACAGCATGTACCAAAGCAGCGACAGAAAATCGGTGGAGAAATACTCATCAGCTGTCACCCTTTCCGATATGGAGGTATTTATTTTTCCGGAACTGATGTATTCGCTTTTTCTTGCCAATATCATGTCCCCCCGGCTGTGGCGCTGGAAGGAGGATTCCTGGTTTTCAAAACTGGGCAAAATGAATGCCCAGAAACGAATCCAGCGGTTGAAGCAGTATATAATGGACCATTTCTCCTTCAATCTCGACCTGGACACCTGGGGTCTGACCACCAAAGAAAAGGAACTTTCGCGTTTTTCCGATATAATAAACGAGAAGATCCTTGCTGAAAGCAATGCGCTTTTCGGATACGAAGGCGACAAGTACTATTTCGACATCGACATCAGAAGGCATTTCGGCCTGGACAAATACAGCTCCAATGTCATCCCCTACTGGAAAACCGAAACTCTGGAAGCAATGGAGGCATTCCGTTTCAGAGAAGGATATCCTCAGGGAGCTGGAGAATGCGTCTCCCTTGCCGCCCTTTATGCCTCGGCCGCGTTCGCCGTGGCGGAGGTACCGCTTGAGGATATCTTCATGATGGCCACCCCTCTGCATTCCCAGAATTTTCTGGATATAGCCAAAGGAGTCATCACCAACAACCGCCGCATAGTAACCAAAAACATGTGGTTCAACGGAACGGAACTCTCTGCAAAGGCCCGAAGAGCACTGGAAAACGAAAGGGTCACTGTAGTCACTCACAATACCGGCTACATCCATACTCTTTATGAAAACGCAACTATAGATCCGGACCACTACCAGCGGTTCAGAAACAGACTTTCAGATTATCTCAGAACAGAAATCACCTATGAACTACTGGCCAATTTTCTGCGGCAAAAAAGCCGCCTGCAGCGCTGCTTTCAGCTTGCACACCTATGCTGCGGAAAACCCCGCTACATCGAAGCGGAGAAAGTCTACAGCTACGAACACTCCAGCAAATACCGCGTAGGGGATAAAACCCAATCCCACCTCCTTCACGACATAGAAGAAGACGAATACTACACCGAACCGCACCCGGACAGAATAATCCTGAGCGAACTCGAGGAATTTCTGAAAAGCAACAGAGTACATTTCAGTCAGACAAACAGTCTTGAAAACCTCAAATCACAGCTGCGCCACAGCTGCTTCAATGCGGAGGAAGTAATCCGCGATCTGATTGAATTCTGCAGAATCACCCCCCGGCTTCCCGATGAAAACCAGAAGCATTTCCAAACCACGTCTTCAATCAATCTTGAAGGCGTGCAAAGTGCCCAGGATGCGATTTCGGTGCTGGAGAAATCAAGAGACAACGAAACAGTAGATCTGGCATTCATGGCCTACAGAGATCTCTCCCGTTGTCCCTGGAAACCATTTCTTAAAGCTGCTTTCGAAAGAAATCCGGTAAGCCTGCAGGAGTCCGCGGAGCTCAGCATAGAGCAGTGCTACAATCTTCTGAAGAATTCAAACGGCGAATCCATATACGCCGAACCGACCCGCATGGCACAACCGGACGAAGTGTGGAATTTCAGCAGAGGTGATGGTCTGGAAAAAGCCATCTGTCTCGCGAACCTTTACAAAAACAGGAACCCGGATGAGAAAATAGAGCTGGAAACAGACCGTAAAAAGGCGAAAATCACTCTCGGAGAAAAGGAGTTTGTTTTCCCCACAACAAAGCAGCTTGACTCCCCGTCAGAGGAAAATTGGCAGTTCTAAGGGGCCAACTTACTGCTTTTTAACCGTAAATTTCTGAAAAAAGTCCCTTTTTATGCACTTTTTTCGATTTGGTGTTGTACAAATAACAACTAAATATTATACTAATGCCAGATAGTTTTCCTTTTCTCATTGCATCAAAAAAGGAGTTTCCATGGCAGGAAAGAGCCTGACCCAATCTCAAGTCATTCAGAAGCTCTCCGAAAAAGAAGAGCTTACCAAAAAGCAGGTCAAGTCATTTCTGGACAACCTTTCTGAGCTGGCTTACAAAGAAGCCAAAAACGGATTCGTCGTCCCCGGCCTGGGAAAACTGGTACTCGTGAAGCGCAAAGCCAGAAAAGGCAGAAATCCCGCCACAGGTGAAACCATAAGAATACCTGCAAAAAAAGCTTTGAAGTTCAAAGTCTCTAAAGCAGCAAAAGATGCCATCCTCGGCAGTCCCGCCGCAAAGAAAACTGCCGCAAAAAAAACCACGACTAAGAAAACCGCTGCAAAAAAGGCAGTGAAGAAAACTCCCACTAAAAAGGCTGCTAAGAAAACGACTAAAAAAGCGGCTAAAAAGAAATAATTTTGTTCTGAAAAAACGATATTTCAGAAGGGGGATTTATATATCCCCTTTTTTTTCACCCTTCGAAGGAATCACTCTTTTTTCCGCACCTGTTAATAAACGCCTGCATATCCGCGGGCAGATCGGCACAGATAACTGTTTTGTTTCCGGTATGCGGATGCGTGAATGAAAGTGAACTGCAATGAAGCGCTTGACGCCCCAGAGAAAAACCGGTGTCGACTTTGCTGCCGCTGTCTGCTGCGAGGTAATCTTCCGTGCTCAGACCATACAACCTGTCATCAACTATGGGAAAACCCACAGAAGCCAGGTGAAGCCGTATCTGATGAGTGCGGCCGGTGAGAGGAATCACCTTCAGAAGTGAATACACACCACCACACTCGCTGACATGTTCAACACTGGTGAAAGCCGGCTTGCCGCTTTCATGCACCCTGTACTTGTAACTGAGGCCCGACTCCGCGTCCCTGGCAATGGGAGAATCGATGATACAGGGTGTTTCGTGATCGAATATTCCCCGGACAACAGCCGTATAGCACTTTTTTATCCGCCCCTCCAGAAACAGTTTTCCGAATATTGAGCTTTGAGCTTTATCCTTCGCCACTATCACCACCCCGGATGTTTCTCTATCCAATCTGTGTACTATTTGAGAATCAGGGAAGGGGGGGTTATGCACATTTCTTAGTTGATATATAAGATTGTTCCGAAAACTCTTTCCGGCCCGGTGAACCAGAAGGTTCCCAGGTTTGCATACACCCAGCATCCACTCGTCTTCATACACTATTTCATACGACAGATCCGCATACGGTTCCTCGAATTCCCCTGCGTCGTAGGACACCTTGTCTTTGGGTCTGACAGTATCAGCAAGACCGCAAAGCTTACCATTGATCGTTATTCTGTTTTCACGAATTTTTTTCTGCCACTCTGCTAAAGTATAATAAGTGAACCTTTTTGCCAGATAAGGCGCTATACTCATATCAGAAGGAATGTTGCAGGGTACGATCGAAGTGAAAATCATATTTCGTTTATATAAAGAGGTTTAAAGCCGTTGTGGGCATTATTCAGATAATTAACTATTATCACTTCCGTCATTCGGTTCTTATAGATATTGATAATGAGCCTGTCGATATAGCGACGGGCAATGAACAAACCCCGGCCATGAGAATCGAACAATCCCAAAGGCATACCGTTTTCATCCTGAGCTATCTGACGGTGAAGCCAGTAAAGTACATCATTTTTCTTAAGCCGCCCTCCCCTGTCCACAACCGAAACTGCATATTTTTCAGAATCAGCAGCGATTGAAACTTCAACCGCTTTCTCCTCGGACAGCTCAAAATTATGATCCCAGGTATCCTTTTTCTCAGGCGACTTGTTCATCACGCCGTAGAATATTGCATTAGTCAAAAGCTCCACCACAACCAGCTCCAAACGCTTCGCCCGTTCAGAATCATTCAAAACAGAGACGATCCTCTGAGCATTCAGCTCCAAACAGGTGGAGCGGAAAATGTTCGTCTTGTGTACGGCGGTACTTTCTGAAAAATAGCGCTCCAAACCGAAAATACTTCCCTCCAGCAGATTTTGCAGTACAATGGACAGCTCTGCGAAATTGAACGGTGTCGTCTTCACGAAAATATTTCCGATATCATGATGAAGAGCCAAGTCCAGATAATCCTCTACATTGTAAGCGGTTATAAGCACTCTCTTAATGTCAGGATATCTCCCCCGTACCTCTTTGAGAAGATCAAACCCTTTCATACCGGGCATATTGATATCAGAAAGAATAAGATCGAAATTGTCGCGCTCCAATATCTCAAGCGCCTCCTGACCACAACAGGCCCCCACAACTCTATACCCCTCATCCTCCGTCAGGAAATCAGAAATCAACTCCCTTATCTCAGGCTCATCATCAACAAGCAAAATACTGTACCTGTTCTGTTCCATCAGAAAATCACTCCAAAACTTTTTCAGGAAAAACCCAGCAAAAAAATTCAAAAGCAACTATTTTATACTCATCTCCCAGAAAAAGCGATTCCGTAAAACCTCAATCCACAATGCAACTGGAAAAAGGCTATGAACAGAACCAGGCTTTTTCCCGGTCTCTACTACTGGCTCAGCCTGCCCGGCATCCTCGCTTTTGCAGGACTATCCGGTGGTATAGCACTCTCCAAATACTCTTCAGCAGCAGAAACACTGACATCATTTTATAATCTTTTTCTTCTTTTGACAACTCTTTTATCCTTCCTAGCAGGCATTCTAAGCCGTTCAGCTTTATTGAGATTTATCTTTTTCACTTTAACCGGTTTCTCTCTGTTCACCGCTACAGAGCTGAAGTACTCGACTTTCACCAAAGAGATCACTTCTGCATCACTACAAGATCGGGAAACAGTACTGACAGGGAAAATCCGCAGTCCGATTGCAAAAAAAAATTCTCGTTATCAGTTCCGCTTTAAAGTCGCAGCTGCCCACGATCCGATTGCAGATTCACTTCTAAGAGAAAAAACACTCCTGTGCCAGAGCAGAAACCCTGTTCCACCCTACGGGGCGATAAGAATCAAAGGCTATTTCAAACTCCCCCACCCCCCTCTGGGTCCCTACGGCTTCAATGAACAATCGTTTTTCCGCACACAAAACATCTGGGGTAAGATGATTGTTCTACAGACCTATTCAACTCAAACTTCCGCGTTTCCATCCGCAGCTCATCTGTCTCATGAGCTACGAAACCGTGTTCATGAAGTAATCGGGAAAATACAAAACAGAGAAGTGAGAAGTGTTTTCCATGCGGCGTTTCTAGGAGAAAGAGAGCACCTGTCCGGCTCGCTCAAAAACAGATTCCGCAAAGCAGGGATATTTCACCTTCTTGCTATTTCAGGTTTTCACGCAGGATTACTCTTTACTGCATTTTTTGCCGTTTTCAAACTTTTTAAACTACCATCGAACTACTGTATGATTCTCGCTTTAGGAGTACTGTGGGCATATCTATTTTTCATCGGCTTCATCCCCTCTCTTTTCAGGGCAACCGTAATGGCGACATTTGTCTGTACATCAATGCTAATCCAGAAAAAGAACCACATCCTTCACTCCTTAAGTCTGGCAGGGGTATTCTGGCTTTTTCTTTCTCCCCACAGTCTGTTTGCCCCCGGGTTCCAACTCTCATTCGCTGCAACCGCAGGAATCATTCTTCTATACCCGATACTGAACAGTTTTACACCCCAACCGCAAAACGAAGCATCCGCATTCATATTAAATGTTATCTTTTCTTCTATCTGGGTTTCCTGTGCCGGGTTTCTGTTCACCACTCCGGTTCTCCTCTACCATTTCGGATCAGTTTCACTCTTCGGCCTTCTGTTCAATACTGCAGCAATATTTCTTATGACCTTGGCTATGTGGCTTTTTTTCATCAGTCTTGCCTGTGACATATTTCTCCCATTCGCCTCTGACCTACTGATAAAAGGCGCAGAACTCACCCTCTCAGCACTCATCAAAGTCAGCGGATTATGCGAAAACCTATTCTTAAGTGAGTTGACACTCAAATCACCCACCGCACTTCAGATACTGACAGCTGCACTATTTGCAGTCGGCTTATGCGCAGTACACAAAGAAAAAAGATTAATCTATTTTATAAACGCCGCCGGCATCGCCACACTCATATTCTCCTTGATCCACTTGAACACAAGCAGATTCCAAAGCACAGAAATCCTGCAGCTTTATAACAGAAATGCTGCCCTGAATGCAATTCTGCTGCCCCGCGGAGATGTATGGCTAATAGGAAGAGGTGAGCCAAAGGAAATCGAATGGCTATGCGACAAGGGGGTCAAACCCTGGATACATCATAGATACTCGAAAAAAGCAACACTTGTTCTGCTCAATGGAAAGTCTTTCTCAATTCGAAATCAGTCCAAGGCCGACTATACTCAATCGCCGACGCCCATGGCACAAAAAACAGCTGAAAACAACTCCTATCGAAAGCTTTCACTTCCGATCAAACTGATATACAACAAACACTGCTGGTTAACAATTTCAAAGCCGAAAAACGATTCTATATTTCTGAACTTAAAGGTAAAGGAAAAGTCAGTTGTACTCCCTCTCTCACCAGAACAACTTATCAGAAACGATAGGAATGCCACATATCTGCATACAAAGTTATGAATGGACAACAAAATCTGACTAAAGTTCAAAAAACTACTCTGCTCTTTATATATTTATATAGAATAGAGAGGAATCAGCTTTAAAAAGTGATACAAAACCAATGAACACATCAAAGGAAAAACTATCCGAGTGGCATATCATCAGCCTTGAAGGTAAATTCGTCATAAAACAGCTGATGAAAATCCGGAAAATTCTGACCGAAATAGAGATCAAGGAATGTTCACCCAAAATCGCTTTTGATTTATCAAAAACCAGCTATCTCGATTCCAGCGCCATCACCGCCATGCTGAATCTCCGTAAAAGACTTTTGCCCAAAAACGGTCGATTTGTACTATTCGGACCCAACGAAGACATCCTGGATATTCTGTCTATCGTGGGATTTGATAAACTTATACCTGTATATTCTTCACTAGAAACTTTCATAAAGGAAAATCTTGATAAAAACTGATAGCCATATCGCCAGATCAGCGGTACCGATTCTGTTGTTATTGCTCTCTCTTACCTTTTCACGATGCGATTCAGAAGACAGAATCGATCCACGCAGCTTCACATCTCACTGGGCACAGGGTTCTCTCTACCATACATCTGATAAAAAAAACAGTCCCTTTTCGAGACAGGATCTTTCCCAACTCCTCGACTCTATCCGACTATCATCCAAAATTCAAGACCACTGGGTGACACTTAATGATTCTGACGGCGTCAGCTATTCTTTAGGAATCGGGTTTCCCGCCAACCTATCCCCAGACAAACCCCATCCCCTTGTAATCTACCTTCATGGTGGTGTGAAAACAGATGTAAGCACAAAAGGCAGATACGCCTATAAAATGCTGAACGGATTAAAAGACAGCATGGATCTCATTCTCGCCAGCCCCTCGGCAAACAACTTTGCACCATGGTGGAGTGACAGAGGGCTCAAAAGAATTCTGCAGACCATACGCTATATAAGTCTTCACTATAAAATCGATTCCCGCAAAATTTTTCTGGCCGGAGTAAGCGACGGAGCTACCGGCTGCTACGCCGCGGCCAATTCAATTAACGGCCCGTTTGCTGGTTTTTTTGCCATTTCCGGCTACGGAGGTATACTCCCCCATCTGGGAACGAAATTATCACTTGCGAATCTGAAAAAAAGACCTATCTACAATATCCAGGGCGGAAAGGACCGCCTCTATCCTCTTCATGTGGTTAACAGATTCCTTGATTTTCTTGAAGAAAAAGATGTTCATATTACCAGGAAGGTACACCCCGAAGAAGATCACGGTTTCGACTACAGGAAAAAGGAATTCCCAAAACTGACACAACTGATCCGATCCTGGTCCAGACCGAATGAAAACGGCTTTGAGTGGGAAGTGATAAATGGAGTAATCAACGCTCCGAATCAGCTGATCGGATACGAATTAACAGATGAAAACAGAAAAGCGACAGTGAGAGCTGAGCTTGAAAAGGACACATTCAACATAGATTCTCGCAATCTGAGTTCATTTTCCTTTTTTGCTCCCTCAGGGCTGGAAATCACGGCATCAAATCCATCACAAAAAAAGTTTACCATATCTGAACTGCCATCAGAAGATGACCTTGCAGTGCTCTACAAGAGTCTCAAACTAGTCCGAAACCACTCTTTATACACAATTAATTTCAGGAGGTGAGAATATGGCTTCAGTAATCACGGTACTGGCTGACGGTTTCGAGGAGGTTGAAGCAGTTACCTGTATTGATCTCCTGCGACGAGCACATGTTGATGTAACAATTCTGGGACTCGATTCTCTGGAAATACGCGGAGCCCACAACATCAGAATCAGAGCAGATCTTCAATTCAAGGACTTTTCAGACCAGTTTGACGCACTTGTTCTGCCGGGAGGTATGCCCGGTACCAATAATCTGGCTTCCTCTGAGATGCTTATTGAAATGATAAAAAGGGCTCATTCACAGGGCAAAATCTGCGCCGCCATCTGTGCTGCGCCCACCGTTCTCGCAAGAGCGGGAATATTAACCGGAAAAAAAGTTGCCTGTTATCCCGGATTCGAGGATCGCTTGATGGGCGGAGAACCGGTAAAGGAACCGGTGGTGGTAGATGACACAATCATTACCAGCCGTGGAGTGGGTACAGCAATACCCTTTTCACTTAAACTGATAAGCACACTGAAAGATAAGGAAACCGCAGCAACAGTAAGCTCGGCAATACTGCACTCTCCGGAATAGTGGGATTGGTGTTCATACGCTGGGAACCTCGGGCTATGAACACCAAAAATCAGTTTTTTCCATAGATATTTTGAGCATCAGCATTTTCGGATTTATTTTCATTTCTCCATCTGAACAATTCATTTAAATACGCGATTTTCGACACATGAAAAAAACAGTTCTTCATAATGTGCATCAGGCCCTGGGAGCCAAGATGGTTCCGTTCGGCGGATACGAAATGCCTATCCAATACGGAGGTATCATAAAGGAACACAAGGCAGCCCGCTCGGAAGCTGCGATTTTCGATACCTGCCATATGGGGGAATTCACTGTCGAGGGACAAAAGGCTGTTTCTGATCTCGAACTGCTGCTTAGCTGCAATGTGGGAGATCTGAAAATTGGCTCCTGCAGATATGGTTTTCTCTGCAACGAGGAAGGCGGGATTCTGGATGATCAGATCCTTTACAGAATCAATAAACAAGAATTCATGATGGTAGTGAATGCTGCAACTGAGGAAAACGATTTCAATTGGATAAAATCCCAATTATCGCAAACCACCGAACTGAAAAACATCTCTCAGCACACTGCCAAACTAGATATTCAAGGTCCCGGTTCTCCTAAAATAGTTCAGAAAATCCTGGACGATTCCATTTGCGAGCTCAAATTCTACCGTTTCATGCACAATTCATTCAACAGTGAACGCATTCTCATCAGCCGCACAGGGTATACCGGGGAGATCGGATTTGAAATCTACTGCAGCAATGACTCTGCTGCTGCAATTTGGAACGAGTGCACAAAACTAGGAGCAGTCCCGGCCGGTCTGGGCGCCAGAGACACTCTCAGACTGGAAATGGGATTTCCTCTCTACGGACACGAACTTGACAATAAGCGAAACGCCGCTGAATCCGGCTTTTCCCGAGCCATTTCCTCCAAAAAAGAATTCATCGGTTCTGCATATGTTCTCAACCAAGCAAATGTAAGGCAAATACTCAGAGGTATAAAACTGGAAGGAAGGCGAGCAGCCCGTTCTGGAGACACCATACTCGACCAAAATGGAGAAGTTACCGGAATTATCACCAGCGGCAGCTTCTCTCCTTCACTCGGAACCGCTATTGCAGTAGGATACCTGAACAAGGAAAAAAGTACCCTCGGAACAAAAGTGAACATCCGGTCGGGAAATGTATTACTTGCCGGCTGCATATCCGAGCTGCCATTCTACAAAGAAGCTACCGCACGGGCGGATATAAAAAAATTCATCGATAATGAAAACTGAACATCGTTTTTACAAAGGAGCACCTATGACCCCCGATGATCGTAAATATTCCAAAACACACGAATGGGTACAGCTGGAAGGCGAAAATGCTAGAGTAGGTATCACCGAACATGCCCAGGACAGTTTGGGAGACATCACCTTTGTAGAACTTCCGCAGGTCGGAAAAGCAATCAGCAAGGGTTCCGAAGCGGGTGTGATCGAATCCGTTAAAGCGGCTAGCGATATCTTTTCACCCGTTTCAGGAGAGGTGATCGAAACCAATGATACTCTGGATTCCGCTCCTGAGCAGATCAATAATGATCCGTTCGGTGCCGGCTGGCTTTTCACCGTGAAGTTTTCAGATAAATCGGAATATGATCAACTGATGAATTCCGAAGAGTATGAAAAATACTTGGAGACTATCTGAATGAGTTATACCCCCAACACTCCAGAGCAGCAAACGGAGATGCTCGAAAAATGCGGACTGTCCTCCATAGATGATCTGTTCACAGACATTCCTCAAAGCCTCACACCCCGCTCCTATTCTCTTCCAAAGGGGAAGTCGGAGCTGGAGGTACTGAGTCACTGTGAAAAGCTTTCACAGCAGAACTTTTCGCATCTTACCTCCTTTCTGGGCGGCGGGTTTTATGACCACTTCATACCTGCTGCTGTAGATGCTCTCAGTGAACGGAGCGAATTTTACACCGCCTACACCCCGTATCAGCCGGAACTGTCTCAGGGGACTCTCCAGGCAATTTATGAATACCAATCTCACATTTGCCGGCTTACTGGCATGGAAGTGTCCAATGCATCTCTTTATGATGGTGGAACAGCTCTGTATGAAGCGTGTCAAATGGCGCTGAATGCAACCGGACGTCCCAAAGTTGTTATCGACGGCGGAGTAAACCCCATTTACCGCAAAATGCTGTTTTCATATACCGCCAATCTCAATATCGAACTGGTGGAGATTGATGTATCTCACGGTCAAAGCGATAGAGACAAACTCTTCAGTGAAATTGATGTGAGAACAGCGGCAGTTGTTCTCCAAAATCCCAATTTCTTCGGTGTGATTGATGATCATTCTGATGTAGCACAGAAATGCCAGTCCATGGGAACTCTCACGATACAGTCGGTATACCCCATCGCAATGTCTCTGCTGAAAAGCCCCAGTGAACAGGGAATCGATATTGCCACGGGAGAGGGACAGTCCCTTGGTATTCCTCTCTCTTTTGGAGGACCCTATCTGGGCTTTATGGCTACAAGAAAAAAACTGGTTCGTAAAATGCCCGGCCGAATAGCCGCCAAAACAGTAGACAGTCAGAACAGAGAAGGTTTCGTGCTTTCCCTTCAGGCCCGGGAGCAGCATATACGCAGAGAAAAAGCAACTTCGAATATCTGTACCAATGAAGCGCTCTGTGCCCTCAGAGCTCATATCTATTTAAGCCTTTTGGGCAAAGAAGGGCTGAAAAAAGTGGCCACTCTGTGCATCAACAAAGCTTATTACGCCAAGGAACGACTCAAAGCCATTCCCATGGTTGAAGTAATGGAGTCATCCCCCACCTTCAATGAATTCACAGTCAAGCTGCCCATGGATGCAGCAGAGTGCGTCGGACGTATGATCGAAAAAGGATTTGCTGCCGGATTCCCCTTGGGAAGATATTACAAAGGAATGCAGAATTACCTTCTTGTGGCAGTAACCGAGAAACGTACCAAACAGCAAATCGGTATTTTCGCGGAAAATCTGGAAGGGGCTTTATGTCAGTGATATTCAGTAAATCTGTAAAGGGACGCCAGGGAGTGAGTCTTCCGGAAAATGATGTCCCCACCGAAGCTGCCATTGCCGAAAAGTACAGAAGAATAAATGAACCGCAGCTTTGCGAACTTTCGGAGCTGGATGTGGTACGGCATTTTACTGCCCTGTCCAGAAAAAATTATGGAGTTGATACCAACTTCTACCCTCTGGGCTCATGCACAATGAAATACAACCCCAAAGTGTGCGAAAAAATTGCAGCTTTGGAAGGTTTCTCCAATCTCCATCCTCTGCTTCCGCAACTGCGTCGAGGTGGAATGCTCACTCAAGGCGCTCTGGCAGTACTCCACGAATTGGAGAGACTTCTTTGCGAAATCACGGGAATGGATGCCTACACACTTCAGCCTCTGGCCGGCGCCCATGGTGAACTCACGGGTATGATGCTCATAGCGGCATACCATCGCAGCAAAGGAAATCACAAAACTGAGGTACTCATACCCGATGAAGCACACGGTACCAACCCCTCAAGCGGAGCCATAGCGGGATACCGCATCAAATCCATTCCTACAGATCCGGAAAACGGAATTCTGGATATGGAAAAGCTCAAATCAGCTCTAAATGATCGGACTGCCGCAGTCATGCTCACAAATCCCAACACACTGGGTCTGTTCAATTCGAAAATCAAGGAAATTGCCGACCTGGTACACTCCTACGACGCACAACTCTACTATGATGGAGCCAATCTGAATGCGATCATGGGAAAATTCCGTCCGGGAGATTCAGATTTCGATTGTATGCACGTGAATCTGCACAAGACATTCGGTACACCTCATGGGGGCGGGGGGCCCGGATCTGGCCCGATAGGGGTAAAAGAACATTTGAAACCGTTTCTGCCGATTTCCAGAATCACCAAACGGTCTGATGGCACCTATACACTTGATTACGACTATCCTCAATCAATCGGCTATATAGCTCCTTTCTATGGCAATTTTCTGGTATGCCTGAAGGCTTATGCTTATATTCTCATTCAGGGAGGCAACGGTCTGCGCCAGGTAAGCGAGCAGGCAGTCCTCAATGCCAACTACATAATGCATTCTCTAAAAGAGCACTTTGATGTTCCTTTTCTGAAAACATGTATGCATGAGTGTGTTCTCAGCGCAAATCGTCAGCTTAAGCATAAAGTAAGTGCGCTGGATATAGCTAAGGGGTTGATAGACAAGGGATTCCACCCCCCCACTGTCTATTTCCCGCTTATAGTCAAAGAAGCGCTGATGATAGAGCCGACCGAAACCGAAAGCAAGGAAACACTGGATTTTTTTGTGGATGCAATGATCAAGCTTTCAAAAGAAGCTCAGGAGAATCCGGAGAAACTGAAAGAGACACCTATTTGCACTCCTGTAAGCCGCCTGAATGAAACCAAGGCGGCAAAAGAAATGGATGTGGCCTACCCCTGTGAATAGGGTGAAGATTTTGAATAAAAAATTGCTTTTGCTCTGAAAAAATATTATTATAATCTATAGAGTTTTGAATAGTCCAACATCAAAAGGAGATAATTATGCGTTTAAGCAAGTGGTCACTGATCCTTGCATGTTTTGTGTTCACCACCTTCGCTCAGGAATCGGTCAAACCTACAAAAAACGAAGTGGGAATCTACGAAAACCGAATACGAGAAACTTATGAAGAACCGATTTTCACAGTCGGTCCCAGTGATTATCTGGATGTAGTCAAAAAGAAAGGTGATCACTATAAAATCGAGACATCTTCCGGACAGGAAGGATGGGTGGAGAAGAACCTCGTGTCTGCAGTGAGCTCAGATAGCAAGAGCAGATCCTTCGTGTTCGAGGATGCAGAAGTTATCGGATACTTGGACAACCCAACTCCTGTGTACATTATGGATATGGACGATCCTGATGCAGACCCTATCAACTTGGACCGCTCTTTTAAGGAAGCACTAAAAGAGAACGTCGATAAGGAAACTATACAAAGACTTGCTCGATAAAAAAACAGTTCATACAACGATCTTAAAGCAGACCTTCAAGGTCTGCTTTTTTTTTATAAAAACACACTAACCAACATTGAAAATATAACGATATCTTCAGCCCGACATACCTTCAGGTATGTGTCCCTATCTAATTGGTTCTATCAGGATAGAGAGTTTATTCCGATCTGATAAAAGAAAAGCAGAAAAGAACGGTCCAAACTTTTCTGCAGAAGATGATAAAATGGTGTGTTTTTTTTAAAAGAAAAAAGATGAATACCTATTTGAAGGTCTCCTCCTCTTTCTTTTTCATAAGCAGGCGCCAGATTTTCTCCACCAGCTCCCTGCCACTGAAGGGTTTCACGATGAAATCATCCGCACCACTTGCAAAACAGCGCTGTATCTCATCATTCTGTGTCCCCGCAGAGAAGAACGCAATTGGAATCTCTCTGGTTTCTTCCTGAGAGCGAAGTATTCTACAGATTCTATATCCGTTGAGTCCGGGAAGATATGAATCCACCAGAATCACTGAAGGTCTCCTGTCAAAAGCAACAGAAAGCCCCTGCTCCCCACTCTCAGCCACGATTATATCAAACACATTCTCCAAAACCATCCGAGCGATCTCTACCGCTTCCCTGTCGGCATCAATGAAGAGAATTGTTGGTCTTTCCTCTTCAACCTCCACATTTTCGAATTCATCTTCAGGATCACTCTCATCTATTCTCTCAAAATAAAGAGACTTTGTCTCATCATCATCCCAACTGATTTCGGATTGAATAGGAAGCACAACATGAAACTCACTTCCGGGAAATACACCATCCTGCACTCCTTCACTCTCAACCCAGATTTTTCCACCATGACGCTCTATTATCCCCTTCACAATAGACAATCCCAAGCCTGTACCGCCACCCATGAATTTGGCACAATCGGTACTGTGCCGAGTCGTACTACCCACCTCGTAGAAAGGATCAAAAATATTCTTCTGTTCAGTTTGATCGATTCCAATCCCATGATCTTTAACAATCATATGGAAATGACTGTCGTGCTCCACTCCTATATACACATCCACAGAGGATCCATCAGGAGAATACTTTATGGCATTGCTGAAAAGATTGGTGAAAACCTGCTGCATCCGCATCTTGTCACCGTAGAACAGTGGCAGTTCCAGGATGTTGCAGTGAAAATCAATACCCCGTTTCTGAGTAAACTGAGATAGCTCTTCAATGCAATCATGCGCCATCAAACCCAAATCAAGCTGTTCCGGTCTAAGCCTCAATCTTTTCTGTTCGATTCTGGTAACATCGAGAATGTTATTCACAACCCTGTGAAGGCGGTCAGCGGCCCGATTAATACTCTCTATCATGCGATAGATCCCACTATCGAGCTTATCCTTCATGTTATCGATGATTATATCGGAATAACCCTTTATGGATGTAAGGGGAGTTTTGAGTTCGTGAGAAGCAATACTTAAGAAATTCGACTTCAGTTCCGATACCTTTTTGAGTTCGGCATTGGACCGAATCAATTCGGTATTCATTTTAGCCATTTCTATGTTTTTCTTCTCAATCTGCTCTGCAACTATCTGCTCAGAGGTGATGTCCCGAAGTACCAGTGCAATACAATCCGGATAAATACCCGTCCCCTTCACTCTGAAACTGCTCATGGAACAAATCACATCTGACATATCATTTCTGGTAATGACAATTATTTCCGAATTTTCAATTGTGCCATTCAGGATACCGTTCCATAAGGTGCTCCATCCAAGAGCATTATCCCGGCCAGAAATGAACGGTTCAAGAGATTTCCCCAACAGATCATTTTTTCCACAGTCGAACAGATTCAGGGCGTAGCCATTTACAAACACAACCACCCCGTTGTACTGCATTATAAGTATTCCGATCGGTGTATTCTCAATGATGCGGGCAAGCAAATGACCGTCAACTTGCATACTGTCTCTCTCTAAGCTAATAGTGGCTGTTACGAAGCAATGATTACGAACCAATGACCCCAAAACTTGTCCGTTTTTACAAACTGGAGCCAGATATTATTCTTTCATTAATATTCTCCAATAAAATTCCTTTAAGGACCATATTAAAAAAATAATACTAACAACAGAAAAACAAAGAAATTCCATATTAATTTTTCTCTGTTCAAAGGTATAGAAAACAGACTGAATACAAGCAATCAGGAAGATTTAAGCTGCTCAATTTCCTTCACAACACTCTCAGCCTCTGAAAAAGCCTCTTTCTGAACAAGGGCTATTTTTTTGGCATAAAGTTCAAGAAGTCGAAAATCCTTCGAGGTAAGCTCCTCCTGCTTTGAAATAACGGATATGATCGTTTCCACATCCTCCTGAAAACGATACCCACTCATAAATGAACGGAACTGCCTTAGAGCCGCAGCAAAACCGGAAGTATCCCTTTTCTGATAAAGCATAGTAGGAATAAAATCCTTAAGCAGCTTTTCTTCCGGATCTATTTCCGGAGATGAAACAGTGAGGCCGGAAAGTGTTTCATTGCGTTCTATTTGAGCTATAAGGGTCTCGATCTCATTGCGGACTGTGTGCATCTGCTGCTCGCGGAACACAGACTGGTACACAATAGGCACTGCATTGACACTCAGAACCGCATTTCCCACGTTTTTGAAGACTCCAACGAAAAACACATCCCCCTCCTGGGCGAGTATCTCCTGCTCGGAGTGAAATGGAACAATTTTGGCAGGAGTGGGTATGAACTCCTCCAATTCACCCATATTCTCAAGCCGATCCCGTAATTTCTGAGGATCAAGGGCCGATTCCAGACCATCCATTTTTTCCAGAAGCTGAGAAAGTCCCTCCCCGATTCCCTCATCCTCAAATGAAATACCCATCTCGGAACGTAAAAAATCCCTCAAACTGTTCTGCTCTTTAAAGTTTCCCTGGGCAACCAGAAGGCCAGAATGAACCATGGAAGCAATAGGGTGCTTCATATTCATCAAATCTGCAGGATCCATGTCGATAATAGCATACACGGTCACATGGCCATCCAAACGGGACGAATCCCCTTTTTTCTGTTCGATATTCAGCATACAGTTACTCCAAACCCTTCTTTTTTTCCTCCGAGCGCTCCCTGGCAGAAGTATAAGCCATAGCCCGGAACATTACCACTGTAGAAATGATGATAAAAAAGTGCCACGTCCACTCCGCTCTCACTCCGGATAACGCCACTAGTGACGTTCCCACCAGAATCGGTGAAATGGAAAAACAAGCCAGTTTCAAAAAATGACTGAATCTTTTGAGTTTATCCGCCCTGAAGAGATAAGCAGCCAGGGACAGGAAAAACACACTCAACACAACCGACGAAGCCCCGAAAAACAGATTCCAGAAAACAAAGTGAACCACCAATCCGGAAAAATAACTGTTGAAGAAGTCCTGTATTTTTGAAGCAGTAAACGCAAAATCTTTTTTTCCACCCAGTATCTGCTCATAAGGAATCACCGCCTGTGAGGTTTTCATATCCACCAACACAGATTCGTTTCTCATAATGATCTGAGGGTTGCTCTCAATGCGCCACTCACTGTCGGCTCTGGTATCCACTACAAGAAAAGTATCGGGGAGCTGTTGAAAAAGGTTGGGAACCCCGACCAATCTGTCCATAACGGAAGCAACCAACTCCTTTGGAGCCACATACGGGACTGCCCGGTTTACGTACAAGCGACCATTTTCTATTTCGATTCCGGAAAAAAGCGCTTCCACCTGAGCGGATATTCCACGCTGGGGATGAGTCAGATAGTAAGTCTTTGCAAGCCCGGAGAGCAAAGAAGTGAAAATCAAGAGCTTAACAATGAAAAATACAATACGAGTTTTTTTGAAATGAAGCACCTCCCAGTAAAACGCAGGATCAAAGATGCTTCTGTGAAGTTCAGAAAGAAATCTCAAATAACCTCCCAAAGCCCGGTATGCTGAAAACTCCGGGCCTAATTCCCGAAACGGAATCTCGGCGCAAAGGACAAAATAGAAGATGATTGCTCCATGTCCAAAGCTATTTTCTCATTTATACTACATACGCTCATGGCGCAGAATTGTTATAAGCAGCCAAAACCCCATCACCCCTGCAGCCAAGTAACCTCCCAACCCTATCAAGGACATACCATAGAAATGTGGAGGTATATTCGAAAGCACCACAATGGATGAACCCACTATCAGCGCTGCCAGAACAAGTCCGAACACAAGCCTGTTTATAACCTGACCGAATTTTCTGGACATCGGCTCCAATCCCCTGTGCTCAAATTCGATATGCACCTTGCCGGACTTGATCAACTGGATAATGTCTCTGGATTCCGAAGGCAGATCTCTCAGAAGATAAAAAAAATCCTGAGTGGTCTGATATGCCTCATGAGCTAGATGCAGGGGACTGAACTGCTCATGAATCAGACGTCGCGCAAAAGGCTCCAGATGCTCCAGCATATTGAATTCCGGATCGAGTTTATAACCGATCCCCTCCATGGTCACCAATGCCTTGACCAGCAGATAAAAACCGGGAATCAGCCTGAGCCTGTGAACCACGAGCAGCCGCGAAAGCCGGTTGAGCACCTCACCGACATTTATCTGCCCAAGTGCCCTAGATGCATACTCCTGAATAAGTTCCGCCACCTCGTATTCCAGTTCATCCCCACGCCTGGTCTGCTGACCTGAAATTTCATAAAGAGTACGTACGATGCGCTGAGCATCACGGTTTGCAACACCGATAATAATGCCACTGAGATGCTCCCTGCTGGTGGGGGTCAGAATCCCCGTCATTCCCAGATCCAGAAGACAGATCACATTGTCCTCTTTTATGAGAATATTCCCCGGATGGGGGTCTGCGTGAAAGAATCCGTCTTTGAAAATCTGCTTGAGGACAGCATTG
Organism: Chitinispirillaceae bacterium; assembly: GCA_046546375.1. Taxonomy (GTDB): domain Bacteria; phylum Fibrobacterota; class Chitinivibrionia; order Chitinivibrionales; family Chitinispirillaceae; genus JAEZKC01. The sequence continues at coordinate 155,905 of JBKGXV010000001.1, read as the reverse complement.
GCTCCCCTCCGGGCAATCTCCTTTGGATCCCGTCCCGCTGCCAGCAGTTCTTTTATATTGGTGATCTTGATACCATCCACAAATTCGGTCGTGATAACTTTGCGGGTAGTCAGATTATTGAAAACCGGAGGTATGAACACGGTTGGATCATCGGAGAAATTCTTTCTGAAATGCTCGAAATGAAGGGCTTCGGTATTGAAATCAAGTTCTTTGCGCAATGCACTGGAAAACTCATCCACCAACTGAACCGGTCTGAAAAACTCCCAGGCCTGGATATGTTTTTCCACCAGGTACGCTATATGATACATTATTTCCAGATCGACCGCGATCATTTCGGAGATGCGCGGGCGCTGTACTTTCACCGCCACAGGAGTACCATCGTGAAGAGTTGCCTTATGCACTTGTGCCATGGAAGCAGAGGCGAAAGGTGCAGACTGAAACGATTTGAAAAGCTCTTCAACCGGTTTTCCAAGTTCAGTTTCGATCAGTTCCCGTGCAGTGCTGTCCGGAAAAGGAGGGACGGCATCCTGAAGTTTCTCCAGAGAGGTGATCAGCTCAGCGGGCAGCACATCGGGACGATTGCTGGCAAACTGTCCCAGTTTGATGAAAGTGGGTCCCAGTTCCTCAAGAGCCAGCCTGACACGGTCCCAGCGGGAGACCCCTTTAAGACGTTTTCTTCTGGATTTGAAAATGCGATTGGTGGCGCTGAGATATCTTTCGATATTGAGGCGGGACAAAAGATCACCGAATCCGTACTTTACCAGTACGGAGGCGATCTCACTGTATCTTCCGAGATGGCGGTAGTGAATACTTCCTTTGCGTTTAGCGAAACCCTTCACTTAGCGTCTTTCTTTGATTCCCACTCCAGCTCAAGTTTTCTGATTCTCTTCTCCAGCTCAGAAAGCTCCTTCTGAGTACAGATGTTCATTTTTTTAAGGGTCTGCTCCACTCTCTTATTAACCAAATCCTCCAAAGCGGCCCTGGTTTCATCTGATTTTTTCACCAGATCATCAACAAATTTCCGACCTTCAGTTTCGCTCATTTTGGCATCTTCGGCCATGCGTTTGGCGACTTCCTCCACCCGGTCCCGAGTCATCACGGCAAGTCCGATAGCGGTGTAGACACTTTTTTTGAACAAGTCGACCATAAAATCCTCCAAGGCTTGATTTCAGATTGAGACCATGAATAAAATAGTATATTTTCAACAATAAAGCATTACAGCTAACTCCTGCAAGGTTTATTCCACTGTCATGCACCCTAAAACCGTCTCAGAATCGTATATATAATAAATAAACATTATCCACCTCGAAACAAAACCGCATATGAAAAAACGGATCATAAAGATACTAAGACTGATTCTTGCCCTGGCTCCACTGGTTTGGATTTTTACCAGAACTGATCTCACCTCGGCTGCCGGCATCCTGAAAACCGTCTCTCCCCTTCTTTTGATGACAATACTACTTTTTGTGTTCGTCACCATTGTACTTCAGGGATTCAGATGGTGGATTCTCCTCAAACGCTTCATTCCGGACCTTAAGATGTTATCGACACTGAAAATACACCTGGTAAGCACCTTTTACGCCATAGTCCTACCCTCCAGCGCGGCACAAGATGTAGTCAGGTCGGTAATTTTATCCCGCAAGTATTCCAGTTCAGTTATCTGGGCCTCCTCCTGGATTGCGCGTCTGATGGGACTTTTCGTTCTGATGCTTTTTTCCTCTGTGGGTATCAGCATACTCAAAACCGAAACCCTTTCTCCAAACTTCCGTTTTTCCTTTTTTCTCGTCTTCGGAGCAGCTCTGTTTATGGGAATCGCATCCTTTTCCAAAACAATCACGAAGCCGCTCCGCCGGATCGGGACGAAGTTCTCAGATAATCGCCTGGTACAGTTCTTCTCCCAGCTGCGTAACAGTATCTACGATTACAAAAAAGCCAAAATCACCCTGCTGCAGGCTTTGACAGTTTCAATAACAACTCAATTGTTTCTGATAATAAATGCATCTTTGGTTTTCTATGCAGTCACAGGTAAGTTTTATTTCCTGGAAAGTCTTGCATTCATTCCGCTGATTGAAGTAGTCAGCATTTCACTTCCGCTTACGCCCGGGGGAATCGGAGTTCGCGAAGGACTTCTGGCACTCATGTTCAGTCAATTGAATCTTAGTGCGGATCAACTTGCCTCCTATGTAGCCATAAATCTGCTCATCTCCTTTTCCAAATTGATAGGAGCAATGCCGCTTCTCTACAGCATAATTAAGAAAAAGCTCAAGTTTGAACCCTCTGTTGATTCCTAAGAGTTCTCTCAGAACCTGTAACGCAGCCAACGATTACGTACAGTGAATTATGAACTATTTATTCGTCCCACTTCATGTACGATGCCATGCAAATCTGACAGAGACGACCACGACGGCGCCACTTGCTGGGCCCACTTTGCAGCCGCATCTTCACTTCCAACCAGCAAAAGCTCTCTACAAAAAAGGTCCCAGGTAAATTTTACCCGGAACCTTATCGCATAAAACAAACCATTCATTAACCTTTGTGAACCGCCTTTGAACTCTTTCTGTTTCTGAACAGTTCGTATCCCCACACACCCAGCATGAGAATCAGAAAAGAGAATGACACCAAAGCTGCTTTATTCAGATAAAGTGACTTAGGCTCCATTTCCACCAAATGCTCCCCGGCTTTCAAAGGAACAGTCATCCAGGTCACATCCGATTTGTAATAGTCCACTTCTGAGCCATCGACCATTATTCTCCAACCGGGATAATGCACCTCAGATATTCTCAGAAAACCGTCCGATGGCATAACAACCTGAGCGACTCTTTTATTGGGGGTATATTTTTCCCATTCAACTTCAAACTGCTCATGACTTGAATTTGAATTAGGAGAAGAAAACGGCAGTTTCGGTTCTTCAGATAAAGCAACAGTTGTTCTATAATCATATCCATTCTTTTTAAGAGAAGTCACAACCTCATCTTCATTCATCACGACATAATCTGATGCATAAGACAACCTTCCCAAAGCGCCCTTGTTTCTAATCTTCACAAGTTCCCCGTCCGGTTTTCTTGATAGCACATATCGCACATCGGCTAAATCCAGAAAGGGGCCGCCTTTTTGGATTTTATCCATGTTCACATAGGGTTGACCGTCAGAGCCCATTTCCACCATATCTTCCAGATAATTCTTATCACTCTGATCGCCCCTGAATTCTCTGTAGGTCACCAGTTCATTATCGTGAAAACCACCGACACCTTCCAGTCCGTACACCCCCTCCTGATTCTGGTTTCTCGCCAGAACATTGGGGAAGGTATACACTCTGAACGGTTCCTTTTCAAACTCCTCCTTCAACTGATCCAACTGGGATTCACTGCGATAGAAATGCTTCCACTGACTTTCCGTATCAATAAACTGTGAATTGACTTTCATCATATCCACCATGCACATTGCCATCAGAGAAACAAAGAGAACCTTTTTATTCAGTTTCCCGTTCACCACTGCCAACAGCATTGCCAGTGCGACAGAGCAGAAAAACCACCAAAGCCACAGTGCGGGAACAAAATTACGACTGAAATTCGGACCGAAATTGGAAGCATTCCGCTCACCCATCATTGATTGAGCAAAACCGGAGACTAATGATTGAGAAGAAAAAGCGAGAGTGAGAAGGGTAATCGAACCGATAGCAACAAAAAGCCCCTTTGTCCATATTTTTTTCTGCTGCCGATCATCGATGGCGAACCTGTCTGCCAGAAGATCCTTCAGAAAAAACACCGAAAGCAGAATTGTACTGAATGTATACCAGAACATTATCATGCTGGGAGCCCGGAATTTATTTACACCGGGAATCAGATGATATAAAACACCAAACAAGGGTGTATTTTCTCCCAATGCAAACAAAGTGGCTAAAACAGCAATGGAAACCCAGAAAATCCGCCAAACACTTCTGGGTTTACTGATTACTGCCAGAACAGACAAAAGAAGCGGGATCATACCAGCATAGTCAGTGTTCAGTTTGAAATGGTTCTTGCCCCAATAAAACTGAAGACTGTTTCCGAACTCATGTATCCAAAGGGAGAAAAACTCCGCCCAGTGCAGACACCAGGATGTGGCATGCGCAAAGCCTCTGTCCACCCCACGGACACTGAAAGCTTCTCTGACATACATGTAGGAGGGAAACAGCTGTACAAAAGCCAGTCCGACTCCGAAAAACACAGCAACCCAGAAATAAACCCCTCTGGAGACCACCTGTTTTTTCTCATCTTTGGCTTTTATAGATAATACCATGGCCGTAACCCAGTAGAGAAATACACCCCACAGCATAAAATAGCTCATCTGTATGTGTGAGGTCAGAATGGTCATAGCTATTCCGAAGCCCAGAATCGAAGCGTTGCGTAGAGTAGGTTTGTTGAGAAGAGAACGCAGGCGCCAGATAATGAAAGGCAGCCAGGCGATAACATACATTTTACCATCATGCCCGGGGCGCACATGACTTATGAACTGAGGAGCCAGCATGAAAAAAACCGCCCCGGTAAAAGCTATCAACCTCGAAAGACCGAATGATCTACGCAACATCAAAAAGAAGAAAAGCCCGGCTAAAAAGACATGAAGTATCATTTTGTAGCCGAACAGCCGAAACACAGAAACTATTGTTCTCAAAACAGCCGAAGGGGGGTACATGGAATCCCCAAACATCGCATCAACAGTAGGCATTCCCGCTAAACGCGAACTGAACCAGGTGGGAAACTGATGATGCTCATTGATGCTGTTACACAAATACATCTTAGAATCAATACCTGTTATCTGATCTGAGCTGAGAAGCATCTGGTCAGAAAAAAGAAACGATGCAAACTGAATGACTGTGAGCAAAAAAAGCAGAGCCACACAGAGCGCTGACCAGTGCTTGCCAGACATGACAAAAGGCTTTTTTTCCTCCTTTGTCTCTGCAGTGACATTCTTTTTCTTGATTTTTTCCGTACTGTTCCCCATTTCGGTTCTTCTCCTCAAGTCAAATATTCGTACACTTCCTCCAGAGAAGTGATATCATAATCATTTTGAGTATATTTGCTTTTCAAAATCAACGACCGCAAGCCTTCAACCGCAATCCTGTCCGATTGCTTATCCCCCACCATCAAAGATTTCGTGAGGTCGATGATGTGCTCATCAACCGCCTGCAGTACCATCCCGGGTGCGGGTTTGCGAAAAGGTGACCTCTGACGATACCTGTCATGAACTGCATCCGGATGACACGGGCAATAATAAAAGGAAGTGATCGCTATCCCTTCATCCAAAAACTGCTCCCTCATCCATTCATGCAAACTGATCAGATCCTCCTCGGTGAAATACCCCTTGGCTACACCTGCCTGATTTGTGACTACCACTATCAGATATCCCTTATCTGATGCGAAACGACACAGATCAAAAATGCCCTCCCTGAACACAATCTGCTCAGGCTTGTGGGGGTAGTGACAATCCTCATTTATCACACCATCTCGATCAAGAAACAAAGCCTTATTCATAAATGAAATCGTCAGAAGCAGTTTATGAAAGAATACATGGATCCAGCACACATACAGCATCGGACTTCAACGCTGATTGCGCTTTGACATCATAGATATTGCCGTACCGATTCTGCCCAAAGCAGAAACGATACGGAAACAGTGTCTAAAAATAGGTAAAAACTCCTAAAAGAGGCAATATTACTGGGGAGATTAATCCAGGAACAGTATCACATCAGCCGGATCAAGCATAAAAGCCTCCGGAAAAGACTCCTCGACCGGCTCATCCTGGATAAGCTGAATAGCTTTGGTACAGTTATGAATTTCAGATGGAACCATCCACCCCTCTACAGGTGTATCATCTTTCATATTCTTGTTCACACATACATATACACTCGGATTTCCGGAGTCGCTCATCTTCTCCAGAAAGAGAAAAGGATGCCTGTAATCACACAAAGTCCTCCAGGACCCCTCCTCACCTAAAACAGGTATGGAGGTTTTCAACCCGTTTATCCCGGCAATCCAGGAGCTCAGATCCCACTTGGGCACATCCACATCGTCCGGAGTTCCTTTCACCACATCCATCCGGGTTGTGGCCCCCTGCTCGTAACCCTGAGGCATCATCAACCCTTTTGAAAACAGAGCCGCGAACGCATAACGAGATTTCTGAACTTCCCGAGTTCCAGGTGGAACACTGGCAAGTCTTTCAGTATCGTGGGATTCGGGAAATGCAACGGAAGGAGCAATTTTTTTATTCAGCTCATGCTGTTCCAAAGCCCATGGTTCATCAAAATTCCACCATTTGGAGGAGTTGAACAGATAATCAAAACCGGCATCGCCCAAAGCTTCTATCTCGCTTAACTGACAGCCCAGAGTTTCGGCAAAGAATTTCGTTTCAGCATGCCGTTTTTTTGATCTGGATATGAGGTATTCCCAAAGTTCTGAAGGTACCTGATATGCCGCATCACACCGATAACCCATAATGCCCATATTCTGATAAAACGCAACCAGCTCATCCCAGTATTTCCATAAATTGTCTTTGTCTGTGCTGAACCTGTTATCGATTATCGCCAAATCACCCCATACTGTTACATTGGAGGGATCCGCCGGATCAACCGCAAAGGGACTGGCCAGATTGCCGTTTTTCTCCCGCTTGTACCATTGAGGATTAGTTTGAGTCAGATCCGCATCGAAGGCGGTATGGTTGATTACCAAATCCATGATAATATCGATACCTTCGCTCCGGCAGCTGCTTACAAACTGTTCCAAAGGGGAAAAGTCCGAAGGCTCCTGCCCCTCATTCAGAAATAGCGGATTCAATTTGTAATAATTCTTCACGGCATAGAGACTTCCAGAAAAGCCGGTCATATGAAATGGGTTCACGAACACCGAATTGAACCCCATGTCCTTGATATGAGGAATAGCTCCTGACCATTCATCAATTGTCCTGAAATGACGCGGAAACAGATTGTAGATCAGTGGTACGTCGGAAAGGGGTTTCATAAATCGCCTCCGAGTGTGATATTGTCGATTATTCTTGTACCGCTCTCTTTGGTTCTGCATGCCACAGCAACTAACGCAGTACTGTCGATATTCTGCAGCGGCTTGAGAAGGTCCAGATCAGCCACTTCAACGTATTCAGGAATGAAATTCTCAGCATCACTGTATACAGACAATACTTTCTGCCTGATTTTTGAAGCGCTGCGTTCACCTTTTTCATACAGGTCCCTGGCAGAACGCAATCCTTCATATATTCTGGGAACCTCCGCGCGCTCACGATCAGAAAGGTATTGATTTCTGGAACTCAACGCCAAACCATCCTCTTCACGAACGATTGGGGCGACCTCAAGCTGCACGGAAAGATTCAAATCATTAATCATACGCCTGATAACCACCACCTGCTGAGCATCCTTCTGACCGAAAACGGCAACCTGGGGGCAAACTATATTGAAAAGTTTGAGCACCACGGTGGCAACCCCTCTGAAGTGACCAGGACGGTTCGCTCCGCAGAGAGTTTCGGTAACATTTTCCACCTCTATGAATGTGCTGTAGTTCTCAGGGTATATATCCTTCAGGGATGGAGCGAAAATGAGATCACTTCCGGCTGCCTCAGCCAACTCACGATCCCTCTCCAGTGTGCGTGGATATTTGTCCAGATCCTCTTTAGGACCGAACTGAATGGGATTCACAAAAATGCTGGTAACAGTGATATCCACCTGTTCTGCAGCCCTTTTTATCAAAGAAAGATGTCCCTCATGCAGAGCACCCATCGTGGGTACAAGCCCGACGGTACGGCCGCTGCGCCGATAGGTAAGAGAGAGATTCTTCATCTCGGTATGAGAAGAAATGATTTTCACAGCCACACTCCGCTATTATTTGAAATGTGAAAAGCCGCTAGCAGGCTTTATCCTGACTGGCCAGACGCTCCTCTATGGCGATACGGTTTTTGGAGCCCAAGGGATGATAGAAATGGGTACCAGTCTTGGCACTGACGATCTGTTCCACCAACTCCTCCAGATCCCGGATATCATTAACAAAATCTATGCCATTGGTATCGATAATGAGAAGTGGACTTGAAGTATAATGAAAAAAGAAGTGATTATAGGCCTGATTAAGAGTTTCTATGTAGTCTCTTTCCATGTTGAATTCAAAACTGCGGCCGCGTTTTTCTATTCTTTTAAGCAACACATCAGTTGAAGCCTGCAGATATACAACCAGATCAGGGCGGGGAATGGATGTTTCCAGAACTCTGGCGATATTATTGTACAGTGCCAGTTCATCATCATGAAGATTCATACTTGCGAAAATTCGATCTTTGGCGAACATGTAATCACTTATGGTCATACTGTGGAAAAGGTCCTGCTGAGCCACCATAACTGAAATCTGCTTATACCTTGAGAGAAGAAACCAAAGCTGGGTCTGGAAGGCATAAGATCGGCGATCAGTGTAAAACCTTGAAAGAAACGGGTTTTCATCCACTTCCTCCAACACCATACGAGCGCTGAATCTCTCCTCAAGAAGCTTACATAAAGAGGTTTTTCCAACCCCGATCACCCCTTCGATACACAAGTAATTCACATGTGATGGAAACTTTGAATCCTGACCCATCCGGCAACCCCGAATCTCTACGTTGTGATGGAGAAAGACTTTACTTTCTGGTTCCTTACTACAGAACCCATTTCTCCGTGCAATTCTTCAACTGTTCTGTTCATGCCCGGAACAATCCAATCTGCTCCGATCTGCCTGAGTCCCTCCAAACAGAAACGCCTGTTGGTAATTTCCGGATGAGGGACAGTCAGCTTATTTGACCTGATCACCACATTTCCAAACAAAAGAATATCAATATCCGCAGTACGAGACCCTTTTGGTTTGAGGCGCGTACGCCCCAGACTGGACTCTATTTCAAAGCAGTGATGAAGCAGCTGCAGCGCGGATCCACTGAAATAACCGGATATTATCCTGTTGAGATACCAAGACTGAACATCCTTTACTCCAACCGGTTCAGTTTCCATAACAGAAGACATCAAAACAGGCTGGGAGAAAAGAGAACACAAAGAGCGCTGCATTTTTCTCAAGCTGCACTCCCTTTTTCCCAAATTACTCCCAATACACACGGCGACTCTGGTCATATCGCTTTAATATAGTAGACTATATACTTTTCAGCAATCTTAAAAAGAAGCTTGCGCAGCTCAAACAGCATCCCAGTAATTGAATGTTTTCAATTCCGTAGTGAAATTCTCCAGCTGAGAAAACAATTCAGCCTTCCTTCCCACCATAACCGTGATCATTTTTTCGGGAGAAAAGTATTTATGTATAGCCGTGTTCACACCATCTACGGTGAGAGCATCCACCTTTTCATCAAAATTCTCTATATAGGAATTTTCATGACCGTAAAAACGCAACCACAGCAGTTTTTCGACCACATTGGTGATCCCCTCAAGCTGAAAAGCAATATTCCCTATGGCGAAACGTTTAGCCTTGTCAAGTTCATCTTGTGTGACACCCTCACTGCAGAACAGCTTGTATTCCTCAATTATGGTGGAATATACCTCCCCTACCGTCTGATTCTGGGTTGAGGTGGAAATCAGAAATGCTCCGAAATAGCGTTCGCTGGCAATGGTGGAAGCTATACCATAGGTTCTTCCATGTCGTGACCTGATCCGATTCATCAGCCGGGAGGAAAAATTACCGGCACCGAGAATATAATTGGCTATGGCGATTGCGTTTCTGTCCTCACAATTCTCACCCGGAACGGGATGGCCCATTAAAATCGTTGTCTGGGTCAAATCGGGTTTATCCACTACTCTGATTGTACTTTTCCCAATACTTAAAGCTTCGGCTTCAACCCGCTCACAAGCAGATGCAGTTTCCTTGGATTCGACTAAAGAGCTGAACTCCTGCATAAAGCTTTCGGGATCGAAATCACCAGCCACTACGAGAACAGCATCTGAAGCAGCAATGTATTTTTGGTGAAACCTGTGCAGTCCCTCTAATGTGATCCGCTTTATGGATTCAGAAGAGTGATACCGGCCGGAAGGATGCTTTTTGCCGGCCAGCTCAGCATAAAAATGACGATTGGCAAGAAAAGTGGGGTCAATAGATTCTGCCTGAAGAGCAGTAAGCACCTCACGTCTGTACCGCCCGAACTCTTTTTTGTCAAAAGCAGGCCTGAATATCATTTCCCAGAAAAGAGGAAACAATTCAGAAAGGCAGGTGGAAAGCATCCTCAGCTCAAAAATACTATGCTCTTCACCTGCATTGCCACTGAGCATCGCTCCCCTGTATTCAAACTTTTCCGAAAATTCTTCAGAAGACAGCGACCGTGTTCCTTTCTGCATCATCCCCATTACCATTTCAGCAGTTCCCTCCAGGCCATCCTCATCACATAGTCTGCCGAAGGGAAACTGCATCGCAGCCACTACCCCTCCCTGATTGCGGTCAGGAACGAGTATGAGTCGTAATCCATTGGAGAGATTTTTTTCTTCCATTGGAGGAAACACATATTTTGACATAATTTGTATTCCGTTTCAAAAACGCCCGAAAACCCGTCGCAGCAAGCCAGCTGCAAAAAGCAGCGGTTTTGTCTTCTTCGGTTTCAGCAGCAACAGATGACGGTTTGATTTATCCCAGTATTTTCTTGCAGTTTCAACCAATACTTCTCGATTCAGCATTTTCAAGGCTTCAAACCTGCGAGCCCATAATCTGTAATCGCCCTCGATTAACTCTCCATAGCCGATCCTTTGACAAACATTCTCAGAGGAATACAATTCGAAAGTACGGCTGGTAAGAGTGGCATTCTTCACTTTTTCAAATTCCTGTTCAGTTATCCCGTCATTTTTTAGATGCTCTATCTGCCTTTCCAGCTCTTTTTCAATTTTCTTCGAAGACATATCCGGGGTAAAAGCAGCAAAGAACATGGACATACCGGAAAACTTGAGGAACTGATTCAATCCTCCCACCATAACCGCAACAGATCTTTTTCTGACCATTTCACGATGAAGTCTGCTTGTTTCACCGCCGGATAACACTATCTGCAGAATCTCAAGTGCGAGAGCATCATCATGTGAAGAAGGCGGAGCTGGAAAGCCGTAAATCATAATGGGAACGTCAAAATCCACTTTCCGTTTCATTCTGTGAGCTCCGTTCAGGTCTGGTTTTTCGACCCTGTATTTATCCGACCGGCGTGATTTGGTTCCGAAATACTGATCAACTTTCTCAAATACATCCTGCTCGCTTTCAAAATCCCCCACCACAACAAGGACAGCATTGTCAGGAGTGTACCACCGACTGTAATACTGATGACAATCATCTCTGGAAAAGGAGCGAAGATCATCTATGATCCCCAAAGGACTTAGGGCATAGGGATGTTTTCCGTAAAACTCATGACGGAACTCCAGAAATGCCTTTGCCACGGGATTGTTCATATAAGTGAAATACTCCTCGAGCACTACCTTACGCTCAGTTTCCAGAATAGAATTATCCAGGCTAAGCCCGTCCATACGGTCCGCTTCCAGCTCAAGGGCAAGATCAAGATAGTCCCTGGGGACACTATTTACATAAGCAGTAACGTCCTCCGCGGTGAACGCATTGCAGTGCCCACCTACGTCGTTGATTTTACGGGCATGCTCCTCACTGGCCACATTCTTCGACCCACGAAACATCATGTGCTCAAGAAAATGACTTATTCCCCTCACGCCATCCGGTTCACATACACTCCCTACTTTATACCATACCTGGAGTGAAACTATGGGAGCATCGTTCTTTTTCAGGCATATTACTTTCAAGCCATTCTTCAGTGTCTTCTGTCTTATATTCTCAAGCATTGCTTGTTTTGCTTTCGTCGAGGTCGAATAATTTTTGAATATCGGTTTGTGCCGTATCCAATACAAACTCAAAGAGTACTTTGCCCTGCTGCGGATCAAAATTTCCCATATCCGTACTCACCAGCCCCTCGGGAAAAAGTGAACGGTATTTCTGAGGATCCCTGCCACGTCTTCTCCACTTAGCGTACTCCTTTTCAGAAGCAGCTCCGGTGTTTTTTCCCCTTCTGCCTTCGAGCAATTCTGGAGCCAAATGAGACAGAACCGAAAGAAAGAGCCTCTCATTTCGATCGAAAACAGATTCGGCCTGATCCATACCAGTGAATTTTCTAAGACGAGAATCCGAATTAAGGTCGAAAACGCCGATCTTCACGTCTTTGTATTTTTTTGAGATACGCGTTTTCACCTCTTCAAGGGGTTCTCTATTAAACGGTACGGTATTTATCACAAATACGTTCCTGAATCCCTGAAATATGTAGCAATGCAGAAGCTCCAGCATAAGATTGATCAATGTACGCGGCCTCATCCCGCAACTCCCGCCAAAGGACATGAAAGGTACAGAACAGCCGAACGGAAGCAACGGTGCAGAAGAAATGTCAAGACGCCGCGAAAGTATGTGAGCCAGTTCTCCACAACAGATTGATTCTGCTCCCAGTGCAGCCCCGCAACCAAATGGTTCACAGCCACCGAGAGGCACAATAAGAAATGGTCGGTTCTCAATGATTTGGTCAACCTCATCAAAGGATTTTCGAGACAAAAAAGAACTGTCACTATCGATCATAAACTGATCCATACACTTTTCCATGTTAAGGGGAACTGTTTTGGCCGGAGAAGAATATTCCGGTAAAGAAGAAAATATCGGAGTGAGAGGATTTGAACCTCCGACCTCTTAGTCCCGAACCAAGCGCGCTGCCAAACTGCGCTACACTCCGATGATATTTTCTTAACTGCTGAGCGGTATGGCTGGATAATGAAAAGTAGTTTTCATCGATTCTAGAATATACGTTCTAGTTTTTTTTTAGGCAAGAAGATGATTGAGAGAAGAGCAAGGCAGTATTCAAGCGGACTGTTCCCTTAGAGATCTTTTCAACTGCTCCAGTGGTACACCTGTAATTGAACGGAACGCCTGCTCTGCATCATCCATATTCTTAAACCCGCATAGGTCTGTAATCTGATCAGAGGTGATTTCCGGATCTTCTTTCATAAGCATTCTCAGGTGATTCACCCGTACCTGAATTATGAATTCATCAATACTGATGCCCAACTCCTTTTCGAAAAGAGCTTCGAGATATGCTTCCCCTGTCACCAGATCCCGGCAGATTGATTCCACTGTAAGCTGAGGATCACTGAAATTTGATTCGATATACCGGCATGTCCTTTGAACCATTTTATCAAACACGGAAAGCCGAGTAGTAGTCAGAAACCTTCTGGAATCTTTTTTTCTGATAAAGTAAAACAAGGTATAAAGGATAAGCACCACACACAATAAAATAAAAACAAGATGAGGAATGTGGTCATAAACCCAATCCAGAAAGGAATCAAGAGTGGGATTTGAAGTTACCGTTTTTTCTCTCTGCACTGATTCAGAACTTGTTTTCTGAACAGTGAGCGGCGGTTCAGCTGTGTGCAATGCCGGCAGACTATCTTCAGCAGCAGAATCGGCCATGCCTAGAGATTCATAAGTACTGTCTGCCGCGGAAACGGAATCCAGAGACGTTTCAGTTGTACTGTCTGCAGCAGCCAAGGAATCCTTGGCATTTTCACCAGTGCTGTCCTGCTTTGTCTGAATTTCAGCAGTATCCAAATCGGAACTGTCTTGAACACTCGAAGTATCATCAGCAGCACTGGATACCTCGAGACTGTCTTCTGTTTGGACATTGGCACTGTCTTCAAAGACAGAAATGGAAAGAGAGTCTTGACTCAACGTGGTACTGCTCAGAAAAAAGGTGACAAAAAGCAATACCAAACATGAATGATTAATTATTTTTCCGCACACCGCTGCATCTGTTCCTGGAGCATGACTCCGTAGTTGGTTCCCAAAGCATCAATTTTTGCTTTCAGTCTCAAGCCGAATTTCTCGACTTCCTCAAAAGTTTTGTGTTTGAAATCCTGAAGAAGCTGTTTAAGATTCTTCTCGTTCAGAATTTCGTTTGTTGAAACTTCAAAATGGATTCGTGAGCTATCTTTCACTCTTTTGCAAACATCCTCGACCATCTGCATAAGTTCGGAATGAAGAGTCTGGCTGAATTTCAGATTCAGAATTTTGACACCTGCACATAGCTTTTCAGAAAAAAATCTGCTGTTATATATATAATGACGCTCATTTTTATAAACTTCACCATCATAAAAATATTCCCCTATAACCTTCCCGCCGGTTGTTTTAACCACGGATTTCGGATAGACCACAGGTTCGGGAATCTGCAGCTCAGGCTCAGCAGATTCCGAGTCGATCAGGTCTTCTGAATACTTGCTTCTCTGCTCAGTTTCTGATATGTCTTCTTTATCCACATCTTCCGCAAGCTGTTCTTTTGGAATAACCGCGGTACTACTTGTAGTTTCGATATTTTCCGGTTCCGGTTGCTCTGATGGACGCAGGATAATTTCGTAAAGGCCGTTTACCATATCACTTTCATTTGTGCCGATCTCTTTACTCAGCTGCTGACCTATGAATTGCAGTTCCTCTTCCCGTTTCCGGAGAGTTTCCAGTTTTGCCTGCAATTCCTTCAGCTCACGGGTACAGTCGCTGATCTGAGTTTTAACAGAAGCAATTTCCTCATCTTTTTTTCTCTTGTCCTCGATAAGCGAACGGGTATCCTTACTGACCTTTTTTATATTCTCTTCTTTTTCCCTAAGCACATCGATTTTCTCCTGATAGTAGTCTATGAGAAGATCAATCGTGCCACAGGCATCCTGGTGGAGCAAACTTTTCTTCAAAGCCCATAGCTGATCGAGCGCCAGTTTGGCATTGTCTTTTTCACTGTGCAGCAGTTTTTCGGCAATATCATACATGCCTTCTGAAATGCTTGCCGCCCGGGCATCCAACAAAATTGAATAAAATTTGTTGGAATCAACGGAATTACCACCCAGATTCAAAACTGTATCCGAAACCCGATCAACTCTTTTCATTTCAGTCCTGCCTTTCTCTATGCTCCGCCTCAACGGAAACTCAAAACTTCGGAAAACTCTATTCCCGGGGTCTTTTCCGAATATTTTAACATACAACATTCGTTTATTCAGATCAATGTCAATTCACCTTTGCTGCAGCATCTCTCTTCTCGATATTTCTGTAAATTTTCAGCAGAAGAGGATTAACCTGAAGAGAGAGGAAATCTCCTTTTCCCGACCTGCAGGCCCGGACCAGATACTCCCTTGCATTCTCCTCATCACCCTCAGCAGCATGCAGTTCAGCCAAAAGCAACAAGCAGTCAAACTCTTCACCAACGGATTCAGTATATTCACAAGCCAGTTTTTCTGCAGATTCTGCACTGCCGGTCTTCATATACGAGCGCCAGAGCAGGATTTTGCTTTTAATCGGCAAATTTTCAATCGGTTCCAACCACATTATTACCCGCTCGTATGAACCAATCATGTAAGCATACTCGGCCAGGCATTCCAGAATCAACATATCCGGATCCGGTATAAGTGAGAGTCTTCTGAATATCGCAGCGGTGCGCCCGGGCTGAAGTTTTCTCTTTCTATACAAAACCAGCCGGAGCGCATCCAGCAGATCCCCTCCCCGGCTGAGCCTGTCGGCATGTTCGAGCAACTTCTGAGCCTCCTGTTCACGCCCCATTTCCCTCAAATCACCTATACTGTAAGCCACTTCAGTGTCGCTCAACCGGCTTATAAGCGCCAGCGTTGCCCGAAGATAGGATGCTCCATCCTTCAGCTTCAATGCAACTTTGCGCATTGAAGACCATCCGCATGGTTCTCGAGGTGCCAGCCGTACAGCATTTCTGCAGCACCTGAAGGCCTCATCCAGTTCCCCCTCACGCAAATAAATACCAGCCATGTTTATCTGAATACCGGCATCAGCCTTGTTGAACTCGAAAGCTTTTTGATAGTACTCCAGAGCACTTTCGCAATCCTCCATTTTTTCACAAGTGAAACCTAAATTCTTGTAAGCTGAACCAAAGAGCGGATCATAATGAAGCGCCTTTTTGAAAGCCCTCTTTGCCTTTTCATACTCACTGAGAACAAGATAAGAATTACCCAGATTGTACCAAGCTTCCGGAAAATCAGGTTTTCCAGACGTGGCCTGCTCAAAACAGGAATGGGCCTTAAATAAATCGCCTTTTTCAGAATAATAATTACCTAAATTCAACAAAGCTCCGGGATTTTCGGGTTCCATCTGGAGTATCTGCTCGAAAGATCGTGCCGCATTTTCAAATTCACCTGCGGCAAGCTGTAGTATTCCCAGATTGTTCCACGCCTCTATCCGATCAGGTTTGATTTTCACAAGTTTGGAAAAAACCTCTTTGGCTTCCTCCATATCATTATGCTTATAAAGAATATTGCCGTACTCCAGCAGTAGAGAGTACTCCTTTTCATGAAACTTGAGCAGATTTCTGCAAACATCCAATCCTTCGTTGTACCAGCCCAGATCAGCACAACGCTGAATTAAACTCAACCCGCAGTCCAGATCCCGGGGGTGTTCACGAAACTGCATTCTCAGTTTTTCCATTTCAATCTCATCAGTCATGAACAGTCCCGGTTTGGCCAATGAGTGTGCTTTCAACTTGCGAACTATACCGATCTCTTAGTAATCGTCTGATATATGATCTGTCGGGCAGGACACTGTCTTCAGACCAGTTTTCCTGAACCACTATATCATTCCAAGCTTCAAGATACAATGTATACATCTGCTGTGAATCCTCACCACCGGCAATCACATTTTCATCATTGTGCATCAGTTGCTGAAATGAGGTATTGTAGACCTGAGTCACCCACCCGTCACCGAACATGATGGGCATGAAACTGAGAACATCTTTTCTCACAGGAATCATTCCGAAATTGGAGCATTCCTTAATCTGAATCTCATTCTGTGACAGAAAACAAACCAGCTTCAAAGAAAGAGCCGGATCAGAAGAACTGGCCGGAATTCCCCACCACCAGCCGCCAGTCATAACCGACTTACTCCCCTCTCTAAGCGGCATTCCCATGGAATCAAGTTCTACAGAACAGGCTCGAGGCATAGTGGCCGTTCCCATATCTTCAGGATCATCCAAATACCCCAACACACTGTCCTTTCCGGTCCCGTGAATATAAAAACAGTCACTTGGAGACAGAAACGAAAGAAACACCTCGTCATTTCCGAACGCTTCCCATACATCCTTGCTATCCCAATTCTCCTTCCACATGAGCGGATTGTAGATTCCTACAGAAGCAAACACAGCCTCCCATTCAAACATATCTATCACACCTTCACTCTGCATATTCAACATTTCAGATGAATCAATTCCGAACTGAACTAGATGATCGACCTGCCGAGGGGCCAAGCCTTTGTTTCCATTCACCGGATGAGCAATTCTAGGCTGCATTGAACCTCCGTAATCCCCACTGGCCCAAAGCCATCCCATAACAAAAACATCAAAGAAATCCCACTCTTCCGGATTCTCCTCAAGCAGATAATTTGAAGGCAACCCGTATCCGTTTATTCTTCTGATTGATTTATCGATTGAATTTCTATGCCGTCTCCACTTTTCCAAAGCTTCCCTTACCTTGCTTTTGCGATATACAATCAAACGAGTATCAAATTCTCTTGGAATATAAAATTGATCTCCATCCACAGCCCCGAGCGATGTCAATAAGAGCTGCTTTTTGAACTTTTCATTTCCGGTCTTCTCAAGAACAGAGTCGAGGATCAGAAACTTGAAATTTCGCGCAATCTGCCGACCAGCTGTAAAAGGAACCTTCACCAGATCTAAACTGTCCGGAACTTCTTTCCACAACTTCTGCTGGTAATCCACATTGATTATCTCGACCCGACACCTGTTCCTGTCTTCAAACCGAGGCAGTATCTCATTTTCCAGAAACTTCTGCTGATCCTGACTCATAGAGGCAAGGACGCTCAAATCGACCTGCGGAGCACAACCAGCCAGAAAGAGGCAAACACTGGTGATGGCGGTTAGAAATTTCGCTGTGAATTTCATGCGGATATTCCAATTGTTACTGGCCCAATATATAATATCATAGAAAAACTCCAAATGCAAGCTCGTTCGAAAATTCGGTTGTAAACCAAACATGCACTCTGTGGTAAAGAGAGTGCGCAGGTTTTATTTTCCCAGAAATACTTCAGCAGCCCAGAAACATGAAGCACTTGACTAAACTGGAAGGCATATGGACAAAACAAAGCTCAAAGAGCAGGTTGAGATAATTCGTCAGGCGTTCGGGTATATAAACCGTTTCAAAAACGAAACTTTTGTCATAAAAATCGACAGTTCCCTTATCTCCAATGATCTCTTTCCCGTTTTGATCAGGGATCTTGTACTTCTGCACCGTATGGGCATAAAAATAATACTGGTGCCGGGAGCAAGAACAAGAATTGACGATATCCTAAACACATATGAAATTGAGTGCCCCAGAGTGAATGGTGTACGGATTTCATCCCCCGAATCCATTCCTTTCATAAAAATGGCAGCCTTCGATGTTTCCAACAGAATCATGACCATGCTTGCCGAAGAAGGTGCAAATGCCATAATCGGAAACTGGGTGAGAGCGCGCAGCATAGGAGTGATAGAGGGGGTTGATTTCCAGAATTCCGGGGTTGTGGAGAAACTCCAAGCCGATATTCTGAAAAAGGTTCTGGATGAGGGACTCATACCTATTTTCCCCAATATCGGTTGGAGTGCAAACGGCAAACCCTACAACCTTTCCTCAAACGAACTCGCCTTCACTCTCAGTGCTCAAATGAAGGCCACAAAACTTTTCTTTGTAACCGACCAGGGCGGCATCAAATCCAGAGGTTTTTCCGTTCCCGAAGAGGTCTTCGTGACTGAGGACGGGACCATTTCCCAGCTCACCGTAGCACAAGCCAAACAATTTCTCGATTTCAACACCGACCCTGCATACAACGAACAAAAGGAGCTGATCTCCTATGCCTACCGCGCCTGCAGAAAAGGTGTGCGCCGTGTTCATATCGTCGAAGGCAGAATAGAAGGGATGCTTCTTCAGGAGATATTCTCCAACCGTGGTTTGGGAACCATGGTGTATGCGAATCAGCACGAAAATGTCCGCCCCATGACGGTGTCAGACATACCGGAAGTACTGTCGATCATGCAGCCGAAAATCGATGAGGGAGTACTTATTCCGCGCACATATGAGGATCTGGCAGAGAGAATCAAAGATTATGCAGTATATGAGGTGGATGGTACACTGCACGGTTGCGGTGCACTGCATATTTACCCCGGCCGCAAAGGAGAGATTGCCGCAATTGTAGTTGATGAGATGTACTCCAACACGGGCATCGGCAAAAAAATGATCTCCTATTTTCTGGAACAGGCAACCAGAATGAACCTCAATTCGGTCTTCGTATTGACCACCCAAACTGCAGACTGGTTCCAGCAGCTGGGGTTCGTCAAAACAGACGTAAACGAATTACCCGAGCAGAAAAAAGAGAGCTATAACAGGAACAGAAACAGTCTGGTTCTCAAATTCCCCATCTCCGAACAGCGAATCACCAATGGCATTCAAGCGGATTAACTCCGCCTAATCATCCCTAATAACATTCCAAAGCGGATACCCCTCCTCATCCCTCAGCCGAAGAATCCGATCCTTTAATCTGATCTCCACAGGCATGATAAACTCGGAGCTGGAGTAAAATGCGCTGCAGCCTCTCACCTCGATTTCCTTATCTTGAGGGAAATTTATATCCTGATTGAGGATATACCACGCCGGCCCCAGATGCACCGGGATCTTCTCGGATTCGTAATCCAAAACGATCTGGATCCCCACACCCATGTCCTGCATAGGAGTAACAGTATCTATTCTGACGACGTCGCCTATATAAGTCTGCAGATCAAAGCCGCTGAAAAGTTGTTCGTAACGGCTATCATGCCCCCAGCCATCACTGCCTCTGAATTTCACCAACTGCTGAGCAGAAGGTGTTTGATATAATCCCAAAACAACGCATAAAACCACCAGCAATTTCATCACATTCACAATTTCCTCCTTTTCCTGAACATTCCTCCTCAAAATAGAATCCGGTAAACGCTCAGATCAAAAATTTAAAATCGCCGATTAATGTCAATACCTTTTAACATCCCAAAACGAACAACAGAATGATGTCTTTAACGCAGATATGATTTTAAAAAAGAATAAAGCTTTTTGATTTATCAGAGAAAAATTATACTTATATTCTACTTTTACTCGGCCAGATCAAGTATCAGCACGATCGGCACAGGCCTGGAAAATCAAAAAACGGCAGTTGTATTCCCAATCACATGGTCCTGAGGCCCATCCAACTGCTTTAACTTGGGAGCGAACAGATATGAATCAGTTTGTATATGCCGACCTTTTGAAAAATGCGGTGGAAACATACAGCCACAAGAGCTGTTTGCATATAAAACGCAACGGAATGTACAAAAGTTGGAGTTTCGAGGATTTCCATAATGACCTCAACCGCCTTACCCACGTATTGAGAAAACAGGGGCTTAAAAGAGGAATAAACGCAGTGGTCATCGGCGAAAACTCCCCGGAGTGGGTCATAGCCTACCACGGTATATTTCTCACCGGAGCCTGTACCGTTCCCATTGACCCCAACATCCCACCTTCGGAGATCGAGGAGATAGTCCAGACAGTTGAAGCCAAGGTGGTCTTTTGTTCCAAGGTCTATCTCAACTTGTTCAGAAAACTCAGAGACAAATACTCCTTTTTAGACAAAGTGGTTGTTTTAGACAGCGGAACAAAAGAAAAAGAGGTGGAGTTCGATCAATATCTGTCAGGGGGCAATCCTCAGAAGGAAGCTTTTTCCAACAGATTCAAACCGGATGACCCCATGGTGATCATTTTCACCTCCGGAACCACGGGGCGAGCCAAGGGTGTCGTTCTCACCCAGAAAAACTACACCGCAGTATCGCGTCACGCCATACCCAGAATGAATTTGGACAGCAGAGACACATTCCTTGCAGTACTGCCCCTTCATCACGTGTTCGGTTTCGCAGCCTGTGTAGCCGGCCCCCTATGCGGCGGCATGGATGTGGTGTTCGTACCTTACGTTAAGGGGCCACTTATAATCGAGGCACTCAAGGACAAGAGTGTGACCGTTCTTCCCGCAGTACCTAAAATGATCTCTCTTTTCTATGAAAGTGTCATACACAACGTTAAAAAGAAAGGTCCTGCAGTGTCCACCGTTTTTACAGGAATGAAAACACTCTCTGCAACCTTGGGAAACACGATGGGAGACACTTTCAGACGAAGCCTCTTCTCAAGTGTGCATAAGGGATTCGGAGGAAAACTCAAACTGATCATATCCGGCGGAGCGGCACTGGGAAAGAGATACTGGAATGGTTTCAGACAGATGGGATTCAACATAGTTGAAGGTTATGGTCTTACCGAAACCTTCGGCCCTATTACCTTGTGTCCGCATTCAGAACCCCGCCTGGGATCGGTAGGACCGGTCCTGCAGGATAATGAGGTGAAAATAGATGATCCTGACAGTTCAGGGGTGGGCGAAATACTCCTGAGGGGTAGCTGTGTGTTCGGTGGTTACTACAAAAACGAACAGCTGAATCAGGAAGTATTTGATGATGACGGTTGGTTCCATACTGGGGATCTGGGAAAACTGGATAAGGACGGATATCTATACATAATGGGCCGTAAAAAGGATATGATTGTCCTGGACAGCGGTAAAAACGTATATCCCGAAGAGCTGGAGGATCATTACTCCGCATCTTCTCTTATCGAAGAGATAGCCGTTTTCGGAATAAAACAGGGAGAGGGTGAAATCGTTGCAGCAGCAATAGTTCCTCAGAAAGAGATCAGGAAAACATACACGGTATCCCAGGCAACTGACATGATTTACGAAGAACTGGTACGCCTGGGAAAGAGCCTTCCCGTATACCGCCGCATAGCGGATTTCGTTACCGTTTACCAGCTGCTGCCCCGTACGACTACTCGAAAACTCAAAAAGCCACTTATAATCAAGCTTTACAACTCCATCAAACGTAAGTCAGGAAACAGACCTGTTGCCGAGGATCAGCTTTCAGTTCTCGAAATGGCGCTTATGGATACAGACGAATTCAGAGGAGTTGTGGAAGCAATAGTAAAAACTTCTCCGAAAGTAGACAAATCCATCGTCAACCCTCGTTCTCACCTGGAAACAGATCTGGGTTTGGATTCACTCGGCAGGTTAGAACTTTTGAGTATTATAGAAAAGCGTTTCTTCATGGCGATAACCGATGATGTTTTTGATAAAATGGAAACTGTGGCAGACCTGGTTTCCATGGTGAAAGAAAGACTGAGCAGCGGAGAAGCCACGGTGACCTCAATAGAGAAGGTCATGGATTTAAAAGAACGGATTCTTGCGGAAGCTCCTGAAGCGTCTTCCTTTCAGAGGCAAACCAGCATGGTCCACAAGACCTTCGGTCCATCTCTTATCCGAATGGCTGGGAAATTTCTCAATTTCAGCAGCAATGGACTGGAACAAATAGACATTTCACAAAAGCCCTTCATTTTCGCTGCCAATCACAGCAGTGTCTATGATGCGTTCTGGATTCTCAATTCACTTCCTGAAGAAATAAGAAAAAACACATTCTACCTGGGAGACAAGGAAGCTTTAAAATACCCGGCTCTTCCCTACTATCTTCACCGGCCCAACATGCTTAAGCTGGACAGGGAAAATGATCCCATAGAAGTCTTGAAACTCTCTCTTTCAGTACTCAAAGGTAGAAGAAATCTTCTGGTGTTCCCTGAAGGCAAACTCAACACCTCTCCTGTCCCCGCTGAATTCAAATCGGGAGTGGGAATGATTGCCAGAGAAACAGAAAGCTCAGTAGTACCTATACGCATTTCTCTGGGTACTTCCGGTCCCTCCGCAAAAAGCAATAATTCTAATACACCGGTACTGAGTTTCGGTAGGCCTTTCAAAATCAGTGAAGCTATACAGAAAGGCAAGCTATCTCATAATTGCGCCGTTGAAGACATATCCTCCTACATCCGTTCGGTAATCACCGATCTCAGATAATACCATCCATTATCCTCTATCGTAATTTTTCCGGGGCTGACATAAAGTCAGCCCCTGTTCTTTCGTAATATATAAGGGTTGAAGCGGAGAAATTAAAACCGCACAGATGAGCTGAGAGGGGGTAAAATCATGCAGTACTCTGCTATATTGATGAGAGTGAAATCGCTGCCATTTGTGGAAAGCGAACAGAAAGCCGATGCTATGGTGAAATCGGTATTGGGACATCTGGCAAGCCGTATGAAGGAGGAGCAGGCTAAAGAATTCACAAAAGATCTACCTGAACCTCTTACAGAACAGGAGCTCCGGGGACACCAGATAAATGTTACCACAATATCCCTGGAACAGTACGTAGATGATCTGAAAGAACAGTTCAAGATATCAACCGACCAGGTTCAGAGTCTTATCAGAGCTGTTCTTCATATGGTGAAAGAGGATACACCTTCGGATCACTTCGCGCATTGGAAAGAGGGGTTGCCCTCGGAATGGGCCTCCATGCTTGAGAATGCATGATGAGCAGGGCCGGAATGAGAATGATACCGTTCCGGCCTTTTTTGAAACGCTTCGGTTCAGATCCCAATCCGGTACGGTTCTTGATAGTCTGATGGCTTCAGGAATAACAGAAGAACACCGGATAAAAGATAGCACCTTTTGTCCTTACAGGTCAGGATAGTGCAAAAAGGAGATTTTTACATGAACCTTATCAGTGCCTGCATCAAAAACAAAATTTCTGAAGTGAAGCAGTCTGTGGAAAACGGGGCTGATGTGAACCTAGCGGATTATTCAGGCAGAACACCTCTTATAGAAGCGGCCTGGTGCGGCAGTACCGAAATAGTAAAACTACTTATAACGAAAGGTGCTGATGTCAATGCTGCGGACAGGGGCGGGTTTACTGCTCTTATGAGAGCGTCCGAAGAAGGACATGTCCCGGTTGTTAAAACTCTGCTTTTGAACGGGGCTGATGTGAACTGCAGGGGGAAGGTCAGAGGGACAACCCCGCTGATGC
Source organism: Chitinispirillaceae bacterium (assembly GCA_046546375.1). Taxonomy (GTDB): domain Bacteria; phylum Fibrobacterota; class Chitinivibrionia; order Chitinivibrionales; family Chitinispirillaceae; genus JAEZKC01. The sequence continues at coordinate 131,911 of JBKGXV010000001.1, read as the reverse complement.
TAGCAGCAGAAAATGGCTACATCAAAATTCTTGATATGCTTCTGGAAAAAGGAGCTCAGATCAATACAGTTGATCAATATGAGGAAACCGCACTTTCACGAGCTTATAGAACAAATCAGGACAAAGCAGCCCAACTGCTTATAGCAAAAGGGGGCAGAGGGAGGTCAGAACGCAGCAGATTCTCACAACCGGACCGAGAGGAACGTAAGCTTTCAAAAGCATCCCTTCCCAAATGGACTGCAGCTCTGCAGGACATGGGCGAAGAGGATACGGACTCAGAATTCGACGAATAAGAATCTCACTTACGTTTATCCGTACTTTTCAAAACATTTCCTCCCTTTTGCTCTGGGAGAAATAATTTATTTGTGTTGTAACTGCCACATCAGTCTATAAAGGTTTTAACTGATGAAAGCAATTCACTTCTATTATCGACTATCATTCACGATTCTCGCGTTTATGTCCCGAATTCGGGAGTCACACTCTATAACGAGACCGCTACTGTACTACAAACAGAACAGTTGGTCAAAGCACGAGATTGACATTACAATGCCAGAATATCCCGGGTTTGATCTGCGATTCTGAGACGGTATGAAGATGCATTGGCGTAGCAGTAAACACAGCCGTGCGGACAGGTGTTGTACCGTCCTATATCCTTGCTCTTCATGCACCCGCAGTACTTGCGCTGTCCGCTGTCCCTGAGTCCTTTACGAAACTCGCCTTTTCCGAAAAGATCCAAATCCCACTGTGGGTTGAGAAACCGCATCAGCTCGACATCATCTGCAAATATCTCAGCTACATGGCGTTCATCTATACAGCGACCTCTTTCAACACCCAGCGGAGAAAAATCCCGTTTTTCGCCGCACGTGTGGAAATTCAACTCCCAACAAGAGGTCAGCTGCTTTAAAACCGAAATTAAATCTATACCCTGCTGCTCAGTGACATCCTGAAACTCTATTCCTTTTCGTCTGCACCTTGTAAGGACCTTGGCATAGGGACTGAAAAAACTTACGGTCAACCGGGACGTGTACGGATGAATCATATCCCCCACCCTTCTCACTTTTTGAATCAGCGTCTCGGGATTTACTCTGTCTGAAAGAAGAAGAGGATCAAAACGCCACAGCACCTTTTCTTTTCCAATACGCCTTGAGAGATCGATAAACGTTTCTATTCTGCGGGACAGCTCGGGAACCCCCGGTTCATACCCCTCCTTGTCATAATCATTGAGGGTAAAATGGAAAAAATAATGTATCCCTCTCGTTTCCAATTCTTCCAGAAATGGTATGAAAGGCTCGGGGTTCTTTGTCCAGAACACTATCAGGCGGGTTTTGGTAAATGAAATATACTGAGAAACCCCGTTAAAGGGATTGACCCAGCGCGCGTATCCGGCTCTTAACCGATTAATCATCCACTCCGGATAGAAAGCGGGTATATCAGTTGCCCTGCTCGCCGATACAACCACCGGTGCAACTGCACTGACCACCTGACCCTGATCGGTATGAATTTCTTCCTTTTCCCACTGCACAGTCGCCATCACATATCCATTCTACCTGAATCTGCACTGAAAATCACTAAAGTTATTGGTCCCGCCATGAGATATATTTATCAGACATTGCATCAAAAATAGCACGTTTCCTGAAAATGCCCAAAACAGCACTAATAATAAATCCCTACATAACAGATTTCAAACTGTATGATGAATGGATGCACCCGCTTGGTCTCTATTTTCTTATTCAGTTTCTACAGGAGAAGGGATTTGATACCCACTACATCAATTGCCTCGAACGCTCTGCCATCAAAAAGAAACGCTACAATACCAGTAATTTCCTCTGGAGAGAAATCAGCAAACCTCAACTGTACGAATCGATCCAACGTAAATACAAACTGTACGGACTCTGCCCCGAAGATTTCAAAACACGCCTGTCTCAGATAAAGTCCCCAGATGTCATTTTCCTGGGAAGCATGATGACCTACTGGCTTCCGGGAGTCAGTGAAACTATAAAATTCATTCGTTCGGTATTCCCCCACCCCCCCATTGTGGTCGGCGGGGCTGCAGTCAGACTGTTCGGTCACTACTTCAGCCGACATCATCCCGACGTCATAACCGCTGACAAGGAATTCGAAACAGCAGGGATCCAATTTACAAGTAGCATTTATGACAAAGCATGGAAACCCAAACTCACTGCCGGGCTCAAATCCGCCGGAAACATTCTTCACGGCCCAGTGCTGACATGTTTGGGATGTCCGCTCTCCTGTTCATATTGCGCAGCCAAGAAACTGCAGCCCCGATTTCTCATACGCCCACACGAAACAGTTAAGGAGGAAATTCTATATCTGATTCACAGTAAAGGTATCAGGGATTTTGCATTCTATGACGATGCTCTGCTGGTCCTGCCGGAAAAAACGCTGTTTCCCTTGGAAAACACTCTAGATACCTTCAAGAAAGAAATCAGATTTCACACTCCCAACGGATTACACCTGAAAAACATAAACAAAGAGACCATCGCCAGTCTCAAATCACTCAATACGAAAACGCTACGTTTCGGGTATGAAACCGCTGACAACCGGTTCCAGGACAGCACCGGCGGCAAAGTAACTCTACAAATGCTTGAGGAAAAAAGCAGGCTGCTGCACGAGGCCGGTATGCATAAAAATGCTGGTGTGTACATGATGGCAGGTCTACCGGATCAGACTCCCGAAGATATGCTCAGGGAAATGGATACAGTATCTTCAACAGGATTGAAAGTCAAACCGGTATTTTACTCACCTGTCCCGGGAACCCCTCTGTTCAATTATTATTCGAAACACTTTCCGCAACTGCATACAAATCCCCTGTGGCACAATGACACTTTTTTCCTATCAAGAGTTTCCGGATGGGGCTGTGAAGCCATGGAGACAGTACGTCAGAAAGCAAAAGAACTCAACGGTAAACTGTTTTAACTGACTTAAGGAAATTCAGAAACCGGCTATTAGAGAAATCAAAACTGCCGGTAAAGCAACGTCTGAATATAACTGAAGTGCAACATCCAGATTCAGATCCATGCGATCCATTGTTGTAGCCATTCCTACACCCAAGGAGAGTGTTTTCATATTGCTCTTCTGATAATCTTCATCCCGGTTTCCACGAAAAACTTCAACAGCTTTTCCCAGATCTTCGCTACTGAAACAATAGCCCCCTCTGAGGAAAACGTTCTTCATGAGGGAAAATTCAAAACCGGGCCTGAAGTTGAGATAATCGCCTTTTCTTTTTTCCAAATCAAGTGCGACACGCAATGTGGGGACATGACGAGGAACATAGGATATACCAGCTCCAAATCCATATGGGAAAGAGTACTTTTGCGAATCTGTTCCGGTGTAACCGGAACGCATGAATCCAAAGTCAGAAAAAACAGCCCCAATAACCCAGCGTTTAGTGAGAGAACGGTACTGCATTCCCGCATCGATGGCAAAACCATCTGCAGAATAATTTAGCTCATCGGTACCCAGATGGTTATAAACCCCCTTCACTGTCACACCGGCAGAAATGTTCTTGTTGAAAAGACGAGCCCAGGTTACTCCTCCTGAAACATAACTGCTCCTGGCAATATGCCCGGTATTCATTCCGTCCTCATCTACCGCCTCGAAAGCTCCACTTGTAAGAGCCGTCAAATTGGCGGCAACCACGCCATACTGAGTAGGGTGAAGATAGGCCAAAGGTCCGCCCCATACATCCATGATTATCTGACGATACCCGCCCATAACCTGAACTTGTTCCACAAAAGCGATGGAAGCCGGATTGGATAAAACACCGTATATTTCGTTGGGTACGCCGAAAGAAGCATTACCCATACCTACCCCTCGAGCGTCATAATTCAGATTCAGAAAAGGAAAAGCAACCGTGCCGGCGTCAGGATGCTGAGCCTGAACAATACCAGTCAACACAACTGCACACAGAAGTATCCTGAAGAATTTCATATAAGTTATATCCGAATTATTGCGCAGAGATGATATCGTACTTAATAAAAATATAGTTCCTGGTGTCATCCCGAATCACAATTTCACGCGCCAAACCCCGCTCGAATCGGCTGAATTGAGCGGAAAATGTATCACCCTGCAAATTGTAATCAAAATTTATCGACTCAACGGTGCCACTGCGGCGCCCGATCTGAGCACGTATTGTAACGGAATCCGATTCCCATACAGCAACAGCTTCCGTTCCATCATGGTCCAAATGATCAGGCTGACTCTCAACCTGCTCGACACTCAACGGCATTCTGCCGGTCAGAAAATGAATAAACTGTTTAAAGGTGAAATGGCGCCCCCAACGGAAAGGAAGAGTACTCATCTTTTCCTCCAGAGCGAAAAGATAAAGGTCCTCATTCATCAGAATGCGCCCCCTGCTTCCATCTGCCTCGATTGAGGCCACTTGGGCACCGAAGGGTGAGTAGATGAAGGCTTTCAGTGTGCCTGTGGAATCCCACAGCACATCTGCTTTCCCGCTGTTTTTTCTTCCCTTCTGAGAAACAGTCAGATCGCCGGACGCCTTGAATTTTTCGATATCAAACCTGATTTCAGAGAACGGTTCAATTGCATCTGAAACGGAATCGACATTAAGTCGAGGAGGTTTTGTGCAGTTTGCAAGCAATATAACCAGCAAAGACCCAGTAAAGAGGAGAAAACGGAAGATCAATTCGCATCCTTTCCTTCTGAGAGCAGATTTTCAACCTCGTTCAGTTTGTTTCGGATACGCTCGGCTTGAGGTGACTCAAGCTGGAGGCTTTTTCTGTAAGCTTCAACAGCAGAAGAGTATTGCTTGAGCTCAAAAAGGATATCTCCCATATGACTGAACAATGTCGGATCCTCATCCATCTGTGAAAGTGCTTTTTTCATATATTCGTGCGCTTCTTCATAATCGCCCATCTGGTACAGCACCCAGGCATAGGAATCCAGATAAGCACCATTGGAAGGCTCTTTTTCCAAAGCATTTTCTATGAGCTGTTTTGCACTGTCCAAACGAACTCCCTGCTCAGCCCACATATACCCCAGATAATTGGAAGCCGCAGCATCCCCAGGGCGCAATGACAGTACGGTCCGAAACGCATCTGCCGCGTCTTCGAAGTTCTTTTTTCTCTCCAAAGCACTCCCCAGCTCAAACCAGGCATAGTAATCGGTGGAATCGATCCTTACAGCTCGTTTCAGAGCGACTACGGCCTCCTCGTACTTTTTTTGCATATTGAGGGCATAGCCTCTGAATCTCCACGCGGTTTCAGATTCGGGGAACACATCTTTGTACCTATCAACAATCTGGATGACCTTTTCAGGCTCCTTTTCCTTAATATAGAGATAGGTATACTCCCTCCACACATCCTCATTGAGAGAATCAGATTCTAAAGCTTTCTCAAAATCCAAACTGGCCTGATTTATACTATCGGTTTGGGAATAAACAAGCGCCCTGTAATAACGCAGTTCGGAATCCTGGGGTTTTTCCTCCACGAGTTCATTGAGAATCTTTTCAGCCTCCTCGAACTCTTCATCGTGAAAAAGCAGAAATGCAAGACCTCTGCGATATACAGCTCCGTTTTCTTCCTGAGCCACGAGTTTTCTGTATATTGAAATAGCTTCAGGGTATTGTTCTCTCACGATGTGAATATGAGCCATGGATCTGAGTGCTTCCTCGTTGAGGGAGTCTATGCTCAGGGCCTCTTCATACAAATCTGAAGCAGCAGCAGTGTCGCGCGTGAGATATTTCAAAGTACCTGTTACAGAAAGAACTTCGGGATTCTGGGGAAAACTGTTCTGGAGGATTGTACAAAGGCTCTCCGCTTCAGCAAACCTTTTTTCGGCTATATTGAACTGAACCAGCTTAACTCCGATACCTGCCGATTTCGGATTGTCTGAAAAGTACTTCTGAAACTGCCTGTAAGCTTTTTGCTTCTGCCCTGTAGACTCATAAACCAAACCAAGAGAGTAAATCTCCTCTTCTGTTTTCTCCTCAATAAGCTCCATAACTTCAGCAGCTTTGGCCATTTCACCCATTTTCAGATAAATTGAGACCAGCAGCCGTTTTTCCTCATTATCCAGGTCAGAAATTTCTCTGTCTCCTTTCAGGAGAATGAGTGCCTTGGCATAATTTTCAGAACGGGTATATCTACCCAGCAGTACTTTGCGCAGAAACTTGGATTCGGAATCATACTCGTAGGCCAATTCGTAGAGACGCAGAGCCATTTCATCCATCCCCCGCCTTTCATAATCTCTGGCCTGCACGAAAAAATCATGCGCTCTGTTGGCACGTTCGGTCTCAAGAGATGTCCTGACGGGCTGAATCACAGGGAACTTATGAGCACATCCCCCAAGCAGAAAAGCTAAAACCGCTATTCCGAACAACAGCAGAGGAAATCCGCTTTTTTTCTTATCTGAGCACTTATTCACTTTCACCCCGTTTTCAGCTATTGTGTGCAGATTACGCAACCAGCAAAGAAATATTTCAACGTTTGCCGTTCAGCTTCCCGGTAAAGTCACCGTATTACTGACACCACCATATTCACATGACTGTCCAGAGGTGCTTTGGCCCCGGGGGAAACAGACTGGCTGATGATGGTCCCGGGTACCAGCGAGGAGCTGTTCTGATAGGTAATCTTACCCACTTTCAAGCCACTTTCTTTTATCTGCTTTTCAGCCTCGGCAAGACTTTCACCAACTATGTTGGGAACTGTAGCGTGAGTAGGCCTGGAACCACGCGATACGATCAGATCAACTTCCATGGAACGGGAAATGGTTGTCCCCCCCGGAGGATAGGCATCAATAACGATATCTTCAGGATAGCTGCTTGAATACTTCTTTTTCACTTTTCCCAATGTAAAACCATATTTTCTGAATTCGATTCGGGCCTGACGTTCCGAGAGCTGCTTCACTCTCGGAATAGCAGCAATTTCCTTGCCTCTGCTGACTGTTGCAGCAACTTTCCTGCCTTTTTTCACTTTCGATCCGGATTCAGGATACTGGTTAATGATGGAACCGTCCTGAATACTGTCATCAAACTCTTTGTCGCGGACTTCGGTAAGCAACCCCACTCCATACAATTTGTGACGTCCTTCCTCGTAAGGGAGGCCTTCAATATTTGGAACCTCCACCATTCCCCGATTCACACCAACGATATTGGGCATAACCAACTTGTCCACCACCAGCAAACCGACCAAAAAACCCACACCACACAAAACCAGTGCCGCAGGCACATACACTTTCCAGAAAAGACCAACGGGTATACTAATCGTATAGTTTTTCTTCATTTAAAATCACCATCTTCCTTCTATCTATATGGATATAACGTTTTTTCTGTAGCTGTGAAAGTACCCTGGAAACAGTTTCCCGACTCGTTCCGGCCATATCTGCTATAACCTGATGAGTAGGCCTGTTCTCAATCACTATCATCCCATCGATTTTTTTGCCCTGATCTCTCCCCATCTGAAGCAGCACCTCGGCAACTCTACCATATACGCTCATCAAAGAAAGTGTATTGATGTGACGGTTGGACTTCCTGAGACGACTTGACATTTCTATCAACATATGTATGGATATTTTGGGATAATCCTGAAGAACCTGCAGAAAATCTCTTCTGTACAACATCAGCAGAATGCATCTCTGAGCAGCTATAACAGACGCGCTGCGGGGTTCTCCATCCAGAATCGCCATTTCACCGAAAAACTCCCCCCGTTTCAAAGTGGCAAGTATAGTCTGCTTTCCTTCAGAAGAAAGAACTGCTACGTGCACCAAACCGGTCGCAATGATGAAGAATGTATGAGAATCATCGTCATCCTCCCTCAAAATCACTTCTCCAGGACCGAATTCCCGCGCAACCATAACAGAACATATGGTCTTGCGTTCACGAGCGTTCAGATTGCCGAACAAAGGAACTCTGGAAGCCAACTCCTCGATTTCATCTGGAGTCATACTCAAACACTCCGTTTCAGTAGACAAACTGCTCCGAACATGCACTCTGATATCTTTGCCGCTCCATCTGGCAGCCGTACTCAGAGAAAATAGTATCATCCTTGATTAAAATGCTAATCCAACGTTCATAAAAAAAGGGAGTACAATGGTACTCCCTCCCGAATCGAACCCTGAATTACTGCTGGCTTACTGTTCCACCTCCCTACGGGGCAGATCATTATCCTTAAGAGTCGGATCAATCTTCGGCTTTGGCGGCTCTTTCAGCAGAAAGTAGGAAAGCAGACCCACCCCAAGACTTCCCAAACCGACACCAGACCAGAGAAATACCGTGGGAAATTTGCCTTTCTGCACATACATATCGACTTTTTCCGGATTGGTTGTCCATTTATACTTGAAAGAAATGATGTCGTGTTCATCACTCACCGTGAACACAGGAATTTTCTTCAGATCAAAAGTCACTCTTATCTGATCATGCCACTCCGGCTTAAGCCCCTTAATATCCCTGTTTGCATCAACCTGCATCTCCTCTATTTCAAAACCAGTTATGGGATCTTCTCTGACAGTGGTGACAGGTGAATTGCCTGTCCTGGTATCGTTGAATTCGAAAACGAGTTCTTTATTTTTATGATCAACATCATAGAAATAATTGGAAGGCAAATCTCTGAAAATAAAATAACACGTAACAACCTTCTCATCTGAGCTGGCACCCTCCTCCGTGGTTACCTGCACTCCTTCGATAATCGCATTCTGAAACTGACTTTCAGCATGCCTTTCATGCTTTTTGATTTCCACAAAATCGAAAGCGGAATCCTCCGTATCATCAGAATAGGACGCGTCATCGGTAGATGATTCCTCAGTAACAGCTGTTTCAGTACCATAGGAAGAGTCTTCGCTGTCTGAAGATGTGGTCTCCGATTCCGAACCGTAGAAAGATTCCTCTCCATAAGAGGGATCGGTCTCAGTATATTCCGTTTCCTCTTCAGAACTTACCGGAGCAGTTTCGGTATCGTAGGACTCCTCACTATATGATTCGGTACCATAAGATGATTCTGTTGTTGCAGTTTCCGACTCGTCTGATTCATACGAGGAATAGTCTGAATCGGTTCCGTACTCATATGAATCCGATTCAGTATCATAGGAGGTGTCATCTTCGGAGGTTGTCTCTTCTTCTGTTTCAGTTTCATCATAAACCGGTGGAAGATCCTCGTCAAAATCACTCCAGTCATCTGAAGCAAGGACAGTACAGACCGGAAACCATAATATCAAGAAGGTGGCTACAACCTTGCTGATACCTTTTTTCATGTTAATATCCCCCAAACATATTTCTATTACTGCAGTCAGGCATATATAACTGTAATATATATCCCGGCCCGGACGGGATGTAAACCACTACTCAAGCATAACCACCGCAGCACAGTGTTTCTTTTCGTGGCTTATGGATAAGTGAAAGAACTCAACATTCTCCCTTTTTAGCCCATCCTTCAGCTTTCGGTCGCAGATATCGATTACAGGACGATGTGACACAGAATCTGGCAATATCTGAATACTCTTCCAGCCAGAAAGGGGCTGAAGATGATCGGGAAGGGCTTTGTAAAAAGCTTCTTTGGCTGCCCAGCGACCTGAATAATGAGTTGCGGAAAAAACTTTCTGGGAACACCAGTCGATTTCCGACGGGGTATAGATTTTTTCCAGAAAATGCTCCTGGTAATCTTCTATCATCTTTGAGATACGCTCAATATCCACAATGTCTATACCCAAGCCCCTGAACATAAAGCACTTCACTCCTTAACGATTCAATCATTCAAAGACATATTATATATTATCTTATCCACACAAACAATACACTAATCCTGAAGAAAACCGTTCACATCGAATTTACAGGATAGCTTTCGGCATGTTTTCACTTCCCATCACTCTTCTCTTTACAGTTTTTCTTCTGATTTACTCTATAGCCATACTTGTTTTTACCTTTTCGGTAAGCCGAATCCCTCCTCGACCATCTGCTCCCCCTACATACCCTGGGGTATCTGTCATCATTCCTTTCAGAAACGAGGAGCATAACCTCACTTCCCTGCTGCTCTCTCTTAAAAATCAGAACTACAAAGGCCAATGGGAAATAATCATGGTGGATGACCACTCAACGGATGCTGGTGCTGAAATAATCAGAAATTTTCAGAAGGAGTTTTCTGAAGCTCACTTGCGTTTGATCAAATCCAAAGAAGTACAGAACAGATTAACCAGTAAACAACAAGCTCTTGAAACAGGTGTTTCAGAAGCAGTCCACCCCCTTCTCGCATTCACTGATGCTGATATGATTCTGCAGCCTCAATGGCTGGAAAACCTGGTCAATACTCAGCAGTCTTCAGGAAAAAATCTGGTTTTCGGGCATACCGTACTGCAAGATAATGATCAGCAGTTCATGAGAATTTTCGAATCCTTCCAGCTCGAATTCCTCTTCTCGTTCGCATATGCATTCTCCAGAATGAATCTCACCGGTTCCTGTATGGGCAACAATCTGTTGATTGATAAAGAATGCTACCGAAAAAGCGGCGGCCAGAAGGCAATCGGTTACAACATCGTGGAAGACCGAGCTTTACTAGACCTTGTCAGACGTAAAGGTTTCAGAACCGGTGCGGCCGAACCATTCGTGCCACTTGCTCTCACCCTTCCCTCACGATCTCCAGATCAGTTCTATAATCAAATGCGGCGATGGGCTGCAGGTGGATGTAATCCGAAAACCAATCTTTTTGCGGCGGGAATTCTCTTTTCCGCTCAGAACCTGCTTTTTCTCTTCTCCATTCTGGGGTTTATGCCTCTTTTGATTTCCACCCTGAGTTACACAAACTTTTTCCTGAACTGGCTATTTCTTTATCTTGCTTTCAAAAGAATACATTCCCCTCTTCGAGCTTACCTATTCCCGCTATATTATATTTTACTCATTGCCGAAACCATCATTTTAGGTTTATCTTTGATTTTTAGCCCCAGAATCGAATGGAAGAGCAGAACCGTAAAGTGAGAGGAAAACCACTTCTACTTCATTATTACATCACCAACAGGTGCAATGCCAAGTGCAGTTTCTGTTCCATTTGGCAGGAACAGCCCAAACAAGATGCGGCTTCTGAAAGAGTTGAAGACAATCTCAAGCAGGCCCGAAAAACCGGCTGTTCATTTGTTGATTTCACCGGTGGAGAACCGCTTCTTCACCCGGACCTCCCCAAGTTTCTTAAAACAGCTAAAAAGTTGGGATATATCACTTCGGTAACAACCAACTGCCTTCTTTTTCCCGAGCGGAGGACGGAGCTCTCCGGACTGATAGATCTTCTGCATTTCAGCATCGATGCGGATAGTTCAGAGCTTCATGACAGCATAAGAGGATGCAGATCGTTTGATAAAGTCATAGAAAGTATAGATCTTGCCTTGGCCAGCAATCTCTATCCAGACCTTCTTTTCACCTACACAGCATCAAATATCAACGCTCTAGATGGAATCTACCAACTTGCCAGGGAAAAAAAACTCGTGCTTATTCTGGACCCTGTTTTCGACACCAGACATTTTGACTCTTTGCCGTGGAGTGTACATGAAAAAGCTTTGGTGTATTCTCGAAAAAAAGGTGTATATCTGAATGAGGCTCATCTGTTACTGCGCCGCAGAGGTGGAAACCATATCCGTTCACCCCGATGCCGAGCGATACGTTCCACAGTTGTAATACTTCCGGATGACCGTCTTGCCTTGCCCTGTTATCATCACAGGTGCACATTGATTCCCATAGACGGAAAACTGAAAGAAATCCTTAAGAGCGAAAAACGTTCAGAGGCGTTAAATAGAGAGGGTACGTACTCGTTTTGCGAAGGTTGTCACATAAACTGCTACTTTGATCCTTCTTTTCAATTCAAGCTGGACCGGTTATTATATTTTTCTTTGAAAAACAAGATGAAATATGCCCTGATGAAATACCTTACATACGGGCGTCCGCTAGTTTTTCCCCGTTTTTTGAAAGGCAAAATTGGTTGAGAATTACTTACTTTTTATTGCCTCTATGCATGAACTAAATTAAATTATAAAAACGGTTATGTTACGGGCTTACACAGTGTCACCCGCAACTTAATCGAATAAATCATCCCCTTGGAGCTGATTATGAACCTAAAAGTTATGAAATTACACTTTTTATTTATGTGCATGGGCGCTGTACTCTTTTCTGCTGCGGCGGCAGTTCTGACTGTCCCTTCAGATTCTGCAAAAACAATCAGTGCCGCGATGAGTGTTGCAAAAAGGGGGGATACAGTAAAGGTTATGGAAGGAGTATTCAAGGAAACGGTTTACATCAGCCCCGGAGTTTGTCTGCTTTCAGACAAACAGTTCGGTGCAGTGATCGATGGCGGTGGCCGTGGGACAATTGTGACCTTGGGTACAGGAGCGACCATAAGCGGGTTCGAAATAAAAAACGGAACTATTGGGGTTCTTTCCACCTCATCTCAAACCGGTGTCACCCAATGTAGAATCACTCAGAATCTGCAGAGCGGCATAATGTGTGTCGGTCATCTACCCAAAATCGAGGATAATCTTATTGTGTTCAACAGAGGATCAGGTATTCAGGGTTGGGATGTACGTACCACCAGCGCCTCGATAAACCATAACACTATCGCCTACAATGGTAATCACGGAATAGCACTCGGAGGGAATTCGGCTGTCTCGATTGAAAACAACATTATCGCTTTTAACGACCAGTTCGGTATCAAACCGGGAGATGAAACGGTGAGAGTGGAACTTTTAAACAACAACCTGTTCCAGAATACCAAATTCAGCGGAAACCTTCCGGAGGACAATATTTCAGCCGACCCTATGTTTATTGATGCGAAAAGACATAATTTCAAAATGAACAAGGAATCAAAAAGCGTCGGACTTGGAACAGACAACCAAAATTTAGGCGCCAGAATAGAGTATTGAATGCTAATCCAACCATATATGGGAGTTTCGTCATGAATATCAGGAACGGTATAGCTGCCGCGTTCTCGTGTCTAGCAGGTCTTTTTCTATTTACAACCAGTGACGCTGCCGTAATCAATGTGCCTTCAAACGAGGCCAGTACGATTTCGGAAGCAATGGTCAAAGTCAGAATGGGTGATACAGTGTATGCCGCCCCGGGCGTCTACAAGGAACGAGTGGTGATGGCACCGGGTGTGGCCCTGATTTCCAAATCCCTTTTCGAAGCGGTTATCGACGGAATGGGAAAAGGAACTGTGGTCGAGATGTCCAAAAACAGCACCATTTCCGGTTTTGAAATCAGAAACGGAACAATCGGTATCTTCTCCAGCAGTAGCGGAAACGAAATCAGCCAGTGCAGAATAGTACGCAACTGGCAGACCGGGATCATAACGGTCCGCCACCTCCCGAAGATTCAGGACAACATCATCGCATTCAACCGGGCTTCCGGTATTCAGGGTTGGGATGTACGCTCAACATCAGCCTCAATCAATCACAACTCCATCGTGTACAACGGCAATCACGGAGTAGCCCTGGGCGGATCTTCGGAAATTATCATAGAAAACAATGTGATTGCTTTCAATGAGCGTTTCGGTCTGAAAATCCTTAAAGAGGAGGAGAAAATTCAGGTCGCCAATAACAACTTTTACAAAAATCTTTTTTCTCCGACTAAACCAGTTCCATCAGGAAACTTTTCCTTTGATCCTGCCTTCATAGCGCCGCGCACGAATTTGAATTTCATGTCAGATCCGGCAAAGTGTTGTAAAGCGAAGGGTTCGGACGACGAGGATCTTGGAGCACGACTAACCTATTAAATTATAAGGACAAAACATCATGAGCACTAGTTTCAGTTGTAGGTTTCTAAAGACCCGACTTGTCCTGTTGCTACTGGGCGGGATGGGTATCTTTTCCACAGTAATGTCGGACGGTCTATCTGGAGAATATCTGATCACCGATCGTTGGCGTCAGTTATACTCGCATAACTCCGCGATCTCCAACCCCGCATTCATAAACGAAGAAAACTATCTTTCAGCTCGGTTTCTTTTCGCCAGCACTCTGCAGGATTTCTACATGCACGAAGCGGGACTGACTTACCCGATCGGACTATGGTCAGCTGCCGGTCTCACATGGGTGATGCAGGGAACCAGCGATTTCGAAAGTACAAATCCCGACGGTATTGAAACCGGAGAAATCATCAAGGACCAGCACAATTATGTGACCGCAACATTTGCCCACAACATCTGGAGCGGCCTCACATTGGGAATGAATGTCAATTTAATTCACCAGAACATTCCCAATGTAACAGAATCAGACATAAGTGGCGGCCCCCGCTTCGGATTCGGAGCCGATATCGGTCTGACCTACAAGGCTCTCCGACATCCTCTGCTGGGAAACCACATACTGGGCCTCTCGACCCAGAATATATTCACAATGATTCTGGATACGGATGAAACCTATGCCCGTGCACTCCGCGCCTCACTTCTTTCAGATTTCTGGGAAAGAAGAATCAATTACGGTGCGGATTTCACTCTCAAGGATATCGGTTCCAATCCCTCCGACTGGTTTCCGGACAGCACTATGAGTATGGAATGGGAACTTTCCCAGAAACTCGGATTCAACGTTCTAAGACTTATAAACATGTACGTTCTTTCCGGATGGAACCAGGAAGGTTTCGACCACTACGGGTTCGCGGTGGGTGCAAACATGCCCGGATTCGTGAACGGACGGGATCTTGAAGGTATGTATCAGTATGTATCCATTAACGACGGTGACGGGTCACATCACACGTTTTACCTTAGAGCGGAAGTGGGACAGCACAGAGAAGAGATCTATGCCAAAAGAATGGCCGGAATGGCCACCATGTCCCCCAGCCGTCTTTACAATCAGGCGCTTGAAGCCTACTACGACGGAAACTGCTATGAAGCATACTGGCTTTTTGCCCAGATCAATGTGGACTATCCCGACTTCTTCAAAAATGACTGGGTAAACTACTACCTGGGGGCCTGCCATGAATGCATGGATTTAAGAGAAAGTGCAATAGAAGCATACAAAAAGACAAAGGAAGAATTCTCCCGCAGCGTTGTGGTTCCCCATGTTGACTTGGGTCTCATGCGCGTATACTACAGAGAGGGAGACCATGCTGCTGTTGAACAACAGTTCAACACCCTGAATGAACTGGGGGTCCCCGACTCCATTAAATACCACAGCTATTATCTCATGGGTGAATCAGCTGTTCAACAGGGTGATTATTCAAAAGCCCGCGAACTTTTCACCATGGTTCCGGACGATCATCCGGACTACGTGTTTGCCTACCACTCTGCCGCAGTGGCAAATATGCTGGCAGATAACATTCAGGGAGCGATAAGTGATCTGGAGTACGTTATTCAGATCGAACCCAACACTCCTGCGCAAAAGGAAATCATCAACCGTTCCTATGTTTTTCTTGGTTACCTATATTTTGAGGATCTCAGTGTGGAGGGGGCACTTGCAAAAGCTATTACTGCTCTCAGGAAAGTTCCTGAAAAGAGTTACTTTTACCCGGATGCTCTCATGGGAAGAGGCTGGACCGGGCTTAAAGCACGCCAGTGGCATGACTGTATGGACGCCGGATCGAAATTGGTGAAGGTTGCAGATGATCCTGTCCTTAAAAGCGAAGGAATGCTGCTTCAGGCCTATGCTCATTACATGCAGAAAAACTATCCCTCAGCATTGAAACTTCTGGAGCGGGCTTCAGAGACTCTAAACAACTACTCGGTTCCAACTGAATCTGATCTGAGTTCTGAGAAATCCAAATACAACAGTGTCAGATCTCAGTACTCTGAACTGGGAAGTGAAATGTTCGAGCTGAGCTCCGCACGTCAGTCTGCAATTGTTCAGAATACGGTGGACAGTCTCCGAACTCATCAGAAAGAACTGAAAAGCGAAATTGATGATTTTCTGGATTACCGGGATAAATACCAGCGCAGCAGGTACTTTGCCAGATCAATCGAAACGGTCAAGGAAGATGTAGATTATGCATTGGCCAAGGTTTCCGGTTACGTCAATTCAAGCGAACTTCAGGAAGAAGTACAGGATACCGAATCTGAAGAAGAGAATATCGATGAAGAGCTCGAAAGACTGCAAAGAGAAATGGAGGAGCTCGAAGAATAGGGCGTTAGCGTCAGGAAGTGATTAAGAAAAACTATCGAATGTTTTTAAAGCCGCTGTTGTAAAATCAGCGGCTTTTTTTTCTGGCAACACACTGAAAAGAATTTTCCTTGTATTCAGACCTGCAAAAAAGTATTGTCTATAGTTATAATAGCGAATATTAGCACTGGAAAAAATGCAAGCCCGAACAATCCCGTAACGACTATTTTCAACTACAATGCATCCAGAAAAAAATACAGGACTGTTTTCGGATCCAAACAGTATGATCGGCAAGGACATCTCAGGTGTGACAATACTGGAGTTGCTGGGACATGGTGCGTCAGGTCTTGTCTACATGGCATTCCAAAGATCTCTGAAGCGCAAAATTGCAATTAAACTTATCCCGAAAAACAACTGTCCTCCGGATAACCTGATTCAACTAAGAGATGAAGCTGAAACCGTCGCCGTTCTCAACCATCCCAATATTGTAACGGTATTCGATGTGGGAGAAACTGATGAATTTCTTTTTATCACAATGCAGCTTATAGAAGGAGAAAGCTTAAAGGCATCAATCAAACGTCATCTTCGTCATCCATTGCCTTCACGAAGATTTATGCCTCTCCAGAACATCTTTAAAGTGATGAATCCTGTTCTTGATGCTTTGAATTATGCTCATGAATATGACATTGTGCATCAGGACGTCAAACCCAGTAACATTCTGATTGAATCATCAACCGGCAGACCCTTTGTGGTGGACTTCGGGATAGCACGCACATTTGTAAGTGAACACAATTCCAAAATAGTGCGAGGTACTCCCTTGTATATCGCCCCCGAACAGGCCCGTGGTGAGGAAACCGATGCGAAAGCGGACATCTATTCGGCAGGAGTAGTGCTGTGGGAGTGTCTTTGCGGAACTCTTCCCGTCCCTCCCCTATCCCCGACTAAACTAGTGGGCCTCAAAGCTCAAAAACCCGATTCCTTTTTCCTCACAACCCCATCTAAACACAATCAGAGAATAGACTTTGAAATGGAGCAGATCATCCTGAAAGCTACAAATCCCATCCCAGAAATGAGATACAGCAGCTGCACGCACTTACTTCACAGCATCAGTCAATACTTCGCGGAGAAACACAATGACATCTGATGCCCCTGAAAATCTGAATCAGAAAGTTGCCGAACAGATCGGACGGCTTTTTGTGATGCTGTTCAACAGCTCGATTCTCTATGGTTCAACTCATCCTGCAACAAAGAAAAATGCTGGCACTTTTTTTGAATCACTTTCAAAAAGTCTTTCCAATCACGGAATGCTCTCTTTCATTGTCAATCAGGATTCACTTCTGATTGAAGATCATCCTTTGGACAAAACCACCAATATCAATAAACTCGTTCAGCATTTCGATAAAATAGGCCTCCGATCTGTCAGCTTCGAAAAAGGTGTCACCAGAAGTGACATAGAGTCTTTCGTAGCTCTCGCGGGCGATACAACCAATATACCTTCGACTCAGGAAGAAATCACCGGTTTTACACCTGGAGATATTCCCAATATCAGAATAAACTACGTTGTTTTTGGTAAAATAACCGCCGATCAGGCACAGCCAAAAGGTCTCTGTTCAGATCCGCAGCCACATTCTGAAACTACTCACATCTCCAATCGGCCACAAACTGTTTTTTCAGCACAAGGGTTGAGTACAGAAGCTTTGAAACAGATAGAACAGGTATTGACACTTAGCTCTCTTCTGGAAGAGCCCAGTCAGGTGGCGGAAGTACTTTCAAAGGCAAAAGACAGCCCGAATTTAGCCTATACAGTATCAGAAACTCTGGGAAAACTGAAGACAGAAATTTCAGATGCGCAGCCACATACTGTAAAAGAGCTGCTGGAAGCGATTTTCAAACTGAAAACTGATTTGACCGAAGCAATTGAAATCCAGAAGGTAACAGGCAGGATGATGAAATCATCCGATCTGTTATCAGATCAGATGAATGAGCTGACCTGTGATGCTATAGTTAAGTTGGTGAAAGAGGAATACGGTTCAGGTAAACTATCACTCAAACGTCTCACACAGATCATCAGGAGAATGCTTCCGGACAGTTCGGAGCTCATGAGTGTCCTTCCCCAGCTTAAAAAGATGCTTCTATCGGAAGGAATGACTCTAAACGACTATCTTGAACTGATCCGCATGCTGGATATGGAAATGAGAAGCGAAGCACTTTCCGTCTCGCTGAATGATGCGGCAGATTCCATAGGTGCATCGGTCAGTGACCTGGTGGAGGCAATCAAATCGAAACCGGATGAGGCTGCTCAGCTTGTACTGCTGGCTTCTGAAATTCGGCATGGTACAGAAAAGGATTCCTCGGGACTTGCGGAAATACT
Source organism: Chitinispirillaceae bacterium (assembly GCA_046546375.1). Classification (GTDB taxonomy): domain Bacteria; phylum Fibrobacterota; class Chitinivibrionia; order Chitinivibrionales; family Chitinispirillaceae; genus JAEZKC01. The sequence goes on along the minus strand of JBKGXV010000001.1, from coordinate 113,511 downwards.
CACAAATCATATTGAAGAAGTATGTTCGCAGATGGCTCTTCAGAACAATGAGATAACCGGTCCGCAGGGCGGACAGGCTCTGAAAAAAGTTCTTGCAAAGCTGGAAAGCCAGCTCTTCGCACAACTCAGGAAAAAAGGGGTTGAGGAACCGGTTCTTTTGAAAGTGAAAAAACAGCTCACAGAACGGTTTGAAGCCACATTCAATTCCGTTTCCGACAAATGGATTGAAGAACTGGTTGATTCAAACGGGGAAAAGGATATTGAGGCACTGTCACAATCCATCCGCAATTTCGCGGGTAATTCTTTTCAGCAATCAAGGCTTCAGGATTCACTTTCTGCAGCTCTGAAATCAAGAGGTTACGATAACGAACAGATCAGGGATTTTTTCACCCAGCTCACAAAACAGGTAGCCTCTGGCGGTAAAGTTGTTCTGCCTCAGAATGCGCTCGGATCGAACAATATGCGCTTTCTGACTAATCGGGAGCTCAAACAGCACATCCGTTACAATACCCCGTTTTCATCAATCACTATAACTCTGAATACAGTCACTCAGCAAAAAGAGTGCAGATCAGCCGATGATGAGGATCAAGCCCAGCTACTTCCCCAGGTGTTTTCCTGTACCAAAGCACTTCTCAGGGACATCGACCTCATAGGCGCCATTGACATCTTTAAAAACCCTGCCATTTTCGCCATACTGTCCATGACCGACGAAAAAGGGGCATTGATTGTAAAAGACCGCATAAAGAAGAAAATTGAAGACAGCAGTTTTATTCTGAATAACAAGGAAGCGAAAATCAAGGCAAGAGTTTCAGTCACTGTACCCGATGATAAAATAAAGGATCTCAGATCGTATCTGGAGAAAACCAGAAAAGATCACGGAAGTGAAAAACAGCACACCCACCTGTAAACTTTTCTTTACCTGCCACATCTGAAAAACCCCGAAAAACTTATCTCTGCAGTTCAGCGCTACGCTGCCTGCAGAGCCGGATCATCAAATTTGACCGATACAATAGTTGAGACACCCGATTCCTGCTGGGTCACTCCGTAAAGCAGATCCGCAGCTTCCATGGTACGCTTGTTGTGGGTGATCACTATAAACTGGGTTTTCTCCGCAAATTTCTTCAGAACCTTCACAAACCTGCCGATATTCGCATCATCAAGCGGCGCATCAAGCTCATCGAGAATACAGTATGCGGATGGCTTTACCAGATAGAGAGCAAACAGAAGAGAGATGGCGGTCAGTGCCCGCTCGCCACCGGAAAGAAGCTGCACTCCACGCATTTTCTTTCCTGCAGGCCGCACATTTATCTTTATCTCCGCCTCAAGCGGGTCTGAATTTTCCTCAAGCTGTATGTTGGCCTCTCCCCCTTCGAAAAGAGTGGTGAACATCTCGGTGAAATTCTTCTGAACCTGCTCGAATGTGGTCAAGAATTGCGCTCTGGCTTCCCTGTCGAGCTTCTTTATGGCCTTGTCCAGCTCATCCACCGCATTCTGCAGATCATCCCTCTGCTCGGTCAGTTCCTTGAGCCTCTGGCTTTCCACTTCGTAATCCTCCAGTGCGGCCATATTGACCTGACCCACATGCTTGATACGCTCTTTGAGCATGGAGATATTCTGAACAACCTGACTGTCCTCCTCATCAATGACCGGCAGCCCCTCAGGGGGATCCTCCAAATCAAGCTCATACGCCTCCCACATTCTCTCCCTTATACGGCGACGTTCCTGTTCATCCCTGGTCTGCTTCAGTTCACTGTCGTGCACCTGGTTGGCGATTCTTTCCAGATCAGACTGAACACCCTTGATCTCCTTGCGGGATTCATCGATTTCATTGAGCTGTCCATTGTATTCTTCACGAATACCATCTCTGATACCTTCGAGTTCAAGACGTTTCTCTTTGGCTGATTCAAGCTCCTCGCTTAAAGTGTTCTGATGATTTTCCAAATCTATGATCTCAGCCAGGCTTTTTCTCTTGTCCTCTGCTTTGGAATGTTTTCTTTCACCAAAAACCTTTATATCTCTGGTGAGCCTCTCGATATCACGCTTATCCTGAGCGATCCGATTCTTAAGCCCGTGCACCTCCAGTTCGATATTCTTGAGATGCTCCACCAAAGCTCTTCGTTCCTCTTCCATGGTACGCACACCTGCCCTGGCGATTTCCACCTGTTCCTCCAGGCCATCACGCCGGCTCTGGATTGTTGCGACTTCAGCTTCACCTGTGGAGATAGCTTCCTCAAGCTCTCTTATTTTTTCTGAGATACCGGCAAGTTCCGGTCTGAGAGCCTGAACTCTGTTCACTATCGTATGTGTTTCATTCTCATAGTGCTTTATGGTAGTCTGCTGCTCCTGCTGTTCCCGCTGCCCTTTGTTTATCTTCTCATCAATTTCGATGAGTGCAAGTTTTGCCTCATCACGGTTCATGACACAGGAGTCTTTTTTGGTAAGAACTTCCAGATGTTCCTTTTCATGACGTTTGATATCGAGAGCGAGCTTTTCAATCTGCTGTTTACGCTGAAGAATACCGGCTGTTTCCTTTTTGGAATTTCCGGCAACAACACTTCCATCCCCTCTGCAGATCACTCCATCACGGGTAACAACTGCACAATTCTGACCGCACTGGCCTACTGCGGTTCGTGCGCTGCCGAAATCCGCCGCCACTCCCAGATTATTGAACAGGTAATCAGCAAGAACAGAACAGCCCTCAATCGTTTTCACCAACGGTCTCAAGGGCTGGACTTGGGATTTCGAAGAAACAGGCACCGCACTGCTGAGATTCTCAAGGGAGATCATGCAGGCAGAACCGGCTTTCTCTTTACCCAGAAAATCAACAGCATACTTGAGTTGCTCGTCGGTATCGAAAACAACCGTCTGTATTCTGTTACCCAGAAGTTTTTCAACCAGAGGAAGCACACTTTCATCGGTAACATTGATCAAATCAGCGACAATCCCCCTCATTCCAGGGAGTTTAGCGGTGAGAAGAGCTTTCACGCCGGATTCGTAACCTTCAAAAGCAGCATCCAGTCCTTCCAGAAATTTCAGCTGAGAACGGTTGGAGCCGATCTGGGCCTCAAGATGCTTTTCCCGCTCCACCAGATCGTTATAGCGTTTCTCTTCCTTTTCGATGCGACCAAGCAGAACTTCCCTTGACTGCAGATGGTTACGGTTGGCATTATCAACTTCCAGAAGCTGCTTTCTGCAGACCTCAATGGCATCCTGGTACTCCTCAAGCCTCGCTTCCAGGTTGAATATCTCCCGTTCGTCCCTGTCTTTACGCTCAAGAGCATTGCTGAGATTGGATTTTGATGTGCCCAGATTGTTCTTGGCTTCACCGAGCTGATTTATAAGTTCAATCTGATCCCGTCCGAGCTGATCCGCTTCCTGTCTTTTTATCTGTAGCCGTTCATCGAATTGAGCCAGTTCGTTGTTTGCCCCCTCGACTCTTTCGGAACTTTTCTGAAGCTGAGCCTCACGTTCTATGATGCTTTTCTCAATCTGATTTTTCAGACGAATACTCTCCTCGACCTGCTTTTCGAGAGTAATCACATCCTGGTCAAATCTGGACACATTCTGTTTAAGGTTGCTCAGCCGTTCGGTGGTTACAGAAATGTCCCTGTCGATTTTTATGATTTTCTCATTGGCTTCACTCACATTGCGCGAAGCAAGTTCGAGCTCCTTTTCCTTTTCCAGTGCAGCCATCTGCATTTTTTCGATTCTGGACTCGGAGGTGGCGATCTGCGCCCGCAGCAGCTCTCTGTTCCCTTCAGCCTCGGACAGAAATGTTCTGCGCTCATTCATATTCTCTGTAAGGCTGATATATCTGCGGTTTTCATATCCCACTTCAAGAGATTTTAAATCTTCGAAATAGCTTTTATACCTTTTTGCTTTCTCCACATGCCGTGCAAGCATGCGGACCTGTCGGTCTGCCTCCTGAACCTTGTCATTTATTCTCAAGAGATCCTGACGGGTTCTTTCAAGCTGTCTTTGACTCTCTTTTCTGCGCTGCTTGTACTTACCTATTCCGGCAGCCTCTTCAAACAGCACCCTTCTTTCCTCGGCTTTATCAGAAAGAATGGCATTGATCATCGAATTCTCTATGGTGGTATAGGCACTGCTTCCCACCCCTGTATCCAAGAAGAGATTATGAATATCGCGTAGTCGACAAGGGACTTTGTTGATGCGGTATTCACTTTCGCCGCTTCTGTAGACCCGTCTGGAAATGGAAACCTCGTTGTACTCTACAGGAAGCACCTTCTGGTTGTTTTCAATAGTAAGGGAAACTTCGGCCATATTGAGCGGCTGACGTCTTTGGGTGCCGGAGAAGATAACCTCCTGCATGCTGGCACTTCTCAGCGCGGATGCTTTCTGTTCACCAAAGACCCATCGGATTGCGTCCACCACGTTACTTTTACCGCAACCGTTAGGACCGATAACGGCGGTCATTCCCTCACCAAAGCGCAGTTCGGTTTTGTCTGCAAAAGACTTGAATCCGTAGATCGACAATTTCCTGAGAATCATGCAGGTTTCCTTGAAATCAGATGCTGGGTAAAATCAGTGTCTTACAGCGGTCACCCACTATCCGTAGCAGAGCAACCGTCTTCAAGATACAATATCTTGGGTTTGGGGTCAAGAAAAAGCACAATCAGTGCGGGAGTATTTTTCAGATTATCTTCAAGGGCTTCATTGTGCAGATTCAGGGGGTTGCATTTCCACAGATCAGCTGCATTTTCTGGAAATGAAGGTCGGCTTGTTCTTTGCTGCATACGAAAAACACAGCTCTGGACAGCTAAATATAAAAACTGTACTGATCAGGAATACACTTTTTCGCCCCTGGTGTATATTTTTTTCTCTTCTCATGGTTATAATTTGAATAGACCAAAGAGTCATAGTGTAAATGGGGGGATTATGAAATTGCCGAGTAATATTTCACATGTTTTTCTGTTTGTGTTTTTCTGCTGTGGCGGCATTTATGCCCAAGCTCGCTACCGCGTGGCCCCTCAGTACGAAGACACTGTCCGAGTCGCCATTATCTGGAATGATGCGGAGGGAAGAAGTTCCTGCAATGATGACACGAGACCTGTTGGAGAAAAGACTCTGCAGTTCATACTCAACGCCCTGGATACCGATCGTCTTCCCGATATAAAAACTCTGCGCAATTCTCAAGAAGATCATGTTACCTGGGATCAGGTGGTAAATCTCTGGGGTGAAGATACTATCCCCCATACCATTATACACTCGAATGCGGGATGGTCCACGGGGTGGAATGGAGAGAATCTCGAGAGGATATTCAATGAGGCGGTAGAACATCGGATAGGAATCGTTTCCGTGGGAGATGATGCGGGAAATCTGGCTCAGGAGGCGTTCGGATTCGACGGTGTGGAGAATATGCCAGCTCCCATGGGGGATGCAACACACATCGACTCCTTGTGGATAGGGCTTCTCAGAGAAAACGATGAAAATGTGAAAGTGCGCAATAACGATGGCACCCTAGCCTATCCGGGAGCAAACGGCATTATCTCCAATGCGGTGGATTCCATTCTGGATGGCGGCACACTTTATTTCAACCCATTGGGTGCGGGCCGGTGCCAGGCTGATGCTGACAGGTATACAGTTCTATACCCTCAGTGGATAACCATGCTGGGATTTCAGCAGGGATACTGGGATGGCCAGGTTCAGCCGCAAATGGATGATCAGCTCAATGTGCTGGTGGCTATACAGGATACCACAACACACGAGATTGTACGCCGTGCGGTAGCGCTTTCATTCCAACCACAGTTTTTGCAGAACGAAGCAGCCTCCGAACAGATAATCTACGATGCCATAATGTATGCATCTCTGACACATACTCTTTTTGTGGCCAACCGCATTGAAATAGTGGTGAACAGCGATACTCTCAAAGCAGGTGAGAGTGTGGATATGCAGGCTGTTTTGTATGATCAACGGGACAGTCTCATTACAGACCTTCTTCCCTTTGTAGAATGGGAAATAATCGATCCCCGACCGGGGGATTCAATCTCATTCACACATGGGGAGTCCACCTCAATCACCGGAACCAAAGCGTGGCGTGAGATGCTCGTGAGGGCATGTGTGACGGACCCGGAAACCCAGCAGACGCTCTGCACCACCTCAGTTGTACATGTGATGCCCTCGGATCCTCACCATCTGGACATTCAGAAAGAAGCTGAAATCACCGATCAGTTGAGAAACCAGAACTCTCCACCAACAGAAATCCAGCTCGGGAACGGGGCGAACTCAGCGCTTCTATATGCGGTTGCACGTGACCGGTACAACAATTTTGTCAGATTCGCCGATTCTGAAAAAAGCCAGTGGTCTTCTGAAGACGAATCGATCGCGACAGCACAGAGCCGAGCAGATACAGCTTATGCGGGAGTTATAATCCGCACAGGTTCGGGCAGTACAGCGGTGCAGGTCAGTGAAGGTTCTCTTATTCCTGCTCAGGCCGAAATCGTATGTCAGAACCTTTCTATTCTCCATCAAGCAATCACCAGAGACACAAACGGAAACGGATATCTGGACAGAATCGACCTATACTTCACCAAAGCTGTTTCCATCGATTCGACACTGATACCTGATCAACTTCTCAACATCACTGAAACCAGCAGCAGAAAGCTTCAACTCCACACACTCCGTTCAGCAGATTCTCAGACAGATACCTTATGGTATGTGGATCTCAGAGAAACGGACAGATGGGGACTTCAGACTGGCTGGGAGCCATCTGTAAGCGGAACGGTTCCCATACTCATATCAGAAAATATCAACCATATCCAGGTTTCGGGACTGACCGCCACTGACGGTGCCGGAGCGGTGATAGACAAGGCTAAATACTTCCCTCCGGATCTGAACACCCAAAGTGATACTCTTGTCATTGAGCTAAGTGAACCGGTGAGACGTGATCTGCTGATTGATGCCAACCCAGCTGATATTTTCAGTTTTTACAGAATGGGTGAAAACACTTGTAATGATGATGTCCTGAATGAATCTGAACTGATAATCACTGAAAACACTCCGTTCATTCAGGAACTGATGATAGTACGCAACAGTACTGATAATCCTGACCTGGCCATAAAACCTCATCAGGACAGCCTTCAGCTCCATTCTGAAGGTATAGATGCTGCGGAAAACGAACCTCCGGGCAGAGAACTGGCCAGAAAAACTGTTATAGAGTTGGGGGGTGACAACACCTTAGTGATATCCGCTACCCCAAATCCATTCAAGCCTGGAGCTACATTGAGTCCTGAAGTCATGGCATTCTATGCTGATATTCTGGAAGGGCGCTCTTCTGCAGACGGAATGATTATAGCTCTGCGAGCTCGCAAACCTTTAAAGGAAAAAAACGGGGAATTCGGAACCGCACGGATCTATGATGCAGTAGGTAATCTGATTGTAGAAGATCTTGAGATGAAACAGGCTGGTTCCTACCAGGATTACGGGTTATACTGGGATCTCTGCACCAAACGGGGCAGAAGGGTCAGCCCCGGTATGTACTTGTGTATGGTGTTCTGCACCGACCAGGAGGGCAGAGTTCATAAAAAGACAATCAAAATCGGTGTTTCAGAATAAATCCACAGCCCCCCTGTTCCAAGGGGGGTCTCTTTTCTTCTTTCACCAGGTTATCCATCCAATCATCTTCCCAATAACCCCTCAGAGTTCATTGGGGTTACCCAAAGCTCCAGTTTTGTATTATTTTAAGACGTTTGTTCATCTAAAGAACGATAACTTCAACTGGAACGGATAAACAAAATGGCAGAAGTACGGGTTGGGATTCTGGGAGCCACTTCCTATACGGGAGCAGAGTTGATTCGGATGCTTGCATGGCACCCGAACGTATCTATTGAATTCATTTCATCTCAAAGCTATGCATCTCAACGCCTGAATACGATTTTCCCTACACTTAAAGGAATATTCGATGATACGCTGATCTCTCCAGAGGAAGCTCAGAAGCGGGAAGCGGATTGTATTTTCTCCTGCCTCCCTCACGCTGTTTCCGCCGGTCTGCTGATTCCTTATATAAAAAAGGGACTAAAAGTGATTGATCTGAGCGCGGATTTCAGGCTGCGGGACACCAATGTATATAAAACCTGGTACAAAACGGAGCACCCTTCACCGGAACACCTCAAAGATGCAGTTTACGGTCTTCCGGAGCTTTACCGGAGCGAAATTGCCGGTAGTTCGCTAATAGCTAACCCCGGATGCTATGTTACTAGTGTTCTTCTGCCACTCATGCCTCTGCTGAAAAAAGCTTCCGGTTCCATCAAACAGATAATTGCCGATTCCAAATCGGGAGTGAGTGGTGCGGGACGCAAGCTCAAACAGAATACTCATTTTGTGGAAGCGAATGAAAATTTCACAGCCTATTCCATAGGGCGCACACACCGGCATACTCCGGAAATTGAACAGGAGCTTTCAGCTGCAGCTGACCGTCCGGTTGTGGTCACCTTTTCCCCCCACCTACTGCCTATAAACCGGGGAATTCTTTCAACTATATATATAGAAACCGATCTGAGCTCTGCGGAATGCGCCGAAATTGTCAGCTCATTCTATGAAAATGAACCATTCGTACGCAGTCGGAATTCTTCAGACCTGCCCTCCATTTCGGGAGTAGCTCACACTAATTACTGTGATATTGCTTTCACCGGCGGCGAAAACGGCCTTCCGGTTATAGCTGTATCGGCTCTGGACAATCTTTTGAAAGGTGCAAGCGGTCAGGCTCTGCAGAATATGAATATCATGCACGGTTTTTCTGAAACAACAGGTCTTCTCAGGTAAGGTGAAATGGGAACAGTAGTTATAAAGATAGGTGGATCGACTGTTGATGCCAAAGGGCTTCTCAGAGAACTGGGTCAGAGTATAAAAATGCTTACCGAGGACTTTCCAATAGTCGTACACGGCGGAGGCAAGGATATTGCCCGTCAGCTGGAAAAAATGGACAAGGAATTCACTTTTGTGGAAGGCATGAGAGTTACTGATGCCGAAACGATGAAAACTGTTCAGATGGTTCTTTCAGGGGATGTAAATAAGCGGATTGTGAATGCACTTCTTTCCGAAGGCGTACCCGCATTCGGTTTCAGCGGAATAGACGGCAGGCTTTTCACCGCTTCCAAACTGATGATTAAAGGACAGGATATCGGTTTTGTGGGCAGGATTGAGAAAGTGAACAGTTCAGTAATTGATTACTGCAGAAAGGCCGGTCTTGTTCCGGTGATCTCCCCTATTTCACGAGATGACAACGGCTCCGTATACAATGTGAATGCAGATCTTGCTGCAAGCGAATTGGCAAAAGCGCTCAAGGCCGATGATCTGGTATTTGTATCAGATGTGACCGGAGTGATGGTCGACGATACGATCAGACATGAAATCCGCACTTCGGAAATTGAGGAGCTTATAGGTGCAGGACACATCACGGGAGGAATGGTACCCAAACTGCGTTCGGCTTCCGAAGCGGTGCACAAGGGTGTCACGCGGGTCCACATATGCGGTTGGAGGGACAGCGCGACTCTCCGCACAGAACTGACCGGAGGAGAATCGTCTGGAACGGTGATATATTCCTGAAAAGCGGATGCATTTCGAAAAAAGTGTAAGGCAGTGAATAGATTGGATTCGGAGATGTTTATGATTCAGACAAAAGAAAAAGACGTGCAGGATGTAGGTTCGCTTTTCGTGTCGACCTATAAGCGCGGCGGTGCTCCCATGGTCCGCGGTTCGGGTGTTTATCTGTACGACAGTAACGACAGGGAGTATCTTGATTTCGGATCAGGTATAGCTGTCAATGCTTTGGGACATGCTCATCCGCTTCTGCTTGAGGCTATTCAGAACCAGGCAGCCCATCTTATCCACGCTTCGAATCTCTATTACACAGCACCTCAGATAGAGTTTGCCTCCCGTCTTGTTGAAAACAGCTTTGGAGACAAAGTGTTTCTGTGCAACAGCGGTACGGAGGCAAATGAGGCGGCGATCAAATTTACCAGAAAGTGGGCTAGCCGGATATCTGAAGACAAATACCATGTGCTTTCCTTTTCAGAGGGATTTCACGGCCGGACCTATGGCGCATTAAGCGCAACAGCACAGCAGAAATTCCATAACGGGTTCGGCCCAATGCCCCAGGGTTTTCATTATTCTCCTTTCAATGACATTGAGAGTGCCAGGAAGGTTCTTGATTCTCAAGAGTTTGCCGCAATCATAGTCGAGCCCCTTCAGGGAGAAGGTGGAATAAACAGCGCGGATACGGAATTTCTGAATTTTCTGCGGGATTATGCCGATACCAACTCTGTAGCCTTGATTTTTGATGAGATCCAATGCGGAACCGGACGTACAGGAACATTGTGGAACTACGAACAGCACGGTGTGATTCCGGATCTGATGACGGTGGCTAAGCCGATTGGAGGAGGATTACCGTTGGGAGCGGTTGTATGCCGGGAAACAATCGCTTCCACCATCTCGCCTGGCGATCATGGTACAACTTTCGGAGGCAATCCTCTGGCCTGTGCCCTTGGGACACAGATTCTGGACATCGTTTCAGAGCCGGTTTTCCTCAAGAGGGTACGCTCCAGCGGTGACTATCTCAAAAAACGTCTGGGCTCACTGCAGAATCGATTTCCCACAATCACCAGCATAAGAGGTGAAGGTCTTCTGCTGGGAGTACGGTTCAAAGATGATCCGGGTCAGATTGTGAGCCTGTGCAAAGAGCAGGGTCTTCTTCTGGTCAAGGCAAATCTCAACACAGTGAGATTCATGCCGCCGCTCATAGTGGGAATGGATCATATGGACAAAGCGGTGGACATTTTCGCAGATGTCCTCGAGATAATGAAAAAGTAATGATCAAATTTAATTATACCAACACAAGGATTGTTTCTGATGGAAAAAGTGGTACTTCTGTATTCCGGCGGTCTTGACACTTCGATTATGATTCCCTGGCTAAAGGAGAACTACAATTGCGAAGTCATTGCGATGTGTGCCGATCTGGGCCAGAACGAGGAGCTCAGCGGGCTTGAAGAGAAAGCACTCAAGACCGGTGCATCAAAACTCTACATCGAAACCTTGACTGAAGAATTCATAACAGACTATATCTACCCCACCATCAAAGCGGGTGCGGTATATGAAAAATCCTATCTTCTGGGAACCAGTTTCGCCCGACCGCTTATTTCAAAAAGGGCGGTGGAAATTGCTCAGAAAGAGGGTGCCGGTGCTATAGCCCACGGAGCTACCGGAAAGGGAAATGATCAAGTACGATTCGAACTCACGATAATGGCTTTGGATCCCAGCCTGAAGATCATTTCGCCCTGGAAGGATCCCAAATGGAACCTTCACTCAAGAGAAGACTGCATCGCTTATGCGGAAAAACACAACATTCCCATTTCTCAGTCAAAAAAGCGCATCTATTCAGAAGACCGCAACATCTGGCATATCAGCCATGAGGGTGGAGTACTGGAAAGCCCCGAGAATGAAGCACCGGATGATGTTTTCACTCTTTCCAATACCATAGAAAAGGCTCCGGACAAAGCGGAGTATGTGGAAATCACCTTTGAAAAGGGAACGCCTGTTGCGGTGAACAGAAAGAAAACCGGTCCAGTGGAACTGCTCACGGAGCTCAACAGAATGGGAGCCGAGCATGCCATTGGTCATGTGGACATGGTGGAAAACCGCCTGGTGGGTATAAAATCCAGAGGGGTTTATGAAACTCCGGGAGGCACCATTCTCTATGCCGCACACAGGGAGCTGGAAAATCTTGTTCTTGACGGCAACACAAGTCATTTCAAGGAGATGCTTGCTATCCGCTATGCGGAGCTGGTTTATAACGGCCAGTGGTTCACCCCCCTCAGAGAAGCCATGGACGGATTCGTGGAAGTGACACAGAAAAACATGAGCGGAACAGTACGCCTGAAACTCTACAAAGGAAACATTGTTCCGGCCGGGACTAAAGCCGGAAAATCACTGTATCTTGAGGATCTGGCCTCCTTTTCAGATACTGAACTCTATGACCAGAAGGATGCCACCGGTTTCATCAAGATTTTCGGACTTCCCATGAAAGTTTCCGGAATGGTGCAAAGAAAGAAATAGTTTCGTATTCTCTGTTTTTGCGGACCTGTTCATGAAGAAAAATCTATGTGAGCAGGTCTTTTTACAGGTAGAAATGGATATCAGATGACTGAGAAAATCGATGCGGTGATAGTGGGAGCTGGATCAGGAACCCGACTGGGACACTCTATACCCAAGGCGTTTGTTCCCCTTTCGGGAAAGCCCATACTGTTTTATTCGCTTGATACCTTCTGTTCACACCCCGCCATCTCGGATATTATACTGGTGGTTTCCGCTTCCATGATGAGTGAAACAGAGCATTTTCTCAATCAGAATACGAAGTTCAAATCGAAAATCAAGGTAGTGGAAGGTGGAGATGAACGCTGGAAATCGGTAAGAAACGGAGTTGAGCATTCCGATGCCGAGTGGGTGGCCATTCACGATGCCGCACGGCCGTTTGTCACAAATAGGGTGATCGATTCGGTGCTTGAGAAACGGAACGAGTATGATTGTGTCATAACCGGTACCCCGGAAGTGGATACGATCCGTACTTACGAAGGCAGCCGCACAGGTGAAACTGTGGACCGCTCGATACTTCTGCGGGTGGGAACACCTCAGCTGTTCCGCAGAGAACGACTCCAACTCTCTTTTCAGAAAGCATCACAGATGAATCCCCCACCTACCGATGAGGCAACACTTATGGAAATGGAAGGGGTCTGTGTAGGGTTTTCCTGGGGAGATCCGCTTAATTTCAAAATCACTACTTCATCAGATCTTTTCATTGCGGAGGCTTTGCTTGGAAAAGATTCAGAGATGTTCCTGGGCGGGTGAAGACCCGGATTACTGCGCCTATCACGATTATGAGTGGGGCATAGCAGTGCATGATGACCGAAAACTTTTTGAAATGCTCATTCTCGAAGGGTTCCAGGCTGGTTTGTCCTGGATTACCATACTGAAGAAAAGGGAAAATTTCCGCCGAGCTTTTGCAGACTGGGACTGGAAGAAAGTTTCCGGTTTCACCCCGGAAGATGTTGAACGTCTCATGTCTGACAGAGGTATAATCCGTAACCGGCGCAAAATCGAAGGTGCGGTAAAAAACGCCCGCTGTTTTGAGGAGGTCCGCAAGGAATTCGGCACTTTCAACCAGTATATATGGAGTTTTACAAATTATAAAACAGTTGTTCCACCCAGACCTCCGCGGACGTGGAATGACATTCCCACTCGCACAGCTCAATCGGACGCTATGAGCAAAGATTTAAAGAAGCGGGGATTTGTTTTTGCAGGAAGTGTAATCTGTTATGCACTGATGCAGTCCATTGGCATGGTGAATGATCATATGGAAGGCTGTTTCAGGCTCGGTTGATACATTTGTAAACAAGGGTTTTTCTTCAGTCTCACGGAAAGTACATTAATAGTAACCACGGAGCTTTAAATAAAGAGAAATGGAGAAGACGGATGGCGGAAAAATCTGGAAAAGCACCTTGGGTTGGCTTCGATTTGGGCGGGACTAAAATGCTGGCGGTTGTGCTTGATGAGAATTTCAAGATCATTGGTAAAGAAAAGAAGAAAACGAAGTTTCAGGAAACCGAGGGCATAGGAGTCGAAAGGATAATCAAAACAGTCAGAGGGGCGCTGGAGGATGCGAAAATCAAATCAGAGGAGCTTTCCGGAATGGGAATAGGGGTTCCGGGTACACTTGATCTGGATAAAGGGATCGTATTGGAAGCGCCGAATCTGGGGTGGGAGAATGTTCCTTTGAAAGAGCTTCTGGAAAAGGAGCTTGCCTGTCCGGTTGCGGTGGTCAATGATGTTGATGCAGGAGTCTACGGTGAACACAGTATGGGAGCAGCCCAGAATGCCCGCTGTGTCTTCGGGATCTTCCCGGGTACCGGAATCGGAGGCGGCTGTATTTATGATGGGGAAATTCTGCGGGGAAAAACGAGTTCCTGTATGGAAATCGGGCATATGCAGATGGTAGTTGACGGACCTTTGTGCGGGTGCGGAAAACGGGGCTGTCTTGAAGCAATGGCAAGCCGTCTGGCTGTTTCCTCAGCAGCTGCGGCTGCAGTCTTCAGAGGGGATGCTCCTGAACTGGCCAAACTGGCCGGAACGGATCTGTCGGATATCCGAAGCGGCAATCTTGCCAAATCTGTTGCTGCAGGTGATAAAGCAGTGCAATGTATAGTGAAACAGGCATCCCGTTGGATAGGGAGAGCATCTGCGGCAGTGATGAATCTGCTCTCCCCCGATCTGATCGTGCTTGGCGGAGGAATGGTGGAGGCCATGCCGGATCTTATCAGAAAGGAAGTGGAGAAAACCGCCCGGGAGACAGTGATGCCGACCTATGAGAATAGTTTTTCTGTGGTCACAGCAAAACTGGGAGATTACGCCACTTCACTCGGAGCGGCAGCCTGGGCGCGCCACCTTTTTGAAAACAAAGCAGACCGAAAGAGGAAGTGAATGTCGAAATCCCGCCCTATAGAAAAATTGAACGATTTCCGTGTTGTAGCGGTAATCGATATCGGAAGTACAGCCATTCGGATGACCATTGCTCGAATCGGTACTGAAGGGGAAATAAAAGTTCTGGAATCACTTCAGCAGAGTGTCACACTGGGACGGGATACATTCAACCAGGGCTTTTTGCGCAAATCAAGTATAGAGGACTGCGTGAAGGCTCTTAAAAGCTTCAGACATACTCTCAATGAATATGGTGTGACTGAACCGGATCAGTTGAGAGTGGTTGCCACCACCGCTGTCAGAGAAGCTCTCAACAAGGACCTTTTTCTGGACAGAATTCTGGTTGCCAACGACATGAAAGTGGAGATAATCGATGATGCGGATATTTCCCGTATCACCTATTTGAGCGCCCGGTCGTATCTGGGCAGCAGAAAAGTACACCGGACGCCCGGCATGGTGGTGGCGGAGATAAGCGGAGGGAGCACAGAGATATTATATATAAAAAATTCGGATGTGCTGCTTTCCCGTACATACCGTCTGGGGTCCTTACGCTTAAAGGAGAGTCTGGAAACATTCAGAACGGCCATGAGCCGCAAGCAGGATATCATGGCCAACGACATCGCCAGAACGGTACTGCAGGTTTCAAAGGCGATTCCCAGGGATCAACCTCTGACCCTCCTTGTGCAGGGAAACGATGCCCGTTTGGCTGCCGGGCAGATAATTCCGGAGTGGAACAGAACTGATCCTGTCAAACTGCAGCTTTCAGCTCTGGGGAAATTCACCGAGAAGGTGCTTTCAAAGTCCACTGATGAACTAGTGCACAGATACCACCTTTCGTTTGCAGATGCAGAAACACTGGGACCGTCACTTCTTTTCTACACCGAGCTTGCCCGTCTGCTGAAACTCAAATCGGTGGTGGTTACAGACATCTCGATTCGACACGGGTTTCTCATGGAGATGGCGCTCAAGGGCAGATGGAATGATGATTTCACTCATCAGATCATACGATCCGCCATTGAAACCGGACGCAAATACTCTTTCAATTACAAACACTCCCAACATGTGGCATATCTGGCAAGCCTTCTTTTCCATGAACTGAAAAAAGAGCACAGAATCCCTCTTTGGTATGAAAACATTCTTAAAGTTGCCGCTCTGCTGCATGACATTGGTACATTTGTGAATATCAGAAATCACCATAAGCATTCAATGTACCTCATTTTAAACAGTGATCTTTTCGGATTAAGCCGAAAAGACATACTCATAACGGCTCTTACAGCCAGATACCACCGGCGTTCTTCACCCAAAACCACTCACGAAGAGTACTCTTCCCTTGACAGGGAGAGCCGCCTTGTGGTCTGGAGACTGGCGGCTATTCTGAGAATAGCGGATGCTCTGGACAAGTCCGATAAGAGAAGAATAAAAAAAATCACCTGCACAAGAGAAAAAGATCTGCTGGTTCTGAATGTACCAGACAGAGATGATTTCACACTTGAACAAATAGCGATTCAAAGCAAAGGCAGTATGTTCGAAGACATTTTCGGTATGAATGTCGTGATCCGCAACAATCCAGAATTTCCGGAGCACTCATGAAAAACACGTCCAAACTCCCCTTCACCAACCGAGAACTGACCTGGCTTACCTTCAATGAGAGGATTCTTGAACTGGCCAGAGATAAAAATCTTCCTCTATTGGAAAGGCTCAAATTTCTTTCCATTGTGGGATCCAATTTGGATGAGTTTTTCATGGTCCGGGTGGGAGGGCTTCAGATACTTACCGCAGAAAAAATAAACAAACCCGACCCATCCGGGATGTCTCCACATGAACAGATGGATGCAATAAGCACGCGGGTACATGAAATGATTTCAGTTCAGTACCGTACCTATCAGGAAATAATGGTGCAGTTGAAAAATGCCGGAATACGTCAGCTCAGATATGAACAACTGGATGAAATACAATCAAATCACCTCGAATCTGTTTTCGAAAATGAAATATTTCCGCCTCTCTCCCCTATTGCCGTAACTCCCCCCCTGTCCTTCCCTCTTCTTCTCAACCACAGCTTGAATGTGGCGGTACGGCTCAAGGGAGACAAATCAGAACCGGAAAAATATCGCTATGCCGTCATTCCCATGGGGCACAATATTGATCGTTTCATCAGTCTGCCTTCCGATGAAGGATACCAATTCATGCTGCTTGAGGATGTGGTCACGCTTTTTGCCGAGCGTTTCTTCCCCGGCGAACAGATCATGGAATGTGTACCGTTCAGAATAACCAGAAACGCGGATTTGGGCATAAGAGAGGATTTGGCATTTGATCTCATGGCGGAGATGACTGCTGTTCTCGATGCCAGAAAGAGAAGTGAATGTGTACGGCTGGAAATTGCACGCTCCGCTACCAAAATGCTTGTTTCTTTTCTTCGTAAAGTTTTACATGTACCTCAGAGGGATCTGTATCTGCAACCGGGCCCATTGGATCTTTCCGCCTTCATGAAATTCACCGGATTGAACGGATTCAGGGAGCTGAAACTTGAACCCTGGCCCCCACAGTCCTGCCCGCAGATGGATCCTCGTGTGAAGATTATGGATCAGATGGAAGAGGGAAAGACATTTCTTCTCTATCATCCCTATGAAAGTTTTGAACCGGCTGTACGCTTTGTGCAGGAAGCTGCCGATGATCCGGATGTCATCACCATCAAACAGATTCTCTACAGAACCAGCAGAAAAAGTCCTATTGTGGGTGCTCTTATCAGAGCCGCCCAGGGAGGCAAGTATGTGACCGTGATTGTGGAGCTCAAGGCCAGATTTGACGAACAACGCAATATTGAATGGGCCCGGGAGCTTGAGGATGCGGGCGTTCAGGTCATTTACGGAGTCAAGGGGCTCAAAACGCACGCCAAAGCATGCATGATTATAAGAAGAAGCAGTCGCGGAGTCACCCGTTTTCTGCACTTCGGCACGGGTAACTACAACGAGCAAACAGCCCGTCTGTACTGCGATGTGAGCTATTTCACAGCAGATGAGGATCTGGGAGCCGATATTTCCTCGTTTTTCAACGCAATCACAGGCTATTCACAACCTCAGAAATACAGAAAAATCGAAACTTCCCCTTTGAGCCTGAGGGAGAAATGCCTAGAGCTTATAGAAAATGAGATTGAAAGCAAGCGTCAAGGCCAGAAGGCATTCATACGGATCAAGCTCAATGCTCTAGCAGATCCCGAACTGATAAGCGCTCTCTACAGAGCGGCTCAAGCGGGCGTTAACGTTGAGCTCAATATACGAAGCATCTGCTGCCTTCAGCCGGATGTGGCAGGGGTAAACGGAAGAATTTCGGTGATAAGCATTGTGGACCGGTTTCTCGAGCACAGCCGCATTCTTCACTTTCATGCAGGAGGTGAGAATAAGGTTTACATCTCAACAGCCGACTGGATGCCTCGTAATCTGGACAGAAGAGTGGAACTTCTCATCCCCGTAGAAGACAAATCAGCCAAGTCAAAACTGATCGAAATCGTAAGCATCTGCCTCAAGGACAACCACAATGCCTGGAAACTCATCAAAGGCAACACTTACGAAAGACTGAAATCCGGAAAGAAAAAAAGTACCCGGTCACAGGAAATATTCTATAAACAAGCATGTAATCTGAATATCCAGGCCAAACGGCACAGAAAAACAGTTTTCGAACCCTACAAGCCTCAATCAGAAAAGTAGATATAAACCGTTTAACCCTTTCCCGATGAGGTTCAAAGGGATTTTTATCACAGCAACTGCTAAAACAAATTCCTGAAAGGCTGGTAGTTTCTGCCAAACATGAAAAACGTCTCCAGTATCAATGCTGAATCACAGAAGAGTTTCTATTTCAAAGCAATCGATGGCCTGCGGCTTCTGGCATCCATAAACATTGTTCTCTTCCATCTGGAGGGAATCGGCGGGATGTATGATATGGGAGGTACTCCGGCATGGTTTTTCCGTCTGGTAAAAGGGCCGGCTTTCCACGCAAGCATTTTTTTCATTCTGGGCGGTTTTATTTTCTCTTTGAAATTCGCCCCCAAAATTTCCCGATTCAATACATCCTCCTTCATCAAAAAACGGTTGAGCGAACTCTATCCTCTGCATTTTCTAACCACGATCATGATGGTTGTGCTGCTTTTAGAAAGACGGTTCGGGACAGAAAGCATTGACATTCCAAAGCTGTTCTTTTCCCTGCTCATGCATCTGTCCTTTTTGTGGTCGTTTTTTCCTTTCGGCAGTTATAATCTCAACACCCCTTCATGGGCACTTTCTGCATTTTTCCTCTGCTATCTTCTCTTTGGGCCGGTTCTGAGATGGTCTATGGCTCTGAAATCCAGAAAATCAGTTTCATTGTTTATGATTTTGTGTTTTATTCCTCTTGCAGGCTGGGGATTGCTCTTCGGAGCACTTGGGAATCCTATGGAACTGTATCATTTTTTCCACATATTCGCTCCTGTGCGCTTTTTCGAATTCGTTTTGGGTATTCTACTTGCCCGATTTTTCGTACTTGGAAGAGAAAAGGCGCAGTTCCGTTTTAAAGGTATACGAAGCGATATAGTTTTTGTTCTTCTGATTTTTATGATTTACTGGACTCTGGGCCTTCAGACAAGAGAGCACCCGACCCTTTCCTGGTTTTCCTATCATGTGTTTTTAGTTCCTCTTTTTCTGACCGCATTGTACACACTCGCACTTCAAAGAGGTATAATTGCACGATTTCTCTCTTTGCGGTTCATACGGCAAACCGGGCGGACCTCTTTTTATCCCTATCTTATTCATATTCCACTGATATCCCTCACCACCATGATCTGCGAACGATATTTCGGGTATGAGAAATTTCTGCACAGTCCTTTGAACATTGCCATTTTCATGATTATTCTCTATGGCGGCAGCTATTTTTATGTGTATAATTTCCGTAACAAGAGGAGAGCTGCCAAAGCAGCCCGGAAGGAAACCGTATCCCAGCCAGATCGCCCTGTATCGCAAAAAGAAGAAAAAAGCGTCGGTTCCTAAGGTGTGAGTAGTGGATTTTTTTGCCGTATCAAAAAAAGATCTGGCTCTTTAGTGCCATTTAGAGTAAATTATAGATAATCACAATACTTTTGTGTAGTAGATAAGTGTCCGACAAAGAAAACAGCCATGGATATATTCAATTATACTGACTACCGCAAATTCCTGAATGATTACTATCTTGAAAAGAAATCATGTCACCGGCATTTCACTGTCAGATACATTGCCAAAGAGGTCGGATTCAAATCGGCCAGCTTCTTCAGTCAGTTGGTACGAGGCAGAAGCAACATATCACTGGAGCTTGCCGGAAAATTCAGCACATTCATGAATCTGACTAAAACCCAAAGCGCCTATTTCGAGACTCTTATTCTTTACAATCAAGCCAGATCGCATGAGGAAAAAAGGATATATTTCGAAAAACTGACCACATTCAGACAATCGAAAATCAAACAGATCGATGCAAAATATTTCGAATTTTATGACAAGTGGTATTACAGCGCGCTGCGGGAACTATTCTACATCTATCCTTTCGACGGAAAAGACTACAAAGGTCTGGCAAAACTGCTGGAACCCTCAATCAGCCCCCAACAGGCCCGCAGAGCAGTCGCTAGGCTTGAGAAATGGGGTCTGATCAGAAAAGACCAGAACGGATTTTACGTCAGATCGGATAATCAAAGCATCTCCACAGGTCTGGATGCCCATTCTTTTTACATCAATAATTATCAAAGAGCAGTTCTGAATCTTGCAAAAGAAGCCATAGACAACTTTGCCAAAGATTCACGACAGTTCTCAACTCTGACTCTGAGCCTCTCCCCAAGCGGATACAAGAACTTTTTATGGGAACTGCAGGAATTCAGACACAAGCTTCTCTCCCTTGGGGAAAATGATTCAGAGGAGGACAGAATATATCAGTTGAACATCCAGCTTTTCCCTTTAAGCAAACAACTACAAAGGAAGAAGCCGTGAAGAATGCCATTTCGATATTGCTCGGTTTTGGAATGTTTATGCTTTTGAGCTGTAGCGGAGCAGATATTGCCCGCGGCCCCGGATCGGAAACAGTGGCTATTGCAGGTCAGGCAACCTACGAAAGCGGAGAAACGGCAGCAGAATGCAGAGTTGTATTGCATAAAAAGGATTTCCTCTCCCCTATTCCCGGACAAAACAACAACTCAGTTTACAGTGCAGTAACCAAAACTGACAAGCAGGGCAGATTCCGGATTGATTCGGTTTTTCCCGGCGAATACGCACTGGAAATTAACGACGACCAGGCCCACGCGGTTCTTCTTCCCTGCACTGTAGGCACCCAGAAAGCGCTGGTGGAAATTCGCAAAGCAAGCCTGAAGCCCACAAGTGACATCAGAGGGAAATTCAGCTTACCGGCCGATTTCAACGGATCGGTATATGTGAGAACATATGGTCTGGACAGGATTTTCACTACTGATGCAACAAACGGCGCATTTTCTTTAACCGGAATACCCGAAGGTGTGTACGATATCCGTATCACCGCCATCTCCTCAGACACCCTGGATTCGGATATTCACAACATACAAGTGTCCTCAGAAGACACTGCAGATGCGGGAACCGTGAATCTGGCTTCAAATGGCAAATACAGTTTTTCCAGAACAATAGGTCTGAATACCTCCCCTACAGGTGCCGAAGTATCTGAAGATATACCGGATTTCCCCGTTCTGGTACGTCTGAGTGAATCAAATTTCGATTTTTCCCAAGCGTCATCCGACGGGCATGATCTCAAATTCACAGAACCGGACAACACACCTTTGCATTTCGAAATCGAGCGGTGGGATCCTGCCGAAAAGAAGGCAGAAGTATGGATACTGTTGGACACTGTGTACGGAAACAGTGATACTCAGTTCTTCACCATGCACTGGGGTGATACAATCAGCACTCCAGCATCTCTAAGCGGAGCTGTTTTCGATACCGCAAAAGGATATCAGGGTGTATGGCATCTGTCAGAAACTGAGTTTCCGGATGTATTCGATGCAACAAGGAATGCATTCGACGGCAAAGCTGAAAACATCCGGGAAAATTTCACAACAGAGGGCGCTATCGCAATAGCAAAACCGTTCAACGGCGGTACAACCTACATACGCATGATCAACTCCTCCACGGGAAAACTGGATTTCAAAGAAGACGATTCTTTCAGTATCAGTGCCTGGGTTTATCTGGATACCCTGGATGATCTTTATCATCAGATAGTATCCAAAGGAAATCATCAATACGGACTTCAGGTTCATAAAGACGGCCACTTTCAATTCTTCTCATTTTCCGAAGAAATGGGCTGGGTTGGTGTAAGAGCACCTGCAGAAGCAAAAAAATGGACTTTCTTAACCGGTGTGAAGAACAGTTCGACTCTGAAGCTTTATATCGACGGGGTTTTGGCAAGCGAAGAAATCATCACCATTGAAGATCATAGCCAGAGAGATACGGGGCATGATCTCCATATCGGACGCAGAGCCGATGTGGCTGACAGGTTCTGGACAGGAAGCATCGATGAAGTCCGTATCTGCAGTCAGCCCCGCAGTGCTTCAAGAATCAAGCTTGAATTCATGAACCAAAAAGATCAGAACACTCTGATTGAGATTGAATAATAATCGGTATTTGGAATGAGCGCTCGAACTGATTCATTCCATTACCCAGTCCATTGAAGCTTCAAAGAGGTTTTTCCCGGACTCGTTCAATTTTCTATGAATCCGACCCCGGCGAAAAATCTGCACTTATGCCCGATGCCGATGATACCATTCCGTCAACTTGCCACCATTTCATACACAAACAATCGTTTTGTTGGAAATTTTACCAATATTGCAGGCTCGCTTTTCACTGCAACATTACAAATCAGAAACCCCCCACTTATGCACCAACAGTTCTTTTGTTTATTGCACAAACCTATGCTTACAGATTAGCGTTTTCCTTGAACCCCCCTCTGCTAATCAGATATATTATATCAGACTTATTCACATTCCATCCGGGAGATGATTTGAACAGCACCGATGACAGCATTCTTCATTCACTCGATGCCGAAAACAGAATGCTTCTGCACCACCTGCCCTATCTTCTGCAGGATATTAGAGAAATGGGCACCGATGCCGCGCAGGTTCTTGAAATCATCAGGAGAAACAATGCGTTTACCCAAGACATGTCGGTGATTGATCTGGGCTGCGGCAAGGGAGCGGTTGCCGTAAAACTGGCAAAAGAGCTCAAGTGCAAGGTCCGCGGGATAGATGCACTCCAGGAGTTTGTGGATGAAGCCACCCGGTATGCTCAGCAGAACGGGGTAGCAGACCTTTGTGTTTTCCAGAGAGGTGATATTAGGGCCACCACCGATTCATCCCTTTTTGACCTGGTGATCTACGGAGCCGTGGGTCCGATCTTCGGGTCGATCGAACAGACCATACACAAGGTGAGCGGTTTTGTGAGGCCGGGGGGATTTCTGGTTATAGATGAATCCTTTTGCCCCGAGACTTCCAAACAGAGAGTTTCTCACTCTGAAAAAGAACTGTTTCATGCCTTCAGAGACAACGGAATGGAAGTGATTGATGAATCAAGAACTGCCATGGAAAATCTCCGGAATGTAAACAGAGAGAATAACGAGAAAATAAGGCATCGGGCAAATGAACTGAAAAGAATGTATCCCCAGGATGCCGCAATTTTCGATGAATACGTGAAAAACCAGATCAGATCCTGTGAAACCCTGGAACACGAACTGGTTTCAGCAGTCTGGCTGCTTCAGAAGCGACATACGGATAGACTGATCTAGAAAGGAGACAACATGCTCGAACAGCTACGTATCCGCCGCAGTGTGCGGGCCTACACAGAGGAGAAACTGGACAAAGAAACGCTTAAGGCATTCAAAGAGGTACTGTTGCGTTCGCCCTCATCCAGGAGAATAAATCCCTGGGAATTCATATTTGTGGATGACAGCGAGAAACTGAACCGCCTTTCCGAATGCAAAATGCACGGATCAGCATTTCTGGCAAAAGCAGCTTTGGGAGTGGTGATTTGCGCAGATGAAACCAAAAGCGATGTATGGGTTGAAGACTGCTCCATTGCGGCGATTCTTCTTCAGATGGAGGCGCAGAGCAGAGGATTGGGAAGTTGCTGGATTCAGGTACGCAGCCGCCAGCACAGTGATTCCATTAGTTCCGAGGAATATATACGGCAGCTGTTAAGCGTCCCCCCGCACGTAAGAATTGATTCCATTATCAGCATAGGACACCCCGCTGAAAGTCACGATCCCGTTCCCGAAGAAAAGCTGCAGCGTGAAAAAATCCACATGGGAACGTGGTGATTTCAGAAAGAACGATGATTCATGACCGCCCCTGATCAGATCAACATACCTCAAAGTGATGAAGAGCTTCTGGAGGAGTGTGATATGAACACCTTCAGATCAGGGGGAAAAGGCGGTCAGCACGTGAACAAAACCGAATCGGGAGTGCGGCTTGTGCACCGCCCGACCGGTACAGTGGTAATCAGCCGAAAAGAACGAAGCCAGTATCTCAACCGCAAAGACTGCCTGCAGCGACTCCGCAGGAAACTGGAAAAGCTCAATGAAAAAAGAAAAATACGTATTCCCACCCGCACCCCTCCTTCGGCAGTGAGAAAGAGACGTGATTCGAAGGCGATTCAGTCAAAAAAGAAGAAACTGCGCGGCAAACCTCCACTGGAGGAATAAATCACCCTTTGCCGATCAAAAAGAATCATGCTGAGCCGGTTCTTTTTTCAGAAGAACCTCACGTATATACTTTTTATGATCCTTTTTCAGCTCTTTGAGCTTTTTGAGCTCGGAGATGGTAGTGGGCAGATCTTTTTTCCGGCTTTCGTGCAATTCATAAAAAAGCCCAAGATCCAAATTATAGGTCATCTTTGAGGCAAGTGAAGCATTATTGATTTTGATTTTTGCCTGACCCAGCATTTTGTACCTCTCGGTAAGGAAAAGCGAATCGTAATTACTGGCCACATTTTCAATGAATTTGTTAATAATCTTCTCTTTGCGTTCCAATTTCTGTTTTTCATCTATGCTTTGTGCATACATCTCCTTAAGTTCATTGTACAAGGATCGTAAAAGATCAGTATAGGTCTCCCGATCCTTTAAGGCAAGCACTGCAGTCCTGTACTGATCTGATTCACCACCGAATTTTTTTCTTACGAACAATAATCCGCCCTCATTCCCCACGAAAGTGGCCAATTCCTCATTGAACTCAATTTCGTTTTTCACAAAAAGAGTAGCATGCATCTGTTCATGAATGATCAAAGAAGCCAGACCGAACACAGTGTAGTCTTTCATGAAGGAATAGACCGGATCGGAAAAAAAGCCCAAAGTGCTGAACGCATCAGCTTTTCTCACTATAACATCGTACCCTTTTTCGTGAAGCTTCTCAGCTTCCTTTTGAGCATCCTCCTTATTGAAAAAACCTTTATAAGGAAATTTTCCGAAAAAAGGAAACCACCAATTATACGTATCGAATGTATCTGCTCTGGAACCCACAACCACATCCACCATGTAGTCTCTATCAACCCGAACATATTTTGTGTAGTTGTTATTCTTCTTAAGACCAAGGGTATCCATTGCAAAGGAGCGGATTTCTTTCACCAGAAGCAGAAACTCTTCCAGATCCGCAGAAAGGTCCTCCTCCTGCAGCATTTTATCTATACTCTGCGCTCTCCATTGGTATTTGAGAAGTGAAACGCCCTGTTTCACGACATAACAGGAATTGAGCATAAAAAGCAAAGAAAGGACGGTCAAAAGACGAAAAAAGCGCATTTATAACTACTCC
Source organism: Chitinispirillaceae bacterium (assembly GCA_046546375.1). Classification (GTDB taxonomy): domain Bacteria; phylum Fibrobacterota; class Chitinivibrionia; order Chitinivibrionales; family Chitinispirillaceae; genus JAEZKC01. The sequence continues at coordinate 88,226 of JBKGXV010000001.1, read as the reverse complement.
GAACTGACTGTCAGCAATTTGGTATATAACAAAAATACTACCTGCAGTGCTTCAAGTCAGTAGTGTTACAACACATACCGCCACTGAAGGAACACTCTTTGCTTTGCCCATGACTGCAGAACTACTATATTAACTCAAGCTGAAACAAAACCGCAAATCAAAGGAGAATTCATTTCTGTGGGTTCGAAAACAGCAATTGTCACCGGAGGTGGCCAGGGGATAGGTAAATGTATTGCACAGGAGCTGCTCATCTCCGATTACAATGTGATCCTGGCCGAAATAGATTCTGAAGCTGGCTTGGAAACCGAACAGGAGCTTTCAAAAACCGGCAATGTGAAGTTCATTCACACCGATACTTCCGATGAAAAAAGCGTGCGGGATCTGATAGACAAAACCCTGATACTGGGCGGCAGAATCGATACACTGGTGAACAATGCCGCAATAATGCTTTTCAAACCCCTTGAGGAGCTGTCAGTTGAGGAATGGAACAGAGTAATTTCAATCAATCTCACCGGATATTTTCTATGTGCCAGACACTGTTCGCCTTATCTCAGAAAATCAAAGGGTTCGATTGTGAATATCTCCTCCACCAGAGCATTGATGTCCGAACCCGGTACTGAAAGCTACTCCGCAAGCAAAGGTGGAGTCACTTCCCTCACCCATGCTCTCGCTTTGAGTCTCGCCGGAGACGTGCGGGTAAACAGCATATCTCCGGGATGGATCGAGGTTGAAGACTGGAAAAAGAGCAGAATCAGAAAAACGCCTGTTCATTCCGAGGAGGACAAAAAACAACACCCCACCGGCAGAGTCGGCACTCCGATGGATGTGGCTTCCATGGTTCTTTTCCTTATTGATGAAAAGAACGGGTTCATCACCGGACAGAATTTCATTGTGGATGGCGGGATGAGCACAAAGATGATCTATGTTTAGGCGTTAAACATTTCAACGTTTCCCGTTGAGCAGCCTTTTCATCCGGGTGTCAAGATATGATAACCCAGAAAAGAAAATGTGTTCAAAACCACATTGAACCTTCAAAGGATATATTTTATTATTAACCATTATGACTATTAAAGAAATCAGAAAAAAAGAAGACTTTTCCGTATATCACTATTTCAACCGCTCCTTTTATGCGGAACTGCTCCTTTTTCTTCTTTTCGGACCCATGCTGGTTCTGTTGTGGTTCACCACTATGTACGCATATCAGATCAGTGGCATTTTTTTCGGCAACCTGACCAGATCCGCTGTATACATCACCCTCACTTCCGGAGCTTCGCTTTTCTGCTACCTGACTTTCCGCAGAAGCTTCAAATCCCGGGGTATCATAGTGGAAAAGAACCGGATCGTGAAAAAATCCTCCAGAGGCATAAGTGCCATTCAGTTTGAGGATATTACCGGTTACCATCACCTGCACATCCCGCTTATTAAAGGCTTTTTGGTTCTGGAATCTGAACGGGGCACATTTCATGTACCCTTGTTCGTACAGAAAAGCCAGGAAATGATAAGCCGCATATTCACAAGATTAGAAAAGCACGGACTGTTTTTCGAAAACAGTTCCCGGATACGGGAACATCTCTCCAGTGATGCCCGGAAATACAACAAAACCAGAACACGCCGGATCCGAACTCTCAGTCCCCTCCTCTATACGCTGACCGGCACAATGTTGTTCGGCACATTCGTGGCAGCTCTCTACTGGAACCAATCTGTATTCATCGGCCTGCTTTTCGGTTCAGGCAGTATGATTTTTCCTTTGGTTGCGTATTTCATCACTGATAAAATCATTTCGATGCAGCAGTCTCAAAAAGAAAACGGATCAGTCCATAGATTTTATACCGAATACCTGCTTTCCGGCCTGATAGTGCTTATGATCTATATGACAGCAGCTTCCTTTTTCAGAAATCTTTTTTTCCAATGACTTTGCCTCTCACAAAAAAAAAACTGAACATAAAAAACATCGCCATATCCCCCCCACTGCTTCTTGCACCTATGGCAGGCCTCACTCACAGCGCATTCCGGCGCCTTATCAGCGAATTCGGCGGCTACGGAGCCCTGTTTACGGAGATGCTTTCCGCATCCGCACTGGTAAAAGAGGATCTGCACACTTCCACATTCACCAGAAAGCGACCCCAGGAGAAGCAGGTGTTCTATCAGTTGAAGCTCAACGGTTCCGAACCTCTTGATCTCATTTTCAAGCGGCTGGAAACCATTGAGCCAAGTGGTATCGATATCAATCTGGGCTGCCCGGCACCTGAAATCAAAAAGGACAAAGCAGGAACCGCGCTGTTCGAAGATACTGCGAGAATGAGAAAAGTGCTGGAATCCTGCAGAAAACGGTGGAAAGGAATTCTTACAGTCAAATGCAGACTGGGCGCTCCGGCGGAAAACTGGGAGGAGAAATTCTACAACAGAATCAGGCTGTTTGAGGAATACGGAATGGATGCGGTCACCGTTCACCCCCGATTTTCACATGAAAAGCTGAAACGAAAGGCGAGATGGGACCTGTTCCCCTCCATTGCATCACAAACAAAGCTTCCCCTAATCGCCAATGGAGACATTTGCAGTAAAGAGGATATTTTCAATTTATTTGATGAATCTGGCTGCTCGGGGGTCATGATAGGCAGAATGGCGGTAGTGAAGCCCTGGATTTTTGCGCATGCCTGCGGCAAACCAGTGCAGGTGGACTACCAAGAAACCTGGGAAAAAGCATGCAGCTACATTCTTGAAGACTTCCCCCCTCACAAGGCGATTGGAAGGATAAAGGAATTCGGCACATACTTCTCGCGCAATTTCTTTTTCGGACACCAGTTCTATGCTGCAGTCCAGTCATCTTCTGATATCAAAACACTTCTGAACAGAGCAGATGAGTTTTTGTCGAGAGAGCCCAGACTGGCCAAGGAGCCTTCAGTGGTGGGAATCTGAAGAACGCAACAGAAAATGTAATTGATAGTTTTTCTCGACCTCTTCCTCCGCACATTTTAATTTTGTACTTCTCTAAACGTAGTTTTTCTCAATTTCTCGGGAGTTCACAACATGCGTATCCTTTCCGGAATCAAGCCTTCAGGAACTATACACATCGGTAACTATCTGGGCATGATCAAACCTATGGTGCAGTCCCAGGACCGCGGCGAACTTTTCTGTTTCATCGCCAACCTCCACAGCCTCACCACACTGTTTGATGGTGAAAAAATGGCTGATTACACAAAAGAAGCGCTGCTGGATCTTCTCGCCCTCGGAATCGACCCTGAAAAGTCTGTCTTCTGGCTTCAGTCAGATGTCCCTGAAGTCACCGAACTGACCTGGTATCTGAACAATGTCACTCCCATAGGACTTCTCGAGCGGTGTCATGCATTCAAGGACGCCACAGCCAAAAACATTCCCGCCAACAACGGCCTTTTCTCCTATCCGGTTCTCATGGCTTCGGACATCCTGCTGTATCAGAGTAATATCGTACCGGTTGGAAAAGACCAGAAACAGCACCTGGAGGTCACCCGTGATATTGCAGCCAAGTTCAATTCCACCTACGGCGAGGCTTTCACCATGCCCGAACCCGAGATTACCGAAGCCATTTCAGTGATCCCCGGCACGGACGGGCAGAAAATGTCCAAATCATACGGAAACACCATAGAGATCTTCGGTCCAGAAAAAACTATCCGCAAAAAAATTATGAGCATTGTTACAGACCCGACACCTGTGGAAGCCCCTAAGGATCCGGACAAAAGCGTTATTTTCGCCATCTACAAACTGTTTGCCTCCGAAACGCAGAGCACAGAAATGGCTGAAAAGTTCAAGGCAGGAGGGTACGGTTACGGCAGTGCCAAAAAAGAGCTGTTTGAACTATTGTGGACATATTTCGAGCCTTTTCGCCGCAAACGTGAGGAGTTGGATAAAAATATGGATTATGTGCAGCAGATACGAAAAGAGGGAGCGCACAAGGCTCGGGAGGTTGCTTTGGAAACCATGGAAAGAGTTAGGAAACTGGTGGGGGTATTGTGATTTTGGCTGCCCCGGAGGTGAGTTTCTAAACCGGATGTTTCCCTCGCCCCGCCCTACACCACCAACTGAAGCACAAATCCCTTGTGTTTTGACAAGTCAATCAGAATAGGCTTTATCTTCTGATGATTCTTGGTCTCATAGAGAATTATCTGAGGATTCTCCAGATTATCCAGATTATCCCTGGCCACTACTCCTATGTAACCCACAAGCTGTGATGTGGGGGCATCCTTTATCCTTATCCTCGCTCCGACAGGATATAGCGGCACTATCGATACCAGCGTTCTTACGATATCAGAATTCAGTACCGTCCCCCCCAGAGTGATAATCTCTCTGATCGCCTGCTTGGGATTCAGCTTTTCACAGCTTCGTCTTCTACCGGTCAGAAAATCATCATAAGTACAGGCCACAGCTACAATTTCCGCAAACCGATGAATCATATTCTGGCGGGAAAAATCCTTCAGAGGAGGCCTGTTGTCTCCCTTGATTTTCTGGGGATAGCCGTTTCCGTCCTGCTGTTCGTGATGCTGGAGGGCCACAGCGGCACTGGTGGCAGGAATAACATGATTCTGCGAAAGCATAAGGTGACCGAAAATGGTGTGCTGCTTGAACAAATTCAGCTCCTCTTCGGCCATTTCACACTCCTTTTTCTCCAGAATATGCTTGGGAAGAGCGATCAGTCCCAAATCGTAGTTCAATGCCCCGATCCCAAGCTGCTTCATCTCTTCGTAGGAAAATTTGTACTTTTTGCCTATGCACAGGGATGTAATGGTCACGTTCATGGCATGATTCACCAGCTGTGGCTTAGTCTGCTGCATAGCTGAAAGATTGAGCACAATCGAATTCTGATTCATAATCTCATCCACGAACTGTTCAAGTGCTTTCGTCATCCCCGTGGTCATTATGAATTTGCCGAGAAATTGACGATTCTCTTTTACAATCTCCTTCACCTTGTCTTTGCTGCGACTTCTAAACTGCTGAAATGCATTGTCCAGCTCATTGGAAGATTCGTTCAGGGACTGGTCCATCTGCTGTTGAGCTTCCTTGGAGACAACAGATTGTGGCTTGACGCTTTCGGTACCCACTGCATCAATCAGCACATTAGTATACCCAAGCTGTTTCAGCCTGGAACGGTATCTTTCTTTTATGCGGAAGCCTGCGGCAAGAAGCAGTTCACCAGAAGGCAGAAAAATCGACTCCCCCAGGACCATTTCATCATTCAGATCCTCAATATTATACCTGACCAATGATTCACCTTTCCGATTTGGATTTCACCTTCGGGCCTTATGAAGAGTATACTGTATTGGAACCAACAGGTAAACAGTTTTAAGCTTCAGAAGCCGATCCTAATCCAAAACACATAATTCTGACGCACAGAGAAAAGACATATCCATGTAAGATTTTGATTTGATAGGCATTCACTCCCCGAGAGGTGCGTTCGGCACAAAATCATCTCCGGAGCATTCAAGCCAAAACATCACTGAGCCGAATATGAATATGCTTTGGGAACGGATCTGATCAAAAGATCGTTATTGGAACTTTCGGCCAGAACCCCCGAATATCTGAAATGTGTCACGACTTGAGAAGAAAGCTCGGGAGGAACAATGATGCTGCATTTCTCCCGGGCAGGTGATACTTTTCGGGGCTCACCACTCTGCAAATGACGGTACTCGGATATGGTGGCTCCGGAGGCTCCCGCCCCCATCGCTATCTTCACGTAGTCCTCTCCGTTGCCTTCATCACAGTGAAGAGCCAGTTCTTTCAAATTGGTGAGAAAGCGTTTCTGGCGAATTCCAGCAAAAGGTACACTCAAGCGTCTCCTACGCCACTCCGTCCCCCCTTTGATCTCATCCAGCGCCAGAACCACCTGTTCCATACTGGCTGCCTGACTTCGAGTACCCTGACTGACTTTCATATTGATCAAACCCCGATGTACCGGAAATTGATAGATAAAACCCTTACCGGGCTGGTCCAGTTTAACACTGTCCACAATAATGCTCATGATTTCTTCAACTTCGAAGCTATTCACAATAAGAGTAACGATCTCCTTTTCAGCGGGTATCGTGATCCTCCACAAGCCCAATCGATCCCTCAGGCCAGCCCCTTGACCGTAAGTGATTGTGGGAACACAGGAGCCGGTTTCGAGTGCAACACGAGCCACCAGATCCCCCATGCCGCGAAGTACGATACAGCATATGCCTGTAAGCTGCTTCTGCATGCGAAATCTGTTTTCCTGCGGTTGAGGCGGATCTGAATTCAGAGCAATAGTGCCGGAATCTCTAATCACCTCCACATTTTCACTGTATACCGACCCGCTGCCGAATATGTTCAGTTTGAACGCATCGGCTATCAGCTGAAGAGCACGCATTTCCAAATCGGCAGAAACCAGAAAGGAAATGATATCAACTGAATTTGAACTAATCAGCTCAGTACGATGCAGAAGATTTGAGAAAAAACCGCCCTTTTCCTTCAATACAGCTGACCTGCCGGTAAGATGACTGAATGCCCTGATACCGCAGTTCATTATCATTTTTTGAGGCGGGTTAACCTGGAAATCGCTGTTGACTACAGCAGTTATTCTACATGCGGTGTTTTTCTGCTCGTTCACCGAAGCCCATTTCCTTGCTGACTCTCAACTATCTTTGATGCGTAAGCTTTTTTTCTGAGATTCACCACTACTCCAACAAACAGCACTGTAAGGATAGGCCATACAGACGCGAGTGCAAGCATTCCGAATCCATCAACAACCCCCATCTGACTCCCTACCCCAAGCCCCATAGCCAAAACCAGTGGCACCGTAACCGGCCCCGTTGTCACCCCTGCAGAATCCCAACCTATATTCACATAATCCTCCGATGAAATCAGAGTAAGGGCGAGAACCAGAATATAGGGGGGGATGAGAAGATAAATGAGAGGTATGTCCCAGACAATCTTGACTATTCCGAATGCCAGTCCTATTCCCACACCAAAAGCAACAGTATGCATGATAGTGCTCTGCCTAAAAGTTCCTACAGTCAACTCTTCAACCGTGACTCCGAGGGCATTAAGCGCGGGTTCTGCAAAAGTGGCGCCGTAACCCATTACAAATGTGAACAGAATCAGCAATAGTATTCCCAGTGTCTCCCATACAGGTCCACGGATGGGAATGTATTCGTATTGATTGTTTTCAGGAATATAATGTCCAGGGCTATAGAATATGCGTTCTATTGTACCGTCCTGCTTGTAATAAAAGAACTTTTCTCTTTTCCCTTCGGGAGTAACAGCAGAATTGATCAGTGATGTATCAAAGTTACTGATCATTTGCCGTTTCTCCTCCAGCTCAACAGTTCTGAATGTTGCCGGCAGAACCTTTCCCACTTGATTACCCAATTGTGAAAGACCGAAATACATTCCGATATTGAAAAAGGCCACTCCCACAAGAGAAAACAATATCCCCGTAAATAGCACATCCGAGTGCGCAAGTTTTTCTTTTAAAATAAGCTTTAGAACTATGATAAGAAATAAAGTAAGAGGTACAATAGCCCTAATCGCAACGATTACGTTTTGCAAGATTATCTCTGACACCATCTCAACATTGATACGGGGAACAGAAAATGCACTTCCGTTTTCTGTTGTTCCGCCCTCATCTGCTGCACGTTCGATTCTTCGAGGCCAGGGCGAAGGCAAACGCTTTGCTTTATCAGAAGACACATTGTTAGAAACATAATCAATCATGTCCTGCTCGGACTGGAACAACTGCAGCACTTCCGCACGATTTTCTTCTGATACAAACCGCTCAACGGACATGGGTTCAGGAACTTTGTCAAGAAAAGCAAAGCCAACGAGCTGAACCACTAAAATGGGAAAAAGTGAGGCAAGCGTAACTACTCCGAATCCGGACGTACCCAAGCCTGTGCCGCCCACGATACGACAAACGCCTACACCAAGAGCCAAAACTAACGGAACTGTTACCGGCCCGGTAGTTACTCCACCACTGTCCCAAGCCACACCCACCAAGAATGAGAGATTGGTATTCATCGTTGCCCAAGCACTTACTATCAACAAAAGAAGCATTATTGTCACCACAAAGGGCTTCAGAGACCAGTTGTACAGGAAACGCAACATACCAAAAACCACTGCCAGCCCTACTCCGGTGGCGATCGCATAGACAATATAATCCGGATGACGGTCAAGAAGAAGGAAAAGGAGAGGTGCATCCCAGGCTTTCACAGCTGAACCGGCAGTCCGCAAAATGCCGATAGCGGGTTCGGCTAAAGTAGCCACTATTCCAAGGACGAAAGAAAACATCAAAACGAGAGGTAGTTTCGCTCTGCGAGGGAGTTTGATTCCGAGCAATTCACCAAGAGGCATTATACCCAGAAATAGTCCCTCCATGAAAAACATCAGCCCGACAATGACCGTTGCCATACCTAAACTGACCGCAACGGCATTAGCCACACTGACACGCAACACCAGAGTCTGAAATAAAAGCAGATAAAGCGTAATGAAAGTAACAGACCTGAGCTGGTTTAAAAATCTTTTTTTTACATAAGGTGCTAAAAGACTGATGCCTTGAGAAAAAGTGACTTTGATTTTGCCTTGTCGTCCTATTTTCTCGTCGCGCTCGGGCATTCGTTCTCCAAGGATTCAGAACACAGTATCATAACATATAAAAAAGGCCCGATTCACTTTAAGAGAATCGGGCCTTTTAAAGCAGCAGAAAAAAGATCAATTACCCTTGCAGCAGCGCAGTCCGATCTGAGGGCGTGCTGCACCTCCACCTCCAGGCGTTACGGTCGAACACCTGGAGAGCGGACCACCCATAAGAGCAGGTTTCCCGTTTGATTGAGAAACCCATTCGAAAATGTTGCCCACCATATCGTTTACACCGTATTTGCTTTTACAGTTATGGCGGTATCCCGACGGTTCAGCATTACGGGTTCCCTCTGTATTGCATACTTCCTTATCAAGTTTCTTTCCGTAAGGAAAGGGAAAATCATCTTTTCCGGAACAGGCCCATTTCCACTCTTCAACAGTACAGAGTCTTTTCCCCTGGGATTCACATATCTTTTTGGCTTCAGCATAAGAGATATTTCCCTTGGGCAGAGATTCCTTTTCGTTTGGATATTCGTACTTATCTATGCATACCTTGAAAAAGGGTCTGTCAGGAGCCCCCGGGGGGAGATCTACAAGCACCATACCCTCAGGACAATCAAGCGGTTTTGAATACTTCTTTATAGGTCCCTCGAATTCATTTCCGGAATGTCTGATGATTTTATGAATATCCACCCTGCTCACGTTTCTTGTTTTTCCCTTAACTGATGTCAAAACAATCTTTTTCGAGTTTTCATCCTCGATTTTTCCATGCAAAACAAGATCCGGCCCCCGCCTTCCATATTCGTCAACTTCGGAATTCTTGACCACTAAAGTATCGAAAGGTGGACCCATTTTCTTTTTTTCAGTTTTTTTCACCTTCTTTTCTTTCTTTTCACCTTCCGGAACCGTTCTTATCTTATCAATTACCTTTCTACTGATCGGAATGGTGGAGCCTTCCACATCAAGCTTTAAAATATCCGGTTCCAAAGAGGCTACAGTCCCTCTGAAATCTGTTCCGTTTTTAAGATCAACCTTCAGATCCACATTTTTCAGAGTAAAGGTTTTCAGTTCTTCAAATGAAAGTTTCATGGCTTTATCCTTGCTGATCTCTTTGCGGGGTGGAGCAAGGAGTTCACTGGTAAGGATGAGTGCCTTTCTGAATGTGTAGGGTTTTTTGTCCACCGTTTCAAAAATGACAGAAGTGTCAGTTTTGGATTCGACATATCCAACCAGTTCATCCCCTGTGGTAAGAACCATGCGATACTTACCTCCCACCAACAACTTCCCGTACTCTCCCTGGTCCTGGGATGGTGCTCCCCTTTTGGAAGAATCGCTAACCGCTGCATTGAATGAATGTTTGTTTTCCGCCCACCAGTCTCTCCAGGCCTGAGGATCAGTTCCCGGATTTTCTCCCGTAATCTTCGCAAGCGCACATGCTCCCACATGGAAAGTCAACACAATCTGGATATCCGCTGTAGCCTTTCTAATACGCCCCCCGGCCCCAATTGTTTTATCCAGTATTTTGGTCTTCTGAGAAGTTTCTATGAAATTTTCACAAATACTCATTGAATTATAATCCAGAAAAGGAGAAGAGAGAACAAATTTATTCTTTTCACTCATCACATACGTACTTACCCAGTCATCAAATGTCCCCTCACCATCATATTTAGCTTCCTTTATTGTCGAAACATGAATCCCGTGACAGAACGTTTCCATCAACACCGGAACGGCTCCCGAGGAAGCGGCACCAAGCTCTGCCAAAGTAATATGCGCTTTGAAACTTTTAATGGCACTTTCCCGGTCAGCAGCCACACTCACCGGCTGACCACTCTGAGTAAACGCCTGTACAGCTTCGGGTGAATAATAGACAAGCGGTCCCTTTTTGATAGCATTCACCATCCTGGTGAGCAGATCGCTTTCGTTAGACCAGACCGGATCCACAACCCCGAAAATCAGAAAACTCATTATTGCTGCACACGAAGACATCCTCTTCAACTGTATCACCACACCCTCCTTCACGGGTTCATCATATTCGTAACAAGGTAAGTATGCCATAAAATCCATAAGGATTTCATTACTCAGAATCACTTTTTCCAAGCGGTAATGTTAAAATACGTGGTATGAATGGTTGCGCGCAACTAACAAGAGTGCCAGAGGGCTGGGGTAAATCAGCAGAGTAGAAGCATTCTTCAACCCTGAACAAGATTGAAGTTCCAATCATGCATCACCGGTTGAAAGCCCAAAATCTTCAGATCACGCTTCATTTCCTCAACTGAGCGGGTATCAGCGATTTCAAACTGGGACTCGGAAGGATTGTCACTGTGACCTCCCACTGAAGTGGAAACCCCGGCAGATACCTTGGTGGGCCCCATAGGCAAAATGGCATTACGGAAATCCAGCGATTCGCGTGTAGAGACGGTAATCCCAGAATGGGGCATGAAAATCCGATACGCGGTCATAAACTGTACAAAAAGCTTGTCACTGATTGTGTAGGCGGGCCTGAACTCCCCGGCCAAAGGTCTGATTCGGGGAAAGGACAGGGACACCTCGGCGGAAGGAAATGTGCTCTGAAGGAAACGGGAATGAAGAGCACCTAAAAAAGCTTCTCTGCGCGGTTCGGCAAGACCCAGAAGAGCACCGATGGTAATGGCCCGCATTCCCTGTTCCCCTCCTCTTTCAGGGGCTTCAAGACGAAATAGATAATCCTCTTTGGGGCCGCCTTGATGCAGTTTCATATAAAGAGACTCATCATATGTTTCCTGATAAATAGTCAGCCCGTCGACTCCGCACTTCACAAGTTCCCCATAGCCCTCACTATCCAAAGCATAAATCTCCACAGCAATGGATGAAAAGTACTCCTTAAGAACAGTTATGCTTTGTTTGAGGTAATCCAAAGTTGCCACTTTGGGAGATTCACCTGTAAGCACAAGGATATGCCGTATTCCCATGCGGGCTATTCTTTGGGCCTCCGCACGCACCTCCTCAGCTGAAAGATGTCGCCGCTTTATTCTATGCTGGCGAGCAAAAGAACAATAGGCGCACACATTTTCACAGACATTTGAAATGTAGAGAGGAGTGAAGAGAAAAACCACATTTCCGAAATGTGATCGGGTTAAGTCTCGAGCTCTGCAGGCCATTTGCTCAAGAAACGGAACAGCCGCATCGGAAAGCAGTGCAAGGAAATCAAGCTCGTTAATTCTGTCTTTAGTCAGAATTTTTCTTATTTTATCCGGAGTCACCGATGAACAGTATGCATCTACATCGAAATCCCTATACTCTTTTATAATTTCATAAAAGGACATAACAACTCAGGACCCCAGAAATCCGGTAAGAGGCGAAGAAGCTTGAGCCGTTCTGGAAGTTACGGCCATTCCAGCAAGATATGCCAGACGTCCTGCTTTGACCGCATGCTTGAAAGCCTGTGCCATCGCTACCGGGTCATCACTGGTGGCTATAGCGGTATTTAGAAGAACGGCATCCACTCCCAGCTCCATAGCCTGTGCTGCATGAGAGGGCTTGCCGATTCCCGCATCAACAATCACCGGCACATTGATTTCCGCCACCATAATCTCCACCAGCTCAAGAGTTTTCAATCCCCTGTTGGATCCAATGGGCGAGCCCAGCGGCATCACAGCTGCCGCCCCTGCATCCACGAGCCGGCGTGCGGTGTAGAGATCGGGACACATATAGGGAAGCACAACGAAATCCTCTTTTGCCAATACTTCGGTAGCCTTGATGGTCTCGCTGTTATCCGGAAGAAGGTAGGTATTGTCTGATATGACTTCAATTTTAATCCAGTTCCCACATCCCATCGCTCTGGATAATCTGGCGATTCGAACCGCCTCCTCGGCAGTTCTGGCTCCGGATGTGTTAGGCAGCAGAATTTTCCCTTCAGGAATATATTCAAGTATTCCTTCCTGAGGCTTATCGATATCGATTCTGCGCAATGCAACCGTTATGATGTCACATTCAGCAGCATCGAGCACATCTTTAATGACGCGGTCATCACTGTATTTACCAGAACCGGTGATAAGCCTTGAACGGACATTGACACCTCCTATCACCAGTTCGTCTTTATCTTTGGTTTCCATTTCATCCTCCCCCTACAAATCGCAATACCTCAACCGAATCACCTTCTTTAAGCATAGTAGCCCCGTACTGCGAACGGTCAAGAATACTGCTGTTAAGCTCGACAACCACATGGGAGGGTTCAATCGAACGGGATGCGAGAAAATCAAGAACTGAAGAGCCGGTCTGAACCTGCTGAACCGTTCCGTTAATTTTTATCTGAACTGTCATTGTGTTTTCGCTTCTTTGTCCTTCCGGACCTCTTTATTGTAAACGTGCTGTCCCGGCGGGACCGGTTGAGTGATCCAGGTGTTACCACCTACTATGGCACCTTTTCCTATCACAGTCCTTCCGCCCAGAATGGTGGCGTTGGCATAAATAATCGCATCATCCTCGATATCAGGGTGCCTTTTCTGTCCGGTCCGGGGGTTACCCTCCTTATCGAAGGGAGACAATGCCCCCAACGTGACCCCCTGGTAGATTTTGACATTGCTTCCGATGCGGCACGTTTCCCCTATCACAACACCGGTCCCGTGATCAATGAAAAAGCGCGGGCCTATCTGGGCCCCGGGATGAATATCTATTCCCGTACGTGAGTGCGCTCTTTCCGAAAGGATTCTGGGAATGATTGGCACATCGAGTTTATAAAGCTGATGTGCGATCCTGTATGTGGCGATGGCCTCCACACAGGGATAGCTCAAAATGATTTCATCAAGGAAACGGGCGGCCGGATCACCTGCATGAGCCGCTTTGATATCCTCACGCAGAGTTGCCCTGATACCGGGAAGTGACTCAATCAGACTCACAAGAGACCTCTGAGCCCGATCTTCACAATTGCAGTTGTGACAATTGTCCTTGCGGCAACGGTACCTGAAAACCTCCCGGATATGTTTGCCAAGCCGGAAACTCACGTGCCGCAGCATATCCGCCAGAAAAAAGTTCATATCCCCTTTTGCCACTTTCTGTTTGCTGTAGTAGCCGGGGAAAAGCACTGCAAGAATATCATCCAGAATTTCGTAGATATCATTCCTGCCCGTTAAGTCCAGACCATCTTCGAGTCTACTGTCAGGACTGTTCCGAAGATCGTTTTCCAATGTATCGACAATGCCGGGCAGCTTTTCATTCATCCACTGTGTTAAATTCATCTCTCTCCTCTCAATACTCTCAGTAGGAAGTGGTTTCGTGAATGAATTTTATCCACTGAGAGAAAAATTCGATGCGATGCGATCTCCAGGTGTTCACCGGATTCTCGAGGTTGAGATTGGCAGGAGGAGTCACATCTTTTCGTCCCCTACTCTTGTCCCTGACATACTCCTCTATAAGCCTCTGAGGTTCATATTCGGGATGACCCAGATGTACAAGAAACCTTTTGTCAGTGCTTTCAAAAATGGTGTATCCCGTATCCTTGGAATGAGCAAGCAGATGCACATTGCCCTTGTCGCGCTCAAGCTCCAGCACCTTGTCTGAGATGCCTGAATGGCGGCTCTGAGCACACCAGAACACATCATCCATTTCCCCTGTCACTCTATGATTGCGGTCAAGATTGGTGGTCTCGAAAACCCCGAACACCTTTTTAGGATAAACTTCCTTGTCTATTCCCAGAAATTTTGCCAAGGCCAGTCCACCCCAACAAATCCCCAGAGTTGAAGCGATATTGTTCCGGGCGTACCTGAGAATTCTCTGAATCTCTCCCCAGTAATTGACTTCTTTGAAAGGTATCTCCTCAACCGGTGCCCCGGTCACTATAAGTCCGTCCAGATTCTGCTTGGCAACAGCCTCTTCGAATGTCACATACAGTTTTCTCAGGTGGGACTGATCACTGCTGTTGTATTGATGAGTCTTCAGTCGAATCCAAACCGGCTCAATCTGCAGAACAGACCGGCCGAGAGGATGAAGCAGGCTGAATTCGTATGTTTCAGCTTTGGGCATGATATTGAGAACACCTATTCTCAGAGCCCTGATATCCTCTCTCAACGCCTCTTCAAAAGAGATACAGTGAACCTTGCTGCTCTCCAGAGCATTTATCCCGTGATAATCCTTGGGTACTACAATGGTCATTTTTTTCCAAACCCTTCAAATTTCTTTTAAAAAGGCTGCCACCCCGCGCACCGCGGAGGTAAAAAATAATAAAAATTCAGGTATTCTAGGGACGGATTCTGAACTAAGCCCCAAATTTCCAGTCTGAATTCCCAGTTTTGGCTAATCTGATAGGTTTTGAGCTGCACTTTGTTTGCTCAAGATCCGTTCACAACATCAGGTTCAAAGAAAAACAGATTTCAATTTCTTTTTAGCCGGCCCTGAGTTAATTTTTCTGCATCAGCAGTATTTTCATCCAGCACAAAAAGAGGTGAATCATGGGAGTTTCCAAAGATGAAATAATCGACCTGGCTACCAGATATGTTTCAGCTGAAGAGATTACCGATTTCACAGTGGAAGGGGACGTTTTCGCTCTCCTGATCAGAGAAGTACCGGAGGATAAAGTTCTTTCAGAGGAAGAGGGATGGAGTTTCAGCGGTTACGGAATCTGTTTCGGTTACACTATCGATCACGACGCTAAGCCAACCGGTAAATGGCTATGGATGCATTTTGCCAGTCTGCAGGAATTCCCTCCCGTTCCCCAGGTGATACGACTTCAACCCCCGCATATAGTGAAAGGACGGTTTCAGAATCCGGAAAGAACCCATGAAATACGGATTCTCAAGGTAAATCTCTCAAAAACTCTCAAAGAAACTCCTGCGGATTCTCCTGAAAAGAAAAAGGAACGCCCCCCACGGGAGCCGGAGCGGGAAAGCGGCAAAATAGTTCAATTCAGAAAAAAAGGATCAGGAAAAAAATAGCACACGAAGAGCTCTGAGTCCCAGCAAACGTATCAGCACTCAAGGCCCTGTTTTCTGGAACGAAACTTCACCAATACCTTCCGCTTGCTCCCCCGATCGCATCCAGCTTTGGTCAAAGAAGCCACTCTGAGTACTAAAACATTATAAGTCACTGGTTTGTACTGAAAAGTGCGTCCGATACACCGGAGGTGAATCTGTACCGGATCATAAATTTACTCTCCGAAAAAATCCCATTAAAAAAAGCCCCTAATCCAGGGGCTTTTCTAAGTAATCCTTCTTCAAAAACAGTCTTAGCGGAAAAACTTCTCCGTATAATGATCATCGTGTTTATAAGTTAGCTTCTTGATCTTGGCGCTGGGAGTGGGGAAAACGAGCTTGAACTCCATTTCCTTTTCCTGTTCCAGAAAATCGGGCGTGATCCTGGATTGACGTGCCTTGTACTTCTTCCCGTTCACATCCACCAGTGCGAAATCCGTAGACTTCATACGGAGAGGATTATAGGAATAGTTGTACATATTTATGATGGCTACAGTTGAGCCGCCTCTTTTCTGAATAGCGGGAACAGCCAGCAGTATATCATATTCATCAACCTTGTCAAAAAGTACAGAATCGGAATAATTGGTAATCACTGAAACAAAAGCGGAATAGGTATCCAGGTTCTTTTTTCTGATTTCACTCAGCAGTTCCTCGGCATCAGAAAATGTGGAATCAAAATACAGAGCAGCTTTGGCATAATATTCCGCCCTGATCAATGCATCCGAGTTGTCTTTATCATTTTTCCCCTGGTCGTATTCGATTTTTGCCAGATCATAATTATCCCGCGCCACTTTTTTCGCCACATCTTCGCGTTTTTTCTTAAAGGGGGCCGGGTCGTTTGCATATTCAATGGCTTTATCCACATAATCGAGTGCATCGACATGATTACCTTTATGTGCACTGGTATCCGACATCTGTACCAGAAAAGCAGAGTACTGCTGGCGGAGTTCAGGTTTCACCTCGGGGGTGAGATTCTCTTCAATATCATCCATCAGAAGCGGAATGGCGTCCATCTGAACATTTCCCTCATCCAGAACAAGTTTAGCCCGAACAACACACATTTCAAGGAAATTGTTACGCAAGTCGATGCTTGCCTTTTCAGGATTGGCCTTGAGAGCTTTGCGGTAATTAATATAAGCAGTTTTTAGCTGGGTACGTTTTTCGTTCCCCTGAGCCTTTTGGGATAGCTTGTATGCCCTATCACCTGCAGCTTCTTCCGAAGATGTACAGGACATTATCATTGTCAAAACGCTTAAACCGATTAAAAGCCGTCCAACAAACTTCATGAACTCCTCCATTTTTCTGGATGTATACTGTTGTGAGTTGATTTCTCTATCAAACCAATTTTAAAGATGCATTCTCCCCTTAGGTGCTGTCAACTATTTAGTTTCAGAAATAAGCTATATAGAGGTTATAGTCTGCAAGGGAATGCATTCGGTTCAGATTTTGTGCATTTTATCCATCTTTATACGATTCTCTTTTTCAAAAATACTCAAATTACTTATTTTGATCCAATCATACTCTAAATTTAGAGAAGGAAAAATGAAAAAACCGAATCCGGAAATCCAGTTTGAAGCAGCCCTGCATATAGTGGATAACCTCAACAGACATGGTTTCCAGGCTGTCTTCGCAGGCGGCTGGGTCAGGGACTATATTATGAAAACGCCCAATAAGGGTGATGTCGATATCGCCACTAATGCCACCCCCTCTGCAATTTCAAATATTTTTCCCCAGACGGTCGGAGTGGGAGAACAATTCGGAGTTATGATAGTTGTAGAGGAGGGTATTCCTTTCGAAGTGGCCACATTCCGTTCGGATGTGGGAATCAAGGACGGCCGCCACCCCGAGCAGATCGTGTTCTCCGACCTCAAGACCGATGCCCTGCGCAGGGATTTCACTATAAACGGTATGTTTTTCAATCCATTCACCGAGGAAGTGATAGACTACACCGGCGGTCAGAGAGACATCGAACGCGGGGTCATCCGGGCCATAGGTGAGCCGGCCCGGAGATTCGATGAGGACTATTTGAGAATGATGAGAGCAATTCGCTTCGGGGCCAGATTCGAATTTGATATTGAGGAAAAGACATACGAAGCAGTCAAAATCAAAGCCGAACAGATTAAAGCAGTCTCTCCGGAGCGTATTTTTGCCGAAATGGATAAAATGCTGCGCCAGCCTAATCCGGACCGGGCACTTATACTTTTACGTGATACAGGACTGCTGAAGCAGTTTCTTCCCGAAGCAGAAGAGTTAAGCGGAATAGAACAGCCGCCTGAATTTCATCCAGAAGGAGATGTCTTTACCCATACAGTAAACGCGTTGAAATTCATGCCTGAGAACCCTTCTTCGGCTCTGGCCTGGTCTGTGCTTCTTCACGATATCGGCAAACCTCCCACCATGACCATAAGCGACCGGATCCGTTTCAACAACCACTCCAATATCGGAGCACAGATGAGCGAAAGGATTCTCAGGAGATTCAGAGCGCCCAACGTTCTGATTGAAACGGTGTCATCCATGGTGGCAAATCACATGAATTTCATGAATGTGCCCAAGATGCGCCTATCGACTCTCAAAAGATTTCTCTCCCGTCACACAATCCAGGAAGAGATGGAGCTTCACAGAGCGGACTGTCTTGCCAGTCACGGAGAGCTTCAGAACTATTATTTTCTCAAAACCAGGCTCGGTGAACTGAAAGCCGAGCAGATAAAGCCCCGTCCCTTCCTTTCCGGTAAAGACCTGATAGATCTGGGGTTCCATCCCGGTCCGCTGTTTGGAAAAATACTTGCTGATGTGTACGATCTACAGCTGGAGAATCAGGTGAACACCAGAGACGAAGCCATCGAAGCGGTCAAGAAAAGATGGAAAAAGTAGGTATCATAAAACATTTGTCCTGAGCCGCAAATAAAGGGATCGGTTAATCGAAATATTACTTGTTGAAAAAAGACCCATCTATTATTTTTTGATGATTGCAAAGCTTGGCGACTCGACGGGCATTTTAGGCCCGTTTTTGTTATATGCACCCTTTTCTCCAAAATTCGAGTTGTGTGATATGTCTTCAGTTGAACAGATAACACCCGTTATTGAATCGAAAATCGAAGAGCTGGGTTACGAGCTTTACGATGTTCGTTTTTTCGGTGCTGGTAAGCGTTCGATTCTGCGTATCACCATAGACAGGCCCGAAGGTGTTTCCATAAGAGACTGCGAGAAGGTAAGCAGAGAGCTGTCGGTTTTGCTGGATGAAGAAAAATTCATGGGAGACAAGCCCTACAGTTTGGAAGTTTCCTCTCCGGGTATAGACCGCCCTCTCAAAACCGAACGTGATTTTCTCAGAGTCAAAGAGAGGAATGTGGTCCTGCACTTGGCCGAGAGTGTTGAAGGAAAAAAAACTCTGAGAGGCAAAGTTGTGGCTTGCGGGAACAACAAACTCACAGTTGAAATCGAAAATAAAACGGTAGATATACCTCTTTGCGACATATACAGCGGCAAAGAGGAGATCCGATTCAAGTAAAGCGGAAGGGATTCTGGTCGAAATGAAAAAGAAGAGCAGAAACGAGGCACTCAAAGCCATGGATATTGTGACCTCACTCGGTGCGGTGACTAAAGAAAAAAGCATCAGCATGGATCTGGTACTCGATACCCTGAAGGATGCTCTGGCGACCGGCGCAAAGAAATACCTGGGCAAGCCCATCAATGTGGAAGCAAAAGTGGACAAGGAAAAAGGGGTCATAGAGGTCTACACCCGTCAGACGGTGGTGGAAGAGGTGGAGGATCCCGAATACGAGATTTCTCTTGAGGAAGCACGGGAACTGGATGAGGAACTTGAGGTCGGCGACGAGCTGATCCAAGACCTTGACATCGATCTTTTCGGCAGGACAGCAATTCAGACAGCAAAACAGGTTATCGTGCAGCGGGTCAGAGAAGCTGAACGGGAGAAGGTTTTTTCAGATTACAGTGAAAGAATAGGTGAATTGATAACCGGTACTGTCCAGCAGATAGAAAAAGGCAACATTCTGGTCAATCTGGGCCGCACGGAAGCACTTCTGCCCTACAGAGAGCAGATCCGCAAAGAGCATTATCACCAGGGACAGAATGTCAGGGCCTGTATTGTCGAAGTCAAAAACAACACCAAGGGTCCGCAGGTCATCATCTCCAGAACCAGCCCGGAATTTCTTGCACGTCTTTTCGAGTTGGAAGTACCCGAAATTTATGACAAGACGGTACGTATTGTGAAAGTTGTCCGCGACCCCGGACATCGCTCCAAAATTGCTGTGACCACTCTGGACAACAGGGTCGACCCGGTTGGTGCCTGTGTGGGTATGAGAGGAAACAGAGTGCAGGCGATCGTCCGTGAGCTCTCCAACGAGAGAATAGATATTATAAACTGGACAGATGAAATGTCGCTTCTGGTCCGCAGGGTGTTCTCTCCAGCGGAGGTGAAAAGAGTTATTCCGGTCGGGGAACATAAGATAGTGGTGGTCATAAGCGAGGATGATCTGGCTCAGGCGATAGGCCGTGAGGGACAGAATATCCGTCTTGCATCCAAGATGCTTGACCGGGAAATAGATGTCTTCGGTGATGAGGAGTTCGCAGGACTTACTGAAGAGCAGCGGGCTGCGGCTCTGAGTGAAATGCCTGAAGGATCTCAGGCTGAAGAGGACACCGAGGAAGAGGAGTCCACCGCCGAGGTTTCCGATTCCGAGGAGGGGGACGTCACCTATGATGAGGCTTACGATGAAATGAGAGAGGAGGCCGAAGGTGAACGCACTCCTGAAAACAACAATGAAGAAAATGCTATTCAGCACGATATCATAAACAGTGCGGTACAGTCCATGTCCGAAACGGAAGAGGATTCCGAATCTGCCATGGATGATGCCAGTGAGAACAAGGAAGGCAATGAAGCCGGTTCTTCCTTGTGATCTTCGCCAGCTTTTGTTTCAAATTGAATGCGGAATAATGAAAATGGATAAGTACACATGTCCCGCTGGCGGTTTCTAAAATGAGTAGTACCCTGGAATACCTGTAAGAGCTTCCCGGCACTGTCTGGGTGTTCTTCACATACCAGACTCGCCGGCAGTCAAGAATTGAGAGGTTAGCGCATGGCTAAAGAAAAAGTCTACAAACTCGCACAGGAGTTTAAAGTCTCCAGCGAAGCTCTGGTGCAGATGCTCCGCGGAATGGGAATTCCAGTCAAGAGCCACATGAGCACGGTTGATGAGGAGCTGCGGGATGACATCAAGAAAAAATTCGAACAGGAACGAGCGGAAATAAAAAAGGAGTACGAGCGCAAAAAGCAGATGCTCAAAAAGGCAAGGGATGAACTTGTCAGCAGTGATGAAACCAAAGCTCCTGCCACGGGAAAAAAGGAGCCTTCAGCATCCAAAACAGAGGCAAAGGAAACAAAAAAGGCCGAAGCCAAAAAAAGTGCTCCGACGCCGGAAGCAAAGCAGCAGAGAAGAGCTCCTCTCCGCAAATATCACCAACGGGAATCCTGGGCGAAAAAAGACACCTATACTCCCCCATCTCCTTCTGCTGCTCCTACGGGGGCTGGCGCAATGCCCTCTCCTCCACCTGCGGCCAAACCCGGTAAGGAAGGAGAAAAGGGGGCCAAAAAGGAAAAACACAAGAAAAAGGGCAGGCATAGAAACGAGCGCCCCGAGATTAAAGAAGTCGAACTCAAAGCCAATGTCAAAAAGACTCTGGCTAAGATAGGCTCCGGTACATCCAAGAAAAAGTACAAAAAGGAAGCCGGCGCAAAAGAAGAGCAGGCTACAGAAGAGAAGAAAATTCTTAATGTGGCGGAGTTCGTCACCGCCAATGAACTGGCCAACATGATGAATGTGGGTCCAAGCGATGTAATTGCCAAATGCCTCGAACTGGGTATGCTTGTCACCATCAACCAGCGGCTTGATTTCGAGACAATCGAACTACTGGTGGATGAGTTCGGCTATACTGCCAAACTCATGGATGAATATGCACCCGAAGACGAGTTGGAAAAAGAGGAAGAGGTAGAAGGGACTCCGGTTCCCAGAGCCCCTGTAGTGACCGTGATGGGCCATGTCGACCACGGAAAAACTTCTCTGCTTGATTATATCAGAAAAACCAACGTGATATCAGGTGAGGCGGGAGGCATTACCCAGCATATCGCCGCCTATGAGGTGAAAACTCCTCACGGACCGGTCACATTCCTTGACACTCCGGGTCATGAGGCCTTTACCGCCATGCGCGCCAGAGGTTCCCAGATTACCGATGTCATTGTTCTGATAATCGCAGCCGACTCGGGTGTCATGCCCCAGACCCGCGAGGCCATCGATCACGCGAAAGCCGCGAATGTGCCTCTGGTGGTGGCTATAAACAAAGTTGACCTCCCCACCGCAAATATCGACCGGATCAAAGGCGAACTCGCCAATTACAATGTAGTGGTCGAGGACTACGGTGGCCAGACGTCATGTGTGGAGATCTCGGCCAAAAGCGGAAAAGGTGTGGACAAACTTCTGGAAATTCTCGCCCTGGAAACAGAAATTCTCGAACTTCAGGCTATCCCCGAAGGTAAAGCTCACGGAGTGGTGATCGAAGCTGAGCTGGACAGGGGTAAAGGCCCCATCGCCACCGTGCTCATACAGAGAGGGACACTGATCAAAGGGAATTCATTTGTCACCGGCATCCACCACGGCCGCGTCCGTGAACTCTATAATGAAAGAGGACTCGCCGTAAACGAGGCCGGTCCCGGACAGCCGGTGTTGGTACTGGGCCTTACCGGTACACCGCAGGCAGGTGATTCCTTCAGAGTGATGGATGAGGAAAAAGAGGCGCGCGAAGTAAGCGGAAGACGCCGTCTGGCCCAGAAGGAACGCGAGATGCGCAGAATCAACGCGGTTTCTCTTGACCACCTCTACGAACAGATTCAGGCCGGCAACGTACAGAACCTCAACCTCATCATCAAAGGTGACGTGGACGGTTCGGTTGAAGCGCTGGCAGCCTCGCTTGAAAAGCTCAGCACACCCGAAATCAAGGTGCGGGTTATTCACAAAAGCGTTGGAGCCATCAAGGAAACCGATGTCATGCTGGCTGCCGCCTCAAATGCGCTTATCATCGGATTTCATCTCAGTCCCAATACCAAGATCAGGGATCTTGCCAAAAGCGAGGGAGTCGAGATCAGAAACTACCGCGTGATCTACGAAGCGGTCGATGATGTGCACGCAGCCATGGAGGGTATGCTCACACCGGAAATCAAGGAGAAAACAACGGCCGAAATCGAAATCCGCAAGGTCTTCAAAGTTTCCAAAGTGGGAAGCATTGCAGGCTGCATGGTGATTTCTGGTAACGTTGTCCGCGGATCCAAAGCCCGCCTCATCAGAGACGATATGGAAATCGCAGAATCCAAAATTTCAAGTCTCAAGCGTGTACAGGAAGATGTGAAGGAAGTTCAGTCCGGTTACGAATGCGGTATTATGCTTGAGCGTGTATCCGACTACAGAGAGGGCGACAGAATAGTCACATTCGAGGAAGTTGAAGTAGCCAGAAAATTGACCAGGTGATACTGCCCCCAGAGGGCGGTCTCACCAATCGAGGTAAATATGTCCGCACCACATTGGCATAACGAGCGGCTCAGTGAAGTGTTGCTCAGGGAAATCGGTATCGTGATCGCGCAGAAAGTGCGCGATCCTCGCATCCCTCCCGTGGTGACCGTCACAGAAGTTAAGCTTGCCCAGGACAACAGAAACGCCACTGTTTTTGTCAGTCTGATGGGTGAAGAGAGTGAAAAAAAGGAAGCAATTGCGGCTTTGAACAAAGCGGCACCGTTCATACAGCGAACCGTTGCACGAAAAGTCGTGACAAAACACTTTCCCCACCTCTATTTCAAGCTTGACGACAGCATAGAACGAAGCCAGCATCTCAATGAGCTGTTAAAAGAAATCCACGATGATCTGGAAAGAACTGAATAGAGCCATAGATTCCAACTCTTCATTTCTGATCTCCAGCCACATGAGCCAGGACGGGGACTGTGTCGGTTCACAACTCGCCTTCTACTGGTATCTCACAAAACTGGGAAAAGAGGTGGAGATTTTCTGTGTTGATCCGCTTCCTCAGAAATTCGCATTTCTGAGGAACTCGGAGGCAGTCAGCCAGAAACGCCCCGACCGAAGTTTCGATGTCCTCATGATTCTTGACTGCTCCAACCCCAAAAGACTGGGTTGGGACGGTCAGGAAAAAATGGCAGACACCATCATAAATATTGATCATCACCGGGACAACACCAGTTTCGGCCAAGTCAATTACCTCGACACTTCAGCTGCAGCAACAGGGGAAATCATCTACTCTTTTTTCATAGACAACGGAGTGGATATTCCAGATTTTGTGGCCGAAGCGCTCTATGCTGCCATTATGACCGACACGGGCGGATTCCGCTTTTCGAATACCTCCAGCAGAATTCTGCGTATCTGTGCTGATCTTGCCGACAAAGGGGCAAACTGTGCAGACATCTACGAAAAGGTGTACGCGTCGCATTCTCCTCAAGCCCTTTTGCTTCAGGCACGTATCTGGTCTACGCTGGAATTCCATCTCAACGGGAAAGTGTGCAGCATGGATATGCCGCTCTCGGCTCTGGAAGAGATCGGGGCCCAGTACAGTGACTCGGAGGGAATGGCTGATCATACCATAACCGCTACCGGAGTGGAAGTGGGTATGCTTACCAAACACTCCCCTACCGAAACTCATTTCAGCTTGCGCTCCAAAGGCAATATTGATGTGGGACGTGTGGCGCAGAAGGTGACGGGAGGAGGCGGTCACAGCTGCGCTGCAGGATGCACTATCAAACTTCCCTACAAAGAAGCAATGCATCAGATGCTCTCCATTCTGGAGAAGGAGCTGAAGTAGAATTTTGGAAGGTTTTCTCTGCATTGACAAACCGGTCGGCCCATCCTCTTTTGCAGTAACTTCAGCTGTGCGTAAAAAACTGGGGCTTAAGAAAACGGGACATGTCGGGACTCTCGATCCGCTGGCATCAGGTCTTCTGGTGATTGCGCTTGGAGACAGCACCCGTCTTATTCAGTATCTGCCATCCGATCCCAAAAAGTATGAATTCACGGTTCATTTCGGTATCGTCACCGACACCCTGGATGCGGAAGGTGAAATCACTGAAACCTGCGAAGTATACCCCGGAAAAGAGCAGATCGAAGGTGTTCTGGATCGCTTCAAAGGAGAGCAGCAGCAGTTACCTCCCCTCTATTCTGCAGTGAAAATAGCGGGGACACCAGCCTACAAACTTGCACGACGGGGTAAAGAGGTCGAGATGAAAGAGCGTAGTGTGAGAATTGATTCTCTTAAACTGACTGGTTTCGATAAAAAGAATCACACTGCCGATTTTTCACTCACCTGTTCCTCAGGGACCTATGTACGTTCTCTTGCCAGAGACATAGCTGAAGAATTAAACTCGTTGGGGCATATTGTCAGGCTGCGACGAACAGCGGTAGGTGTTTTCAGCCTGAAGGATGCTGTTGATTTCAAAGATTTGGATCACGCCCGAAACTATATTATAAAAACACGAAACCTGTTCAGAGAAGATGAAAAGGTCACTTTGGAGGATCATGACAGAGACTGTCTGTTTTTCGGAAAAGACATTGAACTTTCCCAAAGTGAAAAAAAATTGATAGTTGCCTTTGATAGAGAAGGTAATCTTGTTTCTGTGCTCAGGAGAGTTGAAGGTGGACGTTATCATCCTGAAAAGGTGTTCCACAAAAAAAAGCAGTAGATATATATGAAGATAATCAGCCTTCAGGATATCCTGCCCTCCTCCCAAAAGAGTGTTGTCACGGTTGGCAATTTCGATGGTGTCCACAGGGGGCATTCCATTTTGATACACCATATCACCCGCTTAGCCCGAGAGAAGGATCTTAAAAGCGTGGTGGTTACCTTTAATCCTCACACCCGTTCGGTTCTCTACCCGGAACTTCCCCAGATGATCCTGACCACTTTCGAGGAGAAGGCGACACTCATAGGTGATATGGGGGTGGACTATCTTCTGAAAGTTCCCTTTGACGAGCAGTTCCGCCGGCTCAGTCCGGAACAGTTTTTGGAGCGTATTCTGATAAATCAGCTGCATGCTTCATACTGGGTGATGGGCGAAGGGCATTCGGTGGGGAAAGACAGGTCGGGGGGAAAGAAATTTTTGCACTCTGCAAGCGGCAAATATCATATTACGATATTTACCGCAGATCTGGATACCGAGAGTGAAACCGTAATTTCATCGACTCAGATCCGCAAGTTGATAGTTGAGGGGCGCATCGCGGATGCGGTGGCGATGCTGGGACATCCCTATCTGATATCAGCCGAGCGTACGGAAGGTGTTAAAATCGGTACAAGGCTGGGTTATCCGACTCTCAATTTCAAAAAGCCGTCTTCGCATAAAGTGATTCCCCCTGCAGGAGTGTACGCCGCAGAACTGCAACTGAGGGGGAAAAGAATACAGGGTGCGCTCTATTTCGGAGACTGCCCCACGTATTCGAAGCGTGAAATACATTTTGAATTTCATGCTTTCAACCTTGGTGATCAGGACCCTCTTATGGGGGAAACCGTTCACATCTGGCTGCACCGTTATATTCGTGCGGATATCGCATTTTCTGATGAGTGCGGGCTGGTGGATCAGATAACACAGGATATTAACGAAATAAGGAATTTTTTTTCACAGGAGATTCAGAAATGGCTTTGACCAAGGAGCGTAAGCAGGAGATCACCAAAACTTACGGTAAAGACGAGAAGGATACCGGAAACACCGACGTTCAGGTGGCGCTGCTCACCGATCGTATCACTCACCTTACCGAACATGTGAAGGCTAATCCACAAGACAACCATACCCGTCGCGGGCTTCTCAAACTTGTTGGTGAACGCCGTTCCCTTCTCAAATATCTCAGCAAAAAGGATGTCCAGCGCTACAGAGAGCTCATCAAAAAACTCAAGCTGCGCAAGTAACAATGAGCGCTTTGGGATCGTTTTTTTCCGATTACCCGAAGGTGGTTATCACTCCCGATAACCATCTTCACATCTTTCAGACTTTTTCTGAGCAGAAGTGATGCCGGACTTCAGAGCGGCAAAACCAAATATTTGTCAAAGCCGCATCAGAACGTTCAATTTTCTTATCTCCTTCATCAGTTCTTACCGCTCTCGCCCGGCACAGAATCGAAACACAAATCTTTACATAGATTAGGAGTTATCTAATGGCTTTTACCACAGTTGAAACTGAAGTATCCGGTTTGAAGGTTTCCATTGAAACCGGAAGAATGGCCAAACAGGCTAACGGTTCCGCCGTTGTCCGTCTAGGGGATACCATGATCCTCGCCACAGCCTGCTCCGGAAGGGAAGCTGATGCTGATTTTTTCCCTCTTTCCGTTGAGTACATTGAAAAAACCTATGCCGCCGGAAAGTTTCCAGGCGGATTCATCAAACGTGAAGGCCGTCCCAGTGAAAAGGAGATTCTCTCCGCCCGACTGGTAGACCGTCCGATCCGTCCTCTTTTCCCCAAAGGCTACAGAAAAGAAGTGCAGGTCATCTGTACGGTGATTAGCGCAGATGAAAACTACGATGCCGATGTTCTGGCCATTACAGCCGCATCCACCGCACTGAGTCTTTCCGACATGCCTTTCCATGAACCTGTTGCAGGTGTACGCGTGGGAATGGTGAATGGAGAACTCAAGGTGCTCCCCTCTCTTACCGACACAGAAGGAGGCCAGCTCGATCTGGTTGTGGCAGGCACAGAAGAATCCATCATGATGGTTGAAGGCGGGGCAATGGAGCTTCCCGAGGAGAAATTCGTCGAAGCGATTCTTCTTGCCCATGAGGAGATAAAGAAACTCATCGCCATACAGAAACAGCTGGTCAGCACCAACGGTAAACAGGCCGATGAATTCGAAGTGAAGGAACCGGATGCTGAAATAGTCACCGCGGTCAAGGAATTGGCAGGAGACAGACTTCACGAAGCAAGTTTCAAGGGTGTCAAATCAGAACGTTACAAATCTCTTGCGGAGCTGAAAGATGAAATTGTCGCCGCTCTGGAGGAAAAGTTTCCCGAAAGGGAAGATGAAATCGCTGCGGCGTTTTCAGACCTGGAGCGCCAGGACATCAGAAAAACCATCCTGGAAACCTCAACCCGAATAGGCGGAAGAGGTCTGGATGAAATCCGGCAGATCACTTGTGAACTGGACATTCTCCCCCGCGCTCACGGATCGGCCCTCTTCACCCGTGGTGAAACCCAGTCCATGACCGCCACAACCCTGGGTACCAAGCTTGATCTGCAGCATATCGACAACATACAAGGCAATTACGACAAATCATACATGCTTCACTACAACTTCCCCCCCTACTCCGTGGGTGAAGTCAAGAGAATGATGTCAGTGAGCAGAAGAGAAGTGGGTCACGGCCACCTGGCCGAAAGATCCATCTCACCGGTACTGCCGGATGAAAAGAGTTTTCCCTACACAATCAGAGTCGTGTCCGAAATCATGGAATCGAACGGAAGTTCCTCCATGGCTACCGTGTGTGCGGGGTCCCTCTCTCTTATGTCTGCAGGTGTGCCTCTCAAGTCGCACGTGGCAGGAGTGGCCATGGGACTTATCAAAGAGGGTGACCAGACAGCTATTCTCACCGATATTCTTGGAACCGAAGACCATGTGGGTGATATGGATTTCAAGGTTGCTGGTACCAAAGATGGTATCACGGCCATACAGATGGATATCAAACTTGCCGGTATCACACCTGAGATCATGAAAGAGGCTCTTGGAAAAGCCAAAACCGCCCGTTTCAAGATTCTGGATATCATGACAGAGGCGATTTCCACCTCACGCAAGGATCTCTCCGATTATGCCCCCAGAATCAGCACCATCGTGATCGACAAGGACAAGATAAGGGAAATCATCGGTCCAAGCGGGAAAGTGGTGAGAGACATTCAGGAGACAACCGGAACCACCATCTTCATAGAGGATGACGGTACGATTCAGATATCGGCCACCAATCGCGAATCCCGCGATGCGGCGCTTCGCCGAATCAAGGGAATCGTGGCGGAACCCGAACTCAACGCGGTCTACGATGCCACAGTCAAAAACATCGTGGAGTTCGGTGCGTTTGTGGAATTCCTCCCCGGTAAAGAGGGACTCATTCACATTTCAGAACTGGACAAAACCAGAGTCGCAAAAGTGGAAGACATCCTCCAGGTCGGAGACAAGGTGAAAGTCAAACTCATCGGATTCGACCGTTTCGGCAAAGTGAAACTCAGCCGCAAGGCACTGCTTTAACGGGATTTACAGGCATTGCGGTGCTCTATGCCGCAGTGCCCATCCTTCCGGAAATTATGTCAGATATAACACCCATTCACGTGAAAAGACTGCCTCACGGCACCGGACTCCCCCTCCCCTGCAGGATGACACGGGGATCAAGCGGCTGCGATGTGTGTGCAGCGGTGCAGCAGAAACTTACCATCGAACCGGGGAAGCGCGCTCTGGTACCTACCGGACTGTGTTTTGAAATTCCGGCGGGCTATGAAATCCAAGTCCGACCCCGCTCCGGGCTGGCTTTCAAGTACGGGGTTACCGTTCTGAATGCTCCAGGTACAATAGATGCCGATTACAGAGGCGAGGTGAAGGTTCTGCTTGCTAATTTCGGCGAATCTTTGTTTGTCATACAGAGAGGCGACCGCATTGCACAGCTTGTCACCGCCAGGGTAGCCAGTCAGACCGCATTCATGGAAAAAAAAGACGTTTCCCGGACAGGCAGAGGAAGCGGCGGTTTCGGACATACCGGAGTGACCCTCGAATCCAATACCTGAAACGTTACCCGCATTTCAACTGATGACAAACCTGTTTGAAAATACTGTTAACGCTCAGTTTTTCAATTCTATCTGGTTTATACTTCTCTCAGGTATTCTGCTGGTTGTTCTCTCGTCTGCCGTTTCTTTCAGATTATCCAAAACTCTTCAGAACAGAAAACTCCGCAAGCGGTTCAGTCACGGAAAAGCAAGCGAGGAAAAAGCTGTCAGATATTTCAAAAAACATGGGTACCGCATTCTGGACACTCAGGTGAAAGCGGAATCCTGGTTTTACGCAAACGAGAGAAAGCAGTCCTTTGAAGTGAAGGCAGATCTGCTGGTGCAGAAGGGGGGAACGCAGTTTCTGGTCGAAGTAAAAACGGGAGAGGATGCCAAGCCGAGTCATGCATCCACCCGAAGGCAGATTTTTGAATACAACCACATATATAGGCCCGATAAACTCGTACTGTTTGATGCGGACCGGGAACAGCATTATCTTATATCTTTCGAAACGGTTTCGGCTAATACAGTCAGCAGATCAAATATCAAAAAACTGATTGCCGCAGTTATATCAGGATTGGCCGCAGGCCTGCTTCTGGGCGGATTTCTGTGGTGATATACAAGATTAGAGCTTATGATCACTTTTGATAACATTTCAAAGCAGTATGGCGAGAAAGTACTTTTCGATCAAATATCCTTTTCCATAAATGAAAAGCACCGCACCGCGCTTATCGGCAGTAACGGTTCGGGGAAAACCACTCTGCTGAGAATGATACAGGGAGCAGAACAGCCGGACAGGGGTTCGGTTCTCATGCCCGCAGAGCTGTCTGTAGGGTACCTTCCTCAGGAAGTGGAGCTTCTCGATGAGCTCACTCCCCTTGACATTGTGCTTGAGCCATTCAAACATCTTCTGCAGTACGAGCAGACACTGCAGAAAGTGGTGGAAGGGATGGAGAAGGGTGAACAGAAAGCTTTCCGCCGCTTCGATGAGCTTGAGCATCAGATGAAACTTCATGACGGATACTCTCTCGAGGCACGGGCGGAGATGATCCTTACCGGCCTGGGTGTACCGGAAGAGAACTGGAAACGCACCCTGCATCACCTCTCGGGTGGTTACCGCATGAGAGCCGTTCTCGGACGACTTCTGCTGGAAAGCCCCGGTTTTCTTCTTCTGGATGAGCCCACAAATCATTTGGATATGGATTCTCTTATATGGCTCGAGAAATTCCTGTCCAGATACGAAGGGGGAATGCTGATTGTATCCCATGACCGGGATTTTCTCAACAGAATGGCTACCCACACCGCGGATATTAGAAATCAATCCATACAACTCTATAACGGTAATTACGACACCTATATCAGACTGAAAACAGAAAAAGAACAAGCGGATCTGAACAGAGCGAAAAATCTGGAAACAAAAATCGCCCAGACCGAACGTTTCATAGAGCGGTTCAAGGCCAAAGCTAACAAAGCCACTCAGGCTCAGTCCCGGGCAAAATATCTGGAGCACCTCAAGGCGGAAATGCCGGTTCTGGAAAGTTCGGAAAAATCAATCAGGTTCACCTTTAATACCATCGGTCAATCGGGGTCGGTTCCCCTGCGGCTTCACAACTGTTCGGCCGGTTACGGAGAAAAGACAATACTGGACAAACTCAATCTCGAGATTCGCAGAGGTGAAAAGGTGGCGGTCATAGGACCCAACGGAGCAGGAAAGTCCACTCTTCTCAAGGTTCTGGCGGGATTTCTCACCCCCTCTGAAGGAAAACTGATATACGGTCACAATTCCGTGCTGCGCTATTTCGGCCAGCATCAGCTTGAACAGCTTGATGGAGAAAAGACGCTGTACGAAACAGTAGCGCAGCAAGCGGTCAAAACGGACAGAAGTCACATACAGAACATTCTGGGAGCGTTTCTATTCAGTGGGGATTCGGTGGAAAAGAAAGTGAAAGTGCTCTCGGGGGGGGAAAAATCCCGTCTGGTACTTGCTACAATACTGGCCAGCCCCGGCAACACTCTCCTTCTTGACGAACCCACCAATCATCTGGACGTCTCATCCATTGAAATGCTGTCCGAATCTATGGCCGACTACAGTGGAACCATCCTGTTTGTATCGCACGATGAGTTTTTCATTTCACAAGTGGCCAACAGAATAATCGAGGTCAGGCCCGGACTCATAAGAGACTTCCCGGGATCACTTGCCGATTACCGTTATTATCTGGAAACCCTCTTCTCCCAGTCGGAGAGCGACATCAACCATCAGTCCTCTCAACCCAAAAAGCAGACATCCGACAAGGAGAACAGAATAAAGCAGAGAGAAAAGCGCAAGAAACTGGAAAGAGAGATCGGCAAAATAGAGCGGGAGATAGAGAAACACGAAAGCAGTATCGCCGAGCTTGAAGCAGTGCTTCACGATCCGGGTAACGCTCTGAACTATGAGCTGCTCCAATCAACGACAAACGGTCTCGACGGGCACAAATCGCACCTCAGCTCCCTTATGAAACGCTGGGAGGAGGCGAACATCGAGCTTGAAAGCGCCCAAGCCTGATGAATTCGTCTGCCCAGCCACCTTAAAGGGCCTGACAGAAAGTATATTTGTATGTTTAACCAGCCCTGAGGAACTGGGACATTCAAAACTTCGAGAATAGATCACTGCATCAGCAGGAAGGATAAAACATGGCTAAATTTCAAGGCAAAGCACTCATACCCGCCCAATTCGTGACCAACTGGCTTCTTCCGGGCATGATTCGGGAAACAGCATCCTGGAGCATGGTGGGACAGCAGATCCGCAAATATCTCTATCCCCGCGATCCCATGAAAGACGTTCCTGTGGGGCAGATATCGCTTCGAGTGAACGAAATCTGCAATCTCAGGTGTGCTTCCTGCGGACAATGGGGAGAAAACGGGCATCTGCGCAAGAAGCTTGAGCTCGGAGAGAAGCTTGACCAGCTCGATTTCGATGTAGTGAAGAGAATCGTTTTTGAGACCCGGCGGGATAAGCCCTTTTATTACATATGGGGTGGTGAACCCACTATGTGGAAGCCTCTCCTTCCTTTTTTCGAGGAGCTTGCCAAATACAACCTGCGGGGATCGGTGGTGACAAATGCACAGGATCTTGACCGGATTCTGGAGGATCTGATCGATACCAAAGCGCTTTCCGTTCTGTTTCTCAGTCTTGACGGTTATGATGCCGAATCGCAGAATCTCATGCGCTCCCCCGCCAACACCAAGCTTGCGGACAATTTCGAAAAGACCATTGCGGTGATGGAGAAGGCCGATGAGATCAAAAAGCGCAAGGGATATCACTTCCCCATGGTGATTCCCATTTCGGTAATATCGAATCACAACTATTCCCATCTGGCACAAATACACAAACTGGTGCTGGACAAGGCTCAGCTTCATCCCTACTACTTCGGATGGTACATCACCGACGAGCGTGCGGATCTTCACGAAAAAGTATTCGAGCAGCGGTTCGGCTACAAGCCCCAGAATCACAGAGGGTACCTCAAGAGCTGCTTCAATGATGTGGACCCGAAGGTCACTGCCGAGCAGATAAGGGAGATAAAAGCCATGTCCAGGGGCAAAGTGTGTGTACCGCAGTTTCTGCCCGATATCGAGAGTGAGGAGCTGATCCGCAGATACTACGCAGATCATGCCTGGCACTGCGGGTATCCCAGATGTGAGAGCATCTATTACACTGCCGAAGTCTCCCCCGACGGCCGGGTCACTCCCTGCAGGGACTACCAGGACTACACTGCCGGGAATATCAATGATCAGTCTTTTTACGAGGTATGGAACGGGGAGGCGTTCAAAAAGTTCCGTCAGGAGATGAAAAAGGGTCTGATGCCGGTGTGCACGCGCTGCTGCGGGCTTCAGGGGTTTTAAATGAACCGTTCAGTGTTCAACGTTTGGGTGAATCGAGTAAAAAAGCCCGTCCATGCGGACGGGCTTTTTAAAATCAACCCACAAGCGGAGGATCGGTGGGATCACCGGGGTCTGTAGGATCGCCAGGATCACTGGGATCGGTAGGATCGCCGGGGTCTGCTGGATCGGTGGGATCCGAAGGCACCGGAGTATAGAACCTGAACGGATCATCCTCGCTTCCCTTTTCAGGCGCAGATTTCTCTGTAACCTGGATAGTCTCATCAGGAGTTTTGGCCGGAGAAGCATGCACGGATGTCATCCTTACCTCGCCGAAACCGGATTCCCCGAAAATCTCCGGCTTGAACGTGATCCTGTAGGCAGTGTAGAACTGAAAATTGGGATAATCAGAGTTGGGTGCATAGGTGGAATCCGTCGCAGGTGAATTTTCCAGATCCGGATATCCATAATGATTGATGTTGTCGCAAAGTGAAGATCCAAAAGAGATGATATCCGAAGCAGATCCCTTGTAAACCGCTCCGTCATCCCCGGATACTCCCAGACAGGCATATCCGGACTGCACGTCCTGAGTCGGACCGATCAGATCGATCCTGCCGTGAAACACCGTATCCCCGTCACCGTTCACTGCCGCGATCTCCACATGATCGCTCTTATACAGATCTCTCCAGGTGTGACCTCTTTTGGGGCTCCAGCCCACCGAACCGGTTCCGTAAGTATTGTCCACAAATCCCGGATTGAACACAATGGCCATATCCACCGCATCCTCACTCTCAGCAGTGGTGATCTTCACTATGGGAGCTTCATACCCTCCCATGTCTCCCCAGAAATACTGGTCTATTCCATTACGGGCGATACGATCAGCGGAACCGTCGTCAACCGGAGATGTTCCCACATCGCTCTGCAGCTGCTCAAGCGTGAAATCAATTGTGGCCTGCTCACTTGCAAATTCCACACTTTGGGCCTTGAAACCAGCTTTTGATGCCCTGATGGTATCCGAAACCGCAACTGCAGCCGCACTTTTGGACAATTTCTGCACATCCGACTGAGTTCTGAAATTACTGAGTTTTCCTGTATACACCCGCTTGCCTACAGATGCCCTCAGAATAAGCATCTGATTTCTGTACGCCCGGTCTACAGAGAAGACATGCTCTCCGGAAGAAAGTGTGCGGTCGGACAGAACGTCGAATAATTTACCATCAAGACGGAAAATCTCCAGCTTCACAGCTGTTTTTTCCTTGAGATTCAGATTAAGCTTACCCTTCCTGTATTCAAGAACATTCTGACTCTGTCCTGTCCTTCCCGAGAGAACCGGAGTAGTTACAATAGAATAGTTCCCCTCTGCATCACTGAGAGTGGAAACATTCCTGGAGGTCAGATATACCACAGCTCCGCTGATGGCGTTTCCCTCCGTATCCTTCACAGTTCCCTGAATGTTGATCTGAGCAGCCGATTCGGAAAAGAGTATCAAAACCGCAGTAATCAATCCCAGGGTTTTCATATTTCCCCCCTTATTCATAAACACCTTCTTTCTCGGAAACTTTTTCCGCTTCGCGTTCCAACCTTCTTATCTCCTCATCCAGTTTCTGTTCTCTGTCGTTCATTTTTTCATTTGACTTCAGAAGATCTGAGCTGTTGGTGAGCTTGTGAGCCTTAACCAGTGCATATTCCATATCCTCCCTTATAGAGGAAAGGTTGCGGGCGAAAAAGAGACTCCTGTTGTATTTATCTTCAAAACTGTAGTAGGCTTCAATTTGTTCTCTAACATCGGCACACTTCTTCCGAAGATGTTCCACACTCCTGTCATCCACCATCCCCGCACGCCGGGCTAATCGTACCACTTCTGTGGAAAGCTCCCCGTACTGCAGACGGTTCATGTTGTAGCTGTCCATTTCGGACTGCATACTGTCATGTGAAACTGTACTGTACTCATTTACTCTCTCAAGAGCAGGAGTAAGGATTTCTATCACTTTGTCATACCGTTTCTGAAGCATTTGACCGTAACTCTCCACCAGAGCGCCTTCTGCCTGCAGCACGAAGTCGGTCTGGGAGTTTTGAAGATGCTTCCCCGCTTTGATACAGTCATTCCACTGACGCGCCTTGATTGCAGTCCAGCCCAACCCCAGCTGCGCCTCATCGTGATAGACGCTGTTTTTATCCACCATCCTGAGAGCGGTCACCGCCTTGGCCAACGCCCCCTCCTCGTAAAACGCATATCCCATCAGCAGGCATGCCCTGTTGTATGCTTGCTTCTGAGCCGGTGTGGTCACTTCAGTATTGATACAGTTTTCCAGACTGCCGATTATCATTT
The DNA here is from genome assembly GCA_046546375.1 of Chitinispirillaceae bacterium. Classification (GTDB taxonomy): domain Bacteria; phylum Fibrobacterota; class Chitinivibrionia; order Chitinivibrionales; family Chitinispirillaceae; genus JAEZKC01. The sequence goes on along the minus strand of JBKGXV010000001.1, from coordinate 52,747 downwards.
CCATACCCGAATCGAGACTTGCATGACAGGACGCTTTGCTGAGCTGCGCCAGAATATAGTCAGGATGATCAGCTTGTATCATATCGAATTCATACACAGCCGACCGGAACTCACCAGTCATCATCCTGGCTTGACCAAGAAGATAGGAACCATGCATTCGTATGGAATCATTCACCCCCGGCTTGTTCAGTTCGACATACTGGTTGCGCACCTTGCTTACGTGCTGCTGTCGGTAATAGATTCTCATCAGACCAAGATCTGCATTCTGAACGATATTGCTGAGAGGGAAACGTTCCTTTGTGCTCTGATAAGCTCTGATCGCCTGCTCACGCATATCCAGTTCTTCCAAACACGACCCGGCATGATACAACACCAGATCATTTTTATAAAATTCGGGAAACTCTGTGAGAATGCGACCGAAAATGAAATGAGCATCCCAGTAACGTTCTTTGTAATAAAGCTTCATAGCCTTGTTGTACAGATTGTTTGCGGAAATACTGGCCTGTCTTCCTATTCTTTTTGCATGTATCTCCTCCCGGTGTTTGCCGAAATCGGTTTTGAGATACACCGAGTGAGTGCCCATAAGATCGCTTTCCATGTCATTACGGTACTGATACGTGAACGCCAAATCCTTCCCCTTATTGACATAAGGTATATTGAACGCACCGGCCAGCCCGAATGATTCAACAGACCTTCTCTTGTCGATTTCCACATACCCCTTGATACCGGCATACTTGAGAAACCAGTAGGAAGCCCCCACCAGCACATCCCATTCGTATTCCCTGTTTTCCTGCAGAAACTCCTGCGGATCCGCAGTGAAATCCTTCACGTTGAACTGAACATCAAATTCCAGAGTTTTATGAAAAAAAGAGGCATAGTACGCAGCTTTGAAAAGTGGAGAATACTCCACCCGGTTAAGCCCGTCCATCTGAGGAACGGGCAGATTTCTGTACATAACCCCGAGCGAATGAGTACCCCAGAACTGATGATAGAGAAGCCTGTAGGAGAGCCCCAGGTCCAATCCGATATTGTAATCCATATCCTCCCCGAAATTGGACTGGGTCAAGAGGTTGAAATTGGCACCTGCCACCAGCCCCCTCCAGAGATGAAGCGCATAGGAGAACATGTATTGCGAATTGACATTGTTCTTCTGCTCATCACTGAATACAAACCTGTCCCCCTCGAACTCTCCGCTCTCGATAGGCCTTCCGTTCTCGCATACCCAAGTCAATCCGGCTGTATGATACAACCCCAGTGGCATTACCAAGCCCAATTCCCACAGATTGGCCACATCATCGGCTGAAAGAGTTGCAACTCCTCTGAAAGAGGAATAGTTCTGCTCAGCCAGATTGGCCGGATTATTCAGAGGAGAAATGGTGGAAAACAGAGTTCTCCACCGCTGCGAAAGAAGATATTCACCCGGCAGGCCATCTGCACACAACGGCAGACTTGCCCAGAGAATAAAAAGTGCCGCACAGAATGGTTTAAACATATAACTGTTTTTCGTTTTCAACATTTTACCCTGCATTATAAATCATTAGGTTTTCTGCTGATACCGATCTTCTTTCGGATATAGGAGGAATCTCCCTCCGAATCGGTGATTTCAATTATGGAAAGATAGACACCGCTGCCCACTTCTCTGCCGTTTCTGTTTCTTCCGTTCCAAATATACACCAGAGAATTACCTGCGGATCGCCTGCCGTTGAGCTTGACCACGATATTTCCTGTGGCATCGTAGATGATCATCTTTCCCTTGAGGTCCACGGATTTAGTGGCCCGTGTCAGAGGTTCCGCCACTACCACCATTCCCTCCTGCGTGGAAATGGAATAGTATGAACGCACGCTGGAAGGTATGGCGGGGTTGTCGGGATCAAAAGGATTGGCTGAAGTAACGACTCTGAATTTGTGATCCTGCGCTTTGACCTCAAGGACCACCTTACGATTGGGTTCATTCTGAACATTGCCATTGAGATCTTCAAGGCCCGCCTCCGGATCTATACAGACAGAATCCCCCGCTTCCGGGAAATCCTTGTCCACTATATCGGTAACGGAGAACACATATTCATTATTTCCTTTTTTGCCGTCATACACAAGCTCCATACTGTATGTATCGTCTCCTGAAGAAAATAGAAAGGGGGAAGGTGTACTGGGCAGATCGACTTCTTCGGAAAAGGTTACTACCAGCGTATCACGGTTCAAAGATTCTTCAATGGCGGGAATAAAAAGCGCCCTGGTAATGACAGGCGCAATACGGTCCTTCACCTTGAGCCGGGAAGGCACGATAAGCACATCATCTGTCCCCACCGAATCAACCACCACCACATCCCTGCCGTCGATATCGGTTACCGGATCAACATTCTCCTGCTCAACATTTATATTGAAACCGGAATCTGTCACTACGAAGTCCTCGGAGGAATACACAAAATTTCTGAACTCGGGCAAGTCAACCGCCTCCTTGAAAGCTTTAAATGTGAGGTCGTCCGGAACCCGGTCTGTCTTGATTGAAATGATATCTATGTATCCGTCGTTGTCAGTATCGTGATATACTGCCTGGGTAGCTCTGTTTATCACCTGGTATTCTAGCAGCACAAGCGGATTATCCTCATTGCTCTGGATATTGATCATGGCATCAGAAACACTTGCATTTACGTCGATATTGACACTGTCACCTCTCTGGGCACTCATCTGACCCGCAGTCTGGGTAACCGAGAATTTCACCTGTGAACCGCTACTTTCTACATACTCCAAATGAAGAGAATATGTTTCCTCCAGGCGGTGAAATAGTAGAGGATTGGAACTGTAGATCTGATCGATCGGTTCTGAAAAGGTCACCACCACAGTATCCTCGACCTCGCTGTAATCGAGATAACTGGCATTTACAAGTACAGGTGCCATACTGTCGATCAGTGCTTTGTCAGTGCTGGGCAACGTGCCCCCGGATTCCAGAGAAGACCTGCTTATAAGGAGCCTTTCATCCTGCTCGACTCCGGTATTGGGAGTCACATCGTCACCTTCCTCATCCAGAGATATAAGAAAACCGTCTGCATCGGGAGTGATTGATTCCACGGAAAACGAACGCTGGGTCTGCACCGCAACAGCCTTGACCAATGTGGAACAGTCCTCGGCGGCAATTTTTTCCTCACCCTGAATGACTCTGATCAGATCGGGGTGACCGTTACTGTTTCTGTCTATAAGATAAGCCTGCCTTAGGGCCATATTCCTCTGAACAGCCACAGGAACTGCCAGTCTGACAGTATCCAGAGGAATATCCGGATTACGGTAGACAAGCACCAGACTGTCACCGTTTTCGGTTTGAATTATGTTGTCCGCCACGGGAGATCCGTACTCTCTGTCAAAAAGCTCCGACCAGTAATCACCGTTGTTTGTGAGATCGATTTCCAGAGAATCCGTACGGCTTGAATTCCCCCCATCCACCGTAACCCCGCTTACCGATTCCTGAGGATAAAACCGCACTTCGAGCCTGGTCATATCCTCTTCCACGCGATCGATTTGTGCTCCCTGATACCAGAGTTCAAGAGTTCCCTGCTCCCAGCACCTCCAGGACTGCAGATCCGGATCATCGCTCTGAACCACCGTAACCAGGGTCCTGACCGAATCCTCTTCCGGGGTGGGTTTGTCTATTCTCCAGGTATAATCCACTTCAAACTGTGTGGCCTCCCCCTGAAGAGCAAAGGGGTTTTCGAAATAGGCCAGAGAATCATCGAAATCGGTAGTGGTAACCCCGTTAATGGTCATGCTCAGAGGGGTGCTGGGATATAGTTGAGGACCGCTGCCCACGGTAAGGTTAAGAATTTTCGACATTAAGTCCAGTTCTCTTCCGCTCTGTTTCCAGATCTCAGTTTTCGTATTATTGGTAGAATAACCGTTCTGCTGAATACTTTCCGTCATGGTTTTCATTTCCTGGGGAATCATCTTGCTCTGATTTATGAAATAGGCGGTATATGTAGTGGGAAGATTCTCACCTTTCATGTAATCATCTATAAAAGAGCTGCGCTCCTCATCCACATGTTGCGCCTCACCGTCGGAAAGAAATATGACATACTGACGGTCAGCGGAATATGATGCACTCTGAAAGGCATGGCGGGCAGCATCCATTCCGAGGGTCACATCGGTGGTTCCCACATAACCCTCCGCAGTTAGTCCGCTTCTTTCGTTGGTTCGGCCCGTACTGCCGTAATCCCCATTGATGAGTGTTCGTGCATTCCAGTTAGGGTCCTTATTCTCACTCAAAGCCACAGCCTCTTTCAGCTTTTCTACAGCATTCATACCATCAATTGTAGTATCCAGCTTTGTCAGAGGAATATAGGAATCATGCCAGCCGCTTTGAGGGTCAAGCTGCACATAGTAGGGATCATCCTGGAAATTATGCATAAGCTGATTTGAGAAAACAGCGATTCCCACTTCGGAAACGGGAGACAGCTCGGCAAGAGAGTCGATGATCTGCTCCATCACCTCGTATCTGTAATCACTTGAATCCTGGACAGTCATACTGAGAGAGTGATCCACCACGAAAAAGAGAGAGACCGTGTCCTGCTGACCGGGAGTGAAGCTTTCGTCAAAATAATCCGGTGCACAGTGGTTGAAAAATGAGCTGAGCATAACGGTGTTGCGCGCCACTTCCACCGTGTCATAGTTGGTCGGGCAGTCAAGACGCACTTCACATATTTCAGAAAACACAATAGTAAACAGTGTACTCACCCACACCGCTGCCAGAAAAACGGTATTTCTGGAAAAGATCCTCATCGCTTGACTCCGATTCTTACGGTTTTGATTTCTTTAAGATCCTGATTGTCATTTATTTTCAGCACAGCCTGATAAGTCCCGGTAGCTACCAGTCGACCGCTGCTGTTTCTTCCATTCCAGACAAAATATAGTTTTTTGGTGTCATCGTCATAAGCCAGAGGAACATTGCGCACGATCGGATTCTTCACCACATCGTATACAGAAGCTGTCCCTTCCAGCCGGATGTGACTTCTGAGCACCTTTTCCGGTTCCACTACCACTACAAGTCCCCTGGTTTCACTCACTCCCAGATTACGGATGAATTGAGGTACCGGCGCGTTCCGTGGGTTGAGCGGGTTGTTGACCGCTTTGGCCCGGATGGAATAGGGCACCTGCTTCACCGACACATTTACTCTCCTGTTATCGGGATTATCCTGAATATTGTTCTTTTCATCCGCCACATCGGAAGCAAAATTGATCCAGATGGAATCACCGGGTGTGATGTACTCGGCATTCTCCACACCAATCACGGCAAAAGTCTCTTGAGATTGACTTCTGGAACCCGGCTGGAGAACCGCAGCGTACTGTCCGGAATCACCACGAAGCAGAAACGGCCTTTCGGCAGTGACAGGATGCATCGGTTCGGAAAAAGACACCATTAGAGAATCGGTTGCCGAACCGTCAATACGAAGATAGGCGCTTGTAATAACCGGGGCAACTTTATCAAGAATGGGAACGGTTGTTCCCAAAATGAAACCACCATTGGGCAGAATGTCCTCGCTTACCACCAGCTGGTCATCGGAAGTAGTATTAGTCCGAGGCTCCGCTCCCCCCTGCTCCTCAACCAGATATGCCACCCCTCCCGGTACTACTTTAAGAGAGTCAACGCGGAAAGCCCTGTGGAAAGGCAGCGTAACCAGTGAGGCGAACTCCTCCAGATCATCATCGTCGATGGGATTATCCATGGACAGAAAAATACTGTCGATAAATCCGTCTGCATCGATATCATGATAACTTGCGCTCTGTACCGTTACGGATTTGCTCACATTGAATGGCAGTGACACCCTGAAGGTGTCCAGAGGAAGATCGGGATTGCGGAACACCACTACAATGCTGTCCACAAGTCTGTGCTGGAGCCGATTGTCCCCTATTGAAGGATCGGCCTGAATTTCCCTTAGAAAAGAGCCCTCCCAGGTGCCGTCCCCGTTCTGATCCAGATCCAGCTTTTCAAGATCCAGCTTTTCACCGGCTGAATTGGTGATCTCTACCCGGACATGTTCGAAATTCTCCTCCCCGGGATTGAAAACGACATCAAGTTTGTCCATATTCTCCCGGACCACACTGATTTCCGACCCCTCGAACAGAACAGTAAGCTCCGGGCTTGCCCAGCAGGAAATTGAAAAACCATCAGGAATGGTTACATCATCTGTTCGTTTCACATACAGCACCGATTCGGTAGTAGTGTCCTTGGTCTCCCCGGTTCTCATATTTGCAATATCGTAAACGATATCGATGCCCAGTTCTGTTATGTCACTCTCCAGAGGAAATCTTTTGCTGAATGCAAAACCGTCCTCGTTGAGTTCGGTGGAAAAAATACGCTTGTCCACGGTCATGCGGTGGGGAGTTCCGCCGATCATAGTAAGCATGGGGCGGATTATGTTGTTCATGAGAAGCGACATGAGAGAATTATAATCGGTCTGTCCCAGAAGCCAGATGTCACTGTGGGAATTGATGGTGGAATATTCATTGTTCTGGATATTAGTGGTCATTTCACCCAGACTGGAGGGAACTTCATCTTCGGTGTTGTGCAGAAATACGGTATAGGTAGTGGGAACGTCTTCTCCCTTCATGAAATCGTAAGGGTCTTTGTTTCCGTGTAGATCCCAGTCGTCATCACCGTCTGGATAGGGTTCCCCGTCGGAGAGAAAAATGATGAACTGGCGTTCGGGAGGGTTGGAAGCCTGTGCCAGCGCCGCTTTAGCCGCATCAAAGGCAACATTGATATTGGTATTACCAATAGTATTGAAGTCGGGTTCGTAGACCAGGTCTGTGTACTCTACATCTTCATTCACGTACTGGTTATGAGCCGAAACCCGCCTGGTGGCGAGAAGACTTTTGACTGCCTGAACTCCAAGCTGATTTTTCTGAACCCGATTATCAAGCTGCAGAAGAGGCAAATAGGACTGATCACCATCATAGGAGGACAGATGCTCAAGAAGACTGTTGTTGCGATGATCGAAATAAAGCTCTTCCCGGAACACCACCAGCCCCACTTCCGCACCGGGGTACTTTGCATAGACAGTATCGACAAGGTCTTTAGTAACCTCGAAACGGGCCCCGTCGGCATCGTTGCCGGGGTACTGATAACCCAGACCCGTCATGCTGTGGGAATGGTCGATGATGAACATGATGGAGGGAGGTGCGGAACTGTCCACCACCCCTTCAATGATATCGGTGAAATCACAGGCGTTTATCTGAGTGGAGAGAGCAATCACACTGCTGGGAACGGAAATGGTGTCACCGTTGAAATTTTCCGGACAGCTCTCGAAGAGAAGCTCGCAGTTTTCCTCCTGAGCCAGCGCGAAGGTGAAAAGCAGCCCCAAAACCATAAACAGCCTGATTTCAAATGACGGTTTCATACTTTCCCTCTCTTTTAGTGCTGAAACAGGATCTTATCTAGTATAATGATAACTTTCAGTGCCCCCGGTATACAAGCGCTTAAACCGCTGCTGCCGGCAATATTGCAATGAAAAACTGTTCCTCACCGCAAAGTGCGGCAAGGAACAGTTATCATGAGCAACAAAACAGCATCAGCCTACGATCGGAATGCTATCCCCGGGGGGTTCCGTCACAGTATCCTGAGGCGGTTCCGGATCGGTGGGCTGAGCTGGTTTGAGCGGGGTATAATAGCGGAACGGATCATCCTCCGAACCGGGAACAGGTCCGGGTTTGTCCGTTACCTCTATGGTATCATCACCGTTTTTGCTGGGAGAAGCATGCACCGAAGTCATTCTCACCTCCCCGTAGCCTGACGGACCGAATGCCTCGCTGTCAAGCGTTATTCGGAACGTCACATAATTCTGCCAATTGGGATACTGGGAATCCGGTGCGAACTGATCATCAGTTTGGGGCGAATCCTCAAAAAGATGATAACCGTAGTAATTGATGTTGTCATCGAGACTGGAACCGAATGAAAGCACATCGGAAGGCTCTCCCTTGTAGATTGCCCCATCACCGCCGAAAGGTCCCAGTGTGGCGTATCCTGAGGGCGCCAGATCAGTGGGTTCCAGAAGATCCAGTCTGCCGTGAAACACCGTATCCCCGGCTCCGTTGGTGACCGCGATCTCCACATGATCACTGGCGTAGAGGTCTTTGAACCAGTGCCCCCTGTTGCCCCATCCCACAGAACCGCTACCGTAGGTGGCATCCACGAAATCGGGGTTGAAGGTGACCTCGACATCGGTGCACTGCTCGGTCACCGCGTTGGTGATCTTCACCAGAGGCTCATCGGTTCCGCTGCCCAGATCCCCCCAGTAGTACTGAGGCTCGCCGTAAAGCTCAAGACGGGCCGCCGAACCGTCCTCCACTGCGGATCTTCCCACCTCGTTGCCTGTTTGGGGAACGGTTTGGGGATCCCCGTAGGCAGGATCCAGAGTTTCAGGTGTGGAGTTGTCCGGATCGGAAGAGACAGGATTTCCCTCTTTGTCCTCCGAGCTGCAGAAAAAAGCGCTTAAACTGCAGACAATCATTACTGCCCAGATTTTCCTTTTCATGCTACCTCCTCGAAGGACTGAAGGGTTCTGTATATAGTTATACCGCATTTTACCGGTAAAAGCAGAAGATTTTAATAAGTTTTATGCACAAATGATTTAATCTTCTTAACAAAGGGACCCTTTTTATTAACAATCAGTATGCCAAATGCCAAAACAGCTCATACAAGGCTGTCTGGAGCACATCGGGACAAATTGAAGACAAACCCGTGTAGTCTTTTCACCCCTGTTTTGGAACATCAGAAGGAGCAGACGTGCATAATTCCTGGAAAATCAGCAGCTTGGACGGGTGTGGCGAAACAACCCCAGGCTTTCCACCCCGGAGGTGATTTTCTGTTTGCTCCCCGAATCACCTCCGAGCCGACCGTTACTGGAGCGGAAATTGCTTCACTCATTCCAGCCTGAAAAAAAAGGAGGATGACAATGGATGCATGGGAATGCGCACTGGGGTTCATGGACTCCCAGGCACTGCTCACCGCCGAAAAACTAAACCTGTTCACACTCCTGGAAAGGGGAGAAAAAACCACCGAAGAGCTGTCCAAGGCACTGAACCTGCCACGGGACTCCACTCAACGCCTGCTCAACCTGCTCTGCTCTCTGGGCTTTGTGCAATGCATAGAAAAATCCCGCTACAAAAACAGCACCGAGGCATCGGAAAAACTGGTCAGAGGCAAACCGGACTACATCGGAGACATGTTTGTACACATCCGGGACGAACTCTACCCCCTCTGGGGTCATCTGCACAGATCTCTCGGAGAAAACAGGTCTCTCAAAGATGAACTGCTTCCCACCACCACTGAGGAATGGTTCAGTCAGCCCGAAAAAGTGGAAGCGTTCATGAGAGGAATGCACACCATCACCTACCAGACCGGTAAAGAGTTCGCACAGATCACCCCTGAACTTTCAGGGCTTGATTTTATGGTGGATGTGGGAGGCGCAGCCGGTTCCTTTCTGATTGCACTCGCACAGACGTTCCCCCGACTGCGCGGCACCATACTTGACCTGGACTATGCAGAACCCATCGCCCGCAAGTTCATAGATGAATTCGGACTGCAAAAGCAGCTTTCCTTTCATACCGCCGATTTCTTTACCGATCCCCTGCCCGAGGGAGCCGATGCCTACACTCTGGGCTACATTCTTCACGACTGGGATACCGAGCAGGGAGACCAGCTGCTTGACTCCATTTCCAAAGCAAGCAGACCGGGAGCAATGCTTGTCATCGGTGAATACCTGCTCAATGAAGACAAAACCGGCCCCAGACACGTGGTGCGGGCGGATCTCAATATGATGGTTGCGGCCAGAGGACGTGAGAGGAGCAGAAAAGAATACGCCGAATGGATTGCCCGGCACGGATTCAGATTGTCAGATGTGAAAACGACACCAAGCTACAACAGGGCCTACATGCTGGCTTACAGAAAGTAATAGATGACGCGCCGGGCAGAAGTTCTGCTCAGCGCGCACCGATTCCCCTATCTGATTACTCCTGAACGGTCAATCAGTCCGGACGGGTCTTTTTTCAGTATGATTTTGTTGCGGATCCCGGACCGGGGAATTTTTCTCCCCGTCAAATCATAGAAGCAGGATGCGTTTGGTTCGGCAGAAGAGGGGTTATAACATGGCACGATTGCGGAAGAAACCTCCTCAATTATTCCCTTATACAGAAAAAGGTCACTGTAGTCCTGCCAGACAACAGTGTTTCCCCACAGCTCAGGTTCCCCCTCATAACCATCGTTCAGAGATACCGGGTACTCGGCATCCTCAGACAGATCGTACATATAGATATCCGCGTTGGAGGAGTCCTGCCGGGCATTGCGGTAATCATGCCACACAATTAGATTGCCGTAGATTTTGGGAGTGCCCTGATAACCGGAAACAGTGCATATCTCCTTTAACGCACCTGTACTCAAATCGCGCATGAAAATATCGGCATTGTCCGCTTCAGTTACCGCATTTCGGTAATCCTGCCATACTACCTTGTCTTCCCAGATATGCGGCTGGGCCTGATAGGAACCTTCGGTACAGACCTCGGTTTCGATTTCTGAGTCCAGATCGCGCATGAAAATATCGGCATTTCTGTCTGTTTCCGCGTGACGGTAATCCTGCCACACGATTTTGTTTTTGTAAATATGAGGCCACGCCTTGTACCCCTGCACCTCGGTTATCCGTGATTCCTTCATCCGGGAAAAGTCATACATGTAGATTTCCACGGTTGTGTCACCGGGAACCGTGTGCCGATAGTCAGTCCACACCACTTTGTCGCCATAGGCGGCGATATGTTCTTTGTACAAGGTATCTGTGGAAAGAAGGTGTTCTGTTCTGTCGTCAACATTCATGGCTTTCACATGATACTGAACCGAAGTGTCCATAGTCATACCTCTGACAACTTCGATATCACATTCTATCCAGGCCACATACTTTCCTGAAAATGCCATTGGATAAATATATTCCGTATGCTGACGTATTTCGGTTTCAGTTCCGGTCTGAACATCCACTGTGTAAAACTTGAAGTAGCCGTCTTTGAAATCCTGTATAAGCACATTGCTGCCATGCACCTTAGGCATGGAGGTATACACAAGATCATTTTTGAGAACGGACACGTTCACCGATGATTCCTGGGAAAAACTCTGTTTGCTCATACAGCCTAAAACAACAGCAATCATTATGATTCTCTTCATTTCTCCACTCCTTTGTTGTCTGAAAGCTGGTGTGAATAATCTGGTACATATGTGAAACAACCGTTTTCAACCGAGTTTCTGATCTCTTCAAGGACTTCTGTTTCATCTGTTAAAGCCCAGTCGATTTTCCACTCGCCGCTGGTTCTGTCCGAAGGATTATCAAAGAACACTACAGCCTTCACCTTGTGGAACTTGGAGGCGATCTGACTGAACATTTCCCTGTACCATACTTCTCTGCTGCCTCCCATATCGGTAGTTCCCACCTCGGCAATCATTACAGGCTTTCTGATATCCTCCAAACTTCTGTAAAGAGGAGAAAGCAGCTGATCGAAACTGCGCCACCGTCCGTGATCACCAGAGGCAATAAGCTCTCCGTAGTTGAAGATATCCAGAGCCACCCAGTCCACATATTCATCTCCGGGATAGAACCGCACATCCTGCGCTTTGTATGGACTCCAGACCCAGATCACATTGTCTGCCCCCAGAGAATCAAAAAGTTCCCTCACATGCCACCAGGCCCGGATATAGTCCTCCTCAGTGTTGCCGTTCTGAGGGGTCCAGGGGTACTGGGGATTGGACATTTCATGTGCAAACCTAAGAAAAAACGGTTTACCCCATTTCACCGCGTTTCGAGCCCATTGCTGTATGTAGAAATCATACTCGCCTTGGGCAATATCTTTGAGACTCCCTTTTTCCCGAAGAGGCATGGGCCTGAGTTCTTCTGAAGTGAAATCAGTCACCCAGGGTTCCCAGGTAAGGACAGGAACACAGCCTTTGCGATCAACTGCTTTCATGAGTTCAGTGGGAAACTTGTGCACATCCTTTTCTCCCCAGGCCTGATAAATGGAAATCAGTGTGAATCTGGTCCCTATCCCCTTTTCCAATTCTGCTGAATTCTTGAAGGAATAGGGCAATTCGGGTCTGTATACGCCCAGAACGCATTTATCCTCCCCAAGTTTTGACACTTTGGAAACCATTCTCCTTGTCACGTTGGTAAAATACCACTGACGGGCACCTTGTTCGAAACGCTTGATTCCGGCAAAAAGGCCCACGACCAGCCCTGCATACAACACAAGTATCAGAAAAACAAACAATTTCCTTCTCATTTTGAAACATTTCTCCTGAAAAGATCCGCATGGGCGATGATAACCGTAGGCAGCATGGTGACGATATTCAGGGACGCAAAAAAGATCATCACCCATACACCTTCCTCCATGCGGGCATATGTCAAAAGACTGTAAACAATGGCCGCCAGCGAAAGCACGATCACCACAATATGAGGCATTACAAGCCCGGTGAACACTCCTCTTTCGGACTTTTTAGGCGTAGGCAAATAAGGAACTTTGGTCCGGCTGAGCCAGAAAAGAAAGCCCAGTACATATATGGCCCACGTTCCTTTATTAAGTACCATACCCCTCCACAAAAAGCCCTTTTCGCTTTTGTTTCTGTAAAAGCGCTGCACATACCACCCGATCAGAAAAGAAATCGACACGTATGGAGTGACATGAATCAGAAATTCAATGAATTCCATTTCCACAGCCCACAACCCGAAAAACAGAAACAGAATGGGAAGGATACAGGTTATGGCTGTAGCCAATCCCTCCAGATAGAATGTTCCGGAGAAAAGATAGTGCAGTTTACGGACTAAGGGGAGTTTGAAAAACCGTGGTAAGTACTCTCCGCTGAAGGCCTGGAACATGCCGGTTGACCACTTGAGCTGTTGTTTGAAATAGGAAGCCAGGTCAGCCGGCACCAGTCCGAATGACATACGGTGAGGGACGTACACACTTTTCCACCCTTGGGCATGCAGGCGCAGCGAGGTCACCAGGTCCTCGGCCAGATGAACCGCATGACCGTCAATGGATTCCAGTGCTTTACGTCTGAATGTACAGTTGGCCCCTATGGCCACAGGCGTGCCCAAGCCGTTCATTCCCATCATGGTTGGTCCGTAAAAACCATAGGTCTGCTCGGCGGAAGCCCGCGCCACAATACTTTCTGACTGATTGTAGTACCCCTGCACCACCTGCACGAAACCCACCTGAGGATCCTCGAAATGTCCCAGCACCTGATCGAAAAAGTCCGGTTCGGGAATATGATCGGGATCTATGATCAGTACGAAGTCTCCTTTTGACTTAGACAGTGCATAATTGACTTTTCCAGCCTTGGCACCCTCAATATTTCTGCAGTCCAGATGATGAACACCCAGGCGGCTGCAGAGTTCCCTGAGCCTGGGATCATTTCCCCCGTCAAGGAGATAGGATTCATGAGGATAGGAGATCTTAGAAATGGCAGCAAGAGTCTTCTCGAACATTTCATAAGGCTCTCCGGGCATTGCGGTAGTGAACACATCCGCTTTCAGCCCCTCGGGAGCTTTTTTGTGACGGCTACCCCTTATGAAAAAGAAATAAAACCAGTTCACAAGTGAACGGAACAGTCCCCATCCCACCGCGAACGTGAGGATGTAAAAAAGAATCCCGCTTTTTCTATGCTGAGGTTGAAGCCACCAGGTCATGAAATAAAGAACAGACTCTATACCTAGAGTGATGAGAATCAGCAATGTAATCCGCTCAAACAGACTCACACTGTCTCTGCACCCCGAAACCCGTGCAGGTGCGCCAACAGTTTCAGTCCGGGGCTTCTGCAAAGTTAAGGGTTCACTCACTTCCCATGCCTCCGGTTTCACTGCCCGCCTTGTAATTGGTTACTTTCTTCTGTCTCCAGGTCTTCTCGTCCCACCAGCACTGATACACATCTCCGTTTTCCTCGAAAATTGTGTAGATATAATAGGAAGAACCGTCTTTGAACTGGTGATGATGCCCTACGGCCGCTCTGGGAGCACTGCCGTCACTGAACACTTCCGGCTGCAAACGAAGCAGTATATCAACCAGAACAAGCACTATGAGAATGAAAACCGAAATTGCCAGAAAGTTTTTCTTTATTTGGAACTGATCTTTTGGATTTTCCATGAATTCTCCTACTTTACCCACATGAGCTGATTGAGCTTGTCTTTGACTTCTGCACTCTGCGGATCTGCAGCGAGTGCCGTCTCGTAATTGGCCTTGGCTTGTTTGTATTTGCCCTGCCATTCCAGAACTGTTCCGATACCCAAATATGCTTCGATTGCTGAAGAATCAAGAGCAAGCACTGAATTGTATTCTTTAACTGCTTTTTTGAATTTCTTCTGCCAGGAGAGTACTTTGGCCCTCTGAAGTCTCGCTTTGATCTCCCATTCTTTTTCCGGCTTTGAATCGATAAGTGAGGTAAGATGCGAAACGGCTTCCCTGAAGTTCTTCCTCCAACTCAGAATGACCCCTATTTCCAGAGCCGATTCATAATCCTGAGGATCTTTTTTGAGAACTGATTTATAAAGAGACACCGCGGCATCATAATCCTTATTCCATCCCAATGCACGTGCATATCCCTTCTGGATTTCTTTATTTTCCGGGTACTTTTCATGAAGATTCTGGTATTTATCAATCGCCTTTCCGAATTGTTTGCTGTAGGCGTGTGAAGAAGCCAGAAGTATTTCTGTTTCCAGATCATCGGGAGATTTTTTCAGATGCTTTTCCAGATATTTTCTGGCCTGGTCCATCTGATACAATTCATGATATGCCTTCCCCAGCATTTTAAAGGCCTTTGGATTTTTGCTGCATTTATCCAAAACCAGCACCGCTTCTTTATAGTTTTCCTTCGCCATAAGTGCTTCCGCATCCTTCAGGCAGTCCGAGAAAACCGTTTTCACTGCCAGAAACGAGAGCACAACTGCAACAGATACATGTTTCTTTTTTATCATACATCCTCCCCGTTTACTAAAATTCATAATCCAATTTGAAGCCGAAAGTATTCAGATAATAACGCTGTGAGCTGAAATATCCCCAGGACTCATAGGGAAATGAGAAATAATTGCAGCTGAGCGAAAAACTGGTATTCGCATTCAGGGAATACTCAGCAGTCATTTCCGCATCCATGGGTGCGGTGAACTCTTCAGTGTACTCGGTTCTATACAGATAATTATCGGTTGAATCCACCCCTTCCACATACTCCGGGTATCCGGTTTTGCGCTGCGATGAGTAGAAAGGAAATGCAACTTTACCAGTAATTTTCATTTTACCCACGGATACAGGAACAGAAAGAATAAGTTTGTGTGTGAAACGGTTCAGAGGCACATCTGTTCCGGAAAAAGGATAATTTGAATACTGCAGATGTCTCAGAACACTTGTCTGCGGAGTAGTTCCGGGAGGTCCGTACCGGCTGCGTAATAAGGTATCCTGCTCACCGGTCAGCATATATCTGCTCTCCCGGGCGTTTTTCCATTCAAATGCATACCCAACATACACGGGATTGAAAAGCATTCTGTAGCCGTATGCTGAGAGAGTCTGTACCTGATTAGGGCCGATGACTATCATTGAATCGTTGAAGCCCCGTGGGCGTGACACAAAAAGTGAGGTATCCAGAAGAGAATCGGCTGGAATCAGATATTCATGACTGTAACTCAAAGAAATTTCACCAATCCATCCGAACTGTTTTTTCAGCTCCGCAGAAAAGCCGGCTGATGAAATCCGGTTCAGAACAACCGCAGCCTTCGGAACTCTTCCCGTATACCACGCTTTCGCAGACAGAGAAAGATCCGATCCGTAACCGAAAACAGATTCCATACTGCCGGAAGGCAGAGAATGAATATCAAAGACATGGTCAGCACCGACACTCAGCTCCACTCGTCGCCAGAACTCTTTGAAGTTAAGAATCAACCCCAGCCTGGGTGAAATCACCGAGGCACTGTGCTCCTTTACACCTTTATGAAGAGGTTGCGAATATGTGAAAAAATCGGAATTAAATTTCAGAGCCATCCTGTCTGAAAGTCTGTGTTCCAATGACAATCCGTTGTCCGATATCTGTGTCGGGAGCATATCAAAAGAACAGGATCCGTTCAGACTGAGTTTGGTAGCGGCTTGTACACCAATAATGAAGATCAACGTACACAGGAAAACCTTCTGCTTCATACCTTATCTACCCGTTTTTGTAATGTGATGTCATTATGCAGAATTTTTTCCATACCCTCTCTGAGACCAGTTCTGGGTGTCCAGCCGGTTTCACGCACCAGTTTTTCAGGAGAGAGAGCATAATGCCAGGTCTCATTCACCCTGTAGGGCAGAGCCCCGAACTGGAGAAGCCCTTTTGCACCTGCAAGATCCTCTGCGAGAGCGGCAGCTTCCTTCATGGAAGTGGGTGTCCCTGTTCCCACATTGTACACTCCGTCCAGATCGGAAAGTGAGGCAAGAAGCAGAGCAGACACGAAATCATCAATGTAGATGAAGTCTCTTGTCTGCTCTCCCGCTGTCATGGGGAATTTCTCATGCATTACAAGAGATTTAAGCAGTGAGGGGATGAACATGGAACCGCCCTGATTCGGTCCGTAAAGAACAGCTGCCCGGAGAATAGTAAAAGGAATACCGTATCGGCGGTGAAAAAGCCTTATCAGCTCTTCTGCAGCCAGTTTAGAATATCCGTAAAAGTCTCCCGGACTGCAGGCCATGTCTTCGGTGAAAGGACCGTTCCGATCACCGTACACGAGACCGCTGGAGGAAAATACGATTTTACTTCCACACTCCCGGGCGGCTTCCAAAACGTGCATGGTTCCCACCACATTGGCATCCACCAGATCCGAATGCACGGAAGGGTCGTCTGCTTTGGACAGAAGCCCGGCCAGATGAATTATCACATCAGGTTTAAAACTGGAGATCGTTTCAATACTGGAACGCTCTCTGAT
The DNA here is from genome assembly GCA_046546375.1 of Chitinispirillaceae bacterium. Classification (GTDB taxonomy): domain Bacteria; phylum Fibrobacterota; class Chitinivibrionia; order Chitinivibrionales; family Chitinispirillaceae; genus JAEZKC01. Next base: position 35,792 of record JBKGXV010000001.1, on the reverse strand, counting down.
ATCCGCTCTGAAATAGGAAAAACCGTTATGACTGAAAGGTGATAGTTCCTGCATGTCGAGTCCGACAGCCGATATCTTCTTGCCGATCAGACTGCCCAAAACATGACGGCCCACGAAACCATTTACCCCGGTCACTACTATTGTACCCACAGAACCCCCCTCTTTGCAGCATCGTCGACATAAGAAGACAGGTTCTGCTCGCTGAGCACAGAACCCTTATGATAGTATTCTCTATACCACTCGATTGTTCTGGCAATCGCAGAACCGGCATTCCAGAGCGTTCTCCAGTGCAGATCCCCCCTGGCTTTACAGGTGTCGAGCTTGAGATATCTTGCTTCATGAGGATTTTTACCGCTTGATTCTATCCGGTACTCCATCTCAGGCCAGCACTCTTTTACTATCTGAAGGACCTGCTTTACCGTAAGCGCATCATCATCGGATGGTCCGAAATTCCACCCATCCGCACAGCTCACATCCTCCTCCAGAAGTTTCTGCCCCACCATGAGATAACCGGAAAGACACTCCAGCACATGCTGCCAGGGACGGATAGCCCCGGGAGAACGGATAACCACCTGCTCGCCTCTGCTTGAAGCTTTCACGATATCGGGAATAAGTCTGTCCTGAGCCCAATCCCCTCCACCGATCACATTTCCCGCCCTTACAGAAGCGACAAGCATGGAGTGCGTTTTGCCGAAATTGTCCGGGTGGACAAACGATCTGCGGAAACTTGAAACCGCTATTTCGGTACACCCTTTCGAAGCGCTGTAGGGATCATAACCGCCGAACGGGTCTGTTTCCCGATATCCCCACACCCATTCTCTGTTTTCGTATACCTTATCGGAAGTAATCACCACGCACGCCTTCACACATCCGGATTTTCTGCATGCCTCCAGAACATTCAGGGTACCGATCACATTCGTCCTGAAAGTGGACACAGGTTCTTTATAGGAAAGACGAACCAGAGGCTGAGCCGCAAGATGAAATACGATTTGGGGTTTCTGCGACATTATGAAGCTCTCGAGTTTCTCGGTTTCGAGAATATCACCTGTGTGGGATTCCATATCCATGCCGAGCAGAGAAAAATGGTCGGGATCAGTCGGAGGGGGCAGAGAGTAGCCGCTTACTTTGGCTCCCATGGAATTAAGCCACAATGCCAGCCATGATCCCTTGAACCCGGTATGTCCCGTCACCAGAACTTTTCTGTTTTTATACCTGCCGCCGAACAGCTTTTCCATTTTCGAAACCTCTCTGTAATGAGTCAATTTACCAGATTCTCCATGGAGCCTTGTCCTCGGCCCATAACTTGTTGAGAAACGTGTAATCCTTGTAGGTATCCATGCAGTGCCAGGTACCTTCATGTTTAAACATTCCTATCTGTCCCTCCCTCACCAGCCGTTTGAACGGCTTATCCTCAAGCACGGTCTGGTCGCCATCGATATAATCGAAAATATCCTTTTCAAAAACGAAGTACCCACCGTTGATGACACCGGGCAATGCGGGTTTCTCCCGAAAAGAGGTGACCGTACCGTCATCGGAGTATTCCACTATTCCGAAAGTGGTTGGAAGATGCACTCCGGTCAGAGTCGCGGTTTTGCCGCTCCGGTTGTGATAATCAAAAACTTTTCTGATATCCACATCCGAAACACCATCACCATACGTACAGAAGAATTTGTCCGAATCGATATACTTGGAGATTCTCCTCAAACGCCCCCCGGTCATGGTATCTCTTCCGGTTATGGCAAAAGTGATCTCCCAGTCATCCACATCGGCATCTTCCTTCTTGCTGCCGTCGTAGTGGAAATTTTTGTTTTCCCGGTCTTTTATGGTCATAGTGAAGTCATGAGTTCTGGTATGGTAGTTTTCGAAATAGTTGACGATCATTTCACCTTTGTGGCCCAGACAAAGCACAAAACGCTTTATTCCGAATGATGAATAAGTTTTCATGATGTGCCAGAGAATGGGTCTATTGCCGATTTCAATAAGCGGTTTGGGTCTTTCTTCTGAGACGGAGCGAATGCGGGTCCCCTGCCCGCCGCAGAAGATCACCGCCTGGTAGTTTGAGAGATCGGTCATGGCATGCTCCTTTGAATGTTTATGCGGGTGCTATATTAACACTTTGATTTCAATCAAGTTACAAGGATAAAATATCAGTTTCCATCCGGAATGTCTGAACTTTATGCAATCAGTATGCCGGTTTCCTAAACCTCTGTTTTCTGGTGCTTGAGAGGCTTTTTTCAGATATTACATATAAGAGGGCGTGAGGTCAAAACACCCCAGCTATTCCCTGTTTGCTGAAGCCACCATCTTATCTCGATGTATTTCAGTCAGATACATGCCACGGGACGCTGTGGTGTTTTGACCTCAACCGGAACGCCTCAAATTCGCCACACTCTTTACGGGATTGCTGAACTGCACAATCAGGGATACTCTGTGTCCGTAACCTAGGTGTCACATCCGATTCGGTATCCCCAGTAAAAGCGATCACGGATCTTTTGGTAAGATGGATGACGCTCTCCATACCGAAAACCGGGTGGTCTATCTGAAAGGAAAGCATTGCCTCTCCAGGCAGCATTATGGATTCTATCCGCAACGTCACCCGGATGGTGTACCTGAGAGTGCAGGGGTGGTTTCTTTGTGAAGCTGCGGATAGAATCCTAAGTGTTGAACAAAACCGCTTCGCGGTGGTCTCCTGACCCCGGTACTGCCGCTTAACCCTGCTGCTCACTTTTACCACTGCAGCTCTGTTGTCAAATTCCTGAAAAGTGTAGTACCTTAAAGACCTTGAGCAAACCGATGTTCTAAAGCCAGAGCAGGTTTGGAAGGAGACCATTTATCTGAATGTCCCGTTGTGGGATACGCTCTCCGGGATGTCACGGTTAAAAAATGCAACTAATTTAAACGTTTAAAATCCCGGTGTGTCTATCTCGTTATGAAACAATAATTTGAAAGCAAGTGTTGTCAAAAGACCACAGCCGCTCCGCAAAGGGCAGTCAAAACACCCCATTTTGGAAAACATGCGGACAATATCTATAGTGTATTCATCGTAATGAATTCACATCTTTATGTATCGGGTTTGGTATTTTTTCCACATCAGTTAAATATGTGAAACGAATGATTACTGCATCTTGAATTATTTACAACGTCAGGCTTTTTCTTGTATTTTCAGACTTTTGATTCTATTTTAGCATATTGAATATTTTCACCTTTTGACCTGAAATCATCGGCCGCTTGCATTTCATATGCAACAACCCCGCTTCTGAATGGGACATTCTGAATTATGGATTCCTCAAAATCGTGGTACAACAACTACTACAGCCGCAAAGACAAACAGCTTAAAAAATCCTGGTATGAAGGTGCACTTCTTCTTGCAAAAAGAAATTTTCCCGATATCCATGAAAAGCGCATTTTCGAGATCGGCACGGGTACCGGCGAGTTCATATCCGCCTGCGAATCAGAGCATGTATCGGGGATCGATTTGAGCTTTGAAGCGGTGCGCAAAGCCCGGTCCTACGCTCCTCATGCCAAAATGGTCAATTCCGCCGGTGAATCGCTACCCTTCAAAGCGAACTCATTCGACATTGTGGTCATGTGTGAGGTTATAGAACATGTTGAAGACCCGGACAAGGTTCTCAGGGAAATAAGACACATCCTCAATGACAGCGGACATCTTATCATCAGCTTTCCAAACTACCTGCATCTGCTCTATTTCTTCATTTTCGAAATGAGCATTCTGCTTAATCAGCCCAAGTGGATTGACAGGCAGATAGTCGACCGCATACATTTCTATCCCTTCATGAAAAAAACTCTGCACAAACACGGGTTTTCTCTTGTTGATGTATGCGGGACCTGTTATGGCCACCAGAAAATTCCGTTTCTCAGAAAGCTTGATTCATATTCCGGAATTTTTGATAAAATGAAGCTTCATTCTCTGTCATTTCATCCCGTTCTCCTTGTTCAGAAGCGTTGAACACAGTTTATGAGAATACTTCATCTTATCTATGATGACATACACAATCCATGGCTTGGAGGGGGAGGGGCAGCCGGCACCCGGTTCATCGCAGAATATGCTGCACAGAAAAACCATCACACCACTATTGTATGCGGTGCTTATCCGGGGGCTGAAAACAGCTGTTCATCAAATTGTGAAATTCTTCACCTCGGCAAGGCATATTCATATCTCATAAGCCGGATCACTTTCACAATCACCACTTTTCTGTTTCTGCTCCGCAATGCCTCGAAATTTGACCTGATAGTGGACGATGTTTCGATTTTCTCACCGACATTTTCTTTTCTGTTCAAAAAACGTACACCTGTCATTTCCAATATCAGAAACATCTTCGGTAAAAATGTACATTCCAAATTATCCGTTGCCGGAATTATTCCCGCTGTTTTTGAAAAACTTGTTCTGAACAGATATGACAATTACATAGTTGTCGCTCCGTACATGAAAAGGTATGTTAATCAGAAATCTCACTGTCATGTGATTGTTAACGGACTGGATTTCAATGAAATCCCTACTCCTGTGCGGGATAAGAAAGGAACCTACCTGTCATTTCTCGGACGCATCGAGATATACCAGAAAGGCCTTGACACATTAATCGAAGCATTGAAAAAGATCGCACCCCTGCTGAGAAAACAGAAATATTCATTTTTATTCGCAGGAGGGGGGAAAGATGCTGCTCTGTTAAAGAAGATCGTTGAAAAAAACGATTTGTCTGATATCTGCCGGCTCCGAGGACGACTGGTTGGAGATGAAAAATATGAGTTCCTGAAAAAATCATTGGTAACAGTATGTCCCTCACGTTATGAAGCAATGCCCCGTGTTCCCCTTGAATCCCAGGCATGCGGTACACCGGTTATCGCTACGGATATCCCGGCATTTTCTTTTGTAATAGACAAGAATGAAACCGGTTTCCTTATAGAGACCGGGAATGCGGATCAATTGTCGGATAAAATAACACTGTTTCTCAATGACCCTGAACTGCGGCGCAGGATGGCCAAAAAGGCGTATTCATTTTCAAAAAAATTTGATCGCCGGATTTTTCTGGAACAGCGCATGCAGGTGTATGATTCAATTTCTTCCAATCGTTAAACCCTTTATCGGTGATCGACTATGTGCGGAATCTGCGGAATACTCAATTTGGACGGAAAACAAGTAAGCGAAAAACTTCTGCGAAAGATGGCCAAAACACTTGTACACAGAGGCCCTGATGATCATGGAGATTACATAGACGGCAATCTGGGACTGGCTCACCGTCGCCTGTCGATCATTGATCTGACATCAGGACACCAGCCGATGTCAAATGAAAACGGGGAAATCAGAATCGCATTCAACGGTGAAATATTCAATCACCAATCCCTTCGCGATTCAATGCTTCAAAGAGGCCACCGATTCAAAACACAATGCGATACTGAAGCCATTATCCACAGTTATGAGGAATACGGACATGGAGTCCTCGATCACCTGCGGGGACAGTTTGCCTTCGCGTTATGGGACAGAAACAAAAAAAATCTGTTTCTGGCTCGGGACCGTATCGGCATAAAACCGCTTTACTATGCTCAGAGAGGCAAAACTTTTTATTTCGCCTCGGAAATAAATGCCATACTTTCAGTCATCGGAGAATCGCCGACACTGGACACACAGGGTCTGAATCAATACCTCACTCTTGGTTATACCTGGGGAAACACAACTCTTTTTTCAGGAATTCACAAATTGGAACCCGGGCATTTTGTTTCTCTTGATACCCGGAATTTTGAAACCGGCTGCTACTGGCGAGTAGAAGACTACATTGGTAAATACCACCGAACTGATTCCCAGACCTGTACATCCGCAGTCACCTCCTTGGTTGAAGATGCAGTTACAATGAGAATGATGAGTGATGTGCCGCTTGGAGCATTTTTATCCGGAGGTGTTGATTCTTCCATTGTTGTGTCGATAATGGCGGAAGCGAGCCGAAGTGCGATCAACACCTTTTCCGTTGTTTTTGAAGATGAAAAGTTTGATGAATCGCCATTTTCTTCCATGGTTGCCCGAAAGTACGGAACCAATCACCGGACACTCAATGGAGAATACCGTACAAACGAAATCCTGCCGACCATAATCCGCCATCTGGAAGAACCTATTCCGGACTGTGCGACTATCCCCACATACGCAATGTCGAAACTCACCAAGGATTTCGTCACAGTTGTGCTTTCAGGAGATGGAGCTGATGAAGTGTTTGCCGGATACAACAAGTACAGCATTCTCCTAAGTATGTACTATGCATCTCCTATGCGCATTTTCACTTCGCCTTTTGTCAATTATTTCTACAAGAAAAAGCTCAACGGCCGGCGCGGTATTTCCCTTTCCACCGATATGCGTGATTTGTATGTAGCCCTTTTGTCTGCATTCAATCAGACTGAACGGAGCGGCATTCTGAACAGGGATTTCTTGGAAGTGGAAAACGAGCTGATTTCTTCGGTACCCACACACATACATCCTTTGGATACTCTCCAGTGTATGGATTTGAAGTACTGGCTTCCCAACGATGTACTGCTTAAAGTAGACAAAATGGGAATGGCCGCAGGTCTTGAAACCCGTCTTCCCTATCTGGATCACAAAGTGATCGAAACTGCTCTTTGCATCAAGCCGAAACTCCGCATGAGTATCGGAAAACAGAAAAAAATTCTGAAACAGCAGTTCGCTCACAAATTACCCCCCGAAGTTATCTCCCGGAGAAAACAGGGATTCAATTTCCCTTTTGAATCGGTTGTCTCAAACGATGTGATCACTTCAACGTTCGGAGACTCCAGCTTGTATTCTTTTCTGGATAGAGATCAGGTCATGAAAATAGTGGAAAGGAGAAACAGCCCCGAAGCGTACGGGAATAAATTCAGAAACTTGTTTTTTCTTTTTTACTGGCACCGTTTGTATATCGAAGAGCAGTCTGAGTAGTGTTGCCTCGCCTCAATCTAATCTTCAAGCAAAGGCCGGATCACTTCCGCCAGCTCCTCCCCTATCTTCTGCTGCACTTCCCGATTGGGATGCCAGTCGCAGCCGCACTTGCTGGCAGGGAAACGTCTGAAAGAGAAAAAATGGAGATTTGTGCGTCCGGATTTCCTCTCCTGCTTCACAAGTTCCCTTACATATGACCTAAGAGGCTTTCTGAAGGAAGTGACACACACGATATGTGCACCGGGATAACGTGATTCGATTTCCATCAGAAAATTCCGGTAGCGGGCGGTGAATACCGATCTGGGAGGATGAGGACGTGTGGAGAAATCATTTGTTCCGAAACTAACAACCACTACCTGGGGAATCCATTTTCTGAAATCCCAGTTTGGACCGGGCTTGTTTCTCAATGTTCTCAGGTAATAATTGCGGAACGGGCGCGTGGCGGTGAGAAAAGGCGTTCTCCAGTTGCGTACCAGCCCTTTACCCGAAATTCCAAGCAGATGATACTGAGCTCCCAGAATATGTGCCGCCACGGAGGCAAAGGAAAGTTGAGCATTGGAATAGCGCTGTGGATCATCACAATGGATGCTTCGGGACTCCACACCGAAACCAATGATATTGGATCCCCCGATGAATTCAATCCTGCGTTCGGGAAGAGAATCGAGAGAATGAAGCGTCCTGCCGGAATCAATGAAGAAGCCCTTGAGAACGCAGAGGCGGTCTCTTTTTTCGAAACGCTTGAAAATTTGCAGATGATGGAGTGTGTCCTTCAACCCCGAAGCAAGCTGATGAACCCTCTCCAGTGTATCGAAACGCAGCACAAAAGAGCTGTCATTCAACAGAATATTGTAATATCCCCCGTCACCTCTGGTTTTCACCCCGCAGGAAGTGCCCCCGAACTGCAGTTCGATACTGTTACCGGGCCAGTCAAACCTGGGAGCCTGAGGATTTCTCATATCGAAACGCCCGGTGTATCGGAGAAGAGAATCAGCAGGTGAAATGAAGGTGATGCTATCGGCTGCTGCGGCTGAAACGACAAGTACTATGGTAATTAAAACAGTTCTGATAACATCCTCCGATCGTGAATTCACAATGAAAGCAGAATATAATATGTGAACAGGAACCGATCAGGTAAGTTTTATGAAAGAGAGTTTCGTTTTCTTTCCTCGTCCGGGCGAATCGAAACTCTTTTTTCTCCACCCCACTTCTAAATCGGAATATTATCAAACTCAACAGCCGTTTTCGGTACTAATATGTTACAGACTGAAAAGAATCAATTATATTCTATCCGTGTCTGCAACGGTTCCCGAATGAACCGCACGTAACTTTCCCATACAAAAACTGAGGTGAACTTATGGCAAGCAATACAGAAAGAGCGATAAACTGCACGTTTCTATTCATTGTCATTTTTCTTTCCGTATCACAAGCTGCCGATCGCTACAAGGACCGGGTGTTCCTTTCGGTTGAAACTCGGGAAGATATTCCCTATCGGATAGCCAGCAACTTCATGGATACAACCGACACACTGCGTTTTGATCTTTACACCCCATCCAACGATGCTGATACAAACCGTCCTCTGATCATTTTCATTCACGGTGGAAGCTTCATAAACGGTTCACGCAAAGATGACTATGCCAACAGTTTCTGCACCGATATGGCGCTTCGAGGGTATGCGGCCGTGTCCATCAGTTACCGGCTGGGGCTTCTGGGGATGACTGAAAGTGAATTCAGGAAGGCATTGTACCGCGCCATGCAGGATTCAAAAGCGGCAGTGAGATTTTTCCGAGCCAATGCCTCACAGTATGGAATTGATCCGAACCTGATTGTATGCGCCGGCTTCAGTGCAGGTGCACTGACATCGATTCATCATGCATATATATCTGATGACATGGCTTCCATGGTGACGGATGAAGCAGTACTAGGCCCCCTGGAAAGCGGGGAAAATTTGGAGTACTCATCGGAAATCAGTGCAGTTGTAAACTACAGCGGAGCCATAGGCGACACCTCATGGATCGCAGGCGCAAACACTCCGATGATAAGCATTCACGGCACAGACGATGCGACAGTTCCGTTCGAAGCAGGTCATGCTTTCGGTACTCAGTACGCCCCTGTGCTGTATGGAAGCGCATGCATTCACCGTGAACTGGACCGGTACAATATCACAAACCTGCTTATAGCTGCAGAAAAAGAAACCCATGATCTCTCCGTAAACACCTGGAGCAGTTCCTATACAAATGTCTCCGCATTCATTTATGAATTGTTACATCAGTTCTCTCCGATAGCTTACAGTTCTTCACTGAAGCCGTCGTTTTCTTCTGCCGCTCCGGAAAAACATGTCTTTTTGAAAAATGAAAAAATGGCAGGCACAGTTTACAATCTCAAAGGACGGCAAATTGGCTCCGCACGATTGAGAAACGGAGCGGGCGTGTACCTGTACCCTAAGAGATAACCGTCTTCTCTCCCGTTTGGCACGAAATCAGTTCCTCCTTTCATCCCGGAGGAACTTCAGATGCAGAAAACCATCCCCTATCTGTAGTACAAAGGTGAAGCGCCGATGCGGTGGAATTCTATACCTTGGTATTCGAAATCGGAAAAAGTGATGGATGCTTTGCCTGGGATGGAAAAAATCGATACAGCTGAGTTGAAACGGGCATTTGAGAGCTGATCTACGGAAAAGATTTCACACTTCGGCTCACACTGCAAGCAGCCATGATCTGGCCTGCATAAAATGCGGATACAGAGCCGCAGAGAGTGCACTGCGTACACGGAAGTGAGCGATTTTAATTTCCTATCAAGAATTCCCACAAATACAACTCAACGAAATTCGACTTTTCTTACCTTAATTCATTACAATGAGTTATTTTCCTATTCTGATAATTACATCCAAAATTCACGTAATCAGAAATCATGACAGAACTACTCGGCCAGATTATAAAATCCATTACCCCGCTTAAAGAAGAAGTGCTTGAAACTGCAGCGCAGAGCGCCCGCAGCGTGGACGCAAGAATCGGCCAAATACTTTATGAGCAGGGCCACATAGATGAAATCACCCTCTACAAAGCTCTGGCCAAGCAGTTTTCTCTTGAATTCATCTCCTCTCTCGAGCAGGAAATCAGCCTCGAGGTCATGCGCGAGCTTCCCGCAAAGCTCTTCAAAAACGGCCGCTGCCTCCCCCTCACGGGAAGTGATGAAGTGTTGCGGATCGCCACCTCCGACCCCCTCGATCTTGACACGGTCATGGAAACAGCGGCAGTGAGCGGTCTTCCGGTACAGACCGTGCTCACCCCTCTTGGCCAGCTTCAGCACAGCCACCGCAAACTATTTGAAGGCGACAGCCTTTTCAAACAGTCAGCGGGAAAGATTGCCTGGGAGTATGAACACAAAAGCCAACCTCAGGAGGAAGCGCTGAGTCTTGAGGAGATGAAGCAGAAGACCGAGTCGGAACCAGTTGTAAGGCTCGCCTCGCTTATTTTTGATGAAGCCATAAAATGCAGAGCATCCGATATCCACATAGAGCCTTACGAACATAATGCTCTGGTGAGATTCCGAATTGACGGTATGCTCAGGCAGCACACAGAAGTCACCCGTTATATGTACACTCCACTCACCTCACGCATCAAGATTCTGGCAGATCTGGACATAGCCGAAAAAAGAGTTCCTCAGGACGGCAGAATCCGGTATTCGGCCGAGGGTCAGAATTTCGACTTCCGCGTCTCCACCCTTCCAACTCACCATGGGGAAAAAACGGTTATACGAATACTCAAGCACGACCAAGCTCTTCTCAGACTCTCAAATATCGGCATGTCGCCCTCTCAGCTCACTCATATCAAGGAACTGGTGGAAAAACCACAGGGAATGATCTTTGTTACCGGCCCCACCGGAAGTGGTAAGAGCTCCACCCTCTTTTCCTGTCTCAACCAGATCCGCAACAAAGCAATCAATATCACCACCATAGAGAATCCCATAGAGTACAAGCTGGAGGGAATCAATCAGGTTCAGATAAATGAAAAGGCAGGTGTATCCTTCGCGTCTGTTCTGCGATCCATTCTGCGTCAGGACCCTGATGTGATCCTGGTGGGTGAGATACGTGATTCAGAAACAGCCCAGATAGCGGTTCAGGCATCCCAGACAGGCCACCTTGTCTTCTCCACACTTCACACCAACGATTCAATAAGCGCCATAACGCGTCTGCGTGATCTGGGTATTCCCGGATTTCTCATCTCCTCCTCACTGGTAGGCATACTGGCCCAGAGACTGGTGCGGGTACTGTGCCCGGAGTGCAAAAGAGAACAGGAGATGTCCAATGAAACCAAGACACGGTGGAGAACGCTTCTGGGCTCGCAGCCTCTGCCCAGATCATTTTCGGCCCCGGGCTGTGAAAGCTGCAAGGGAAGCGGCTACAAAGGACGAACCGGGCTTTTCGAGCTTGTGGTTGTAAATGAAAAAATACGGTCGATGATAGCCGACAACGCATCCGAAAGTGCACTGCGCTCATATCTAAGTGAAAGCGGCTTCAAATCGCTCATACAGGACGGCATTGCCAAAATCGAACAGGGCATAACCAGTCCCGAAGAACTTTTGCGTGTTGTGCTGGTGGAGGATGCCCTTCACCTCAAGAATGTGGAGCCGCCGCTGTGATTTTCTCGAAAGGTAATTTCATGAAATACGTGCTGATGATTTTTTTTCTTGTAATGTCCGCCACTACCGTCCAGTCCCAGCCGACAGCTGCAGACAGTTCTTCAGTTGTCGAACAGCGCATGTCCCTTGATGTGAAGGATACCGATCTGAGGGATGTGATCCGAATGATCTCCAAAGGCTATGATCTCAACATCCTGCTCGATCAGGATGTTCAGGGAACGGTAACACTGCACCTGAGCGATGTTCCCATCATAGAGGGACTGCGTCAGATAGCAGAATCAAACGGTCTTGAAGTGATAAAGGACGGCAGCGTGTATAAAATTCAGAAAGCGCCCCTCAGGGCCGAATCGATGATCCGCTATATAAACAACAAGTTGACAGTGGATGTACAGAACACGGATATAAAGAGTTTTTTAAAGGAACTCAGCACCAAAACCGCTATCAGTATTGTTCCGGATACGAAACTGGAGGGAAAACTCACGGGAAAGCTCTACCAGGTCAATTTCGATGATGGAATCAGAGCACTTCTGGAAGCAAACGGTTTTGACGTGGTGAAAAGGCGCAACATTTACAGAGTGTCCTCAGACACTCCCCAAGGTTCCAATACCCCCCCCAGCCGTATGAAAAGGAGAAGCCGTGATGACTTCTATGTTGACTACACCAACGGCCTCATCACGCTCAGCGTGTCAAACGGTGATCTGGAGGAGATCATCAAGGCCATTGCTGAACAAGGGGATGTGGAAATCATCACCTACGGAAGTATAAAAAGCGAAGTTAACGCGAAAATAAACAACGCCCCTCTCACGGAAGCGCTGGCACTTTTACTGGGAGGGACACGCTTCACTTTCGTCCAGAGAGAAAATGTGATCCTTATCGGAGACCGCAATACCGCTACACCTTCAGGACAGGCGCTATCCAAATCGGAACTTATTCATCTGCGCCATATAAAAGCGGACAACATCCCCTCCATTCTGCCCAAAGACATCCCCCCCACGAATGTACGAGTGATAAAAGAGCAGAATGCACTTCTGATTTCCGGTACAAGCGAGGACATCGTGGCAGCCCGCGAATTTCTCAATACCATAGATATTCCCACCCCCCAGGTGAAAATCGATGCGGTCATAGTGGAATACAAAGAAAACCTGGACAAAGAAATGGGACTTAAATATGGTAATGACAAAAACCTCACCGGCAAGTCCTATGCCAGGATGCCCTCCCCTGAAACACATGTGTCCAAAGGTTCAGACAAAACAGAGATAGGGATAAGCGGCAAATACCTGAAAGAACTTTTAAAAAAATATCTTCCTAAAGGAGGCCAGACACTCACCGATCACATTGACGAAGATTTTTTCCTGGCTTTGAAGCTGCTTGAAAACCAGAACAGAGCCAAAGTTCTCGCCCAGCCCTCCATTCTCACTCTCAACGGGAACAAAGCATCCATAGACGTAAGTGAGACCCAGTACTATAAAGTAACTACGGGTACAGATGAAAACTACACGATCCGGTTCCAGCCTATCAAATTCGGTATTCAGCTGGATATAACCCCATGGATAAGTCAGAGCGGACAGATCACTGCGGAAATAACTCCTGTAGTATCGAATTCGGAAAAAACCAATGATGAAGGCTATCCCAACGTTTCCTCACGCTCTCTCACCACCACGGTACGGCTCAATGATGGTGAAACACTTATTCTGGGAGGATTGATAAAAAACCAGGAAACCGATTACAAATACAAGGTTCCCATTCTGGGAGACATACCGATTATTGGTGCTCTCTTCCGCCACAGCGGGAAGACCAGAAGCAAATCGAACCTGGCGGTCTATATCACTCCCCGGATCATCTCCCAGCACCATAAAGTCAATCTCAACGAGGAACTGGAAAACTTCAACCTTCAGCAGAAGAATTTCTTCGAACGCCAAATGTACAAGGGTATGAAGAATACGAGTCCGGATTTAAAGGACAGCAGTGAACAAACAGCAGAGGAGCTGCAGAAAAAAGAAAAAGAACAAAAGAAAAAATCCCCAAAAGATTCTTCCTCCCCCGTAGTGGAAACATCTCTGGAGCCGGAACAGCCAAAAGAAAACAATGCAAACGAAAAAGCAGTTGAGGAAAATGACACAGAGCAATCCGGTCAGAACTGAACCGAAAAAAGGAAATTTCCTGACGGGAGTTGTTCCAACCGAGGACGGCACGTTCGTATCTGTGACATTCAGGTACCGCAAAGGTTCATATACTCCTGTCAGTGTGAAATCCTGGCCGATCACGAATTCTCTCAAAAGCACATTGCTGTTTTCCAGGGGAACTGTCCTCGGAATTTCCTCAGACTGGGTAGGAAACTCTACAGAAAACATCGGAAATCTGCTTTTCACCGACTCTGATTCAGTTCTGAAAGCAGGTGTTCAGCAGCAGCAGTGTTCTATTTACATTCAGGCACTTTCAGGATCGTTGAAGGGTCTGGTTCCCGACGATGCCTTTCTGACGACACTACCGCTTGCTTTTTGTAAAAGCCCGGATGACTCCTTCGTATCGGTGTTTATTGAAGGTAAAACGGTCAGGATTGGTGTAACAATCAAAAGGAAGTTGGAAGGGGTTTTTGAATTTCCCTGCAGTTCGTCATCAGACATTCAGAATTCCATAAAAAGGATAAAACGATACTGGAAGTATGTTCTAAAAAAAGAAGACTTTCCTGAGCTAGTGTATACATTTGATCAGACCAGCCCCGATACCAACTATGACGGGATTCCGGTTACGCCAGTTAAACTTCCCGGATCAATCAGAGAAGGCAATGTAATCAAAGCCGCGGGGGCCGCTTTCGCTGCGGCACATTCAAGCATTCCCTCTTTCAGTTTCCCCTCCGAGAACAGCTTCAGCAGACTGCGTCCGCTTGCTCTGAAATACACGCTCATTCTATTGATAACAGCTCTCGTCCTTTCTTCTCTTGTCTCTATTCTCAACTATACATCCGGACGGGAACTCGAGCGCAAGGAACAGGTCTACAATACTTTTCTCAAGGAAGACCGGGATATTCGCAGGTTGAATGAAACCGCAGAAGAGCTGTCGGAGAAAATATTGTCGGTAAAAAAAACATTCTCCCGGATGTCCAACTGGGGAAAGCTATTCCAGACATTCGGAGATGTGAAACCGCCGGATCTGTATCTGGAACGGCTGGCTTCCGACCAGATTTCGAATTCACAAAAAATACGGATTGTGATCACCGGGTGGTCGCAATCGGAAACATCAGCTACCGAATTCATTTCAAAACTGCAATCGGAATCCTTTGTCAAAGGAGCATCTCTATCCAGTATGGAAAGAGACCGAAAAAGCAAAAACATCTGCCGGTTTAAAATAATATGCACGATGGATTTATACGAAAACTGAGCAAGGACGGTGTATTCATACTCATAATCTGCGCTGCAGCGCTTGCCTGCTGTGCGGCATTACGCTATTTGGCGCAGCCGCAGTGGGTGGAATATACCGGAAAAAAAGAGAAAATAAAGAAATTCGATTTCTACATATCCTCCTCGGAAGGCTTTGATAACCTCAAGGATGAGATAAAGGAAAAGAACCGACAGCTGAAGCGCAAGCTGGAGAATATTCCCTCCCAAATACCTTCCCGTTCCGTTTCCGGCATTCTTGAAGAACTCATAAGCCGTGCGCGTGAAGAAAATATTCTTTTTTCCAGAATTCAGCCCCAAAGGGAAACAAAAACGGAAACTCAGGTTAGAATACCTGTCGTACTTCAGATGAGAACAGAGTATCATTCTCTGGGCAGATTCATCGCCTCACTTGAAACACTCCCCCAGATACTGCAGGTCAGCAAACTGGCTCTGGAAGTGGACAAAACAGGGAAACTGAACGCCAAAATACTGGTCACCTGCCTTATACCTCAAGAGGAGATATGATGAATCAGAAAAAACGCGATACGGCTTATCTTCTTCTTGCAGCGATGATGATTGCCGTCAGTATCAGGCTCGTTCTTGAAATCCCTTCAGCTGTTTTCAACCCGGAAAGCCAAGAGTTCACAACACAGTCTCCGGAATACGCGGCATCACACAAAGTGGAAGCCGCGCTGAATGCTGTCATTACCTCTCCCCCACTGACATTCCAAGCCGATTTTGAATCCCCTTTCAGACCGCATAAACTTAAACGGGTCCGGGTTTCTGTACCACCTCGTCCCAAAATCCAGAAACAAAGAACCAGACAGGTTTTTCGTCTCAAGGGGCTAATGCAGTCCGCACTTCTGGCCATCATTGAAGACAGCAGGGGCAAAACGTTCATCGGGGGTAAAGGGGATACAATTCATGAAGCGGAAATTGTGGCAATCAATCCCACCAGCGTAATCATGAAAGATGACCAGGGGACGTTTGAACTCACTGTGGAGGAGAAGAGGTGAAGGTCTTCCGCAATGAACAAGGGAACACGCTTCCGATCGTGCTTCTCTTCGCTTCCTGCGGTCTGATTATCGTTTCCGTCTATTTAACTCACCAGGTCAGAACCACCAGCATGGCAAACCGTTCTCCCTCCTCTCTGCAGGCACTGCTCAATGCCCGTTCCGGTATATACAAGGGTTTGGAAAAACTCCGGTCAGATGATCAAAAAGACACTCTGCCCACGATTTCCGCAGTCGACCAGATATTCCGCATGGATCTTTTCGATTCACTGGATCTGGCCCCCGAATCCTCCACAATAGGAGAAAAAGAGAAAATAAAACTCTTCAAAGAAGACTCTTCCAACTGGTCGGAAGTAACCATAACGCCCCATGGGATGTACTGCCAGATACATTCCGAAGCTACCGTGCGGAAGACAACCAGAAGGGTAGAAGCCATTCTGGGATGTTCAGCGCCTGCCAGACCGGATACAGTTCTCGTTTTGGAAAACGACAAGCCGGTGAAAGGAACATACAGAGGAAAACTCTGGCAGCCCAAAAGAAAAAAATCAGATTCCAAAGGTAAAAAAAAACAGTTCCAGGAATTCATATCCAGTTTGAAAAGTAGAATCATTTCCCAAGAAGATACGTCCACATTCGGAGTACCTCTCACCATACAGTCGCCCAAAGCGTTGAATTCCATACGGGACACGGTAAAGAGCAATCTTATTCTGGACGGATCATTTACCGATTTAGAGTGGAAAGAAAAGCGGAAAATCACTGTCCAGGGTGATCTTCAGATCATCGGCGAATTCAGATTAAAGGACCTGGATATTGCAGTTGGGGGAGAAACCAGGATTCTCGACCAGACAAAACTGGCAAATGTAACCCTTTTCTCAATAGGGCGTATATTCATAGGAGACCAGGCAACATTTCAGGGAAACGCTTTAACAATGAGCAGTATCAATGTCTACGGAGAAGCATCGGTTCACAGCAAAAGCTCTCTTTGCGCCTTCGGAAGCGCCGATTCAGTAAACAGCAAAAGAGAGGACATTCCCAGAAACTATTCCATTCTCCTCTCTGAATCATCCGTATTTGACGGAACCGCAATCGCACTGGGAAATCCCGGAGGCATCAAAACGGATGAAACAGCACACATCAGCGGAATACTCTGGGCAGAAAAAGCGGTGTGCCACAAGGGAGAAATGGCCGGTCTGATAAAAGCCGCAGGATTGGTAGACTGCTCACAACTTGAAAGCGATTCGCTTATAAACACTTCTGATGTCGAAGAAAACAACTTTTCGGGGACAATAGAACCGCTTTCCACCATAATCGATTACCGCATGCCCTATTTTTTGGGTGAACCATTCATCATAAGCTGGAAGGAGAACTGAAAATGAAAGATTCCAGTTCCGGTTTCAGCATCGCGGAGCTTATGGTGGCCATTTTCATCCTGTCCACAGTGACATTCGCCCTTTTCCACGGCCTTCATACGGCAGACAGGATACGGGGCAGAGCAAATGTAAATAAGACTGCTTCAACTCTGGCTTTCAGTGAAGCGGAAAGAATACGCAATGCAGCCTATCATGGCAGGAAACTTGAGGACTCCACCTATTTCTCAACAGTACGGGGTGTGAAATTCAAGATCAGCAGAAATATTCTTGACGATGCGGAGGAGATTTCGGAACATGACAAGCCTGTCGAGCTGGAAATTATTGTGGAACCTGAAAAAGATAATTTCCCCACCCATACCTTTAAAATGATCCAGGGAACAGATAATGGTTACTAATGAAAAGGAAGCAGCCGGGGGACTTACTGTTCTGGAACTGATAGTGATTGTGGCCGTTTCCTCGATTGTGTTCACACTTGTGCTCTCCTCCTGGAATTATCTTAACACCCACGTGGCTCATCACGAAAACAGAGCTCTTCTGCGGGATGAAACAACCCGCATTGCGGATGAGATTGCGCTCAAACTGAGAAAAACATCCGGTGTACTTGATATGACCTACAGTTCTGTAAGGCTTTTAGACAGAGGTGATACTCTGGACTATTATTTCAATGGTGAAACTCTTCTGAAAAACGGCGATCCCATGGCATTAAGGGGGCATCAGGGCGGGAAGATCACTTCCTTTGAACTGGAAGACGTGAACGAAACCGGTTCACAACAGATGCTTTTAAGGATTACCCTCTGCTCCCGTGACAGAGAAAACAGAAGCGATACAGCGAAAGTTCTGGTTCAGGCCAAATCTCTGGTAAATGATCGTCCCGATTCAGAATGGGGTTTCTGATTCATCCGGTCTGTGCTTCATCCTCAGTCGAGTAGCAGTACACAATCTCTCCATAGTATACAGTATGATAATCCTTCATGGGATAGAGATGGTTGTACTCTTCAATGAGATTGGAAGGATCCATTGGTGATTTATAGACAATTCTGCATTCAAAATGAATTCCGGGAATATTTATCACGGGTGTGCGCACACGCTCACCGGGAAACAGTTCCAGACTGCACTCCTTGAGTTTGTCATGATCTCTGCCCGATTCGGTTCCGCAGAACGCAAGCTCCCTTTCCATATTCACGGAAGGGACAGTGACCGTGAATTCGGTGGCTCTTTCGATAATACCGAAGGTATGCCGCGACTTACGCACCAGTACTGTCATGACGGGGCGTCCCCATATATGGCCCAGTGAAGCCCAGCCTACAGTCATGATGTTGAGATCGTCTCCGGCCTGCACGGTGAGAAAAGCGCCTTTACGGATCTGATTCATCGTCTTTTCAGCAACCGACATATAATCAACATGCTGCATATTTCCTCCTTGAGCCGAAAACATAGTGAATACCCAGTTACAATATACTAATTCGGGGGCTCTCGGATGTCATAAATATGAAGGAGAAAAGAGAATCTCTAGGCGGAGCGCTCGGTGCGCTTCCAGACTGCGGATCTGATTCCTCCCGCAAAACGGAAAAAACCGAGAAGCAAAGCGAAGTTCATGGCAAAAAAGTAGAACACGTGGCGATTGATACGAAGAGGCAGATGGTGATGAAGAAGTCCGGAAACGGTAAATATCATACTGCAGACAAGCAGAAACCGGTACACTTCCATATTACCCAGAAACGCAAGCACGGAGCAGGACAGAAAGGAAGTGAAAATGAAAAAAGGAGAGAACCAACGTGTTACCTTATGAGAAATATAGCAGAACGAGGGCCAGCCTCTGAAAGGATTGAAAAAATCAACAAGCCAGAAAAAAGCCTGGAAATTACCCGCACCGATTCTCACCCTGCGCTGAAATTCGGAACTCACCTCGTTTGAGACATCCTCTTCGGAGACGGCATCCATCTCGTATATGATCCGGTAACCTTGACGGATCACATTCATGGGAATGAGTACATCGTCATTTGAATAGGCATTTTCAGGTATGGGCTGGAAAAGCTTTTTTCTCACCGCATAAAAGCCACCGAATGCCGAAATGGTGCTGTGCAGCCGTCCTTCAAGATATTTCTGCTTTGACTCGAAAATCCGATACATGGTTTCGGCATTCTCATCACCCTCGGTGGTGATATGCTCTATATGTCCTGCAACTCCCCCTACCTGAGGATCAGCAAAATGCCTCACCATTGCCCTGAGGCAATTCTTCTGATGCATGGTATTTGCATCGGTGAAAAGTATGATATCACACTGTATCTGAGGAGCAAGCCTGTTCACGATCCCGGTCTTCCCTCCCCTGGAGGGGGCACGCCAGAGATGCACCCGCGAATCTTTGATCTCTCTGACTATCTCCTCAGTGCTGTCATCTGAACAATCGGAACCAACCCATACGGAAATTTTTTCGGGCGGGTAGTCGATGGAGAGGATATTTTCAACTTTTCTGCGGATCACCTTTTCTTCATTATAGGCAGGAACCAGCACTCCCACCTCGGGAAGATACTCATCCCGGCTCTTGACCGGTCTGTCGAAAAACCGAGTGAGTACCGCCAGAAAAAAGGGATAACAGAAATAGGAATAGGCGATCATTGCCAGAGATATCCAGAAAAGCACCTTGAAAAAAACAAGCATCTAGTTCTCCGCAGTTTTCAGCGAGGGCTGCATAAGATACCTTGCAAATGTCAAAGCAGCCTTCATTATCCGTTTTGCCTCCGAAGGGTGCGTCACCATCTGCTTGGCTTTAGAAAGCATATACCCCGGTCTCAGATAAAACTCTCTGCGGGCCCGGTCACAGAAGTTCACCAGTTCCTCATAGGTAAGATCGGGATTTGATACTACCGAGGAATGAAGGCCGTCTTCTGTAAGCCATTTTCTGAAATCGTCTGACACGATCCAGCCCTTCTTTTCAAAGTACTCGTAATCACTTGTTCCCGGATACACCATGATGGGGTAAAACTGGGCCGTATCAGGGTTGAGCTGCTTGGCAAAACGGAGAGTCTTTTCAAGCGTTTCTCTCGTTTCCCCCCTGTTACCCACCATGAAGCAGCCGTGTACCATGATACCGGCCTTTGAAGCGTTGCTCATGAAATCGGAAATTTTATCGAGCGATATGGATTTTTTGATGTTGTCCAGTATCGCCTGCTCGCCACTCTCGAATCCCACGCAGAAAAGACGGCATCCGGCTTTGCGCATAAGACGCATGGTGTCCAGATCCACATCGGCTCTGGAATTGGCCGACCAGGGAATTTTATTCGCCCCCGTTGCCACCAGCGCCTCGGAAAGCTCCCTGCACCGCTTGCGGTCAGCAGTAAGCGTATCGTCCTCGATCATGATCTCTTTCACTTCAGGGAAATTTTCCCTTACATAAATGAATTCCTGAACAATGGATTCAATGGAACGTTTCCTGTATTTATGCCCCTGAAGTGTCTGAGGCACCACACAGTAAGTACACTGGAAAGGACATCCTCTCCCCGTTACCATCACCACCAGAGGATGACGGCTGTGACCATAAAAATAGGGCTGAATGTCAAGAAAATCGCGGTAGACCCTGGAAACAAACGGGATATCGTCCAGATTTTCCATGAAAGGCCTGGGTTCATTGCGATGCACCGAACCATCACTGCTTCTGAAGACCAGTCCGGGTACAGTGCAGAGTGTTTCCCGGTCCTTTCTTCCGGAGGACAGCTTACCGGCCAGATCCACAAGAGTTTCATCATACTCGCCGAATGCCACCGCGTCTATTTTAGGCGAAAGCTCCAGCGTCTCTGAAGGCAGAGCAGACACATGCACCCCGACCATCACCACAAACAGATCGGGAAACGTCTCTTTGAAAGCTATTGCAGTTTCCACATCGCTGTAGATGGAGGGAGTGGAGGTGTCCAGTACAACCATATCGGGCTTGAATTCTCTTGCCGATTCCAGTACCTGCTCCAAAGTGTATTCTGCAGCCGGTGCATCAATGAGCATTACCTCATTTCCGGCCTTTTCCAGATAACCTGTGGCATAGGCAAGCCACATAGGATAATACAGAGTCCCGCTCTTTGCTACCGCAGGTGAACGCGACTCGCGTGAAAACTTGGGCAGGAAAGGAGGATTGAGTGCAAGAATTTTCATTTACATTTTTCTCTTACTGAAAAGCCCGGTCGATCTTGGCCTTGAGTGGTCCTTTTGCCAGAAGACCGGTATGCTGATCCACCACATTGCCGTTATTGAAAAAAAGTAGTGAAGGGATGCTGTTGATATTGTATTTCGCAGCGGTCTGAGGATTAGCGTCGATATCCAGTTTTCCAACCACCACCTCGCCTTCGTACTCGGAAGCAAGCTCATCTACGATTGGCGTGAGCATTTTACAAGGTCCGCACCATTCAGCCCAGAAATCTACCACTACAGGCTGACTGGATGAGATCACTTCGTCCGCAAAATTCTGATCAGTAAACTCTTTCAAGGATCCGCCCATGACTACTCCTCTTTTGGCATTTTGTTTTTATTTTCCATGATTATATCCATTATCTCCTCATTCACTTCTTTCCACTGCTTGGGCTTGTCTTTATATTTTCGAATGAATTTAAGCACGTCTGCACCTTTGACTTTGCAGATCGCCTCGAGTTGCTGATACTTACGGGCGATCTGCCCGTTTTCAAGCCGGGGATTGGAACGAATCAGGGTAACTCCGGCCAGAAACTCCACATATGGCTTTTCCGAAGCAGGAACTGCCCCGACCCACATGCATATCAGGAATATGAATACAGCAGTTTTCATCCAGTACATAACACCTCTGAAAGCAAACTATAAAAATGATGGCTGGAAGGGAAGGGTGTCAAGTTACATCAACCAGATACATGAGTTTCTTTTTCGAAACCGGACAAATCCTCCATTCCTTCAATAACCATTTCGGGAAGCAGCTTTTTCATACAGTGCCAGTGCCCCAGAGGACAACGGTTCCCTCCATGAGGGTGACAGGGCCTGCACCACAACTTCTCCTCAAACACCCTGAAGGGAGGTATACCGTAGGGATAGAATCCGAAATGACTGGTTGTAGGCCCATAGATGATACCGGTTCTGACTTGGCAGGAACGGGCCAGATGGGAAAGACCGGTATCATTTCCCAGAGCAAGTGAACAGTTTTTCAGTACCCTGCCGCACTCATCCAAAGAAAGTTCACCTACCAGCGAGAGGCATTGAGAACCAATCTCTCTGTGTATCTCATAAGATTCCTGCACATCCTCGCTGCCCCCCATGAGAAGCACGTTCCATCCTTTTGCACTGAAATAACGGCCGACCTTTATGAAATACTCCCCCGGCCACTGCTTGTTTTTCCAGGCACTGAAGGGGAAAAGGGCCACCACAGGTCTCATTACTCCCCGTTTCTCCACCCAATTCCGGAACTCAGAAGGGGGCTCTGAATCGAAATGAAGTTTCACCGGAGGAATCTCGTCTGCCTGAAAACCGGCGGCATTGAGATAACGCACAGGTACACTGGAATATTCCGGATAGAAATTTAGCCTCAGATAAAGAAGAAGCAGCCGTTTGAGATGGAATTTATTTAAGGAACCGGTCACATTGGTTATTCCGGAGCTTTTCAGGAAACGTTTGCTGCGGGAGTTGTTCTGAAGGTCGACAACCAGATCGTAGGGTCCACTCAACTGTACTGACTTCTGTTTTTTTTCCACTCCGATGAGAAAGGAAACGCGGGGGTCACTCCTGAAAAGAGAGGAATAAACACCTGAAGTAACGAATGTTATTGACGCTTCGGGGTATTGAGTTTTAAGATAGGTTAAAACGGGAGAAACCAAAATCACATCTCCCATCGAGGAGAACCTGAGAAGCAGTATATTCATTTTCGGCATATCTTCCAATCGCAATTTGTGTTACTGCATAACTCACAGAAATTATATTCCAAAAAATAGCTGTTTCCCCGAAAAAAAGGTAATACAATGAACAGCTTTCAGAATTCACCATCCGAACGATACCAGATGCCCACCAAGACGAGCATGGGAAATCCCTATGAGCAGAAACAGCCCATGCCTGTTCCCGGAGATAAAATCGGCCCCAATATAATCCAGACGTTGGTTGGTGAGGGCGGCAGCGCCAACGTCTACAAGGTCTGGCATGAAGAATTGGAAATGATACGTGCAGTTAAAATCCTCAAGAAAAGCAACAACAAGGATGCACGGGAACGTTTTTTCACCGAAGCCAAGATCCTTGCAGACATTCACCATCCCAATATCGTCGAGATTCACAATATCGGATACATGAACAGCCAACTTCCCTATCTTGAACTCGAATTCATAGACGGTGTATCCATAAAACAGGCAATACATCAACACAGCAGGCTTCCTTTGGCTGTGGCTTTATCGACTGCTTATTTCGTATGCCAGGCACTGCATTACGCTCATGTGAAAGACTATACTCTTTACCGCAAAATTTACCGGGGGCTTATTCACAGAGATATCAAACCGGACAATATCGTTCTTTCAAAAGACGGCATAATCAAACTGATGGACTTCGGAATTGCCAGACCGAGCGAAGTGAGTCTCCATACAGTAGGGTCCAAAATCATGGGGACACTGGTCTATCTCAGCCCAGAACAGCTTAATGGCCAGCCACTGGACCACAGAAGCGACATATTCTCCCTGGGTACCGTTCTCTATGAGATGATTACCGGAAAGCGTGCATTTCCCCAGAAGACGTTATCGGAACTTGTACAGAAAAAGACTGCCGGCCATTTCCGCCCTCTCAGCAGCCATAACATTGAACTGCCGGATCTGCTAGTAGGTCTGGTGGAAAAGGCAATGGCCCTAAGCCCTCAAGACCGTTATAACAGCGCAGCAGAGTTCGGCTATGATATATATGCTGTACTCAAGCACATTTCTGATCTGGCACCGCAGGATGTTCTCACCAATTTTGTACAGAATCCGGCCTCGATCCCTGCCTGGGAGCCGCCTAAAGATCTTCCTTTAGAACCGATCGGCAAGAGATTGAAGCTGCTGCAACCATGGATTATTGCAGCAGCAGCGGCAGGCGCCGCTATTGCAGGAACTCTGGCCTTAGTCTTCAAAGGCTGATTCTGAAAAAACTCCGGAAAGAACTGTTTCCGGAAAGAAATATTCTTCAGGGTTCACCGCCTCATCCTTGTGCCACACTTCGTAGTGCAGATGAGGACCGGTGGTAAGACCGGACAATCCGACAGTACCGATCACATCTCCTTTTTTCACCCTCCTGCCGCGGTACACTTTTGTGATGCCCAGATGGGCGTATACTGTTTTGAATCCTTTACCATGCTTGATAACGATTCTTCGCCCCCATATGGGGTCATTTTCAACCAGAGAAACGGTTCCGGAAGCGGTGGCGACAACCGCCGTTCCGCGTTCACCGGCAAAATCCACCCCATAGTGCATTTTCTGCTTCCCGGTAAAAGGGTCCCGGGCGGGTCCGAAGCGTTTGGAAACGATTGTTGCATCAGATGAAACCGGCCTGCACACTGGTATCAGATCGAAAAGATTCTCCTGCTTGATGGCCGTGGCGAACCTGGTGATGAACTTCTCGCGCTCGTTCATGTAAAAAAGGAGAGCTGATGGCCCCATCTCGGCAGGGTTGATCCTTTTCTGCTTCGCCGCCCCAAAATTTGTCTCGGGAACTCCGGCGAGTTCCTTTACCTCCTCCCGCTTCACCTCAAGACGGTTTACCTGCTTTTCGAGACCGTTGAGCAATCTGAGGGTGGCCACAATATTCTGAAGCAGCTTCTCGTTCTGCTTGGCCAGATTCTTTTTCTGATTCTGCTCCTGAACATTGAGGGTAAAACTGTTGAAAGGAATGAGATAACCAGCAAAACCGATCAGTACTACTGAAAAAACCAGTACCACCACGGAAAAACGGATATGGAATGCCTTTATTCGCGTACCCCGTGGTGGTACTATGAGAATTGTTCTTTTCTTCATTACTGCTAAATACCGCTTACTTCGCTCTCTTCTTCCTCTTCAGCCCTGTTCTTTTTGGCCGCTTCACTCACCTCTTTGATCTTATCTTCGATTTCGGCGATTTCGGCTTTCAGAGTATTCACACTCTCGACAGCTTTCTTGATGGCCAGATCATCGGCCAAAGCCGAGTTCTTGCCTTCCTGAACCAGATCGTAGAGCCGTTCGCCGATATCCATGAAATTGCGCTCGATCTTGCGCTTGGCGGACATCTCCTCAACCTTGAGCTTGCCGATCTTGGTATACTCCTCGATCTTCTCCATGGACATGGCCGCACCGTCTTTAAGTGACTTCTTGACCTTATCCCACATGTTGTTTTCCACCTCATAACCTCCTTCTACCTGAAAGTGATTACTGAGCCTGCCAGTTAATTACCTATAAAATGATATAATACGTGCCGCTGATGCCATTTTTTTTATACAGAGCCGGAAATGAGGTTCTGTTCCGATGTATTTTTAAACCGAATGACATTCAAAGACAACCGAAAACAATCAGCTTGAAACAGCTCTCGAAGCAATGAAAAAACAGTAAAGCAATGATCACGCCTGAAAACTCCTCGACGGAATGTTTCCTCCTCACCTCCCAGAGCCGGGATGTGGGAAACAGATTCGAAATAGTCATTTGGGGCATATCCCGCAAAGGTGAACCGGTGAAAATTCTTGTGGACAATTTCCGTCCACTCTTTTTCTGCAGCCGATCTCTTGACCCCGAAGAAACCCCTCTGGCCCAGGAGAGAAAACAGCTCCCCCTCATGAGCCTGTTCAAGGAGCCTGTGGACTGTCTCTACTTTTCAAACTACTCCCTGCTGCAGCAGACAGCCAGAAAACTGCGCACTTCGGGATACAGAATATTTGAATCCGACATCCACCCTCTCGAACGCTACCTTATGGAACGGATGGTTACAGGAGGAATGAAAGTCACCGGCCAGTCATACAACTCGGGCAACACCCTCGTTTTCCACAACCCCCGTCTGCGCGGATGCCCAATGGATCCGGTTCTGAAAACTGAATCGTTCGACATAGAAACATGTGTGTCAACAGGAGAGATCTACAGCATCGCAACTACAGATTCCGCCGATTCAGCTGTTTTCATCAGGGGTGAACTGCCTGACCGGGAAGGAATTTATTTCTGCAGAAGTGAAAAAGAGCTGCTTGTAAGTTTTTTTTCATATCTGAGAAAAAAAGATCCCGATATCCTCATAGGATGGAATGTGATCGATTTCGATCTCAGAATGATCTCAGAGCGCTGCCGCAGACTGGGTGTGCCATTCGAATTGGGAAGAGACAGTGGGAGCAGGTTGGTGCAAAGCCAGAATACCGGCAAATGGAGTGCACGGATCCCCGGCAGAGTAGTTATTGATATTCCCGTGATGCTCAGAGCATATCACCACTCCTTTGAGGAGTTTTCTTTGGATCACGTCGCTTCAAAAGTGCTGGATAAACACAAAACGATTCAGGCCAGCGGTTCCGAAAAGATCGAACAGATAGATCACCTGTTCCGTAACGACAAGATGGAACTTGCCAGATACAATCTCAGCGATGCTCGACTCGCTCTGGAAATTTTTCATGAAACCGGTCTTCTTCTGAATGCGATAGAACGTTCGAAGCGCTCAGGACAGACCCTCGAACGCACCGGCGGGAGCGTATCCACTTTCGACTATCTTTACCTGCCCCGGCTTCACCGGGCGGGATTCGTGGCAAACGATATTCTGGATATAAAACAACCCGACGCTCCGCTACCCGGAGGGTTCGTTGTGGAACCTCAGCCGGGACTTTACGAACACGTGCTTGTATTCGATTTCAAAAGCCTTTATCCCTCTATCATAATGACCTTTCTTATTGATCCGCTGGGATTCAGAGACAAAAAGGGAGAACAGGTCACAAATCCAACCGGCACGACTTTTTCCCGTAACGACAACATACTCCCGGGGGTCATCAGTGAACTGATGAAAGCCAGAGCCAGAGCGAAAAAGGAGAACAATCCATTTCTCTCGCAGGCAATCAAGATTCTGATGAACAGT
Organism: Chitinispirillaceae bacterium; assembly: GCA_046546375.1. Lineage (GTDB taxonomy): Bacteria > Fibrobacterota > Chitinivibrionia > Chitinivibrionales > Chitinispirillaceae > JAEZKC01. The sequence continues at coordinate 8,440 of JBKGXV010000001.1, read as the reverse complement.
TTTTACGGAGTTCTCGGATCCACAGGTTGCAGATTCTTTTCCCAGGAGATCGCTTCCACAATCACTATGACCGGCCGCCATATTCTTAAAGCGTCAATCGATCGGATCGAAAAAATCAGTGGCAAAAAAGTGATCTATGGAGATACGGATTCGCTTTTCGTACACCTGGGCCCCCATATGGGCCAGAAAGCAGAACAGGTCGGAATCACCATATCAAAGCAGATAACAGAATGGCTGGGCGATCATTTGAAAGAATCATTTTCTGCCGATTCCAAACTCGAACTTCAGTATGAAACTCATTTCCGGCACTTTTTCGTGCCTTCCATACGTGGAGGAGGCCTTTCTCAGGGAAGTAAAAAACACTACTGCGGGTCGGTTCTTAATGGAAACGGAAATATGCGTCTTGTTTTCAAGGGAATGGAATCGGCCCGCAGCGACTGGACTGAGCTGGCCAAGGAGTTCCAGCACGAACTGTTTTTGCGTTTCTTTTCGGGAAAACGGCTGGATGACTATGTGGTTCAAATCGTGGAGTTTCTCAAAAAGGGCAGTTTCGATCACAAGCTTGTGTATAAAAAACGCCTCAGGAAACAGATCAGCGAGTACACGACCAATATTCCCCCGCATGTACAGGCTGCCAAACTGCTTGATAATCCGACTAACCCGGTTAAATACTGCATCACAAAAGACGGCCCCCAGCCGCTTGAAAAGCTCACGGCGCCTCTTGATTACGAACATTACCAGGAATGCCAGCTCAGACCCATTGCAGATACGATTCTTGAATGGACAGGAACAAATTTCGAACGTATAATTTCAGGTCAACAGGACCTTTTTGGATAAAAACAGTTGAAACGTCCATGCCTCAGATGGCAGAATTTTCCTTCAACCGGAAATCAGAAAAGAACAGGACTATGAACACGATTTTTCAGAAATGCATTTTTTCACTTTCCATTTTTTGTCTTTTCACTTTTTCATCAGGTTCAGAAATAAACAGTATGCTGAACCAGGTAAAAGCTCTGCCGGAATACTATTTCGAACAGGATGCAAGATGGTTTATGAACCATAAAAATGATGAATTCGTAAAAGCTTATCTTCTGGAAGCCACCACACTATTCGAAGCCATGTTCGTTTCCTATGCGGACAAGTTTTTCCTGGGAGGGTTTTACCTGAACAACTTGGGAATGGGAAAACAGTACAAGGACATAGTTTTTGACCCTCGGGATGTTCATTATGCACTCTCCCCCTTTTTCGAATTTCGCCATAAAGGTGGACATTATCAGCTCGGATTGGATCACCGCTGTTTTCACGAAGTGGACAGAAACTCCAGATCAACTCCCTACTGGAACCAATTGTTTCTTCGATTTGCTTCAGAAAATCACAGACGCCGGTTTATGATTGAAAAGCTGAAAAAGGAAGGAAACTGGGAATATTGGGACAGAATATCCTGGAGTGTTTACGTGGGATTTTTCATCAATGAATTTTTCGGATGGGTGAATCCGGCTATTCTCTCCGGAGGGCACGAGTGGCAAACCGCCGGCCGATTCGAAACCAGCTATGATTTTTTCAAAACCAGTTTTTGGATTCTCAATGCGGGACACGAGCTGGAGTTTTTCAGCAACACAGAAGGGAACTTCTACTGGTCGGGAAAACTTTCATTGGAAGCGGTTCTTTACCCCTACAGGCATGGAATATCGTTTTTCGTTGACTACAACTATGAATTCCCCAAAGAGAGGCCGATCTACAGCAAGGATCAGCTGTTTGAGCTCGGGATGAAGTTTTCGTACTGATTTTCAATGCTTTCTGATTTCATATGGACTTTCAAACGCGACTGTATCTTGCACCCCTGAGAGGTATCACGGACCGGTTTTTCCGATCTGCCTACGAAAACCATTTCGGCAGGTTCGATTACATGCTTGCGCCTTTTATATCTACTGTAAAGGGTAAGAGGGCACGTCTCTGTCATGTAAAAGATATTCACCCCGACCACAACGACCCCGAACGCCTCATCCCGCAGATAATCGGAAATGACAGTGATGGTTTTCTGATTCTAAGCCGGGCTTTTTCTGAACTGGGATTCAAATCAGTGAACTGGAATCTTGGATGTCCCTCCCCCCTTGTCACCAGAAAAAAGAGAGGTAGCGGTCTGTTGCCATATACAGAGGAAATCAGAAAATTTCTGGATTATGTAATTCCTCATCTCCCCCTTCCCCTCTCGGTAAAGGTACGCCTCGGTTTGGAGCAGAAAAGCGATCTGGACAAACTGATACCTGTATTCAATGAATATCCCCTCAAGGAGATCATTATTCATCCGCGCACCGGAAGCCAGATGTATAAAGGTTCAGTTGATCTGGAAAGTTTCACTTCATGCTATCATCAGTCTACACATGAGGTGATCTACAACGGAGATATCAGAACTTTGGGTGACCTTCACTTCCTTTCTTCGAAATTTCCCCGGACAGGTAAATGGATGCTGGGACGTGGAATCATCTCGAATCCATTCCTGCTGCCTCAGATCAGAAACAGAGACTGCCACCCGGGTATTGACAAAGTAAAATCATTTGTTGATGAGCTGCTTGGGGTAAACAGTAGACATCTCCCCGGAGAAAACAGTGTCCTTGGCAAAATGAAGGAACTGTGGAGCTTTCTGGCACAGGGACTGGATCCTAGCGGAAACCTGATGACAAGAATTCTCCGGACAACAACTGTCGATATGTATCAAAAAGAAATCGATTCATTTTTCTCTTCCCTGCCGGCTTCTTTCTCACCAGTGTCTGAGAACGGAGTTGCTCCTTCCCCTGCAGAATAATCTTTGTTGTTGGATTTCACTTTCCTTTTCTATTTATTATCTTAAAACCCGGTTTTGTTTTTTCGGATATTGAAGGAAGCTGTGATATCAGAGTGCCTTCAAAGTCACTTTTCAGGATACAAAGAATGAATCTGTTCAATTTTCAGGCAAAAGATGAAGCACTCAATGATCTGAGGCAGAAAGAGCGCTACCGCCTGCTGGGAAGCCTCGGCAAAGGTACATATACAGAAATATTCAGCTGTTTTGATTCATTTCTCAACCGCATAGTCGCCATGAAACAGCTCCGCAAGGAGTTTCTCAATGACAGTAAAGTCGTAAAATCATTTCTTAATGAATCAAAACTGATAAGCTACATAGATCATCCCGGTATCGTGATTCTCTACAGCTCCTTTATAAACAGCGAAAACCTTCCCTGCTATACCATGAAGATGATCTCGGGCAGTAATCTTCGCTGGGAACTGAAATCGAAAACATGCGCTCAGTTAGTCAGTATTTTCACCAAACTGTGCGAAACAATGGCTTATGTCCACGACAAAGGAGTAGTTCACCTGGACCTCAACCCGGACAATATCATGCTGGGACAATACGGAGAGGTCACTGTCACCGACTGGGGAAGTGCGATTCTCTACAATACAAAACCCTACGAGGACTATCTGAGACTGGTGAAAGATGCTCCTCCTCCACCTACTGTTACACCCCGTAATCATAAAAAGGAAAATTCGCCCTATGCTTCCCCCGAACAGTTATCCGAAGAACCGCTCACACCCTCTTCGGACATATTCTCCATGGGCATTATCCTTTATGAAATGATGACAGGAATTCAGCCCTTTTCAGATGATTTCAAAAACGCGCTTGATCATACCCCCGCTTTGCTCAATGAAATCTGCCCCGACATTCCGGAAATGCTTTCCAATATATGCAGAAAAATGCTTCAGAAGGAACCCTACGAACGCTATCACAGCTTTCATGAAGTCTTGATAGATCTGGACAAATTTCAGAATTCGGGTCAGGCTTTTTCCACAAAGCTCTTCTCCGCTGGTGAACAGATTTTCAAAGAAGGTGATCCTGGCAAATTCGCCTTCACGGTACTGGAGGGAGAAGTGGAAATATCCCGCATGATTGATGGCAAAAAGGTGGTAATGGCCAGTTTAGGAAAAAATGAGTTCGCCGGTGAAGTGGCAATTTTTTCAAACGGCCCCAGGTCTGCAACGGTTACTGCCGTTCATGACAATACCGCAATCCGGGTAATGGATCGCCAATCGGTGGAACAGGAGCTGATCAAACTGTCTCCCTGGGTGAGAAATATGATAACTGGACTTTCCAGGAGATTTCTCAAACTCAACGATCTCCTGACACGGTAAACACATATTGATGTTTCAGTCCTCAAAGATCCGCCTCGCCGCAAATCGGAAAGTGCAGAACTTTTTCGGAAACCTCACAGGCTTGTACTATATTTTCTGTGCGGAAAAGGGCACACAAAACAGACCGGTGGAGAACTGATGTCCCAGGAACAAGTAATAGAAGATATCATGCAGCTTATCAATGATCGCCAGTGGGCCGAACTGCGCAAAAACCTCTCCTCCTGGCCACCGGTGGAAGTTGCGGATCTTATCGCGAAGCTCAAAGAGCCCCAGCGGGTTCTGCTCTTGCGTTTTCTTCCACGGCGTTTCGCCGCAGATGTCTTCTCCGAGCTGAGTCCCGCGGTGCAGGATGAACTCGTTGAGGATATGACAAACCACGAACTGCGTCACCTTCTGGCCAATCTCGACCCGGATGACCGCACAGCGCTCATGGATGAAATGCCGGCTGAAATCACCCGTAAACTCCTTAATCTTTTAAGCCCCCAGGACCTCAAAGAGACACGAATTCTTCTGGGCTACCCCGAACAGAGTGTGGGCAGGGTGATGACCCCCAATATCGTTTACATAAAAGAAGACTGGACCATAGAAAGAGCTCTTGATCATATAAGAAAGTACGGCAGAGACAGCGAAACCATCAACGTTGTTTACGTGACAGACAGAAGCGGCAAACTGGTGGATGAAATCGCACTCAGACACCTGATTCTGGCATCACCGGAGAGAACAGTGCAGTCGGTGATGGATTACAATTTTATTGCCATATCAGCCATGAGCGATCTGGAAGAAGCAGTTGAGATGATCAAAAAGTACAATTATCTGGCACTTCCGGTGGTTGATACTCTGGGAAAGCTTCTCGGAATAGTAACCATTGATGACCTTATGGACGCAGCTGATATCCAGGCAACCGAGGACTTCCAGAGAATCGGGGGGTTGAGTTTCGAGGTGGATGAGGATCCTATCGAGAATCTGCGCGACGCTTCCGTGGGGTTGCTTTACAGGCGCAGAATATTCTGGCTTGTACTTCTTATTTTCGTGAATATCTTCTCCGGGGCGGGCATAGCCTATTTCGAAGATGTGATTGCGGGAACGGTGGCGCTGGTGTTTTTTCTCCCGCTTCTTATCGCGGGCGGTGGTAATGCCGGAGCGCAATCTGCTCTACTTATGGTAAGAGCGCTGGCCACAGGTGATGTACAAATGAATGATTGGTGGCGTATGCTTCTTAAGGAATTGTTGGTGGGAACCACTCTGGGCGGAGCCATGGGGCTTGCTGCGGCTGCAGTGGGGCTGTTCAGAGGAGGCTACATAATAGCACTCACGGTTGCCCTTTCCATGTTTCTGATTGTCCTGACAGGAAGCTTGATAGGAATGTGCCTTCCTTTTATTCTCCGCAAATTGAAAAAAGACCCGGCTACAGCCAGCGCCCCCCTGGTAACAAGCATCACAGACATTGTTGGAGTGATGATCTATTTTTCCATTGCCGCCACATTGCTGGAGAGCTGACTCAACCCGATTTGTAAAGACCGTTTTCGGACCTCAGAAGTTTTAAATGATAAACCCTATTCGGAGAGTTTCTCTTCTCTTTCGAACAGTGACTGCATTCGATTCATCAGGGATTCATGCTCCTTAAGATAATTTTCGGCCTGCCGGACCACATTATCCGCAGTATAGCCGAATTTTTCATCAAGGACTTTAAACGGTGCAGAAGCCCCGAAACGCTCCATGCCAATTACCTTCCCAAATGGTCCCACAACCTCCTGGAAATTCTGAGGCAAACCGGCAGTAAGTCCCAAAACCGGCACACCGAAAGGCAGAAGCGCTTTTTTGTAATCATCACTCTGTTCTTTGAAGAGGCCACCGGAAGGTACACTCAACACCCGAACAGCAAGACCGTGCTCTTTTTGAAGTATCTGCGCTCCTTCAACACAGGTAACCACCTCCGAACCGTTGGCCACCAGAATGAGATCGGGTGTTCCTTTGCAGTCTGCCACAACATAAGCACCCTTGGAAGCATTCAGCGCATCCTTATAGCGGGTGGAACCGGCTTTTGGAGGTACATCGGCGATATTCTGACGGCTGAGGAGAAGTGCACTCGGCCCATTCACATTTTCAAAAGCCAGTTTCCATGCCACAGTAGTCTCGACTGCATCGGCGGGCCGAAGCACCAGCATGCTGCGCCTTCCGTGAAGATTGTCCATCTTTTCAAGAAGCCTTACCTGAAGTTCCTGCTCGATAGGCTGATGAGTAGGTCCATCCTCACCCACCCTGAATGCATCATGAGTCCAAATATATTTCACCGGAAGCTCCATAAGAGCAGCCATGCGCACAGCAGGCTTCATATAATCTGAAAATGCAAAAAAGGTTCCGCACACTGCGAAAACTCCCCCGTGGGAAGCAATACCGTTCATCACAGCAGCCATGGTAAGCTCTGCAACACCGGACTGGAGAAATGCCCCGGAAAAGTCTCCCTTTTTGAGAATTTTGGTGTGCTTGAGAAAGCCTTCGGTTTTATCGCTGTTGGAAAGATCGGCAGATGAGACTATCATATTTTCTACTTTACTTCCGAATTCACCCAGAACCACACCCGAGGCTGCCCTGCTGGGCACATTGGCTTTCTGCTGTATGGCACCCCAATCGATCTTTGGAAGCTTGCCGCTCATATAGAATGCGAATTTCCGGGCCAGTTCGGGATTTTCCTTCTCCCACTGAGCCTGCTGAGATTTTCTTTGACGGGCATATTCTCTTTTTCTTTCCAGAATTTCTGAATAATAAGCCGAGACATCATCGAAAACTTTGAAAGGATCCTGAGGGTTTCCGTCCAGATTTTTCACCGTCTCCTCAAAAGAAGCGCCGGCACCGGTAAGCGGCATTCCGTGAGTGGAAACCTGACGTTCAAAAGACTCCCCGTTTTCTGTACGGGCACCTTTGCCCATCACCGTTTTTCCGATGATCAGCGTGGGCTTTTCGGTCTGAGCCTGAGCATTTTTCAAAGCCTCTCTGATCTGATGCTGATCATTGCCGTCGATGGTCACCACATTCCAGCCCCATGCCTCGTACTTTGCGGCGGTATCCTCACTTGTCACCTCATCGGTGGAGCTTGAAAGCTGGATATCATTGGAATCATAAAACATGATGAAATTGCTCAGCCCCAGATGTCCGGCAAGACGCCCCACACCCTGTGAGATTTCCTCCTGAATACCGCCATCAGATAGATAGGCGTAGGTTTTGTGAGTGGTCCATTCTCCGAAACGAGCGGCCAGGAATCTTTCTGCGATAGCCGCCCCCAGCCCCATGGCATGTCCCTGTCCAAGCGGCCCGGAGGTGTTTTCAATACCATGCTTCACATCCCGCTCCGGATGCCCGGGGGTGCAGCTTCCCCACTGTCTGAAATTCTTGATATCATCCATGGAGTACACACCGCTCAGGGCCAGAACCGAATAGAGCATGGGTGACATATGACCCGGATCCAGATAGAAGCGGTCGCGGTTGGGCCATTGCAGATCGTCGGGATCCCAGTTGAGGAATTCGGAATAGAGGATATTTATGAAGTCGGCACCTCCCATGGCCCCTCCGGGGTGTCCCGATTTGGCCCGTTCCACCATTGCAGCAGAAAGGATACGTATATTGTCGGCGGCGCGATCGATCGTATTGAAATCCATGATGATGAGAACTCCTTGAGATTGCGAGGATGTACTTCTGGAAAACTGGAATTGGCGGGAGAACTGACTCTTTTCGCAGCTGCCCCATTAATAAAGCTACATAAAATAATAGATGTGCACCAGAGAGATTGTGATTTTGTTCTGAATGAGTACGAGTGTTGTGCTGGAGAGATTGCGGGTTGGCATCTCGGAAGTGAGTACGGGAAAATCATTTCCGGAAACTGCATCATTTCTCTCCAACATGTATTTTTTTTCCATGGACCCTTTCAAACCGACTTCCGAACAGATCCAGGCCGCCTGGGGCAAAACTGTTCCCGATGTGATTGCACCGGATCTCAAAATACTTTTCTGCGGTATCAATCCCAGTCTCTACACCGGTGCGGTGGGACATCACTTCGCCAGACCGGGAAACCGATTCTGGCCATCTCTGCATAAAGCGGGAATCACCCCCCGGCTTTTTTCCCCTTTCGAAGAGGAAAAGCTTCTTTCACTGGGCTACGGAATCACCAACCTGGTGGCCAGGGCAACCGCAGCGGCTTCGGATATCAAAAGAGCGGAGTTCCAGGCAGGGGCTGTCGACCTGGAGAAAAAATCGATACAGTTCAATCCAACAGTTCTGGCAT